>QHSP01000133.1 GCA_003220495.1 Candidatus Rokuibacteriota bacterium | reverse complement strand
CGTGACCAGCCTGCCCTACCATCATCCCCTGCTGGTGGCGCAGCGCTTCGTCCAGCTCGACCACATGACGCGCGGCCGCTCGATGCTGGGCTGCGGCCCGGGCGCGCTCGTGTCCGATGCCTACATGCTCGGCATCGAGCCCGTGACCCAGCGCCCGCGCATGGATGAATCGCTCGACGCGATCATGCAGCTCCTGCGCTGTGAAGAGCCGGTGACGATGAAGACCGACTGGTTCGAGCTGCGCCAGGCGCGCCTGCACCTGGCGCCGTACACCGAGCCACACTTCCCGATCGCGGTGGCGAGCGTCATGACCCCGGCCGGCGTGATCGCCGCGGGTCGGCACGGCCTGGGCGTGCTCTCGCTCGGCGCCGGGCTCCCCGGCGGGCCCGAGGCGCTGGCGAACCAATGGAAGCTCGCCGAGGAGACCGCCGAGAAACACGGCAAGCGCATGGACCGGAAAGAATGGCGGCTCGTCGTCAACGTGCACGTGGCCGAGGACGACGAGGAAGCGCTGCGGCAGGTCAAGCGCGCCGAGCGCCACGAGACCGTCACCTACTTCGAGGAGACGCTCGGTCGGCCGCCGGGACGCTCGGACGATCCCCTGACCGAGGGCGTGAAGATGGGCACCACGCTCGTCGGCTCGGTCGACACGGTGGTGAAGGGCATCGAGCACCTCCAGCGCCAGAGCGGCGGCGGCTTCGGCGGGCTGCTCTTCCGCGCTCACGAGTGGGCGAGCAGGGAGCAGACCCTGCGCTCGTACGAGCTCTTCGCCCGTTACGTCATGCCGCGCTTCCAGGGCTCCACCGAGACGACGCGCGGCTCGAACGAGTGGGCGCGCGACAACCGCAAGACGATCTTCAGCCCGAACGTGGAGGCGATCCGCCGCGCGTTCGTCGACGCCGGGCGCGCGGTCCCCTCGGAGTTCAAGCAGCGCACCTCGGGCGCGCGCGACGAGGAACCCGACTCGCGCTAGCGAACCTTGTGCTCGATCGCCGGCACGGTCTTGAGATACCTGGCGATCGCGACGGCATCGGCCTCGGTGAGGTCCTTGAAGCCGGCGGAGGTACCGGCGATGACCGTCTTCATCAGCGAGGACGCCTCCTGCCCTGAGGGCTTCACGCCGGTTCGCAGGAACCTCGCGATCTGAGCCTCGGTCCAGCGTCCGATCCCGGTCTCGACGTGCGGCGTGATGTTGGCCGCCAGGCTTCCCTGCGGCCCGGGCCCGCCGGCGAGAAATTTTGCGTCGTCCGGAGAGAAGTCGAATCGTCGCGGCGTGTGGCACTCGGTGCAGTGTCCGGCTCCGCCGGCGAGATAGGCGCCTCGCGCCAGCCCCTCTCGCGGCGCCGTCTTCTGAGCGGTGGGAATCGTCAGGCTCGGCACGGGAATCTTCAGAGACCGCGCCGGCACGGTGGACTTGATCGGCTTGACGCTTCTCAGATAGGCGACGAGCGCTTCGAGCTCATCGTCGGCGATATTGCCCAGGTATTTGTAGGGATGGATCGGAAACAGCTTCGATCCGTCGGGGCGCTCCCCGCGCCGGATCGCGTTCGTCAGCTGGCCGTCCGTCCACTTCCCGATCCCCGTCTCAGGGTCCGGGGTGATGTTGCGCGCGTAGACGACGCCGATGAACAGCTCGAATTTCGTGCCTCCGGTATTCAATCCGACGCCGTCAGGGGGTGTGTGGCAGGCACAGCCCCCGGCCGTCGCGAATACGTATTTTCCTCTCGCGACGAGCTCGGGAGTGGGTTCGGCTGCCGAGGCGACGCCAGCGGGAAGATTCAACGCCAGTGCCGCCGCAAGCACTGGCACGACGCGGCGGCCGATCATCGAGCGGTGACGGTATGGCCCTGCAAGGCCGGCAGCACTTTGCTGCCGAACCGGTGTACCTGCTCGAGGAACATCTCCTGCGGCATCGCGCCGCGGTTCATGTTGACCAGCACGGTGGAGGCGCCGGCGTGGTCGGCCGCGGCGATGATCCGCTCGGTCACCTCGTCCGGCGTTCCCCAGGGCCACTGCTCCGCGTCGCGCTCGACGTCGGCCAAGGTCAGGTCGCGATAGCGCTCGCGCGAGCCGGACACCGCGTGGAGGTTCTCGGGCCGCACGTAGTCGTATGACGCCGGGCTCAGATATCCGGCGTCGCGCTGGAGAGAGGCCTCGGTGATGTTGCCGTGGCTGAACAGAGTCTGGTTGAAGTAGAGCAGATACGGCCCGGCCTCGCGCACCGCTTGAGCTTTGCTGTCGGCCACGTAGGCGCTCGCCTGGATGATCAAGTGGTCGGGCGTGAGCCGGTGACCGTGCTCGGCCAGGCATCGCGCGTAGTAGCGGATGATGTCCTCGCGCAGACCCCGGATCGGGGCCAGGCCCGGCGTGATCGGGATGTTGTGGCGTCCCGCCCACTCGATCGTTTCCTTGCTACCGGTGACCGGCACCCACACCGGCGGATGCGGCGCCTGCACCGGCCGTGGCCAGATCGCGACGTCGCGATACGACCAGAACCGGCCCTCGTAGGAAAAGACCTCCTCGGTCCAGGCCCGGCGAATGATCTCCCAGGCCTCCTCGAACCGAGCGCGCGAATCGGCCAGCGGGACCTTGTAGACGTTGTGCTCGCGCGGGATGCCTCGGGCGAATCCGGAAACGATGCGCCCGTTCGACATGCAGTCGAGCATCGCCAGCTCCTCGGCCAGGCGCAGCGGGTCGTGGAGCGGGAGCAGGTTGCCGTAGACGAGGAGCTTGAGCCGCTGGGTGCGCTGCGCGGCCGCGGCGGCCAGGAGATTGGGCGAGTTCATCAGCCCGTACGGCGAGGTGTGATGCTCGTTGAAGCCGACGCCGTCGTAGCCGAGCCGGTCCATGGCCTCCCAGGTCGCGAGATGCTCGGCATAGGTGCGTACGGCCACCTCGGGCTTGAAGTGCCGCCTCGGCAGAGGCCACGGAAGCTCCTTGCCGTTCTTCAGGTGGTCCAGGTGCTCGGCATAGGGCAGAAGGTCGAAGACGAAGACTCTCATGGGCGCCAAGTATCCTACAACGCACGCCCCTCCGCTTCGACCCCGACCTGCTATATCATCCAGGGCAATAAGGAGGGTCCGCCATGGCCACGGACACCGGGTACACCCTGGACCAGTTCCTCGCCGACACGCGCGCGACGATCAAGACGAAGGGCGTCCCGTCAGGGCTCGCCGAGATCCGCGATCACGTCGAGAAGCTGCTGCGCAACCCGGAGCTCTTGAAGAAGCACCTGGGCGATCCGGTGCCCTACCGCGAGCGCACGACGATCGGCCACGATCCCGAGACCGACGTGCACGTGCTCGTGCACGGCCGGGAAAAGGGCGGCAAGTCCGTTCCCCACGATCATGGCCCGTGCTGGGTGATCTACGGCAACTTCAAGAATCCGACGCGCATGCGCCGCTGGCGCCGCCTCGACGACGGGAGCAAGCCCGGCCACGCGGAGCTCGAGGTCCAGCGCGAATTCCTGAACGAGCCCGGCCACGCCGCCGTGTTCGCGGTGGGGGACATCCACTCGATCGAGTACGGCGACGACACGTTCTTCATCCGTGTCACCGGCGGCGACGTCGAGACGCAGAAAACGCTGCGCTTCGACCTCGAGAAGAAGTCGGTCCAGGTCGCCGACCGCGCCCAGGGACAACGCTAGGAGGAGAACTGAGAATGTCGTACGACCTGGTGATCAAGAACGGCACCGTGATCGATGGGTCCGGGCTCCCAGGGTATCGGGCCGACGTCGGCGTGCGACACGGCCGCATCACCACGATCGGGCGGATCCGCGAGCGCGCGCGCGAGGTGATCGACGCCGACGGCCACGTGGTCACGCCCGGCTTCATCGACGGCCACACGCACATGGACGCGCAGATCTTCTGGGATCCGCTCGGGACCTCGTCGTGCTGGCACGGCATCACCAGCGTCGTGATGGGCAACTGCGGATTCACGCTCGCCCCCTGCGCCGAGGAGAACAAGCACCTCGTCGTCCGCAACCTTCAGCGCGCCGAAGACATCCCGCCGGCGGCCATGGAGGCCGGCATCAAGTGGCGCTGGACGACGTTCCCCGAGTTCCTCGACTGCCTCGAGGCCTTGCCCAAGGGCATCAACTACGGCGGCTACGTCGGCCATTCGGCCGTCCGCACGTTCGTGATGGG
>QHSP01000132.1 GCA_003220495.1 Candidatus Rokuibacteriota bacterium | reverse complement strand
CCAGCTCCGCGAGGCCGTGGTGCCCCCGCTCTACGAGCGCCGGTCCGATGTCGCCATTATCTTCGACCTCGCGACGCGGCTCGGCCTTGGCGCAGAGTTCTGGGGCGGCGACCTAGAGGCGGGCTATCGCCATCTGCTGGCGCCCAGCGGGGTGAGCCTCGAGACGCTGGCGGCGATGCCGCACGGGATCTCGGTCCCGCGCGCGCCGCACCGTTATCGGAAGTTCGGCGAGCTCGACGAGACCAGGGGCGCGCCTCGAGGGTTCGCGACGTCGACGAGGAAGGTCGAGATCTTTGCGCTCAAGTTCGCGGAGCACGGCCTGCCCGCGCTGCCCGCGTACGTCGAGCCCGCATTGAGCCCGTTGAGTCGGCCGGACCTGGCCGAGCGCTTTCCGCTGGTGCTGACGAACGCCAAGCGTCCGCAGTACATGCACAGCCAGCTCCGTGGTCTGCCGAGCCTCAGGAAGACCGCGCCGAACCCGACCGCCGAGATCCATCCCGAGACGGCCGCGGAGTACGGGATCAGGGCCGGCCAGTGGATCGTCGTGGAAACGCCGAGCGGCCGCGTTCGCGCCCAGGCTCAGATCAGCGACGCCATTCTCCCTGGGGTGGTCTGCTGCTCGCACGGCTGGTGGGAGGCGTGCGCCGAGCTTGGCCTGCCCGGCTTCGATCCGTTCAGCGAGGCGGGCGCTAACCAGAACCTGCTCGTGCTGAACGACGTGCACGATCCGGTGAGCGGTGGCACGCCGCACCGATCGACGCTCTGCCGTGTTTCGGTCACTTTGAGCTGAAATATGCCGCGAGTCGGGTTCGAGGACTTGACCGCTTTCGCCATCGCCGCATACGAAGCGGCTGGCTCGCCGTCTGAGCACGCGCAGATCGTCGCCAGACATCAGGTCGGGGCCAATCTGGTCGGGCACGACTCGCACGGGGTGGTGCTGCTCCCTACCTACGTCGACCGCATCCGTCGCGGCCACATCGTGCCAGGGGCGCGGCCGGAGATCTTGAACGAGTCGCCGACGACACTCGCGGTGAACGGGAGGTGGGGGTTCGGCCCGGTCGTCTCGGAGTGGACAATGGAGCGCCTCGTTGCGAAGGCGCGCGAGACACGGATCGCGGCGGGGACGGTTCGCGAACAGAGCCACGTTGGACGGCTCGCCGACTACCCGCTCATGGCCACGCGAGCGGGCTTCATCGGCCTGATGATGGCTGACTCCGGCCAGAGCGCGAAGGCTGTCGCGCCATTCGGCGGCCGCGAGGCGCGACTCGGCACGAACCCGGTCTGCATCGCCTTTCCGAGCGATCTTTCCGGCCCGGTCTTCATCGACATGGCAACGAGTGCCGTGGCCGCAGGCAAGCTGAACCTGGCGCGTGCCCAGGGGAAGCCCATTCCGCTCGGCTGGCTCCTGGACAGGGACGGCAAACCCACAACGAATCCGAATGCGCAGCTCGAGGGTGGAGTGATGCTGCCGCTCGGCGGCCCCGAAGGGCACAAGGGCTATGGGCTGTCTTTTGCGGTGGAGACTCTGGCGGCGGTGCTTCCGGGCCTGGGCTTCGGCGTCGATCCGCAGGGGCGCCACAACGACGGTACATTCATGCTCGTCATCGATCCGCGGGCGTTCTCGCCCACCGACTTCAAAGTTCAGGTCGAGGCATTCGTGAGCTATCTCAAGGCCACGCCTCCCGCCGACGGCTTCGACGAAGTCCTTTATCCAGGCGAGATCGAGTACCGCACAGAGAAACGCCGCCGCCACGCGGGAATCCCGATCGAGGAAACGACATGGCGCGGGCTCGGCGAGATCGCGACGCGCTTCGGAATATCCACGCCTCGACTTATGCCGGCGGAGTGACTGGAAGGCTGTCCTTCGCTCGTTAGCGCCACTTTTCCTCGACGGCGTTTGACAGCTGCGCCGCTGTGAGCGTGCGCGGATCCTCGACATCGACTGTCAGATGCTCCGTCGGCTTCGGCGTCGCGGTCACCACGGTTACGCCCTCGGGCGCGTGGAAGCGGTGCCACGTTCCTTGCGGCACGATGACCATCATCCCGGCGCTCAGCGCGAATGATTTCGGACCGTCCTCCGCCATGATGTACAGCGTCGCCGAGCCATCGACGATTTGCACGAGCTCATCGCCGTTCGGATGGCGTTCCCACGCTCCGTCGCCAGCAAATTTGGCGCTGAAGATATTGCCGTCGCGAAACGGAGCCAATGTGGCGAAGGCTCCGCTTCCCTTTCGCGCGGTCTCGGTCGTCTGCGGGGTGCGCCCGCGCAGCATCGTCAATTTGGCGAGCTCGGTCTTGAGATCAAGAATCGTGATCATTCCGCCCTCCATGGCGTATTCCTTCCCCCCGGTCAGGCGTGGACGCCGATGATCTTGTTCCAGTCGGTCGCGTGCTGGTAGGCGTAGGCGGCCCGCATGAGCAGGGGGTCGTCGAAGAAACGCCCGACGAGCTGCATGCTGACCGGGAGACCCGCCGACGACTTGCCCACCGGGAGAGCGAGCGCGGGGTGTCCGGTGTAGTTGAAGGGCTGAGTGTTGCGGGAGCCGCCCCGGCTCATCGCCATGAGGTTGTCCTCGACGGCCTCCAGGTAGCTCTCTGGCCTGTGGTTCTTGGGCGCCGTCATGATGCAGGTGGGCATCACGAGCACGTCAACGTCCGCGAGTGCGGCGTCGTAGGCCTTGATGTAGGCAGGCCGCACATTCTGCGCCTTGGCGTACAAGCGGCCGTGGTAGTTGCGTCGGCTCAGCTCGGCGGCGATGAGCGACAGCTTGGTGCGCGGTGCGAGCACATCGGCTTGGGAGGCCCACAGCTTGTTGATGGCCGCGATGAGGGCGGCGGGGTAGTAGGTCCTGGTGAAGGCGCCGAAGAAGCCGGTCTTGAACAGTGCGAGAGCACCTTCGCCCGTGAGCGCAGCCTGGGCCGTGCGGATGGCATGGTGCGCAGGAATGGAGATCTTGGTCACGTCAGCACCCGCCCGGCCGAGGACGTCGACCGCCGCCAGCACCAGGTCGCGCACATCGCCCTCCGCGTCGTCGAAGCCCTCCTGGAGCACACCAATGCGCAGTCGGGCGACTCCCTCGGCGAGACGACCGAGCACATCCATGCGAGTGGGGACATCGCGCGTCTGGCGCGGATCGTAGGGGTCGTACCCCGCGGTGGCCTGGAGCGCCGCCGCCGCGTCCTCCACGGTGCGGGCCATCGGGCCCGTGTAGTCGATGGATTGGTCCGAGCCGAACCCGATCCCGAAGTGCGACACGAGCCCGAACGTGGGCTTGTGGCCGATGATCCCGCAGAACGCCGCCGGGATGCGGATGGAGCCTCCCTGGTCGCCGCCGAACGAGATGTCCACCTGGCCAGCGGCCACCGCCGCACCGGAGCCTGACGACGATCCGCCGGTGACGTGCTCGCGATTGTGGGGGTTGAGGGGCCGGCCGTAGTCCCCGATGGCGCCGCCGGTGCCGAAGCCGCCACTCAGGCCGTTCATGACGTTCTTGCCGATGATGGTGCCGCCCGCCTGCAGTACGCGGGTGACCACGGTGGCGTCGAAGTCAGGGATGAAGCCTTCGAGGGCGAAGGAGCCAAAGCTCATGGGCATCCCGGCCACCGCGATGTGATCCTTATAACTGACGGTCTTGCCGGCCAGCACGCCTTCGGCCACTCCCTCGATCCGGCACTTCCACATCCAGGCATTGAGCGGGTCTTCTTCCGGCCGCGGCCGGTAACCGAGTTTCCGAACGGCGCAGACCATCGGCGGCACGGGCTCCTCCAGCCGGGCTTGCACGAAGGCGTCGAACTGGCTCAGCTGTTCCATGAGGTACTTTCGGTACAGGACGGCCTCCTCCGGACTCAGGTGGATGCCCAGCTCCTTGGCCACCGCCACGACTTCATCGCCGTCAGGGACCGCGTACATAGGTTTCTCTCCTTGTGCTGAAGGGTGGTCACGGCCGATAGAGACAGAGCATCAGAACGCCGGGCGCCGCAACACCCTCGGATCGATCTTGCGGGCTATGAGCTGCCCATCACTGGGCGAGCCCAGCAGTTGGCCATTCGCCACCATGACTTTCCCTCTTAGAATCACCGTCGTCGGCCAGCCCTCGACCTGCCAGCCCTCCCAGGGGCTATAGTCCCGCACGTGCAGGTCGGCCATGCGCAGCGTCTTCTTGATTGCCGGGTCGATGATGGTGATGTCGGCGTCGCTGCCCACCGCGATGGCGCCCTTCTTGGGATAGAGGCCCAGCAGCTTGGCGGCGTTGGTGGAGGTGACGGCCGCGTAATCCTCGAGGGACAT
>QHSP01000074.1 GCA_003220495.1 Candidatus Rokuibacteriota bacterium | reverse complement strand
GACGCCGGCGCGATGCGGGCGCTGGCCGCCGTGATGGCTCCCCGGCAGGAACTCCATGCAGCCGTTCTCCGCCGTCGCATCGGTCAGCGCGAGCCACGCGGTCACGTGCACGTACGGGCGCAGCCCGAAATACGTCGCGTCCTGATGCCAGGCGGCGATCGCGGCGCTCTCAGGCTCCTTGATGAACCACGTCGAGGTGTAGACGAGGATATTCGGGCCGATCAGGTCCTCGACGGCGTCCAGGATCGCGGGATGACGCGTGAGCGAATGCACCCACGACAGCAGAACGTGGGTGCGTGAGCGATAGCGCGCGTCCGTCCCGTCGGAGGTGAGCGGTCCGCCGACCGTCGCCTCGAACGCCTCGAGCTTTCGCAGGCAGGCGGCGGCTTCTTCACGCGAGAGTGCAGCGACGGGCGAGAGAAATCCGTCGCGCTCGTAGCTCTCGACCTGGGCCGGCGACAGTTTCTTCGGCATCGTCGTTTACTTCATCCGGTCCTTGATCTTGGCGAGGGCGGCTCGTGCGCACTCCTCGTCGAATTGACCGCCCGGCGCGCCGCTGACCCCGATCGCGCCGATCGCGGTCTCCCCGACCTTGATGGTCACGCCGCCGACCGCGTAGGTCACGTTGGGCAGCGGCGTCTGCGGCACCGTGGTCGGCGGATTCTTGCTCATCCGGTCGGCGACTTCCTTGGTGCTGTTCTCCTTGCGCCCCAGGGTGAGGGACGCGGCCGAGTAGGCCTTGTAGAACGCGTTGTCGAGCGTGTGGATGGGCGCGCCGTTGCCGCGCAGCAGCGCTTGCCGCACGCCGTCGAGGTCGACGACCACCGCCGTCACGGTGTAGCCCTTCTGCGCACAGGCCGCGACCGACTCACCCACGAGCTCGTTCGCGAGCGGGGCCGAGAGCTTCTGGATCGTGACCAGGCCCGGGGCCGGAGCCTGGGCCGAAGCGACGACCGCCGCGCCGGGCATCAGAACCGCGAAGACCGCGAGAGACGTTGCGAGAGCTCGTGACATGCCGTCCTCCCCAGTGAGTGTTGGCGCGCATGGTAGCAGTCTCGTCATCCCGCGCGCCAGATCATCCCTCGACGCGCGGCTCGGCGAGGCGAGACCCACCCTGACGCGGTAGCCCGATCGCGATCAGGAAGCCGAGGACGTTGCTGCCGGCGGAGATCAGCACGGCCGTCCGATAGCTCTGAGTCAGATCGAAGAGCCGGCCGGCGGCGATGGGCAGAACGATCGCGGCGGCGCACCAGGCGATGTAGAGCCGGCTCGCCATCCGTCCGTAGAGCGCCCGCCGCCAGTAGACGGCCACCGCCGCCGCGGTGACGCCGGAGATCAAGCCGTAGCCCACGCCCACGAGGGCGAGCGAGAGGACCGACACGCCAGGGCCGGGCCAGAGGGTCAGCGTCACGTTGCCCGCGAGGGCGATCGCGTGCGCGCCCGCGGCCACCGTGGGAATCGTCAGCCAGTCGACCATCCATCCGCCACCGAGCCGCGCGACGGCGATGGCGCCCGTGATGAACGTCGTGCCGTAGACGGCCAGGGCGGTCGCGCCGCCGTAGGAGGTGATGATCCCGGCGGCCTGGCTCAGCACCATCAAGCCGGCGGACGCCGCCAGAAAGAACACGAGCCACAGCTGCCAGAAGACGAGGCGACGCCGCTCTTCCGCGCGTGGCGCATCGGTGCTCCCCGCGGCGGCGAGCGTCGCGCCCGATCGGGCGATCAGCCACGCGCTGATCGCGCCGGTGCCGCCGAGCACGGCGGCCAGCGCCCAGAGCGCGGCGCGCACGCCGAGCGCGCCCACGCACCAGCCGAAGAACGGCGCGGCGATCATCGCGCCGGCAGGCAGGAGGCTCACGACGTAGCCGTTCGCGAGGCCGTGCCGCCGGGTCACCGCCAGGTTCACGGTCTGCTGCACGAGGATGTAGCTCGCGCCGCCGCCGGCCCCGAAGAGGATGCCGTAGCCGACGGCCAGCTGGGCCAGGCCACCCGCGGTCGCGGCGAGCGCCACGCCCGCGGTGCTCGAGACGGCGCAGGCCGCGACCAGGATCGGCGGTGACGCGAGGCGAGAGACGTACGGCGCCAGGTTCATCCCGACGCCGAATCCGGCGGCCGCGAGCCCGAAGACGAACGCGAGGTCGGCGCGGCTCAGGCCGAGCAGCGCCTCCAGCGGCTTCAGGAACACGCTGAACGCGTAGAGCGAGCCGATCGGAAGGTTGAGGGCCGTCGCCGCGGCGACCACGCGCCACGCGCTCGGCCTGACGCTGGGGTCGCCCACGGCGAGGAAGTATAATCCCTGCTCGACTGGAGGGCCGGGATGAAGGTCGGCGTGATCTTTCCCCAGACCGAGTGCGGCAGCGACGTCGGCGCCATCGCCGAGTTCGTCCGCGCCGTCGAGACGATGGGCTTCGACCACCTCTTCGTCGCCGACCACGTCCTCGGCGCCGACCCGCGGGTTCATTCCCACCCGTCGCTTGCCAACTACTCGCACGAGAGCGTCGTCCACGAATCGCTGACGTTGATGGCGTACTTCGCCGCGATCACGCGCCGGATCACGCTGGCCACCGGCATCTTGATCCTGCCGCAGCGGCAGACGGTGCTGGTCGCCAAGCAGGCGGCCGAGATCGACGTGCTGAGCGGCGGCCGGCTGCGCCTCGGGATCGGCGTGGGCTGGAACGCGGTCGAGTTCGAGGCGCTCAATGAGAGCTTCGAGAACCGAGGCCGGCGCAGCGCGGAGCAGGTTGCCGTCATGCGCGCCCTGTGGACCCAGCAGGTCGTCGACTTCCGCGGCGAGTTCCACCGGATCGACCACGCCGGGCTGAACCCGATGCCCATCCAGCGGCCGATTCCGGTCTGGTTCGGCGTGGGCAGCCGCGATCACGCGGTGCCGCCCGAGGCGGCGCTGCGGCGGATCGCGCGGCTCGCCGACGGGTGGAGCCCGAACTTCACGCCCGACGACTCGGGGCGGGCGCTCGTCGCGCGCGTCCACGGCTACGCCCGTGAGGCGGGGCGCGATCCAGAACGGCTGCCGCTCGAGGGACGCATTCGCCTCGCCGGCCAGAGCCCCGACGGCTGGAAGAACCAGGTCGACGCGTGGAAAGCCATCGGCGCCACCTCCGTCATCGCCGAGCCGCGCGGGGCGGGCCTCAAGTTTCCGCACGGACATCTCGAGGTGTTGAGCCGATTCAAGGACACGGCCGTCTAGGCCAGGAGGAGAGCGATGCCAGTCTTCACGCGCCCTGATGCCGAGATCTACTACGAAGTGCACGGGTCGGGATTCCCGCTGCTGCTCTTCGCGCCGGGCGGCCTGCGCTCGCAGCTCGACTACTGGCGCCAGAGCCCGAGCAATCCGTCGGCTCCGCCGCCGTGGATGAATCCGATGGCCGACCTCTCGAGCCGCTTCACCGTGATCGGCATGGACCAGCGCAACGCCGGCAAGTCGCGCGGCGCGGTGACCGAGACGCACGGCTGGCACACGTACGCGAGCGATCACCTGGCGCTGATGGACCACCTCGGCCATCGCCGCTTCCACGTCATGGGCGGCTGCATCGGCGGCACCTTCTGCCTGACCTTGTGCGAGATGGCGCCCGAGCGGATCACCGCGGCCGTGCTCCAGAACCCGATCGGCCTGCACGAGAACCGGGACACCTGGGACGAGGCGGTCAGCGGGTTCGCGAAGACCATGCTCGAGCGCGATCCGTCGTTGACGGCCGACATGATCAAGAAATTCGGCCACAACATGTTCGGCGGCGAGTTCGTCTTCTCGGTGAGCCGCGAGTTCGTGCGTCGCTGCAAGACGCCGCTCCTGCTGCAGCCCGGCACCGACAAGCCGCATCCGGCCGAGACCAGCGCCGAGATCGCGCGCCTCGCTCCGACTCTGCAGATCCAGAAGGACTGGCGCGGGCCGACACACCTGGCGGAATCGATTCGCACGGTCACCGACTTCCTGACGCGCAACACGCCGAAGTCATGAACGACACGCTGACCGGGGAGACCGTCGAGCTCCTGCGGCAGATGATCCGCAATCAGTGCGTGAACGACGGCACGGTCGCCTCCGGCCACGAGGCGCGCACCAGCGACCTGCTGCGCTCGTATCTCGAGGGCAGCGGGCTCGACATCGACGTGTACGAGCCGGATGGCGCGCCCGGCCGCGCGAGCCTCGTCACCCGCATCGAGGGCAGCGATCCCGCCGCACCGACGTTGTGCTTGATGGGCCACACGGACGTCGTGCCGGTCACGCCGTCGCACTGGACGCGTGACCCGTTCGGCGGCGAGCTCGTGAACGGCGAAGTCTGGGGCCGCGGCGCGATCGATATGTTGAATCTCACGGCCTCGCAGGCGGTCGCGCTCAAGGCGCTGGCCCGGCGCGGGTGGCGGCCGCGAGGCACGCTGGTCTATCTGGCGTGCGCCGACGAGGAGGCCGGGGGCGCGCTCGGCGCTGGCCACGTGTGCAAGCGCCACTGGGACGCGCTCCGCGCCGACTATCTGCTGACCGAGAACGGCGGCACCGTCAGCGCGCACGACGGGCAACTGAACGTCACCGTGCACGTCGGCGAGAAGGGGGTCGCCTGGCGGCGGCTCCGGGTGAAGGGCACGCCCGGCCACGGCTCGATGCCGTACGGCGCGGACAACGCGCTGATCAAGGCGGCGCACGTCGTCACGCGCCTGGCGGACTATCGGCCGGCCCCCTACGTGAGCGATCTCTGGCGTGGCGTGGTCGCCTCCCTCGATCTGGACCCGGCCGCGAAAGAGGCGCTGGTCGATCCGGCTCGCGTCGACGAAACGATCGCCAGGCTTCCCGCGGGCATGGCCAGGTCGGCGTGGTCGGCGACGCACACGACGTTCTCGCCGAACATGTGCCGGGCCGGAGTGAAGACCAACGTCATTCCCGACGTCGTCGACATCGAGGTCGACATCCGGACCATCCCCGGCGACAACGAGGACGAGGTCCGTCGCCACCTCGACAAGGCGCTGGGCGACCTCTCCGAGGAAGTCGCAGTCGAGAAGCTGTTCTCGAAGCAGGCCTCGGTGTCGCCCACGGGCACCCCGCTCTGGGACGTGCTCGGCCGGGTCGTCGATCGTCACTACCCCGGCGCGAGGCTCTTGCCGCGCCTGATCGTCGGCTTCACCGACGCGCCGTACTTCCGCGAGCACGGGGCCGTCGCCTACGGCTTCGGCCTCTTCTCGCGCACGCTGACCGCCGAGGCGATGTCCGGCCGTTTCCACGGCAACGACGAGCGGATCGACGTCGAGTCGCTCGCGCTCACGACCCAGGCGTGGCTCGACACCTGCGAGCTGTTCCTCGGATAACGGCGCGCTCGAGGAGCGTGTTCGCCAGGAGCGCCGCCAGGATGAGGGCGCCGCCGACCAGGGTCGCCGCCGCCGGCCGCTCGTTCAGGACGAGCCAGACCCAGATCGGCCCGAGCACGGTCTCCAGCATGCCGACGAGCGCGCTCTGCGCGGCGGGGATCAACCGCGCGCCGCCCATGAAGAGCAGGAACCCCGTGCCGTAGTTGCCGACGCCGAACAACGCCAGCAGCGCGAGGTCGCGCGGTCCGGTCCGGAGCAGCTCGGAGAATGGCAGGGCAACGAGCGCCGTGAGCGAGGTCGCGAGCGCCGCCGCGGGCGCCATGGGGGTCTCGGGGCGACTGCGCACGAGGACGGTGGCGGTGGCGAAGCTTGCCGCCATCACGATCGCGAGGAGATCGCCGACGATCGAGCCGCGACCATAGGAGTCCGACACCATGATCACGGCGCCGGCGAGCGCCACGCCCATCGTGACCCACGTGCGCGGCATGACGCGCTCGCCGAGCATGAGCCAGCCGAGCAGCCCGGCCACGTAGGGTCCGGTCGAGATGAGGATCAAGGTGTTGGCCACGGAGGTGTGAGCCAGCGAGAAGATGAAGCACGTCGAGGCCAGCGCCATGCAGACGGCTACCGCGACGAGCGGCGGTCCGCCGTCACGCCACTGCGCGAGGATGTTGCGGCCCCGGACGATCGACAGCACCACGGCCAGGAAGAGCGAAGCGAAGAGGCTCCGCCAGAGGCTGGTGGTCCAGGGGGTCGTGGTGACGAGGCGGGCGATGAGCCCGCCGCTGCTCCAGCACACCGCGGCGCAGGCCACCAGCAGGGCGCCGCGCCGTGAGGCGGGCGTCGCCTGATCCCGCCGCGTCGCGCTCCTGCCCAGACTTGACCGCATCCGGACCGCGGGCTAGTCTACAGCACTCTTCGCAGCGACAATCGAACCCCGGAGCGGAGGCTCTGAATGAAACGTCCCCGATTCGAGGCGTCCGGCCTGTTCACCCTGCTCGCGGCCGCGCTGATCCTCGGCGCCGTCGCGTCGGCGGCGATCCCGTTCGCGTCACCGGCCGGCGCCGCGGCCAAGGGCAAGCTGGTCCTCGCGTGGCACGCCGGATTCGCGTCGCGCTGGCTCGATCCGCAGGAGCACGACGGAACCGCCACCCCGGACAACTTCTTCACCGCGATCCACGACGCGCTCATCAAGAATCAAGGCACGGCGCTCTACGACTACCCGGCGCTGGCCGAGCACTTCTCGGTCGCCGCCGACGCCAAGAGCGCCACGTTCACCCTGCGCAAGGGCGTCAAGTTCCACAACGGCGACCCAGTCACTCCGCAGGACGTGAAGTTCAGCTACGAGAACTACCGCGGCGCCAAGGCCGACGTCTTCAAGAAGAAAACCGAGCGCGTCGAGATCGTGGACGACCGCACGATTCGCTTCGTCTTCAAGGAGCCGTTCCTCGACTTCGCCATCCTCTTCGGCACCGCCAACGTCGCGGGACCCGGCTGGGTCGTGCCGGAGAAGTACTACAAGCAGGTCGGAGCGGATGGCTTCAAGCAGAAGCCCATCGGCGCCGGGCCGTACAAGCTCGCGCGCCACGAGCCCGGCGTGCGGGTCGAGATGGAGGCCTTCGACGGCTACTACCGTCCGGTCAACGTGAAGCAGCTGGTGATGATCTCGGTACCGGAGGCCGCCACGCGCGTCGCCATGCTCGAGCGCGGTGAGGCGGACATCGTCTACAACGTCCCGGGCGAGCTCATCACGAAGGTCGGCAAGCTTCCGGGCGTGACCCTGGCGCCCGTGCTGTCGGGCTCGTTCTTCATCGAGTTCCCCGGCTTTCAGGATCCGAAGAATCCGTTCCACGACAAGCGCGTGCGGGAAGCGGTCAGCCTGGCCGTCGACCGGCGGGCCATGAATCAGGCTGAGACCGCGGGCATGGGCAAGCCGACCGGCAACTGGATCAACAACGACGTCCAGTACGCGATCGAGTGGCCCGAGTACCCGCGGAACGTGGAGAAGGCCAAGCAGCTCCTGCGCGAGGCGGGCTATCCCAACGGGTTCGACGTCGACTGGGTCACGCCGCTGCCGACGTTCTATTCGCGTGGCGAGCGGCTCATCGCGCAGCTCCGCGAGGTCGGCATTCGCGGCCGGCTTCAGACCATGGAGCGCGGCATCTACTTCCAGCGGCTCCAGGGCGGTCTCAAGGAGTTTCCGGGGACCCAGATCATCCTGCACGGTGTCCGGATCGCCGGGAGCTGGTCGTTCTGGTACGAGGGCCACTTCAAGTGCGGCGGCTTCAACTCGCGCGACCGCATTTGCGTGAAGGATCTCGACGGCAAGTTCGACCAGTACGAGCGGTCGATCAATCCAGCGGAGCGTAAGAAGCTGGCGGAGGAAATTCAGCGCGGCATTCTGGACAACTACTATCTCGTGCCCGTGTTCCGCCACGCGTTCGTCAACGCGATCGGTCCTCGGGTGGTGCTCCAGAAGTGGCAGGACGTCTTTCCGACCATCACCACCGGCTACGCGTACCCCTGGGAAGACATCAAGGTGAAGGACTAGTCGCCGCGGCATGTCGCAGTTCATCATCCGGCGCATCCTGTACAGCGTCGTCACGCTCTTCATCCTGAGCGCGACGATCTTCCTGATCGTGCGGCTGACGGGCGACCCGGTGGCGCTCATGGCCGAGGCGAGCGCGCGCCCGGAGGATCTCGAGCGGATCCGGCACCAGTGGGGGCTTGACCGCTCGTGGCCGGTGCAGTACGCGACCTTCATGCAGAACGCGCTCACGGGAGAGCTCGGCAAGTCCTTCAACTACCGGCTCCCCGTCAGCGAGCTCTACTTCCAGCGGCTCCCCAACTCGCTGACGCTCGGGCTGGCGGCCACCTTGATCTCGCTCCTGATCGGCATTCCCGCCGGCATCATCTCGGCGGTGAAGGTGAACACCGCGTGGGACAACGTCGCCAAGGGCGTCGCCCTGCTCGGCCTCTCGATCCCCGGCTTCTGGCTGGGCCTGGTGCTGATCCTCGTGTTCTCCGTCTGGCTCCGGTGGCTCCCGACCTCCGGGTCCGGCGACTGGCGCCACGTCGTCATGCCGGCGCTGGCGCTCGGCTGGTACTTCGCCGCCTCGATGCTCAGGCTGACGCGCTCGAGCATGCTGGAGGTGCTCGGCAGCGAGTACATCAAGCTCGCGCGGCTCAAGGGCCTGCCGGACTTCGTGGTCATCGCCATGCACGCGTTCAAGAACGCGCTCATTCCGGTCTTCACCCTGGCCGGCGTCAACATGGTCGTGATGGTCAACGCCGCCGTCATCATCGAGGTGATCTTCGCGTGGCCGGGCATCGGCCGGCTGCTCTACGAGGGCATCTTCCAGCGCGACTTCCCGCTGGTGCAGGGCGTCGTGATCATGGCCGGCTTCATGATCATCGGGATCAACCTCTTCGTGGACGTCCTCTACGCCTTCATCGATCCCCGGATCAGGCTCTCGAGATGAGGTAGGCGATGGCAACCATTCCGGCGAACACCCGGCTCGCGGCGCGGCGCACGGCGTCGGGCTGGCTCGGCGCGCTCGTCAAGGCGGCGCGGGAGGCGCCGCTGATGGCGGTCATCATCCTGGGCGGCCTGGTGCTGGTGGCGCTGCTCGCCGACCTGATCGCGCCTTACGATCCGACGCTTCCCGTGAAGGGCGCCGAGATGTTCGTGCCGCCGTTCTGGATGGAGGGCGGCAGCGTGGCGACGCCCCTCGGCACTGATTTCCAGGGGCGCGACATCCTGAGCCGGCTGATCTACGGCGCGCGCGTGTCGCTGGTCGTCGGCCTGATGGGGACCCTGGTGGCCGGCGGCATCGGCACCGCGATGGGGATTCTGTCCGGCTACGTCGGGGGCTGGGTGGACCAGATCATCATGCGCGTGACCGACGCCTGGCTCGCGCTGCCGGCGATCGTCTTCGCGATCTTCCTGGCCGCCATGGTCGGCCCGAGCATGTGGAACATCATCGTCATCCTGGGCGCGGTGTACTGGACGCGGTATGCGCGCGTCATCCGCGGCGAGGTGCTGACCCTGCGCGAGCGCGACTTCGTGAAGCTGGCGGAGATCGCCGGCGCCAGCAAGCTTCGCGTGATCAAGAAGCACATCCTGCCGAACGTCATGAACACCGCGACGGTGCTGGCGAGTCTCACGGTCGGCGTGGTCATCATCGCGGAGGCGTCGCTGAGCTTTCTCGGCGTCGGCGTGCCGCCGCCGCAGCCGGCGTGGGGCCTCATGCTCTCGGAGGCGCGCCCGACCTTGATGGCGGGCCAGTGGTGGCTCACGGTGTTTCCGGGCGCGTGCATCCTCCTGATCGTCCTCGCGACGCAGCTCTTTGGCGACTGGCTGCGGGTCAGGCTCGATCCCCAGACGAGAAACCTCTAGGCTTGGGGGCCGTGGCGCGCGACGCGGTCCTTCGAGTCGCCGATCTCCAGACGCACTTCTTCACCTTCGGCGGCGCGCGCGTCGTCCGAGCGGTGGACGGCGTGAGCTTCACGCTCCACGCAGGCGAGACCCTGGGGCTCGTCGGCGAGTCGGGAAGCGGCAAGACGACCACCTGCCTCTCGATCGTCGGGCTCCTGCCGCGGGCCGGCCGCATCGTGGGCGGGAGCGTCCTCTTCGAGGGCGCGGACCTGACGCGCAAGAGCCAGCGCGAGCTCAGACGGATCCGCGGCCGCCGGATCGCGGTCATCCTCCAGGACCCGATGGCGTCGCTGAACCCGCTCTTCACGATCTTCCGCCAGGTGGCGGAGCCCGCGTTCTTCCACCAGCATCTGCGGGGTCGCTCCCTGCGCGAGCGCGTCCAGAGCTTGCTCCGCGCGGTCCGGATCCCGTCGCCCGAGTGGCGCATGCGCGAGTATCCGCATCAGATGAGCGGCGGCATGCGCCAGCGCATCGTCGGCGCCATCGCGCTGGCCGGCGGGCCGAGGCTCGTCATCGCCGACGAGCCCACGACGAACCTCGACGTCACGATCCAGGCGCAGTACCTGGACCTCTTGAAGGACATCCAGCGAGAGACCGGCGTGGCCTTGATCTTCGTGACGCACAACCTCGGCATCGTCGCGAAGATGTGCGACCGGGTCGCCGTCATGTACGCCGGCAAGCTCGTCGAGCAAGCGCCGGTGCGGGAGCTCTTCGACGCTCCCAAGCATCCCTACACGCGGGCGCTGCTCGGCTCGATGCCGAAGCTCGGCAGCAAGGAGCCGCTCTATTCCATCCGCGGCCACCCTCCGAATCTGGCCAGTCTTCCTTCGGGCTGTTCCTTCCATCCGCGCTGCCCCGACGTCATGCCGCGCTGCATGACCGAGGAGCCGCGCGACTTTCGCCCGGGCGACGGCAGCGTCGCGCGGTGCTGGCTCCTGGACGATGTCCTCACCCGTTCTTGAAGTCCGGGCGCTCAAGAAGTACTTCCCCGCGCGGCGGCGGCTGTTCGGGGGCGCGGCGACGTGGGTGAAGGCCGTGGACGGCGTCGACATCACGGTGCACGCCGGCGAGACGCTCGGCCTCATCGGCGAATCCGGATGCGGCAAGACGACGACCTCCAAGCTGATCCTGCTCCAGGAGACGCCCACCGCCGGGACGATCAGCTTCGAGGGGCGGGACATCGCGAGCCTCCAGGGCTCGGACCTGATGGCGTACCGCCGGGCCGTGCAGGTCGTCTTCCAGGACCCGTTCAGCTCGCTCAGCCCGCGCATGCGCGTCGGCGACATCATCGCCGAGCCGCTCGAGATCCACACCGACCTCGCGCGCGCCGCGATCGACGAGCGCGTCGGCACGGTGCTCGAGCTGGTCGGGCTGGCGCCGGACGTCGCTCCGTTGTTTCCGCACGAATTCAGCGGCGGGCAGCGCCAGCGGATCGCGATCGCGCGGGCGCTCGTGACCGACACGCGTCTGATCGTCCTGGACGAGCCGGTCTCCGCGCTCGACGTGTCGGTGCGGGCCCAGATCATCACCCAGCTCGAGGAGCTGCAGCGCGCGCTCGGCGTGAGCTATCTCTTCATCGGCCACGACCTCGCCACCGTCGCGCACATCAGTCACCGGATCGCCGTGATGTACCTGGGCAAGATCGTCGAGACGGCGGCGAGCGACGCCTTGTGCGCGCGCCCGATGCACCCCTACACCCAAGCGCTCTTCGCCGCCGCGCTGCCGTCCCATCCCGATGACCGGACGGAGACGAAGGCCATCACCGGTGAGGTCCCGAGCGCCCTCAGCCTTCCGTCAGGATGTCGATTCCATCCGCGCTGTCCGTCGGCGATGCCGGTCTGCTCTCAGATCGAGCCGGTCTTGCGGCCCCGCGACGGCGGCGGCGAGGTGGCCTGCCATCTCTACGACTGAGCCGGCAGGCTGCGCAGCCGGCCCGGCTGGCGGGTGTGGCTAGTCGCCGACGTCGACGATGGCGATGACTGGGCCGCCGCCGTGCGGCCCCTGGTGCATCGCGTCGACCGAGACGAACACCGCTGGATCGCCGATCGCGGCCGCCGCGACGCCGCCGACCGCGGCCTTGGAGTGGCGGTGATGGTGGACGTCGGAATCGTCGAGCATGATCTGGCGCCGGCCGCGCAGCTTCGCGCGATGGTCGGCCTCGGACTTGATGAAGCAGTTCACGAGGCGGCCCCTGAGGTCGTCCGCGCGCGGCCGGTCCGGGAGCTCGAGGCCGGCGTTGCGGATCGCGGCGTAGATGCCGTCGATGTCGAGCGCGTCCTTCATCACGCTGTGGCCGATGCGGTAGCGCCCACCGGCGGCCGCCTTGTTGCCCATCAGGATGATCTGAGCTCGCGTCAGCTCGACGCCGGACGAGCAGGACGCGACCGACGAGTAGAGATCGAGATCCTTGCAGATCTGCTCGGCGCGCGGCATCGGCAGCTCGCCGAGCGCGACCGCGATGCCGAGACCGGTCGTGCCGTTCGACACGCCCATCGAGTCGTGCACCTCGCAGGCCACGGTCTGGCCCCGGCGCTTGGCGTTCTCCACCCAGTCGATGGTGAGCAGCGGCGTCTTGGTCTGGACGTAATGCACGTCCCTGGGATCCTCGATGCCGGCATTCTTCATCGCCGCCTTCACGCCCTCGGCGACGATCTCGACCATGCGCGGGCGGCCGATGTCCTCGGGCTGAAGCTCCGCGCTCATGGCGGTGCCGATCACCAGACGCGGCTTGTCCGCCGACCCTTTCCGGTCGTTCCGGGCGAACACGGTGGCGTGCGGCGTGATGACGCCGTCGCACCCGCCGGACCACACCATTGGAATCGTCGCGACCTCGGCCTCGCTGCGCTTGCCGTGCTTCATCAGCACGCGGCGGAACGCGTGGTCGGCGAGCAGGCGGGTGAAGTCGTTGACCCCGCCGTTGCCCTCCGTCTTGCCCACGACCGCGACGACCTGATCGGCGGTGAACTGGCCCGCCAGGATGCGCTCCTCGAGGCCGGAGGCGTCCTGAACGCTCTTGAGCTCGACCTTTGCGACTTCGACGGCCATCGTGTGTGTCTCCTCTTGCAGCGCGGCGCGATCAGAGCGGTCGCGGCTCGACCCGGATCCCGTCCGCGGTCGAGAGGTCGATGCGCAGGACCGAGCCGACTGGATCGCTGCCGCCCCAATCCGCGACGGGCGCGCCGGCGTAGCAGGCGACCACGCCGCCCTGGCTGACGTCGGTCTGGACGTGCTGGTGGCCGAGCGCGACGTAATCCCAGCCCGTGTCTCGAATCTCGTCGGCGAAGATCGGCGACGAGCGATCCGGCCGCTGCCGCGCCTCGTAGAAGAAGCCGTGTGCCATGGCCAGGTGCCAGCGGCGCTCGTCGCGCCCGGGGATGTGGGCGAGCGGCTGGAACCCGGGCTCGTGCTCTTCCATCGCCCGGCCCCAGACGACGACGTCGAGCTCGGGGAGCTCGATGGCTTCTCCGTTCACCCGGCGGATCACGCGGACGTGGCTCGCCGCGGCGGCGAGGTCGTGGCGGTCGTAGACCGCGTTCGTGGACAGCGCATCGTGGTTCCCGGGCAGGATGACGACCGGCTGACGGAGCCGCGCGAGCTCGGCTCGCACGAAGTCGACGGCCTCGTCGGACACGCGATTGTGGTCGAACAGGTCGCCGGCGATCAGCACCAGATCGACGTCGTCGTGCAACGCGCGATCGACGATGCGCTGGAAGACACGCCGGCCCCGCGCTTGATGGGCGGCTTGCTGGCGCGCGTCTCCGTAGCCGTCGCTCTCGAGGTGGACGTCGGCGGTGTGCAGCACTCGCAGGGGGCGCCGGGATAGGGGCATGACCAGCAGCATGCCATATTTCCGTTGCATAATGCCGCCATGGGTCCTTCCGTGGCGACACCCCAGGACTGGCTCCGCACGTTCGAGGCCGCCGTCCGCGCCCGCGACTTTGCCGTCGGCCGAGAGCTGTTCGCCACCGACGCGATGGCCTTCGGCACCTGGGCCCGCGCCGTGGCGGGCCTGGACAACATCGTTCGCGAGCAGTGGCAGAACGTCTGGCCCCGCATCCGCAATTTCCACTTCGAGGGGGACACGAGCGTGCACGCGTCGGGCGATAGCGCGTGGATCGCCGGCGGCTGGCTGACCGAAGTCACCGGGCCCGACGGCCGTCCGGTCACGCGGCCGGGCCGGGGCACCTTCGTGCTCGAGCGGCGCAGCGGGAAGTGGCTCGCCGTCCACAGCCACTTCTCGCTCTTGCCGTCGCAGTCCGAGACGGCCCACGGGCGGCTGCCCAGCGACGCCGCGCGCTCGTGAGCGCCGTCCGGGCGCGCCCGGCGCGCCTCGAGGAAGCGGCGCTCCTGGCCGAGATGGCCAACGACCTGAACGAGCACGTCGGGATCTACGGCCGTCCGTTCACCGCGGAGCGGGTTCGCGCCGACGGCTTCGGCGAGCGGGCCGCGTTCACGCCGCTCGTTGCCGAGCTCGACGGGGCGGTGGCGGGCTACGCCTTCTTCACCCTGGGCTACAACACGGACATCGCGGCCCGAGCGATGTGGCTCCATGACATCTTCGTGAAGCCGTCGGCGCGCGGGCGCGGCGTCGGCCATGCCCTCATGGCCGCGGTGGCGGCGGAGACGGTTCGCCTCGGCGGCGGATCGCTCGAGTGGGCCGTCCACTCTGCGAACGCGGGCGCCCTTGAGTTCTACAAACGCCTCGGCGCCGTCGGCGGCGAGGCGCGCATCATGGGCGTCGCCGGCCCGCGCCTGCGCGCCCTGGCCGGTCTCTAGCCCGGCTCCGTCTTCCAGACCTCGACGGCGTAGACGATCTTCCCGCTCTCCATCGTGGAGGTGATCGCGGCGAACCCGGTCGCGTCGTCGGTGATCG
>QHSP01000059.1 GCA_003220495.1 Candidatus Rokuibacteriota bacterium | reverse complement strand
CGCCCTCGAGCACGCCCGGCTCGAGCGCGAGAACGCGGCGCTCCGCGCGGGCTTCGAGCAGCGGGCCGAGATCGTCGGCGAGAGCGCCGCGATCCGGGTGCTCCGCGAGCAGATCACGACCGCCGCGCCGACCACCGGCCGCGTGCTGATCCACGGCGAGAACGGCAGCGGCAAGGAGCTGGTGGCGCGCGCCATCCACGTGCAGTCCGCCCGCCGCGAGCGCCCCTTCGTCGAGGTCAACTGCGCCGCCATCCCCGAGGAGCTGATCGAGTCCGAGCTGTTCGGCCACGAGAAGGGCGCGTTCACCGGCGCGCTGGCGCGGCGCCGCGGGAAGTTCGAGCTCGCCGACGGCGGCACCCTCTTCCTCGACGAGATCGGCGACATGAGCCTGAAGACGCAGGCCAAGGTCCTGCGCTCGCTCGAGGAGCAGGCGTTCGAGCGCGTCGGCGGCAAGGACACGCTCCGGGTGGACGTGCGGGTGATCGCCGCGTCCAACCGTGACCTGGCGGCCCTGATCCGCGAGGGTCAATTCCGGGAAGACCTCTACTATCGGCTGAACGTCATCCCGATCGAGGTCCCCGCGCTGCGCACGCGCAAGGACGACATCCCCGCCCACGTGAGCCACTTCATCGCCCAGTTCTGCGCCGAGAACGGCAAGCGCGCGAAGGCGCTCTCCAGCGAGGCGCTCGGCTATTTCCTGGCCTACGATTGGCCCGGCAACGTGCGGGAGCTCCGGAACATGGTCGAGCGGCTCGTCATCATGGCTCGGGGCGACGTGATCACGGCCGACGACCTGCCGGCGCCGCTGCGCCCGAAAGAGGCGGCGCCGCTCGCGGGCGAGTCGCGGGACCGCTCGCTCAAGGACGCGCGCGACAACTTCGAGCGCGCGTACATCCTCGCCGAGCTACGCTCCAATGACTGGAACGTGACGCGCACCGCCGAGCGCCTCGGCATCGAGCGCAGCCACCTCTATCGGAAGCTCAAGGCCTACAACATCAATCCTCCCAAGCGCGACGCCTGAGCGCGCGGAGCGACTGACGTGCTCGACCTGATCCTTCGCGGCTGTGGCCTGCCCGATCGAGCCCAGCCCGTCGATCTCGCGATCGCCGGCGGGCGCATCCTCGGCGTCGGCCCGGCGCGCGAGCCCGCGCGCGAGACGATCGACGTCGCCGGCCGGCTCGTCACGCCCGGGCTCGTCGAGTCGCACATGCATCTCGACAAGGCGCTCTTGACCGAGCGGATCTCCGGCTCGGCCGAGACGGCCGCCGAGGCGATCCGGCTCACCGGCGCGGCCAAGCGCGACTTCACCGCCGACGACATCGGCGCGCGGGCGCGCCGCGTGCTCGACCTGGCCGTCGCCGCCGGCACGACGGCAATGCGCGCGCACGTCGAGGTGGACCCGATCGTCGGGCTCATGGGCATGGAGGCCATGCTCTCGCTCAAGCGCGAGTACGCGCCGGCCATCGATCTCCAGCTCAGCGCATTCGCTCAGGAAGGCATTCTCCAGGCGCCGCCGACCGAGACGCTGCTCCGCCGCGCCCTCGAGATGGGCGCCGATCTCGTCGGCGGCTGTCCGTACAACGACACCGACCCGCGCCGCCACATCGAGATCGTCCTGGCGCTCGCGGCCGAGTTCGGAGTCGACGCGGACTTCCACGTCGATTTCAGCGACGAGCCCGAGCACCTGCACGTGCGCGAGATCATCCGCCAGACGATCCGCGCGGGCTGGCAGGGCAAGGTCGCGGTCGGCCACTTGACGGAGCTGGCGGCGCTGGCCGGACCCGAGCAGGCGGCGTTGATCGCCGACCTCGCGGCGGCCCGGATCGGCGTGATCAGCCTGCCGCTGACCGATCTCTATCTCATGGGCCGGCGCGACGAGCGAAACGTCCGCCGCGGCCTGACACCCATCCGCCGCCTGCTGGAGGCGGGCATTCCGGTCGCGCTGGCGTCCAACAATATCCGGAACCCGTTCACGCCGATCGGCACGGCCGACCCCGCGCACCTGACGTTCGTCGCCGCCGTCGCCGCCCACATGGGCACCCGCGACCTGATGCGCGACCTCGTAGCCGCGATCACGCACCATCCGGCACGCATCCTCAACCTCCGCGACTACGGCTGCGCCGCCGGCTGCCGGGCCGATCTCGTCGTCTGGGAGTGCGAGCGGGTGGAAGAGATCGTGATGGCCCTGCCGCCGCGGCGCTTCGTGGTGAAGGCGGGCCGCGTCACCGTCGAGCACCACCGGCGGACCGTGGAGCGCTGGCGCTCCGGCGGCGCGTCGCGCCCCTCGTCGGGTTGACACGAGGGACGAGCGCCATGTAGAGTGACTGCAGTCAATACGGAAGCTTTCCTTTAAGCGAGCCCGGAGAGGCCCGCAAGGAGAGAAGATGAGTAGCTCCGCCCCCCGCCACCGCGAGAAGGCGCAGGTTCTCGACGAGAGCGCGCTCGACCGGGCCCTCACCCGCATCGCCCACGAGATCCTCGAGAAGAACGGCGGCGCCAAGGACCTGGCGTTCGTCGGGCTCCGCACGCGCGGGGTGAGCCTCGCGCACCGCCTCGGCGCGAAGATCGCCCAGATCGACGGGACGACCCTCCCGGTCGGGACGCTCGACATCACCCTCTATCGGGACGACCTCGGCATGCGCGGCACGCCGGTGATCCGCGGGACCGACATCCCGTTCTCGATCAAGGACAAGACGGTGATCCTCGTCGACGACGTCCTCTTCACCGGCCGCACCATTCGCGCGGCGCTCGACGCGATCATCGACCTCGGCCGGCCGACCGCGATCCAGCTGGCGTGCCTCATCGATCGCGGTCACCGCGAGCTGCCGATACGCCCGGATTACGTCGGGAAAAACCTGCCGACCTCGCGCCGCGAGAGCGTCGCCGTGCGCCTGCGCGAGCACGACGGTGAAGACCGCGTCGTCATCGAAGAACCCGAGGAGGGCTAAGATGGGCTGGACGCGGAAGGATCTGCTCTCGATGCGCGAGCTCGACGCGGGCGAGATCACCTTGCTGGTGGACACCGCAGCGTCGCTCCAGGAGATCGCGTCGCGCGACATCAAGAAGGTCCCGGCGCTCCGCGGCAAGACGGTCGTCAACCTCTTCTACGAGTCGTCCACCCGGACGCGCACGTCGTTCGAGATCGCCGGGAAATGGCTCTCCGCGGACGTGATCAACTTCTCGGCGAGCGGCTCGAGCACGACCAAGGGCGAGAGCTTCATCGACACGGCCAAGAACATCGCCGCGATGAGCCCCGACGTCGTCGTGGTCCGCCACTCGTCGGCCGGCGCCGCCGATCTGCTCGCCCGTGAGCTCCCGTGCTCGATCGTGAACGCGGGCGATGGGGCCCACGAGCACCCGACCCAGGCGCTGCTCGATCTCTTGACCATCCGCGAGAAGAAGGGGCACTTCGACGGGCTCCACGTCGCGATCGTCGGCGACATCGCCCACAGCCGCGTCGCGCGCTCCGACATCCACGGCATGCGCAAGCTCGGCATGACCGTCACCGTGGCCGGACCGCCCACGCTCATCCCGCCGTTCGTGCAGGAGCTCGGCGCGAAGGTGAGCTACCGCCTGGAAGACGCGATCGGCGACGTGGATGTGATCATGATGCTCCGCCTGCAGCAGGAGCGCATGACGGCGGGGCTGATCCCCTCGCTCCGGGAATACGCGCGCTTCTGGGGCCTCACGCTCGACAAGCTGGCCCGGCACGCGCGGCCCGATGTCCTGATCATGCATCCCGGCCCCGTGAACCGCGGCATCGAGCTGGCGCCCGAGGTCGCCGACGGCCCCTACTCCGTCATCCTCGACCAGGTGTCCCGCGGCGTGGCCGTGCGCATGGGGGTCCTGCTCCTGCTCGCTGGCCACAAAGGCGGAGACGGAGCATGAGCTTGCTGATCCGGAGCGGCCGCGTGATCGATCCGGCGAACAACGTCGACGCCGTCCAGGACGTCCTCATCGAGCACGGCAAGATTTCGCGGCTGGGGCGGCATCTCGAGGCGCCCGCAGACGTCGAGGTGGTCGACGCGAAGGGCAAGATCGTCTGCCCGGGATTCATCGACATGCACGTGCACCTGCGCGAGCCCGGCCAGGAGTACAAAGAGACGGTCGCGACCGGCACGCGGGCGGCCGCCGCCGGCGGATTCACCGCCGTGTGCTGCATGGCGAACACGAGTCCCGTCAACGATAACGGCGCGGTGACGGACTATATCCTCGCCAAGGCCAAGGTCGAGGGCCTCGTGCGCGTCTACCCGATCGGCGCCGTCACGCGGAACCTCCGCGGCGAGGAGCTCGCCGAGCTGGCCGAGCTGGCGGAATCGGGCTGCGTCGCCTTTTCCGACGACGGCCGGTGCGTTATGAACGCGGGACTCTACCGCCGCGCCATGGAATACACCCTGCCGTTCGGCGCGCCGATCATCAGCCACGCCGAGGATTCGGCGCTGAGCGCGGGCGCCTCGATCAACGAGGGCGTCGTCTCCACCGAGCTCGGCCTGCCGGGGCAGCCCGCGGCGGCCGAGGACGTGATGGTGGCCCGCGACATCCTGCTGGCCGAGCTGACCGGCGCCCACGTCCACATCGCGCACGCGTCCACCGCCGGCACGGTGCGCCTCGTTCGCGACGCGAAGGCGCGCGGGATCCGGGTCACGGCCGAGGTCACCCCGCACCATCTGGTCCTGACGGAGGACGCGGTGCGGAGCTGGGACGCCAACACGAAGATGGCGCCGCCGCTTCGGACCAAGCGCGACGTCGAGGCGCTGATCGAGGGGCTCGTCGACGGGACCATCGACTGCATCGCGACCGACCACGCCCCGCACGCCCTCTCCGAGAAGGAAGGCGAGTTCGATCGCGCCGCCTTCGGCATCGTCGGGCTCGAGACGGCGGTGGCGGTGGTGCTCGACCGGCTGGTGCGGTCCGGACATCTGCCGCTCGCCACGCTCATCGCCCGGTGGAGCCGGGATCCGGCGCGGCTGCTCAACCTGCCGGGCGGGACGTTGTCCGCCGGCGCGCCCGCCGACGTGACCGTCCTGGACCTCGACGCCGAAACGACCGTCGAGCCGGCGCGGTTTCACTCGCGGAGCCGGAACACGCCGTTCGGCGGATGGCAGCTTCGCGGTGGCCCGTGGATGACGGTGGTCGGCGGAACGATCGCGCGAGTCGCCCCGAGATGAAGCCCGCCTGGCTCGTCCTGCGCGATGGCCGCACGTTCAGAGGCCGATCGCTCGGCGCGGTGGGCGAAGCATCGGGTGAAGTCATTTTCAATACCGCGATGCAGGGATACCAGGAAATCCTCACCGATCCGTCCTACCGGGGACAGATCGTGGCGATGACGTACCCGATGATCGGCAACTACGGCGTCAACGAGGAAGACGTGGAGTCGCGTCGGCCGTGGGTCAACGGGTTCATCGTCAAGGAGGCGTCGCCCGTCGCGTCGAACTTCCGTTCGTGCGCGAGCCTCGACGCCTACCTCACGCGCCACGGCATCGTGGGGATCCAGGACATCGACACGCGCGCGCTGACGCGCCACCTGCGCGACCGCGGCGCCCAGGACGGCCTCATCTCGTCGATCGCGACCGAGCCCGCGCCGCTCCTCGCGCGCGCGCGGGCGCTGCCGGGGCTCGTCGGCCGCGACCTAGTGGCCGAGGTCACCGCCGACGCGCCCTACACGTGGTCCGAGGGCGGCTGGGAGCTCTCGCGCGGGTACGTCGCGCCGCCACCGCCGCGCTTCCGGGTCGTCGCCTACGACTGCGGGATCAAGTTCAACATCCTGCGCCAGCTCAGCACGATCGGCTGCGACGTGACCGTCATGCCGGCCTCGACGACAGCCGCCGACGTGCTCGGCGCGAAGCCCGACGGCGTGTTCATCTCCAACGGGCCGGGCGATCCGGAAGGCGTGCCCTACCTGATCGAGTCGGTGCGCGGGCTCCTCGGACGCGTGCCGATCTTCGGGATCTGCCTCGGACATCAGATCCTCGGCCTGGCGGCCGGCGGCCGGACGTACAAGCTGCCGTTCGGTCATCACGGCGCCAACCATCCGGTCAAGGACGTCGCGACCGGCAAGGTCTCGATCACCGCACAGAACCACGGCTTCGCCGTCGACCCGGCATCGGTGTCGGCGCACGGCTGGGAGCCCACGCATCTCAACCTCAACGACGGCACCTGCGAGGGGCTGCGGCACCGCGAGTGGCCGGTGTTCTCGGTGCAGTACCACCCGGAAGCGTCGCCGGGACCGCACGACGCCAACGACCTGTTTCACCGCTTCGCCGATCTGATGAGCCAGAAGGGAGGCTGACCTCGTCATGCCCAAGTACTTGATCTCATACCGTAAGACCGAAGGGGGCGGCCAGAAACCGGAGTGGACCTCGTTCACCGCGCAGAGCGAGGCCTCGCTCGAAGCCCACGCGATCCGCGAGCGCGTCGACCGCCGCATGAGCGTGCTGGGCGAGCAGCTCTGGGGCAGCGGGGAGGTCGCGTGGGTCGGCAACGGCCGGCTCGACGACGTGCTCTATCGCCGCGAAGAGGCCGCGCCGGAAACCTCGATCGTGTACGGGCTCGTGGAGGAGTAGCTGCCCAAGCGTACCGACCTCCAGCGCATCCTGATCATCGGCTCCGGGCCGATCGTCATCGGTCAGGGGTGCGAGTTCGACTATTCGGGCACGCAGGGGTGTCGCGCGCTCAGGGAAGAAGGGTTCGAGGTCGTGCTGGTGAACTCGAATCCCGCGACGATCATGACCGATCCCGAGCTCGCGAATCGGACGTACATCGAGCCGTTGACGCCGGAGTTCGTGGCAAAGATCATCGAGCGCGAGCGGCCGCAGGCGCTCCTGCCGACGCTCGGTGGCCAGACCGGTCTCAACGTCGCCGTCGCGCTGGCCGAGGCGGGGACGCTCGATCGATTCGGCGTCGAGCTGATCGGCGCCAAGCTTGAGGCGATCCGGAAGGCCGAGGACCGCGCGCTCTTCAAGCAGGCGATGGAGCGGATCGGGCTGGCGCTCCCACGCTCGGGTCACGCCCGGAGCCTCGACGAAGCGCGCACCATCGTGGCGACGGTGGGCTACCCCGCGATCATCCGCCCCTCGTTCACCCTCGGCGGCACCGGAGGCTCGATCGCATACAACCCCGACGAGCTCGAGAGTGCCGTGCGGTGGGGGCTCCAGATGTCGCCGGTCGGCACCGTCCTGGTCGAGGAGTCGGTGATCGGCTGGAAAGAGTTCGAGCTCGAGGTGATGCGCGACCTCGCCGACAACGTCGTCATCATCTGCTCGATCGAGAACGTCGACCCGATGGGCGTGCACACCGGCGACTCCGTCACGGTGGCGCCGGCCCAGACGTTGACCGACAAGGAATACCAGCTGATGCGCGACGCCGCGATCGCGATCATCCGCGAGATCGGCGTGGAGACGGGCGGCTCGAACATCCAGTTCGCTGTGAATCCGGCCGACGGCCGCCTGGTCGTGATCGAGATGAACCCGCGCGTGTCGCGCTCCTCGGCGCTCGCCTCCAAGGCGACCGGCTTCCCGATCGCGAAGATCGCCGCGAAGCTCGCGGTCGGCTACACGCTCGACGAGATCCGGAACGACATCACGCGCGAGACGCCGGCGTCGTTCGAGCCGGCCATCGACTACTGCGTGGTCAAGTTCCCGCGCTGGGCGTTCGAGAAATTCCCCGAAGCCGATCGCACCCTGACGACCCAGATGAAATCGGTCGGCGAGGTGATGGCGATCGGGCGGACGTTCAAGGAAGCGCTCCAGAAGTCGATCCGCTCGCTCGAGGAGGACCGCTGGGCGCTGACCCTGGGCCGGCCGCTCGCCGACGACGAGCTCCGGCGCCTGCTGAGCGTCCCGACCCCCGATCGGATCTTCGCGATCGGCGACGCCTACCGGGCCGGATTCACGACCGAGCAGATCCGGTCGCTGACCCACATCGATCCCTGGTTCCTCGAGAACATTCGCGAGGTCGTCGAGTTCGAGCCGCAGATCGTCGCGGCGGCGACCGACCCGGAGGTGCTCCGGCGGGCCAAGCAGCTCGGCTTCGCCGACCGGCGCATCGCCGACCTCACCGGCGCCACCGAGATGGCCGTCCGCGCGCGCCGGCTGGCGCATGGGATCCGCGCGACGTTCAAGACGGTGGACACGTGCGCCGCCGAGTTCGTCGCCCACACGCCGTATCTCTACTCGACCTACGAGGAGGAGGACGAGGCGCCGCCGACCGCGAGGCCCAAGGTCGTCATCCTCGGCTCGGGCCCCAACCGCATCGGCCAGGGCGTCGAGTTCGACTACTGCTGCGTCCACGCCGCGTTCGCGCTGCGCGACCTCGGCGTGGAGGCGATCATGGTCAACTGCAACCCGGAGACGGTTTCCACCGACTACGACACCTCCGATCGGCTCTATTTCGAGCCGTTGACGCTCGAGGACGTCCTCAACATCGTCGAACGCGAGCGCCCGCTGGGCGTGGTCGTCCAGTTCGGCGGCCAGACTCCGCTGAAGCTGGCGGTCCCGCTGCGCGACGCCGGCGTGCCGATCCTCGGCACCTCGCCCGACGCCATCGACCGCGCCGAGGACCGGCAGCGCTTCAACGCGCTGATCGCCGAGCTCGGACTCCACCAGGCGGCCGGCGCCACCGCCCGCTCCCTCGACGAGGCGCGCGTGATTGCCGTCAAGATCGGCTACCCGGTGCTCGTCCGGCCCTCCTACGTGCTGGGCGGCCGCGCGATGCGGATCGTCCACGACGACCAGGACCTCGGCGAGTTCATGCACGAGGCCGTTCAGGTCTCGCCCGAGCATCCGGTCCTGATCGACAAGTTCCTGGACGACGCGATCGAGATCGACGTCGATGCCGTGGCCGACGGGACGCGCGTGCTCGTCGGCGGCGTCATGGAGCACATCGAGAAGGCCGGCATCCATTCCGGCGACGCGGCCTGCGCGCTCCCGCCGTACTCGCTCGGCGAGGATGAGGTCCAGGCGCTGCGCGGCCAGACGCGCGCGCTCGCCCAGGCCCTCGGCGTGATCGGGCTCATCAACGTGCAGTTCGCGATCCGCAACGACACGATCTACGTGCTCGAGGTGAACCCGCGCGCCTCACGCACCGTGCCGTTCGTGTCCAAGGCGATCGGGCTGCCGCTCGCCAAGATCGCGATGCGCGTCGCGCTCGGCGAGACGCTCGAGGCGTGGCTGAGATGGGACGGTCGCGATCTGCCCCACATCGCGGTCAAGGAGTCGGTCTTCCCGTTCGTCAAGTTTCCGGGCGTCGACACGGTCCTGGGCCCGGAGATGAAATCCACGGGCGAAGTCATGGGTCTCGACCACGACTTCCGCAAGGCCTATCTCAAGTCGCAGGTGGCGTCGGGACTGCTGATGCCCACCCTCGGCAAGATCTTCGTCTCCGTACGGCCGCGCGACCAGCGCGCGGTGGCGCCGCTGGCGCGGCGGCTCATCGATCTGGGCTTCACGATCGTGGCGACGCCGGGCACCGCGCGCATCCTGGGACGTTACGGCATGAGCGTCGAGACGATCCACAAAGTCGCCGAGGGCTATCGTCCGAACGTGATCGATCTCATGAAGCGGCGCGAGATCGCCCTGGTCATCAACACGCCGGCCGATGGCCGCGCGCGCAAGGACTCGACGATCATCCGGAGCACCGCGGTGGCCCAGGACATTCCCCACTACACGACGCTCGACGGCGCGCAAGCCGCGATCGGCGCGATCGAGACTCTGCTCAAGGGTGAGCCCCTGGTGCAGAGCCTGCAGGAATACCATGCCGACCTCCGCTAGCCCCGCCGACCGGGTGCTGGTGGCGCTCGACGTGTCGAGCCTGGACGAGGCCGATGCGCTGCTCCGCCGCCTGGACGGGATCCTCACCGGATGCAAGATCGGCTCGCAGCTCTTCACCGCCGCCGGCCCGGCGGCGATCGAGACCGCCCGCAAGCGAGGCTTTCGCGTCTTCCTCGATCTCAAGTACCACGACATCCCGAATACCGTCGGCGCGGCCGTCCGCGAGGCGACCCGCCTCGGGGTCTTCATGCTGAACATCCACGCGAGCGGCGGCCTGGCGATGGCGCGCGCCGCCGCCGAGGCGGCGACCAAGGCGGCCGGCGAATTCGCGATGCCCCGCCCGCTCTGCCTCGGCGTGACGGTGCTCACGAGCCTCGACCGCCGGGCGCTCCAGCGCGAGGTCGGCGTGCCGACGAGCGTCGAGTCGCACGTGCTGCACCTCGCCGCGCTCGCCCGCGAGGCCGGCCTCGACGGCTGCGTCGCCTCGCCGCAGGAGATCAGCCCCTTGCGCCTGGCGATGGGCGCCCGATGGGTGATCGTGACGCCGGGCATCCGTCCAGCCGAGCCGGTCCGCATGCCGGACAGGAGCCCCCTTCTCCAAAAAGACGATCAGGTTCGCATCGCGACGCCACGTCGGGCGCTCGCCGCCGGCGCCGACTACCTGGTCGTGGGGCGCCCGGTGAGCGCCGCGAAGGATCCCGCCGCGGCCGCGGCCGCGATCGTCGCCGAGCTCGGCGCCCCGTGACCGAGCGCGAGACCCTCGATCTCTACGAGGCGACCGGCGCCCTGCTGCGAGGCCACTTCCGGCTCACCTCGGGCCTGCACTCCGACGTCTATCTGCAGTCGGCGCTGGTCCTGCAGCATCCCGTGCACGCCGCGGCCCTCGGCGCGGCGCTCGCGGCACCGTTCCGCAACGACGGCATCCAGACCGTTCTGGCGCCGGCGATCGGCGGCATCCTGGTCGCGCACGAGGTCGGGCGCGCCCTCGGCGTGCGGGCGCTCTTCACAGAGCGCGAGGACGGCGTCATGCGGCTGCGCCGTGGGTTCGCACTGGCTCCTGGCGAGCGCTGCCTGGTGGTGGAAGACGTGATGACCACGGGCGGCTCGATCCGCGAGGTCGCGACCTGCGTCGAGGCGCTCGGGGGGACCGTGGTGGGAGTCGGCTCCCTGATCGATCGGAGCGGCGGAAGCACGAATTTCTCCGTGAAGCGTGCCACGCTCGCGACGGTGAAGGCGACGACCTGGAAGCCGGACGAGTGTCCGCTGTGCAAAGCGGGCGGCCCGGCGATCAAGCCCGGCAGCCGCGTCTGAAGCCCGTCCGCGCTACGTCGTGCCCGTCCCGAGCGCGGCGTCCACGCGATCCACGAGCTCCTGCAGCGAGAGGTGCGCCTTGACGAGGAAGGCGATGGCGCCGAGCGCCTTTGCCTGCGCCACGTCGCGCTCCTGGCCGAGATTCGACAGGATGATGACCGGGATGCGCGCGGTGGCCTCGTCCTGCTTCAGCAACTTCAAGACCTCGAACCCTTCGAGCTTGGGCATGACGACGTCGAGGAGGACGAGATCCAGTGGCTCGGCGCGCGCGAGGCGCAGCGCCTCCTCGCCGTCGGCCGCCGTGAGCACCTCGAGACCGTGCTGGCGCAGGCGAGCCTCCGCCGCGCGGCGCAAGAACCGGTCGTCCTCGGCGAGGAGGACCCGTCGCGTCCCCTCAGGCACTCTGACCCGCCAGCAAGCGGCCCACCAGCTCGCCCAGCTCCTGGAGCGACAGGTTGGACTTCACGAAGTAGCCGGAGATCCCGAGGTTGCTCACCTCCGCGATGTCCTGCTCGCGCGAGGAGTTGGAGAGGATGAGGATCTTCACGGCGCGCGTCGCCTCGTCGCCGCGGAGGGCGCGCAGCACCTCCAGGCCCGAGAGCTTCGGCATCAGCATGTCCAGCAGAATGAGGTCCGGCTGCTCGCTCCGGGCAAGGCGAAGCCCTTCCTCGCCGTCCGCCGCGGTCGTCACCGCGAGCCCGCGCTGTCGGAGGCTCGCCTCACACGCCCGCCGCAGGAACCGATCGTCTTCGACTAGCAAGACCCGTTTGCCCGTAGTCTCCATCGGCCTCACCCGCTGATTGGGAGCGTGAAGATGAACGCCGAGCCCCCGCCTTCCTCGGACTCGCACCAGACCTCGCCAGCAAGCCGTTCGATGATGAGGCGGACCAGATAGAGGCCCAGCCCCGTGCCCTCGGTCTCCACCGTGTGGACGTTTTCGGCCCGATAGAACTTCTCGAAAAGCCGACCCAGCGCGGTGTTGGGAATCCCGATGCCGCTGTCGGTGATGGTCCACCGCGCCGTGCGCCCGTTGTCGCGCTCGATGCGGATCGAGATGTCGCCGCCGCTCGGCGTGTATTTGAGCGCGTTCGAGGTGAGATTCACGATCACTTGCCGGAGGAGCTGCGGATCGGCCATCACCATCGGCGCGTCGTCGAGGCCGATCGTCGAGAGCCGCAGCCCCTTGTCGCGGATGAGGGCGCCCAGGTCGTCCACCGAGCTCCGCGTCAGCTTGCCCAGGCTCGTCGGCTGGAGCGTCACCGTCAGCTTGCCGCTCTCGAGACGCGCGATATCGAGCAGATCGTTCACGAGGCCGATCAGCCGCTCGGCGGCGGTGCGAGCGTCCTCGACGTAGCTGCCGGCCTCGGCGGGGACGTGGGGGGCCTGCGACGCCAGCTCCAGCATCCACTTGATGCCGGCCAGGGGCGTGCGGAGCTGGTGAGTGACGAACGAGACGAAGTCGGTCTTCATCTGGCTCACCTGCCGCTCGTGGGTCACGTCGTGGAGCGTCAAGGTGAACCCGACCGTCGCGCCGGAGGCGTCCTTGATCGGCCGCCCGGCCCAGTGGATGGTCCGGCCGCTCCGCTGGAGCTCGAGGTCGCCTTCGCCGCCCTGCTCCGGCTTCTGGAGGATCGCGGCGAGATCGTCGAAGACGCGGTCGTGGCCGGGCGCCGTGCCGCGGCGGCTGGCTGCGAGCTGCGAGAGGCCGACCCCGATGACGGAGCTCGGGTCGAATCCGAGCAGCTCTCCGGCCTGCCGGTTCGCGGCCTGGATCTCACCCTCGCGGCTGACGAGCAGGATGCCGTCGGAGGTCGAGTCGAAGATCTGCGCCAGCCGGACCCGCTGCGTCTGCGTCTCCTCGTAGAGCCCGGCGTTCTCGAGCGCCGTCGCCAGCTGGTCGGCGTAGGAGGCCAGCAGGCGCGTCTCGGTCTCGCCGAACGCCTGCGCCGTCGTGTAGTAGAGAACGAGCACGCCGAGCACGCGCTCGTTCTGGCCCACGATCGGGAACGCCGCCATGGAGCGGACGCCGTGGGCCAGGTTCGCGGGATGCACGAATTCGGGGTGCGCCGTCACGTCGCGGAGGAGGGCCGGCGCGCGCGTCCGACGCACGTGGTCGCTGAGTCCCCCCAGGCGGCCCGGATCGCCCGGGCGTTGCCCGGTCGACACCCAGTGGCCGACGCTCCGGCTCAACGTCCCGTCGTCGGCCAGTCGATGGAGGAGCGCGCCGCTGGCGCCGAAGGCTTTCGCGAGCTCCCTGAGCGCGTCGTCGAGCATCGCGTCCACGTCGAGCGTTCGGTGGAGCGCCCGCGCCGCCTGGTTCAGGAGCGCCAGACCGTCCGACAAGGTCTTCGCCGCGGCGTAGAGCCGTGTCGTCTCCGCCTCGCGGGCGTGGGCCTCGGCGTAGAGCCGGCTCTCCTCGAGTGCCATTGCGAGGTTCTGGCAGAGCGAGCTGAACGGCTCGATGCTCCGGGGACTGATCGGCCGCCGGCTCGGCTTGTTGTCCGCGCTCACGACACCGATCACCCGGTCGCCAGCGACGAGCGGCGCGATGACGAAGCGCCGCGATCGGAGGTACGGCCGATCGAGGTGCGCGCGATCGAGCGGCAGCACACGGGCGAGGTCCGCGTCGGACAGCACGGCGATCGGACGACGGCTCCTGAGCGCCTCGTAGTAGGGGCCCGCGGCCGCGGTGACCGGCAGCCGGAGCTCGGAGGGCTCGTCGTCGCCCGTCGTCACCGCCTCGAGCTCGGATCCGTCGGCCGTCAGGAGGAACACGTTGACGCGGTCGAAGCCGACGACGTCACGCGCGGCGCGGACGAATGCGGCGAGCCGCTCGCTCCGCTCCCAGGAGCTCTGCATCGCGATCGCGGCGCGAGAGAGCCGCTCGAGCAGGGCGCGTCCCTCCTCCGCCTCTCGGAGCAGCCGTGCCTTCTCGATCGCGAGCGAGGCCTGGTCGGCCAGCGCCGAGAGCAGCGCGACCTCGTCGGGCAGGAAGTGGCGCGCCCCCTTGGTGAAGACGTTGAGTGTCCCGACGGTGCGCTCGCGGGCGCGCAGCGGCACGCCGACGAAACCGCGAAACCCGCGCTCGAGGGCGCCGCGCTTGTGAGCGGGATCGTGGCGCGTGTCCTCGGCCAGATCCTCGACCACGAGGGGCTGCCCGGTGGCGACCACCAGGCCGCTCAGGCTCTCCCCGATCCTGAGCCGCGGCCGCGCCATCACGCCGGCGGCCGATTCGGTCCGGGCGCCGACGACCAGGTCGTCACCTTCCAGAAGGCGCAGACCCGCCGCCTCGGCGCCGACGAGCCGGGCCGCCTCGTTGACGATGACCGTCAGCACTTCTTCGGGGTCGTGGACGGCGGCGAGCCGCCGCGACACGTCGTTGAGGACCTCGAGCCGGTGCTGGTTCCGCCCGGCCTGCTCGTAGAGCCGGGCGTTTCGGAGGAAGAACCCGACCTGCTCGCAGATGTGATCGAGACCGCGCAGGTCGCGCTCGGAAAAGCTCCGGCGGGCCGTCCACCAGACGATGTAGAAGCCCCCGATCACGTCGTCCTCGACGATCAGCGGCAGGAGGAGGCCCGACTGATGCGGGAAGCTCCTGAACATCCCGTGCGTGAAGCGTGGGTCGCCCGCAACGTCGTCCGAGTACACGGGACGTCGCTCCCGCCAGAGCGGAAGGAAGAAGCCCTCCTCTTTGAGCGGCAGCGGCGTCGTGGATAGGGTCTCGAGATACTCGCTGGGCACGTGGCATGCCGCGGTCGGCACGAGCCGACCGCTCCCGGCATCTTGAAGATAGACGGCGGACGTGTCGGCGCCGAGCAAGCGGACCAGCTCCCGGCAGATTCGGCGGAGCGCCTCGCGGACGTCGAGGGTGGAGCTGACGGTGGCCGAGATCGCGGCGAGGGCCTCGCTCTCGGCGAGCCGCTCGGCCAGCTCGGCGTGCAGGCGCGTGTTGTCCTGCGCCAGCCGCCTCCGGTCGAAGACGCGCGCGACGATCACACCGAGGCGGGAGAGATCGACGGGCTTGAGGATGTAGCCGGCGCTCCGGCTCTCGATGGCCTGGATCGCCGAGTCGAGCGTCGCGCGGCCGGTGACGACGATGATCTCGGGCGGTGCCTCGATCAGCGCCGCCTCGCGCATGAGACTCGTGGGGTCTGCGTCGGAAAGCTCGAGATCGAGGAGGACGAGCGCAAACGCGCCCTGGCGGATCAGTCGGAGCCCCTCGACGCCGGTGCGGGCCACGGCGACCGCGTACCCTTCGCGCTCGAGGAAGTCGCTCAGGAGGAGGGCGGCGTCGGGGTCATGGTCGATGACCAGGATGGCATCCTGCTCGCCCATCTCCTTGAGCCTATCACCACCCGGTGGTGAGCATGCCGTTCTGGAGGAGGACGAACACCAGCCAGGCCAGCTGCACCCCGAAGAAAATCGCCAGCCCGCGATCCCGCCCGGCTTGCAGGTGCGCGCGATACTGGAAGACGGCGCCGAGGAGGCAGATCGCGGCGAACGCCGCTGTCTGGTACGTCGTGAGCAGGCCGGCGGCCACGGCCAGACCGGCCGCGAAGCTCCAGAGGACGTAGGCCGCGAGCCAGTGCGCGGCGATGGAAACGCCGACCGAGGCGCGTGAACCGGATTTCCCGAATAGCCGGGCGAGCGTGACCGCCCCGAGGCCGAGCAGGAAGAGCACTGCGAGTGTTGCGAGGGCCCAGCGGCTCATGACCGAGCGCGCGCCGAGTCTATCGGCACGCCCGGCGCCTGTCAACCGCAACATATTGACACTACAGGCAATTTCGCCCTATGATCACTCGATGCCACCCACCCGCCTCTCTGCGAACCCGTCTCTCCGCAGCATGACGGGATTCGGCCGGGCCGAGGTCGCCAGTGACGGATTCGCGGTGACCGTCGAAGCGCGCTCCGTCAACCACCGCCACCTCGACATCGCGCTGCGCCTGCCGCGCGCCCTCGGTGCCTGCGAGATGGACGCGCGCCGGCTGATCCAGTCGCGCCTCGAGCGAGGACGTATCGACGTCGCCGTGCAGGTCGGTCCGGCGCCCGGTCAATCCACCCAGCAGATCCGCGTCGATGCCGCGCTCGCCGCCCAGTATGTCGAGCAGGCCCGAGCCCTCGGCCGCGCCGTCGGCCTGGGCGAAGAGGTGCCGCTCTCGTGGGTGCTCGAGCGTTCGGGCGTCGTGCGCACGGAAGAGTCGGAGACCTCGGCGGCGGCGATCGCGTGGCCGGCGCTGGCGGAGGTGCTCGGCCGCGCGCTCGACGCGCTCGTGGCGTGTCGCGCGACGGAAGGCGAAGCGCTCGGCGCCGAGCTCTCCGCGCAGCACGCCGCGCTCCGGGCGCAGGTCGACATGATCGCGGCTCGCACGCCGGCGGCCCTCGCGCGGTACCAGGAGCGGCTGCGCGAGCGCATCGGGGCCTTGCTCGGCGACGTCGTGGTCGACGAGGGACGCATCCTCACCGAAGTGGCGATCTGGGCCGAGAAGACCGACGTGCGCGAAGAGCTGACGCGGCTCGGCGCGCACCTCGAGCAGCTCGCGCTGCTGCTCGACCGCGGCGGAGCCGTCGGGCGACCGCTCGACTTCCTGGTCCAGGAGCTGAATCGCGAGGTCAACACCATCGCCTCGAAGGCGGACGATCTCGAGCTGAGCCAGTCGGCGCTCGCCGCCAAGGGGATCATCGAAAAAATGCGCGAACAGGCGCAGAATCTTGAATAGCCGCGCGAATGGCGGGGGTCGGCCGGTGACGCATCTGGTGAACGTGGGACACGGCAACGTCGTCGTCGCCGATCAGATCGTGGCGATCGTCGCGCTGGACTCCTTGCCGGTGAAGCGGCTCATCGAGAGCGCCAAGGGGAGCACGAAGCTGGTCGACGCGACGAACGGGCGTCGCACGCGGGCGGTCATCGTGACCGGGAGCGATCATCTGATCCTCTCGTCGCTCGAGCCCGCCACGCTCGCCCAGCGCCTCGTCACGGAGCGGGGCGCGCCGGTTGATTAAGCGGCGCGGCACGCTGTTCGTCGTCTCGGCGCCGTCGGGCGCCGGCAAGACGACGCTGTGCCGCGAGATCCGGCTGCGCGTGCCCGATCTGACGTACTCGGTCTCGGTCACGACGCGGCCGCCGCGACCGGGTGAGATGGACGGCGTCGATTTCCGCTTCGTCGGCGTAGACGCGTTCGGCGCGATGCTCGACCGCGGCGAGCTCGCCGAGTGGGCGACCGTGCACGGCAACCTCTACGGCACGCGCGCCCGGTCGCTCGAGGACGCCCTGGCGTCTGGCCGCGACGTGCTGCTCGACATCGACACGCAGGGCGCCGCGCAGCTGCGCGGGCGATACCCGGATGCGGTGCTGATCTTCGTCGTGGCGCCGTCGGTGCGGGACCTCGAGAAACGCCTGCGCGAGCGGCGCTCCGACGCCGAAGTCGAGATCGCGCGGCGGCTGGTGCGCGCGCGCGAGGAGATCGCGCTGTGGCGACGGTACGACTACCTGATCGTGAACCGCGACGTGAAGGAGGCCCTGGACCAGCTCGAGTCGATCATCATGGCCGAGCGCTGTCGGACGGCGCGCATCGACCTCACCCTACCCGACCTGGAGGTACAGAATTGATGGCATTCCCCTCGCTGGAAAGCGCCCTGAACAAGGTCTCGAACCGTTATCTGCTCGTCGTCCTGGCCGCGAAGCGGTCGCGTCAGCTCAACCGCGGCGCCGCGGCGCGCGTCGAGAGCCGGCACAAGAAGCCGACGAGCGGTGCCCTGGAGGAGATCGCGGCGGCCAAGGTCGAATACCGGGTGAAGGAAGAGGGCGACACACCCAAGGCATGAGCCTCGACGGCCGTGAGCTGATCCTGGGCGTCACCGGGTCGATCGCCGCGTACAAGGCGGTCTACTTGCTGCGCGAGCTGACCCGGCTCGGCGCCTCGGTCACGGTCTGCCTCTCCGAGCACGCGCGCGAGTTCGTAGGCCCGCTGACATTCCGGACTCTGTCCGGACGCGCCGTGCTCTCGAACCTCTTCGATCCGCAGAGCGCTGACGCGGTCGAGCACGTCGCCCTGGCCGAGCGTGCCCACGCGGTCATCGTGGCGCCGGCCACCGCGAACGTGCTCGCGAAGGCCGCGCACGGCATCGCCGACGATTTCCTGACGACGCTTTTGCTAGCGGCCCGGGCGCCCGTGCTCATGGTGCCGGCCATGGACGGCGGCATGTGGGAGCACGCGGCGGTCACCGCCAACGTCGCCACCTTGCGCCGCCGCGGCGTCACGGTGCTCGAACCCGAGACGGGCGCGCTCGCCTCGGGGCTCAGCGGCAAGGGGCGGTTCCCCGACATCGACGAGATCGTGGAGGCGCTGCGGCGGCTGCTGGTGCCGGCGCGCGATCTCGCCGGCGAGCGACTGCTCGTCACCGCCGGCCCGACGCGGGAGCCGATCGACCCGGTGCGCTACATCTCCAACCGCTCCTCGGGCAAGATGGGCTACGGCCTCGCGACGGCCGCGCTCCGGCGCGGCGCGGAGGTCACCCTGGTCTCCGGTCCGACCGCGCTGACCCCGCCGGCCGGGGCCGTCTTCGTCCCGGTGCAGACCGCCGAAGAGATGCGCGAAGCGGTGCTCCATCACCTGGACCGCGCGACGATCGTCGTCAAGGCCGCGGCGGTCGCCGACTACCGCGCCAGGCACGCCTCGAGCACGAAGATCAAGGGCAAGCGCGACCTCACCCTCGAGCTGACCCCGAACGCGGACATCCTCGCCGAGGTGGCGGCCCGGCGGCCAAACGCGTTCGTGGTGGGCTTCGCCGCCGAGACGGACGACGTCGCCGCGAACGCGCGCGCGAAGCTCGAGCGCAAGGGGATCGATCTCCTGGTGGCCAACGACGTGAGCCAGCAGGGCATCGGCTTCGAGGCGGAGGACAACGAGGTGCTCCTGCTCGACCGCTGGGGCGGCGTGCGCCCACTGCCGCGGATGCCGAAGCCCAACGTCGCCGACGCGATCCTCTCGCACGTCCTCTCGCTCCGCACCGCCGCCGCCACCCGAAAGACGCCCGCCTAGCCCGTATGGCGACCGGCGATGCGCGCGCTCTGCTCGCCGACGCGCTCGGGGCGCTCGGCGAGACCCTCCGCCATCACCGCGATCTCGGGTTCACGGACTTGCCGACCGGCGGCGACTATCTGCTCGGCCCGGCCGAGGCGCTCCGCGCTCAGGAGAAGGCCCTCCAGGGCTGCCGGAAGTGCAAGCTCTGCGAGGCGCGCTCGACGATCGTGTTCGGGTCGGGCAATCCGCGCGCGGAGCTGGTCGTCATCGGCGAGGGGCCGGGCGCGGACGAAGACGCCCAGGGCCTTCCATTCGTTGGGCGGGCCGGACAGCTCCTGACGAAGATGCTCGAGGCCCGGAAGGTCGAGCTGTCGCGCGACGAGGTCTACATCTGCAACGCGGTGATGTGCCGGCCGCCCGGCAACCGAAATCCCGAAGCCGACGAGCTCGCCGCCTGCGCGCCGTTCCTCGCCGCGAAGCTCGCCGTGCTCCAGCCCAAGGTCGTCCTGGCCCTCGGCAGCGTGGCAACGCAGAGTCTTCTCGGCACGCGCGAGCCAATCGGCAAGCTGCGCGGTCGCGTGCACCCGTACGGCTCCGCGGTCTTGATCCCGACCTTCCACCCGGCCTTCCTCCTCCGCAATCCCGGCGAGGAGTACAAGCGCATGGCGTGGGAGGATCTCCAGCTCGCCCGACGGGAGTACGACCGCCGCCGCACTAAATGACGACCTGTCGGATGCCACCGCACGGGTTGTCCGCAAGGACGGAGCCAGTAGCACCGGCCTCAGGCTCAGATAAATGACCATCGCGGACGTCGCCTTCGACGCCCCGGTGCGCCACTCGTTCTCGTATCGCGTACCCGAGGGCTGGAGGCTCGCGCCCGGCCAGCGCGCGCGGGCGCCCCTGCGCGGCGCCGCGCGGGTCGGGATGGTGGTGGCCGTGCGCGACGGCGCCGAGGAAGGGCTCAAGCCGCTCGCGCGGCTGGTCGACGCCGAGCCCGTGCTGTCCAGGGCGCAGCTCGACCTCGTCAACTGGATCGCCGCCCAGACTCTTTCGTCCGTCGGATCGACGTGCGCCGCGCTCCTGCCGCCGCCCGCGAGCGGAGACGCCGCTGGAGTCGCGGGGCGCGCGGCCGCCGTCGCGGGGCGTCCCGGTGGGCCCAAGCCCGAGCTCCTGATCGGCGCGGGCCGCGAGAAGCGCGTCCTGGACCGTCTCGAGACGACGAAGGGGCCGGTGCTCGTGATCGCCGCCGACGTCGAGACCGTGGCGCGATGGGCTCAACGGCTGGCGAAGCTCGACCGAGCGGTGAGGCTCGACTCGGGCGTGCCCGACGAGGAGCGCCGCGTGGCGTGGCGCGCCCTGCGCGACGGCTCGGCGCGCCTGGCGGCCGGGACGCGCTCGGCGCTGCTGGCGCCGCTGCCGTCGCCCGCCACGCTCGTGCTGATCGACGAGCACGAAGCGGCCCACAAGCCGCCCGGCCCGCCGCGCATGCACTCGCGCGACGTCGCGCTCGAGCGCGCCGCCCGCGAGCCCCTCGCGCTCCTGCTCACGGCGGCGACGCCGAGCGCCGAGGCGTGGTGGCGGGCCGAGTCCGGGCTCATCGACATGCCATCCCGGGAGCCGGGCCCGTGGCCGGCGGTGAGCATTGCGGACACGCGCGGCATCCTCAGGCGCGAGCCGCTCACCCCGCCGCTCTCGCGCGCCATCCGCGAAACTCTGGCGGCGAAGCGGCGCGTCTTTCTCGTCGTCAGTCGCCTCACGTCATCGCTCGCGTGCGACGAGTGCGGCGCCGTCGTCCGCTGCGCGGAGTGCGCGATCGCCTTCGCGTACTCGCGCGCCGCGGCCCGGCTGGTCTGCCGCGTCTGCGGCGCGTCGCATCCGCTGCCGGACACGTGCGCGGGGTGTCACGGACGGCGGCTGACGCCCTTCGGCTGGGGGGCCGAGCGCGTCGAGCACGCCGTGCGCCGCCGGTTTGCCGATGCGCGCATCGCGCGCTGGGACCCCGACTCTGCGCGGGGCGTCAAGGGCGAGGCGCAGCGCGCCGCGGCAGCCGCCGCCGACGTCGTGATCGGCACGCGGGGCGCGCTCCGGCTCTTCGGCCCGGCCGCGCTCGGGCTCGCCGCGTTCGTGGCCCCGGATCAGCTCCTGCGCGCGCCCGATTTCCGCGGCGGCGAGCGCACGCTCGCGCTCGCGTGGGCGGCCGCCGAGCGGGTCGCCGCCGACGGCGCGGTGATCATCCAGTCGCAGAACCCCGGCCACTACGCGTTCGAGGCCGTCGCGCGGCAGAACCTCCACGAGTTCTACCGGCAGGAGCTCAAGTTCCGCGCCGAGCTCGGCTACCCGCCCTTCCGGCGTCTCGCGGTCGTCAGCGCGCGCGCCGGGCAGTCGGACGAAACCCGCCGACTGGCCGACGCCGTCGGCGCGGCGCTGCGGGGCAGCAAAGGTCTCACCGTCTATCCGCCGATCGCCGACCGGGGCGACCGTACCCGGAGAATCGTCACCAAGGGCGGCGCCGATCTGCCGCGCCTTCTCGACGACGCGCTGCGGGAGTTCAAAGCTCCGAGCGCCGGCCGCGGTATCATTGATGTGGAGGTCGATCCGGTCGAATGGCCGTTTTAAAGGTCCGGAAATACGGGGATCCCGCGCTCCGGCGAACCGCCATGCCCGTCGGCGAGGTGACGCCGGAGGTTCGCGCGATCATCGCCGACATGACCGAGACGATGTACGACGAGGTCGGAATCGGCCTCGCGGCGCCGCAGGTGGGCATCTCGTTGCGCCTCATCGTCGTCGCCGACGAGGAGGGCCGGGGCGTGCAGGCGCTCCTGAACCCGGTGATCGTCGACCGAGGCGGCGAGGTGACGGGCGAGGAAGGCTGCCTGTCGATCCCGGGCATCTTCGCCCCGGTCACGCGCGCGGCGTCGGTCAAGGTCGAGGCGCGCTCGGTCGACGGCCAGCCCCTGACGCTCAGCGCGCGCGGGCTGCGCGCGCGGGTCCTGCAGCACGAGATCGACCACCTGGACGGCGTGCTCTTCATCGACCGGGTCGATCCCATGGTGCGCGACCGCATCAAGCGGAAGATCAAGAAGGAAGGTCTCCGCGAGGACGCTTCCCGCCACGCCTTCGCGCTTTAAAGTTCTCTTCTACGGCACCCCCGCGTTCGCCCTGCCGACCCTCGAGGCGCTCTTGCGTCACCACGAGGTCGTCGCGGTCGTCACGCAGCCGGATCGGCCGGCGCACCGCGGCCAGCGCTTGACGCCATCGCCCGTCAAGATGCGGGCGCTGGCCGCAGGGCTGGAGATCCTGCAACCGCCGCGCCTGCGCGACCCAGAGTGGCCCGACCGTCTTCGGGCGCTCGGGGCCGACGTGGCGGTCGTGGCTGCGTTCGGCCAGATCCTGCCGCAGGCCGTGCTCGACGCGCCCCGGCGCGGCTCGATCAACGTGCACGGCTCGCTCTTGCCGCGCTATCGGGGCGCCGCGCCGATCCAGTGGGCGATCATGCGTGGCGAGACGATGACGGGGATCACGACGTTCCAGATGGACGCGGGCATGGACACCGGCCCGATGCTGCTCTCCGTGTCGACGGCGATCGGCCCGGAAGAAACCGCCGGCGATCTGGCCGCGCGGCTCGCCGCGCTCGGCGCCGACGTCCTGATCGACACGCTCGCGCGGCTCGACACGCTGACGCCGATCCCACAGCACCACGCGGACGCGACCTTGGCACCGCGGCTCAAGCGGACCGACGGCCATCTCGACTGGCAGCGCCCGGCGCACGAGCTCGTCAACGTGGTCCGCGGCTGCAACCCCTGGCCGGGCGCCCTCACGCGCGGGCCCGCGGGCACGCTCACCATCTGGCGCGCGACCGCGCTCGCCGCCCAGCAGGCGCTCGCGCCGGGCACTCTGGAGCGCCCGCCCGCTGAGCGCGACGAGCTCGCGATCGCCACCTCGGACGGCTGGCTCCGTCCCGTCGAGGTTCAGCCCGAGAACCGGCGTGCGATGTCCTGGTCGGACTACCTTCGTGGCGCGCGCGTCGCGCCCGGCGCCATGTTCGCGAAACCGGACGCCGTCCGGCCCGCGTCGTGACCCCGCCGCGCCGGCGAGCGAGGCCGGCCGGAAGCCGGGGCGCCAGAGCCGGTCGCATGGCCACCACCCGCCCGGCGTCCCCCGCCCGCGAAGTCGCGGCGCACGTGCTCGAGCGGGTCGAGGTCGACGCGAGCTTTGCCGACAGCGCGCTCGAGACCGAGCTGACGTCGCGCCGCCTGGAAACCCGCGACGCCGCGCTCGCCACCGAGCTCGCGTACGGCACCCTCCGCTGGCAGCGCTATCTCGACTGGATCCTGGCGCCACACTCTCGTCGCCGGCTCGAGTCGCTCGACCCGCGCGTGCGCGTCCTCTTGCGAATGACCGCGTATCAGATCGCGTTCCTCGAGCGCGTCCCGGCGTTCGCCGCGGTCAACGACGCCGTCACGCTGGCGCCGCGTACACCGGGTGTGAGCGCCTTCGTCAACGCCGTGCTCCGCTCGTTCGCCCGGCGAGGCGCGCGCGAGCGCGAGCCGGCGCCGCCGCGCAACCCGCGCGAGGCCCTGGCGGCGCGCTGCTCCTTTCCCACGTGGATCGTCGAGCGATGGGTGGCCCGCTATGGTCGCGAGGATGCCGAGTTGCTGATGCGCGCGCTGAACGAGCGGCCGCCTCTGACCCTGCGCGCGAACAGGCTTCGGACCACGCGGGAGGCGCTCGGCCGGCGCCTCGCCGACGAGGACGGGCTCGACTGTCGGCCGACGCGCCTGGCCCCCGAGGGGCTCGTGGTGGGCCCGGGCGGCGCCCCCGGCGAGTGGCGCGCCTTCGCCGACGGCGGCTTCGCCGTGCAGGACGAAGCGTCGATGCTGATCGCGCGGCTTTTGGCGCCCGAGCCCGGCTCGACGGTCGCCGACGTGTGCGCGGCGCCCGGGACCAAGACCACCCATCTGGCGGAGCTCATGGACAACCGCGGCCGCATCCTCGCCTTCGACCGTGAGCGCGCACGCCTGGCGCGGGTCGGCGAGGCGGCCGCGCGGCTCGGCATCTCGATCATCGACACACGCGACGGTGCGGTCGAAGCGCTCGCGCCGGAGTTCCGCGGCGCGTGCGACGGGGTGCTCGTCGACGCGCCGTGCTCGAACCTCGGCGTCCTGCGACGCAACCCCGAAGTGAAGTGGCGACGACAACCCTCCGACCTCGCCCTGGCGAGCCGACGCCAGGCGGACATACTCGGCGCCGCCGCGACCATGGTCCGGCCGGGTGGTCGGCTGGTCTATGCGACGTGCTCCCTCGAGCCCGAGGAGAACGACGCTGTCGCGCAGGCGTTCCTCGCGGCGAAGCCGGACTTCCGCGTCGATCCACCCGAGGGCTTCCCGCTGCCGCTCGACTCCGATGGCTGGCTCCGGTGCCTGCCGCACCGCCATGGCACCGACGGATTCTCAGCCGTCCGCTTCCGCCGCTCCGAGCTTTCGGGTATAACAGCTCCGTGATCAAGATCGCGCCGTCGATCCTCTCGGCCGACTTCGCCGCGCTCGCCACCGACATCGCGCGCGTCGAGGCCGGCGGCGCCGACCAGCTCCACGTCGACGTCATGGACGGGCGGTTCGTCCCGAACATCACGATCGGTCCGGTCGTGGTCGCGGCGATCCGCAAGCGCACGCGGCTGCCGCTCGACGTCCACCTGATGATCGTCGAGCCCGAGCGCTACGTCCCCGAGTTCGTCGCGGCCGGCGCCGACATGGTCACGGTGCACGTCGAGGCCTGCACACACCTGCAGCGCACGCTCGCCCAGATCCGAGAGCTCGGCGCGCGCGCCGGTGTCGCGCTGAACCCGTCGACGCCGCCCTCGGCCCTGGAGTTCGTGCTCGACGACCTCGACCTCGTGCTGGTGATGTCGGTCAACCCGGGCTTCGGCGGTCAGTCGTTCATCCCGAGCGCCCATCGGAAGATCCGCGAGCTCAAGAAGCTCCTGGGGACTCGGTCCGTCGACGTCTCGGTCGACGGCGGTGTGAAGGCCGACCTCGCCAGGTCGCTCGCCGAGGACGGCGCCTCCACCCTCGTGGCCGGCTCGGCCGTGTTCGGCGCCGCCGACCCGGCTGACGCCGTCCGCGCGATACGAGCCGCCGCGACGGCGGCCTGATCGCGATGGACCTCGTCGACGCGCTCGCGCACCGCGGCCGCTTCTTCCGCGTGCTCCAGCAGACCGAGCGCAGCCAGACGGCCGTCATGACCATCGCGCCCGGCGAGGACGGTGGGCCGTCACCTTTGGTGGGGTATACTGACGATATGCGGGTTCTCGGGGTGATTATCGGGCTTCTGCTGGCGGTCGGTGCGCTGAGCCCGGCCGCGGCGCAAACGACCGGGTTGAGCACGCCGAACCCGCAGGCCCCAGTGTTCGTCGTTCGACCGAATCCGAACGGGCCGTTCAGGGTGGTACCGCCCGGCACCTCTGGCTCCCGCGAGTCGATTCCCTTTAGCGACGAGCCGCACGCCCTCAATAACCCGCACCCGATGCTGCCCAACGCGGGCCTCGGCTACGCCGTGCGCCAGGTCTGGATGCCGCCGCAACCGGTGGCGATGCAGGTGTACGTGCCCACGCCGGAAGGTGTTCCTGCCCGATACCAGACGATGTTCGCGCAGGTCCCGGGCTTCTACGTCACCGAGACGCCGACCGGCACCTGGATTCCCGAGCGCTGGGTGCTCGATCAGGTCAACGTCGGTGTCTACCAGTGGCGCATCGCCCCGATGCAATTCGTCCCGAACGGTAGCCGGTAGCTCCGAACCCCCCGCAGCCGTCGCGTTGATATTCGCCTGATGTTCCCGTAGAGTAGGGCGTTCCCATGCTCGATTCCCTGAGTACGAGACTGCAAACCATCTTCGACAAGCTCGGCGGTCGCGGCCGGCTGTCGGAGGAGAACATCCAGGAAGCGCTGCGTGAGGTGCGCGTGGCGCTCCTCGAAGCCGACGTCAACTTCAAGGTCGTCCGCGCCTTCATCGACCGCGTGAAGGACAGGGCGGTGGGGCAGGACGTGCTGGCGTCGCTGACGCCGGCGCAGCAAGTCGTCAAGGTCGTCCACGGCGAGCTCGTCGAGCTGCTCGGCGGCAGTGGGCATCGTCTGGCGGCGGCGCCTCATCCGCCGACGGTCATCATGCTCATGGGGCTGCAGGGCTCGGGCAAGACGACGACGGCGGCCAAGCTGGCCCGCCTCTATACCAAGCAGGGACAGCATCCCCTGCTCGCCGCGGCGGACACCCAGCGGCCCGCCGCGATGGATCAGCTCCGGACGCTCGGGGCTCAAATCGGCGTCCCGGTGACGGGGACACAAGGGCAGACGCCGCTCGAGATCTGCCGCACCGCGCGTGAGGAAGCCGCGAGCCGCGGGCTCACACCGCTCATCCTCGACACCGCCGGCCGGCTCCACATCGACGAAGCGCTGCTCGCCGAGCTGCAAGCGATCCGGCGCGAGGTCGCGCCCCATCACGTGCTCCTCGTCGTCGACGCGATGACCGGCCAGGACGCGGTCACGGTCGCCGACAAGTTCAACCAGGCAGTCGGCATCGACGCGGTCGTCCTCACCAAGATGGACGGCGATTCACGCGGCGGCGCCGCGCTCTCGGTCCGGCACGTCACCGGGCGGCCCATCGCCTTCGTCGGCGTGGGCGAGAAGACCGACGCGCTCGAGCCCTTCCACCCTGACCGACTGGCCTCGCGCATCCTCGGCATGGGCGACGTCCTCTCGCTCGTCGAGAAGGCGCAGGCGGCGGTCGATCAGACCAAGGCGGAAGCGCTCGCCAAGAAGCTACGCGAGGACACGTTCTCGCTCGAAGACTTCCGCGATCAGCTCAAGCAGCTCCGGCAGATGGGCCCCCTCGACCAGATCCTCGGGATGCTGCCGTTCGGCAAGATGCTCAAGGGCGCGCCCAAGGACCTCGACGGCGAGTCAGCCGATCTGGATCGCTTCGATGCGATCATCGGCTCGATGACGCCGGGCGAGCGGAACAATCCCGAGGTGATCAACGGCAGCCGGCGCCAGCGGATCGCCCGCGGCAGCGGCACGAACGTGCAAGACGTGAATCGGCTCCTGAAGCAGTACGCGCAGCTGCGCCGCGTGATGAAGCAGTTCAAGGGTATGGAGGGGAAGCTTCCCCGCAGCATGAAGAATCTTCCGGGGTTTCCGAGGGGGTGAGCACATGCCAGTGACGATTCGACTGAGACGGACGGGAACGACGAAGCGCCCGGCCTATCGCGTGGTGGTGGCCGATTCACGTTCGCCGCGCGATGGGCGGTTCATCGAGGTGCTCGGACACTACAGCCCGCTGACCGAGCCGCCGACGGTGTCGATCGACCGGGCGAAGGTGGACGAGTGGATCAAGAAGGGCGCCCAGCCGTCGAATACGGTCCGGAGGCTGATCGCGAACGCGCCGAACACCACGATCGCGAGCGCGCCCGCGAAGAAGTAGCGGCCGCGATGGGCCAGCGTCTCGTGGTGATCGGCGAGATCGCGCGGCCCCACGGTCTGCGCGGCGAGATGCGCGTGAGACCGCTGACCGATCACCCCGAGCGGTTCGCGGCGGTCACCGAGTGCGTCCTGTGGGATCGCGCGCGTGACACGCGGGAGCGCTGTCGCGTCACCGGGGCGCGCCGGCAGGGCGCGGCGGTCCTGATCTCGCTGGCCGGATGCGAGACGGTCGAGGCGGCCAGCGCCCTCGTGGGGCGGCTGGTGGCGCTGCCGGAGGCCGAGGCGCTGCCGCTGCCGCCGGGTCAGTTCTATCCGTGGCAGCTCGAGGGCTGCCGCGTGTCGACGGACGACGGGCGAGAGGTCGGGCGGGTGATCCGCATCGAGCAGTCGGCCGCCCAGGACCTGTGGGTGGTGAGCGACGGCGCCCGCGAGTGCCTGATCCCGGCGGTCGCCGAGATCGTGCTCGAGGTCGACGTGGCGGCAGGCCGTGTCGTGATCCGACCGCCGGACGGGCTCCTGGAGCTGTAGCGGCACCCGGCGCCATGCGCATCGACATCGTGACGCTCTTTCCCGGGATGATCACGCCGGTGCTCGCGGAGTCGATGGTGGGGCGCGCGCAGACGCGCGGACTCGTTGACATCCGGGTGGTCAATCTCCGAGACTACGCGGGGGGCCGGCACCGAGTCACCGACGACTATCAGTTCGGAGGCGGCGGCGGCATGGTGCTCAAGCCGGAGCCGCTCTTCGCCGCGGTGGAGGCGCTGCGCACCCCGGGGGCGCGCGTCGTGCTGATGGACCCGAGGGGCCGAACGTTCACGCACGAGGTAGCCGCCGCGCTCGCGCGCGAGTCGCACCTGATCCTGCTGGCCGGCCGGTACGAGGGCGTCGACGCGCGCGTCGGTGAAGAGCTCGCGGACGACGCGATTTCGATCGGCGACTACGTGGTGACGGGCGGCGAGCTGCCGGCGCTGGTGGTGACCGACGCGGTGGCACGCCTGCTGCCGGGCGTGCTGGGGGCCGAGGGCGCCGCCGAGCGCGAGTCGTTCGCCGACGGGCTCCTGGAGCCGCCGCAGTACACGCGGCCCGAGGAGTACCGGGGCGCGCGGGTGCCGGCGGTGCTGCTCTCGGGTGACCACGCGCGCATCGCGCGCTGGCGCCGGGTGCAGGCGATCTGGCTCACGTGGCGCGAGCGGCCGGATCTGCTGGCGACGGCGCGCCTGACACCCGAGGAACGGAAGCTGGTGGAGCGATTCGAGCGCGGGGAAACGCCTGAGCAGATGTAGTGTGAGCCGCAGGTCGTCGCAGGGCTGGGGCCCCCGCCGTCCGAGGCGAGCCTATAGCGGTAGTGTGAGCCGCAGGACGGCGAGGGGCTGGGGCCCCGCTATAAACGAGACGAAAGGATTGTCGTGATGGACGCGATTCGACTGGTCGAGGCCGCTCAGCTCAAGAAGGACCGCGCCGGGTTCGCGCCCGGCGACACCGTACGCGTGCACGTCAAGGTGATCGAGGGCGAGAAGGAGCGGCTGCAGCTGTTCGAGGGCGTCGTCATCCGGCGCCGCGGAGAGGGCGGCCGCGCCTCGTTCACCGTGCGGCGCATCTCGTACGGCGTCGGCGTGGAGCGCACCTTCCCGCTGCACTCGCCCCGGATCGAGCGGGTGGAGGTCGCGCGGCGGAGCCGGGTGCGCCGCTCGAAGCTCTACTATCTCCGCGGGCTCGCGGGCAAGGCCGCACGCCTCAAAGAGAAGCGCGCGCCGCTCGTTCCCGCCACCGGGGCCGTCGAGCAGTAATCGATCGGAATCACGTGACGCCGCCCCCGTCGGCGCCGTACCACTACGAGGCTCGAGCCTGGAAGACAGGCGTCACTCGAGTGGCCGGCATCGACGAGGCGGGGCGCGGTCCCCTCGCCGGACCGGTCGTCGCGGCCGCCGTCATCATCAGGGCGGACCGTCGCATCAGGGGGCTGGCCGACTCGAAGCTCCTCACATCCGAGCAGCGCGAGGCGCTCTTTCACGTCATCAGCGAGCGCGCGGTCGCGGTCGGCGTGGGGATCGTCGATCACGAGACGATCGACCGGATCAACATCCTGCAGGCCACGCGGCTCGCGATGGCCGAGGCGCTCGCGCGGCTCACCGTCGCGCCCGATCTGGTCATCACCGACTTCGTCGCGCTCCGCGACCTCGCCTGTCCGCAGCGCAACCTCGTGGACGGCGACGCGCGCTGCGCCAGCGTCGCCGCCGCGTCGATCATCGCCAAGGTCACGCGCGATCGCCTCATGGTCGAGGCGGACCTGAGCTTCCCCGAGTACGGCTTCGCCCGGCACAAGGGCTACGCGACCCCGGAGCACCTCGCCGCCCTCGATCGGTGGGGGCCGTGCCCCCTGCACCGGCGCACCTTCGCCGGCGTCTGGCGTCAAGGCGAGCTGTTCGTCCTGGAAAAGGACGACTAGGTCGCACCCCAACGTCGGCGCTTGACACCCGCCCCCGAGCTCGGCGGCTCCTTCCTGCTCGCCTCGCTGATCGATCGAGATTCCGGCTACATGACAAACGCGCTGAGCCAGAACTTCTTCCCGGCCGGGCACGCGCACGCGGGCGTGCTGACGATTCTCTCTCTCGTCTGTCAGGTTTTCGTCGACGGACGGCGGGACCGCCGGCGGCGCCGCTGAGGAGGACGAGCCATGGAGACCCTGGTGACGACCCTTCGGTGGATCCACATCTCGGCGGGCACGCTCGCGCTCGGCCTGGCGCCGCTGGCTATGCTGACCGTGAAGGGCGGCCGAGCGCACCGGCTCTGGGGCCAGATCTATTTCTGGTCGATGGCGGTGGTCGCGGCGACAGCCGTCGTCATGGCGCTCTGGCGTCCGCAGATCTTCCTGGCGCTGCTGGCCGTCTTCAGCTTCTATCAGGCGTTCACCGGCTATCGTTCGCTCTCGCGCAAGCGGCCCGCGCAGGGACAGGGGCCCATCGCGCTCGATTGGACGGCCGCGCTCGTGACGTTCGCCGTCAGCGCCGCACTGGCGGTCCTCGGGCTCATCCGGCCGGGTGCCAGCTGGCAGCGGCTCGGTATCGTCCCGGTGGTCTTCGGAGTTCTCGGGATGATCCTCGCCGGGCTCGACATCAGGAAGTTCGCGCGCCCGCCGGCGGACCGGAACGCGTGGTGGTTCGCCCACATGGCGGGCATGCTCGGGTCGTACGTCGCCACGGTGTCGGCCTTCTCCGTCGTCAACTTCACCTTTCTGCCGATCGCCGTGCGCTGGCTCTGGCCCACCGTGATCGGCACACCGCTGATCGTGGTGTGGATCACCTACTACAAGATCCGCTTCCGCCGGGCGCCGAGCGCCCGCATCGAGGCCGCCCCCGCGAACTGATTTCCACGAGCGAACCCCGCCGATGCGAGAATGCCGAACCAAAGAGCTCGGAGGGGGCAATGGCGGACGTGGAGTTCGGGATGTTCGACTGGATCGATCGCCGACAGCAGGGGGCGCTCGGGCAGCTCTACGAGGATCGGCTGCGGCTCCTGCAGGAGGCGGACGCGGCCGGGTTCTTCTGTTATCACCTCGCCGAGCATCACGCCACGCCGCTCGGCATGGCTCCGTCGCCCTCGGTGTTCCTGTCCGCCGCCGCCCAGCGCACGCGGCGCATTCGCCTGGGGCCGCTCGTCTTTCTTCTACCCCTGTATTCGCCGCTCCGATTGCTGGGCGAAATTTGCATGCTCGATCACCTGAGCGGCGGCCGGCTCGAGCTGGGAGTCGGACGCGGCGTGTCGCCCTACGAAGTCGGCTATCACGGATTCGATCCGGCGCGCACGCGGCCCATGTTCCAGGAGGCGCTCGAGGTGCTCGTCGCCGGGATGACGAGCGCGCGGCTGAGTTACCGAGGCGAGCACTACCACTACGACGACGTGCCGATGGAGCTGGCGCCGCTCCAGCGCCCGTATCCTCCGCTCTGGTACGCGACGAGCAACGTTGACAGCGTGCCCTGGGCTGCGTCGCAGAACATGCACCTGGTCGGGCTCGGCCCGGCGGAGGCGTACCGCGCCTTCGTCGAACGGTATCGCGCCGTCTGGCCACAGCATCGCGACGACCCGCACCGTCTCAATCCGCACATCGCGACGCCGCGCATCGGCATCAACCGGCAGGTCGTCGTCGCCGACACCGACAAGGACGCGGAGGCGATCGCGCGGACGGCCCATCCCCGCTGGGCGGCGAGCTTCGTGAAGCTCTGGGCCGACCACGGCGACACGACCTACGCGCAGCGCGTGAACCTCGACGCGGCGCTGCGCCACGAGACGATCCTGGTGGGCTCGCCCGAGCGCGTGCGCGATCAGATCGCGCGCTTGCTCGAGTCTACGGGAGCGAACTACGTGATCGGCTGCTTCGCCTGGGGGGATCTCACCCAGGAGCAGTCGCTCCGCTCGCTGCGCCTCTTCGCCGAGCAGGTCATGCCGGCCTTTCAGAGGAGAACGTCATGAACCGCCGCTCTGACCACCGGATCGCGCTCGGTGTCGCGTGGCTAATCCTCGCGGTTCTCGGCCCGCCCCGAAACGCGTTCGCGCAAGCGACGGCGTCCACCGGGCCGATCACGATCGGCGTGCTGGCGCCCTCGACCGGACCGTTCGCGACCTACGCCCGCGACATCATCGACGGCGCGCGTCTTTACTCCGACGAGGTCGGCGGGCAGCTCGGCCGGCGCAAGCTCGAGATGGTCGTGGAGGACTACCAGACCCGGCCCGACGTGGCGCTGACGAAGATCCGCAAGCTGGTCGAGCGCGACCGGGCTCAGGCGATCGTCGGCCTCGTGCTCTCCGCGGCCGCGCTGGCGGTGAAGGACTACGTGAGCGCGCAGAAGGTCCCGCTCCTGATCTCCGGCTTCGCGGTCGCCGAGAATCTCACGCTCCAGCCGAACCCCTACGTGTTCCGGCTGACCTACAGCGCGGCCATGACCGGCGCGCCCATCGGCCAGTGGACCTATCGACATCTGAAAGCGCGCAAGGCGGCGATCATCGCCTCGGACAGCGTGGGCCCGCTCGAGCTCGTGATGGCGTGGGCACGCGCCTTCGAGGAATCCGGCGGCAAGATCGTTCAGGAGATCTATCCGCCGCTGGGCACCGCGGACATGGCGCCCTGGGTCGCGAAGCTGCGCCAGGACGTGGACGTCATCGGCGTGCAGACGGTCGGCGCCGACGGCGTGCGCTTCGTGAAGCAGTTCCAGGAGTACGGCATGAAGGGGAAGATTCCGGTCGTCGACGCCTCGGTGGGCGTGAGCGAGATCTCGCTCCTGCCCGCCGCGGGCGAGGCGGCCGTGGGCGTCTACAACAGCCAGCCCTACCAGTACACGATCGAGACGCCGCGCAACCGGAAGTTCGTCCAGGCCTTCCGGTCGAAGTTTGGCCGCGACCCGGGCTCGCCCGCCGCGTTCACTTACGCCGCGATGGCCGCGATCGACCAGGCCGTCGGCGCGACGGGCGGCAACATCGAAGACTCGGCGCGCTTCGTCGAGGCGCTGCGCAAGATGGACGTCGAGGCGCCGCAGGGCCGCGTACGCTTCGACCGCTACCAGAACGTGGTCACCGACATCCACATCAGCCGGATCGACAAGGTCGGCGACCAGATCGTTCCCGTGGTGATCGAGACCATCCGAAACGTCGACCAGTTCCTCGGCCTCGACCCCGCCGACTACCTCAAGAAACCCCGCCTCATCACCCTCAAAAACACCTTCGCCAAGTAGACGCCTCCGCCACCACTAAGCAAAGAGTCTCCTTCGTCCATGACGAGGCTCGCGCGCCAAGCGTGTAAGAGAGTCGTTCCCCAGGAGAGCGGAGGCTCAATCGCCGAGGGCGCCCGGGCCTGGCGGCGGGGTGCCGGGAGGGGTTGCCGGACCCGTTGCCTGAGAGCGGCGGCGGACGTCGCGCGCCCGGATGCAGCCCAGCCGCCGAGGGGCAGCGAACGCCCGCCGCGTGGTCCGGCAAACCCTCCCGGCACCCCGCCGCCAGGCCCGGGCGCTTACGCGAGAGCTTTGAGCCGCGGGTAGACTTCGCGAACGAACATCTGCATGCCCTTGACGGTCTCGTCATGGTCGAGGAAGCCAGCCTGACCCATGATGAGCAGATGCCCGAAGCCACCGACGTGGTCGTACATCTTCAGGATCTGCCGGTAGACCGAGTCCGGGTTGCCGGCGAAGACGAGGCCGTGCTCCATGAGCGGCCCGAGCGCCGGATTCTGGAACATCTTGAAGATGCCAGGGTTCGTCCCCTTCATCGTGTTCACCGCGGAGGCCGTCGGGTGATAGCCCGGCGGGCTCGTGAACTGTGGCGGCACCTTGTTGGATTCCAGATACCACATCAGCTTGCGCGCGCCCGCGTACCCTTCCTCGTCGGTCTCGCCCACGTAAACGAGCGCCGCATAGGCGAAGCGGTCGAGCGCCGGCGTCGAGAGCTTGAGCTCGGCGCGCCGCTCGCGATACGAGTCGAACACGTTCTTCGTGCCCTCGAAGCCCGTCAGGAAGCAGGCCACGATGTAGCCCCGCTCGCCGACGGCGCGCGCGCTCGACGGGCTGAGCGCGGTGATCCAGATCGGCGGATGCGGCTCCTGGTACGGGCGCGGCCAGATGTTCACCTGGCGGTGATGGAAGTACTTGCCTTCCCAGTTGAAGGGGCCGTCGTGGCTGGTCCACGCCTTGACGATCAGGTCGTGAGCCTCCCAGAAGCGGTCCATCATCCGCGTGGGCCGATGATTGCCCGCCGACATCTCGTACGGCACGCCGCGGACGAACCCGCACTCGAGCCGGCCGCGCGAGTAGACGTCGACCATCGCCATCTCTTCGGCCACCCGCACTGGCTCGCGCCGGTTGGCGATGGGGTTGCCGAGGATCAGGAGACGAGCCTTGCGCGTGTCGCGCGCGAGCGCGCCCATGACGACCGCCGCCGAGGGATTCAGGTTCGTCGCCGTCTGGTGGTGCTCGTTCACCATGATCTCGAGGCCGAGGTCCTCGGCGATCTTCCACTCGTCGATGAAGCGGTGATAGAGATCGGCGCCGATCTTGGGATCGTAGTAGCGGTTGGGCAGCTTCACCCGGATCGAGTCGTACTCCTTCGAATCGGGCAGCAGGTGATACGCGTTCTCGCTGAAGAACCAGGCCCGCATGCTCACGACCGCTTACGCCTTTCGCTCGCCGATGAACCCGCCGATGCGCTCGACGAGCCCCGCCGGCTCCTCGATGTGGGGGAAGTGGCCGGCCCCGGGGATCGTTTCGAAGCGCGCGCCGGGGATGGCGGTGCGAAAGGCGTCGCCATAGTACGCCGCCGTGACGAAGCGATCGTCGGCGCCCCACAGGAGCACGGTCGGCAGCTTGATCCGGTGCAGCCACTGCCGGAGCTTGGGGTTGTGGAAGTACGGCTCCCAGGCGTAGAGCGCCGTCGCCTCCCGATTGCGCGCGATAATCGTGAGCTGATCGTCCGAGAGCTTGCCGTGGTCGACGGCGGCCCGCGCCGGATCTCGATACTGAAGCCGCGTGACCTCGTCGGGCGGCAGCGCGAAGATGTCGGGGATGTCGCGCGTCTCGCGGTCGCCGACCTTGATGCCGAGCGGTGCGACGAGGACGAGCCCGCTGAAGCGGTCGCTGCACTTCACCGCCATCTCCGCCGCGATCCAGCCGCCCATCGAGGATCCCACGACGGTCACGTCGCGGAGGTTCCGCTCGGCCAGGAGATCGAGATAGAGATAGGACAGGTCGTCGACGGTGTCGATGCTCGCCACGTCGGGCGAGTGGCCGAAGCCGGGATGCGAGGGCGCGAGCACGCTGCCGTGGGCGGCGAGTAGATCGAGGAACGGCGCGCCCGGATCGAGGCCTTCCTCGCCGTGGAGCCAGAGGATCGGCCGCCCCTGCCCTCGCTCCACGATCTCCAGCCGCACGCCGTGCACGGTCACCCAGCCGGGTTGAGTCACGTTGGTCGCCATAGTCGAACGGACTATATCAAGAATGAGCCGCGCCGGTCGTTCACCCTGTGCGGCGCGGGCTCCCCGCGGCTCGCTCGAGCAGCGCCACGATGCGCGCCGCCGTCAGCGGCGTCTCGGTGACGCGCACGCCGAAAGGGGCGAGCGCGTCCTCGACCGCGTTGGCGATCGCCGCCGGCGGCGAGATCGCGCCGCCCTCGCCGAGCCCCTTGACGCCCAGGGGGTTGCGCGGTGACGGGAACTCCAGGTGCACCGTCTCGATCGGCGGCAGATCGTCCGCTTTGGGCACCGCGTAGTCCATCAGCGATCCGGTCAGGAGCTGGCCGGTCTCGTCGTAGACCATCTCCTCGAAGAGGGCGCCGCCGACGCCCTGCGCGACGCCGCCGTGCACCTGCCCCTCGACGATCACGGGATTGATGACCCGCCCGCAGTCGTGGGCCACGACGTATCGGAGCAGCTTGACGCCGCCTGTCGAGGCGTCGACCTCGACCTGGGCGACGTGAACGGCGCTCGCATAGGTCACGGTCGGCACGTGGTGATAGGCACTCGCCTCGAAATCGGGTGACGCCACGCCGGGCTTCGCGAAAGTCGGGATCGACGCCTGGACGACCCGCGCGAGATCGACCGCGGAGCCCGGCGAGCCCCTGACGAACACCCGGCCGTCGTCGATCTCGATGTCATCCGGCGCGGCCTCGAGCAACACCGCGGCAGCGCGCGTCAGCTTCGTCCGGACCTCGCGGCAGGCGTCGGCGATCGAGCTCCCCGCCGTCACCGCACTGCGGCTCGCGAAGGTGCCGACGCCGAAGGGCACCGCGGCGGTGTCCCCGCCGATGACGGTGATCCAGTCCATCGGCACGCCGAGGGCGTCGGCGGCGATCTGGGCAAAGCTCGTCTCGTGCCCCTGGCCCGAGCTGATCGCGCCCGTCGCCACGAGCACGCGGCCGGCCAGGTCGAGCTTCACCGTGGCGCCCTCGAAGGGGCCGATGGCCGTGCCCTCGACGTACCCCGAGATGCCGATGCCGCGATGGATCCCCTGCGCCCGCAGGCGCGGCTGATCTGCCCGGAACTTCTGGTAGTCCGCGGCCTCGAGCGCCTGCTCGAGCGCCTCGGGGAAATCACCCGTGTCGTAGACGAGTGGGTTGCCGTCGCGATAGGGCATGCCGAAATCGTACGGGAGCTCGTCCGGGCGGATATAGTTACGGCGCCGAAGCTCGGCCGGGTCCATCCGGAGCTCGCGCGCCAGGCAATCCACGATCCGATCCATCGCGAACACGGTCTCGGGCCGGCCGGCGCCGCGGTACGGCGCGTTCGGCGTTTTGTTCGTGACGACCGCCTGCACGTCGACCCGCATGTGCTTGATCCGATGTGGTCCGATCAGGTGCGCGACCGTGTTGTACGGGAGCACGACGCCCCAGACGTTGTAGGCGCCGAGGTCGAGCCAGATGCGGTCGCGCACGCCGAGGATCGCGCCGTCGCGCGCGGCCGCGAGCGAGATCGCGTGGACCTGATGGCGCGCGTGCGCGGCGCCGGACATGTGCTCGCGCCGGCTCTCGATCCATTTCACGGGCCGGCCGAGCGCCATCGCGGCGATCGGGACCAGCGCGTCTTCCGCGTACCCCGACGCTTTCGTCCCGAAGCCGCCGCCGAGATCGGGGGCGATCACGCGAATCTTGTGGGGCGGCAGCCCGAGCGCGCCGGTCAGCCCTTGCTGGACGAAGTGCGAGACCTGGGTCGAGTTCCAGGTCGTCATCGTCCCGTCCCGCCGGTCCCAGGTTGCAACCACGCCGCGGTTCTCGAGCGGCATGCCCACGTAGCGCTGGATGTGGAAGGTCTCCGTGACGGTGACGTCGGCCTGCGCGAACGCGCGGTCGGCGTCGCCGATCGAATGCGTGAAGCCGACCCCGATGTTGCTCCCCCACTCCGGGTGGAGGAGCGGCGCGCCGGGCTCCGCGGCGCGCGTCATGTCGACGACAGGCGTCAGCAGCTCCCAGTCGACCCGGATCAGGTCGACCGCGTCCTCGGCGCGCTCCGGGCAATCGGCCACGACCATCGCCACGATCTCGCCGACATAGCGCGCACGATCGCGGCAGAGCGCCCACTGCGGCGTCTGGCGCATGTCGAACGTGACGACGGCCGCCAGACCGGGCGGCACGGCGCCGAAGAGCGGCAGCGGCTTCATCCAGCGCTCGAGGTCCGCGAACGTGAGCACGCGCACCACGCCCGGCGCCGCGGCGGCCGCCGTGGTGTCGACGCGCGCGATGCGCGCGTGAGCGTGGGGCGAGCGGAGAAACGCCGCGTGGAGCAGGCCCGGCAAGGTCACGTCGTCGATGAAACGCCCTTCACCCCGGAGGAATCGTGGATCCTCCCGCCGCTTCACCGCCGCGCCGAAAAATTTTGCGCCCATGGCTCGCCCAGCCCGCGACTATACACCCGCTTCCCTCCGGTGGAATCAAGCGGGCCTGTTGCGCTCGGTTGCTCGCGACACTATTCTGGTCCACACCAACTCACGGAGCGCATGATGAGCAACGGCAAGCGGTCTCTGTATGAGCGACTCGGCGGCTACGATGCGATCACGGCGGTGGCGAACGATCTGCTGCCTCGCCTTCGGGGCGACTCGCAGCTCGGCCGTTTCTGGGCGCATCGCGGCGATGACGGGATCGATCGGGAGAAGCAGCTGCTGATCGACTTCCTCTGCGCGAGCGCCGGCGGACCCGTGTACTACCGCGGCCGGCACATGGCGCTGTGCCATCGAGGTATGCGCATCAGCGAAAGCGACTGGAGCGTGTTTCTCGGCCACGCCGCGGCGACCCTGGCGAAGTTCAAGGTGCCGGAGGCCGAGCAGCGGGAGGTGGTCGCGTTCGTCCAGAGCCTCAAGAACGACATCGTCGAATAGCCATCGTGCGCTATTCTCGCTGCCACATCCCCGAACTCGCAGGAGGCTCTCGATGAGCAACTGTTCGATCGTGCTGTCGGCTCTCGTCCTGGTCGCGCTCGCCACGCTGGCCGTTCCCGGCGAATCGCAGGCGCCGATCAAGATCGGCGTCATCGAGCCGCTCTCCGGTCCCGTCGCGGCCTCCGGCAACTACGTGCGGATGGGCGCCGAGATCGCGCGTGACTGGCTGAACGCGAAGGGCGGGATCGCCGGCCGGAAGATCGACCTCCTGATCGAGGACAACAAGTCCGATCCCAAGGAGGCCGCGAGCGCCGCGGAGAAGCTGATCGTCCGCGACAAGGTGCCCGCGATCATGGGCGCCTGGGGCAGCTCGATGACCCTGGCGGCGATGCCGAAGCTCGAGGAGTACGGCGTGCCGATGGTCGTCGAGACCTCGAGCGCCGCGGCGATCACGAAGCGCGGCAATCCGTGGATCTTCCGCATCAGCCCGCCGTCCGAGATGGAGGCGCTCGGCCTCGAGCAATACGTCGACAAGCTCGGCGTCAAGCGCGTGGACTTCCTGGCCGTGAACACCGACTGGGGCCGCGGCTCGATCACCGCGTTCGGCGACATGCTGAAGAAGAAGGGCGCGGCGGTCGGGGTGGCCGAGTTCATGGACCAGTCCGCGACCGACATGAACGCGCAGATCACCAAGATCAAGGCGACCGGCGGCGACACGCTCTTCCTGACGACCGCCGTCGAGCAGATCACGCTCGTGATGAAGCAGGCGCAGGAGCAGCGGCTCGGCCGCAAGATCGTCACGACCGGCGGGAGCTCGTCGCCCACGCAGCTCATCAAGCAGGCCGGCGCCGCCGCCGAGGGCAGCTATCACATCGTCTTCTTCATGCCGTGGTTCCCGGAGTCGATGCCCGACGGCAAGCTCGCCAAGGCGTTCGTCGACGAGTGGGCCAAGCGCGGCCATCCCTTCGAGGGGCTCACCGAGGGCTTCCGAGGCCACGACGGGATCGCCACGATCGCCGAGGCGATCCGGGTCGCCGGCAAGGACGATCCCAAGGCCGTGCGCGAGGCCCTCTGGAGCGTGAGCCTGATGGGCGTCAACGGCCCGATCAAGTTCGAGAAGGACGGTCCCGCCGGCAAGGAGAGCGGCCAGAGCAAGCCGAGCATCTTCGTCGTCCAGATCCGCGACGGCAAGGTGGCGCTGCCGGACTTTCTCGCGAAGAAATAGCGCGCGGGCGGATGGCGGAGCTCCTCCAGCACCTGCTGAACGGCCTGGTGCTCGGCGGCACGTACGCCTTGCTCGGCATCGGCCTCACCCTGATCTTCGGCCTCATGAACGTCGTGAACTTCGCCCACGGCGAGTTCTACGCGCTCGGGGCCTACGTCTCGTTCGCGGCGCTGGCGCTCGCCGGCAGCGATTTCTTCGTGGCGCTGCTGGTCGCAATCGTCGCCGGCGCGGCGCTCGGCTGGCTCTGCGAAGTCGCGCTGCTGCGCCCGCTCCGGAACGAATCCATCGACACGACGATGCTGGTGATGATCGGCGTCGGGATCGCCATGCAGAACGCCGAGCTCCTCGGCTGGGGCGGCGTCGCGAAGTCGATCCCGCATCCGTTTCCGACCGCGCCGCTCGTGCTGGGCCCGGTCGCGATCGCCCCGCTGCGCCTCTTCGTCCTCGTTCTGGCTGCGGGACTCATCGCCGCCGCCTGGCTCCTGATCCAGAAGACGAAGCTCGGCCGCGCGATGCGCGCCACGTTCCAGGACCGCGACACCGCCGCCCTCATGGGCGTCTCCATCGGCCGCATTCACGCCGCGACGTTCGCCTTCGGCTCCGGGCTCGCCGCGGCGGCCGGGGCGCTGCTCGGCCCGATCTTCCTCGTCTACCCCTCGATGGGCGACCTCGCCTCGCTGAAGGCGTTTTCGGTCGTGATCCTCGGCGGTCTCGGCAATCTGCCGGGCGCGACCCTCGGCGGCCTGCTGCTCGGCATCGCCGAGGAGCTGGGCGCGGGCTACATCTCGTCCGGCTATCGTGACGCCATCGGCTTCGTCATCATCATCCTCGTGCTGCTCTTCCGGCCTTCCGGACTCTTCGCGCGCCAAGAACGCATCGCATGACGCGGACCGGCGGCTGGCTCCTGGTGGCGGGCGCGCTCGCCCTGCCGCTCTGGCTTCCGAGCCCCTATCACCTGCACGTCGCCATCATGGCCGGTATCTTCGGGGTGCTCGCGATGTCGCTGAACCTTCTGCTCGGCTACACCGGCCAGCTCTCGCTCGGCCACGCGGCGTTCTTCGGCATCGGCGCGTACACGTCGGCGTTGCTGACACTCAAGCTCGACTGGTCCTTCTGGCCGGCGCTCGCGGCCGCCGTCGCGGTCGCCGGCGCAGCGGGCTTCGTCATCGGCCGCCTCGCGTTGAAGCTGCGCGGCGCCTACTTCGTGCTGGTCACGATCAGCTTCGCCGGCGTGATCTCCCTGGTCAGCGTCAACTGGATCGAGCTGACGAACGGTCCGCTCGGGCTCCCGGGCGTGCCGGCTCCGGAGCTCGGGCCGTGGTCGCTCCGCACCAAGACCGCCTACTACTATCTGGTCCTCGCGGCGGTCGGGCTCTCGTACCTCGTGTGCCGGCGGCTCGTCCGGTCGCGCATCGGCCGCGCGCTCGTGGCGCTCAGAGAGAACGAGCCGCTGGCCGAGTCGGTCGGCGTCGACGTGACTCACTATCTCGTCCTCGCCGCGGTCGTGAGCGCGGCGATGGCGGGATTGGGCGGAAGCCTCTACGCCCATTACACGCGGTTCGTGAGCCCGGAGGTGTTTCTGTTCACCTACACGGTGACCATGGTCATCATGGTCGTCGCGGGCGGCAAGGGCACGCTCGCGGGGCCGCTGGTCGGGGCCGTGCTCTTCACCGCGCTCCCGGAGGCGCTGCGCGCGGCCGCGTCGTGGCAATGGCAGATGCTCGCGTACGGCGTGCTGCTCGTGCTGCTCGTATTCTTCCTGCCACGCGGCATCGTGCCCCGGCTCGGCGTAGCGCTCCGTCGTCCCGAGCCGGTCACGCCGACTGCACGCCGCTGATGCTTGCCGTCAGAGATCTCGCCGTGAGGTTCGGCGGCGTGACCGCGCTCGAGAGCGTGTCCTTCGACGTGCGGCCCCGCTCGATCACGAGCGTCATCGGCCCGAACGGCGCCGGCAAGACCACCGCGTTCAACGCGATCACCGGCTACCTGCGGCCCACCGGCGGCCGCATCACGTACGACGGCGTGGCGCTGACGGGATTGCGACCGTCCGCGATCGCGCGGCGGGGAATCGTCCGCACCTTTCAGAAGACGAGCGTGTTCCCAGGGTTGAGCGTGGAGGACAACGTGCTGACCGGCCTTCACCTGCGCGGCACCGCGGGGTTCCTCGCCGTCCTCGCCGGCCGGCGCCGGCTCGTCGCCGAAGAGCGCGCGCTCAGCGCGGAGGCCGCCACCATCATCGACTTCGTCGGCCTCGACCATCGCCGGCGCGAAGCCGCCAGCGCCTTGCCCTACGGCGAGCAGCGGCTCGTCGAGCTGGCCGTCGCCCTCGCGGCCAGCCCGCGGGTGCTCCTGCTCGACGAGCCGGGCGCCGGCATGACCGGTTCCGAGAAAACCGTCGTGAGCGGTCTCATCCGCCGGGTTCGCGAGCAGGGTGTGACCGTCCTGCTGGTCGAGCACGACATGCGGATGGTGATGGGGATCTCCGACACTGTGATCGTCCTCAACGGCGGCCGCGTCATCGCCGAGGGCGCGCCCGCGGCGATCCAGGCGCACCCGGACGTGATCCGCGCGTATCTCGGAGCCTCGGCTGGCTCGAGCTGAATCGTCTCCGTTGCTCCGTCTCGAGAACGTCCACGCGGGCTATGGTCCGATCACGGCGCTGCGAGGCCTCGACGTCAGCGTGGCGGCGGGGGAGCTGGTCTGCCTGATCGGCGCCAACGGCGCCGGGAAGAGCTCGACCTTGCGCGCGGTCTCGGGGCTGCTGCCGCCCTCTCGGGGGCGCATCGTGTTCGACGGCCGCGAGATCCAGGCGGAGACGCCGGCGACCATCCTCAGGGCCGGCATCGCCCACTGCCCCGAGGGCCGCCGCGTCTTCCCCTATCTGACCGTCGAGGAGAATCTCGCGATGGGAGCCTACGTCCGGACCGATCGAAGCGCGGTCGCCGCCGACCTGGCAGAGGTCGAACGGCACTTCCCCATCCTGGCCGAGCGTCGCCGGCAGATGGCCGGCACGCTCTCGGGCGGCGAGCAGCAGATGCTGGCGATCGCCCGCGCGCTGATGGCGCGCCCGCGGCTCATCCTGTTCGACGAGCCGTCGCTGGGCCTCGCGCCGACCGTGGTCGAGATGACCTTTGCGATCATCGCCGACATCCGGCGGCGCGGCACGACCGTGCTGATGGTGGAGCAGAACGCGTACGCCGCGCTCCGCATGGCCGACCGCGCCTACGTGATGGAGACCGGGCGCATCGTGCTCGAGGGCCGCGCCGGTGATCTGCTCGAGGACGACCACGTGCGCCGCGCGTACCTCGGGGGGTAGAAGAGCCCCATGACACGCGAGGGTGATCTCGAGACCTTGATGTTCCTGCCGGGCGCTTCCGGCAATATCCAGTTCTGGAAGCCGGTCAGCGCGCAGCTCCGCCATCCCGGCGCTCAGCGGTTCGTCGCCTGGCCCGGGTTCGGCGGAGTGCCAGCGGAGCCGCCTGTCAGCGGAATCGACGATCTGGTCGCGCGGCTCGTTCGTGACATCACCGGTCCGGTGGCGCTGCTCGCGCAGTCGATGGGCGGGGTCATCGCGGTCAGGGCCGCGCTCGAGAAGCCGAGCCTGGTACGGCACCTGGTGCTCTCGGCCACGTCGGGAGGAATCGACGTGGCCTCGCTCGGGGCCGAGGACTGGCGTCCCGGGTTCCGGGAGAGCAATCCCGCGCTGCCGAGCTGGTTCGCCGACGCGCGCGAAGACTTCACCGAGCGGCTCCACGCGATCACCGTTCCCGTGCTCCTGCTGTGGGGAGACGCGGACCCGATCAGCCCCGTGGCGGTCGGGCGACGGCTCGCGACGTTATTTTCACGCGCCGAACTGGTCGTCTTCGCGGGCGGAACACATGATCTCGTCCTGGAGCGAGCCGAAGAGGTCGCTCTGCACATCGATCGGCATCTGGCCGAGTGAACGGGACTTCCTGATGCTACCCTGCGATTCTGGGGTCGCATCACGTGACGACTGAGGAGGCGGAGGGTGCTTCGACGAATCGTGGTGTCGGGCGCGCTAGCTGCCGTGGTCATGATCGTAGCGGCGTGTGGCCTGTTCATGAGCGCTCCGAAGCCGCCGCCTGAGCCCGTGACCGTGAGCGCCGCCCAATCCGGCACCAGCGTCGACCTCGCCGCCGGTCAGGGCCTGGTCGTGCGCCTGCCGAGCAATCCCACGACGGGTTACCGCTGGATCTACGTCGAGCCGAAAGACGCGGTGCTCAGAGTTGACGGTCCGTCGACTTTCGAAGCCACCCAGAGCACCGGCGGGACCGTCGGCGCCGGCGGAACGGAGATCTGGAAGCTCGCGCCGCTCAAGCCGGGCCAACAACAGCTGCGCTTCGAGTACCGTCGACCCTGGGAGCAGGGGGTCGCGCCTTCCCAGCTCGCCACG
>QHSP01000058.1 GCA_003220495.1 Candidatus Rokuibacteriota bacterium | reverse complement strand
GGCGCTCATGCTCATGATCCTCTTCGGTGTCCAGCTCGGCTGGCTCCCGATCTCGGGCCTGCGCTCGCCGACGTGGGAGTACCTCGCCTTCTGGGCCCAGCAGTGGGACTTCGCGGCGCACCTGGCCCTGCCGATCCTGGTCGCCACGTTCGGTGGGCTGGCCGGCTTCTCGCGCTATATGCGCCAGGCGATGCTCGAGGTGGTGCGGCAGGACTACATCCAGTCGGCGCGGGCCAAGGGGCTCTCCGAAGGCGTCGTGATCGGCAAGCACGCGCTCCGGAACGCCTTGCTGCCGATCGTCACGGTCCTCGGGCTCTCGTTGCCGGGCCTCATCGGCGGCAGCGTGATCGTGGAGTCGATCTTCGCGATTCCCGGCATGGGGCAGCTCATGGTCCAGGCGGTCTTCGAGCGCGACTACCCCGTGATCATGGGCAACCTCGTCATCGTCGCGACGCTCACCCTGGTCGCCAACCTGATCGCCGACCTCACTTACAGCCTGGTCGACCCACGGATCCGGGTGGCCGCGCGTCGGGGCCGCCGGTGAGCGCGTGAGGGGTTTCTGGCGGGCGTTTCGCCGAAATAGGCTTGCGCTGATCGGCGGGATCGTTGTCGTCATCCTGGTGGTGCTGGCCGCGCTGGCGCCGAGGATCTCGCCGTGGGATCCGAACCGGCCGGACGTGCGCAAGATCCTCGATGGTCCCTCACGGGCCCATCCGCTCGGAACCGATCAGCTCGGCCGTGACGTCCTCTCACGCATGCTCTACGGCTCGCGCGTCTCGCTGGCGGTCGGTTTCGTGTCGGTCGGGATCGCGACGATGATCGGGATCGCGCTCGGGGCGGCGGCCGGATACCACGGCGGGACGATCGACGCGATGGTGATGCGCCTCGTCGATCTCATGCTGGTCTTCCCGCGTCTGTTCCTGCTCCTGGCCGTGCTCGCGTTCCTGCGACCGTCGATCTGGACGATCATGACGGTGATCGGCCTCACCGGCTGGATGAGCGTGGCCCGCCTCGTCCGCGCCGAGTTCCTCTCACTGAAGGAACGGGAGTTCGTGCTCTGGTCACACTCGATCGGCGCGAGCTCCTTCCGCACGATCTGGCGCCACATCTTGCCGAACGCGATCGGTCCGGTGCTCGTGGCGATGACCCTCGGCATCCCGGCCGCGATCCTCACCGAGTCCGGCCTCTCCTTCCTCGGGCTCGGCGTCCAGCCGCCGCACGCGACCTGGGGCAACATTCTGAACGAAGGCAAGGACGCGATCGAGATCGGCTGGTGGCTCTCGGTCTATCCGGGCGTCGCGATCCTCGTCACGGTGCTGTCGTACAACCTCCTCGGTGAAGGGATTCGTGACGCGCTCGACCCGCGTCTTCGCCAGAGCGTCGGTCGAATTGTCAGTCGTGCGCGATAGCGTTATACTTCGGCCTCGCACCGCGCCGAAGTGGCGGAACTGGCAGACGCGCACGTTTGAGGGGCGTGTGGGGCAACCCGTGGGGGTTCGAGTCCCCCCTTCGGCACCAATCTCTGCACGCTCGAACCAGCCCATGACATCGTGAACAGGTCTTTCGTGCGGCTCGCGCGCGGCGCGCTGCTGGTGGCCTTTCTGAGGCTGAGCGCCTGCGCCGCGGCAACGAGTGGCGTGCTCGACCTGTCGTGGACGCCCCCCACCAAGAATGTCGACGGAAGTGCATTGACCAGCATCGTGTCCTACCGTGTCTACTACGGCACGACGACGGGCCCGTGTCCTGGTGGGCCCTTTCTCACGATCCCTTCAACCCCGGGAAGCCCTCGCGAGATGAGCACGAAGCTGACGAACCTGAAGGCCGGCGAGCTCTACTATGTCGCGGTCACCGCCGTGAGCGCGAACGGCGCGGAGAGTGACTGCTCGGCCGTGGCGAGCGCCAGAGCCCGCAGCCCTCGGTGATTACCTCATCGCCGGGGCTTCGAGGCCCCGCGCGGAGGCCGGATAGCCGCTCGCCCCGAGGCTGACGCGTGCGCTGAGCCTCGGAAGGCCCTGGGTCCGGGGTCCCCCAGCCACTGGACGAAGGTCCGTATGGCATAATGGCCCGGTTGGAGCGAACTGAACGGCTGCTCATGATGCAATCACTTCCGGTGATCCAGCCCGACAATCATTCGCAACTGGGTCGAAAGCCGGCGTGGCTCAAGGTGCGGGCGCCCGGCGGCCCGAACTACGTGCGGCTCAAGGGCCGTCTGCGCGAGTGGAACCTCCACACGGTCTGCGAGGAAGCCCACTGTCCGAACATCGGCGAGTGCTGGGAAGAGGCGACCGCGACCTTCATGATCCTGGGCGACGTCTGCACGCGCAACTGCGGCTACTGCGCCGTCGCGCACGGCAAGCCCGTCTGGGAGGACCGCGAGGAGCCCGAGCGGATCGGCCGGGCCGTCGGCGATCTGGGCCTGGAGCACGTCGTGATCACGTCGGTGAACCGCGACGATCTGGCCGACGGCGGCGCCGCCCACTGGGCGGCGACGGTTCGCGCCGTGCGGCGCCACGCTCCGCGCTGCCGGATCGAGGTGCTCATCCCGGACTTCCAGGGCAGCTCGGCGTCGCTGGAGACCGTCATCGCGGCCGCCCCTGACATCCTGAACCACAACACCGAGACGGTGCCGCGGCTCTACAAGGTGGCACGACACGGCGGTCGCTACGAGCGCACGCTGGGGCTTTTTCGTCACGCGCGGGCGGTCGCCCCGGCGCTGCCGCGGAAGTCCGGGATCATCCTGGGGCTCGGCGAGACGCGCGACGAGCTCGTGGCCACGCTGCGCGATCTGCGCGACGTCGACGTGGCCATCCTGACGCTCGGGCAATATCTGCGGCCCTCGGCGAGCCACTTGCCCGTCGAGAAGTACTATCACCCCGACGAGTTCGCCGAGCTGGCGACGGTCGGACGCGAGCTCGGCTTCAGTCACGTCGAGTCCGGACCGCTCGTTCGAAGCTCCTATCACGCCAAGCGCCAGGCCGACGAAGCCGGGGCCGGCAAGCCATGACGTACGCGCCGATGCTCATGGTCTTCGCCATCTCGGCGCTGGTCGCCGGGGCGCTCGTGCTCCTCCCGAGCCTGCTCGCGCCTCGGCGGCTCACGCCGGTGAAGGCCGAGCCGTTCGAGTGCGGCAAAGATCCGATCGAGATCGCGGAAGGGCGCTTCGCCATCAAGTTCTCGACGGTCGCGATCTTCTTCATCCTGATCGACATCGAGCTCCTGTTCATCTGGCCGTGGGCCATGCTCTACCGGCAGCTCGGCTGGTTCGGCTTCGTCGAGATGCTCGTGTTCCTGGGCATCCTGATGCTCGGGTTCGCGTACATCTGGCGCAAGGGGGGCCTCGAATGGGAGTAGGCGGCTTCTTCACGAGCAAGCTCGACGAGGCCATCGGGTGGGCGCGGAAGTATTCGATCTTCCAGTACCCGTTCGTGACCGCGTGCTGCGGCATGGAGTACATGGCGACGGCGTGCTCGCACTACGACATCGACCGCTTCGGCGCGGGGCTCCCGCGATTCTCGCCGCGACAGGCCGACGTCTTGTTCGTCGTCGGAACGATCAGCCACAAAATGGCGCCCGTCCTCAAGCGCATCTACGACCAGATGACCGAGCCCAAGTGGGTCGTCGCCTTCGGTGTCTGCACGTGCACGGGCGGCTTCTACGACAACTACGCCACGGTCATGGGCATCGATACGATCATCCCGGTCGACATCTACATCCCGGGCTGCCCGCCCCGCCCCGAGTCGGTGATCGACGGGCTCATGAAGCTCCAGGACAAGATCACCGCGCAGGTGCAGAGGTACTGAGCGCGTGGCGATTCTCGACGAGCTCCGGCGGCGGTTCGGCGACGCCATCGTCGAGACGGACGAGCATCGAGGGGACCTGACGGCGGTCGTGGCGCGCGACGCGCTCCTCGCCGTGCTGGCCCACTGCCGCCACGAGGCGGCGCTGGCGTTCGACGTGCTCATGGATCTCACGGCGGTCGACTACCAGAAGTTTCCCGGCCGCGAGGACGGCCCGCGCTTCGAGGTCGTCTATCACCTCTATTCGATCGCCCGGAACCATCGGCTGCGGCTGAAGGTCCGAGTGGACGAGGACGACGCCCACGTGCCCACCGCCATGACCCTCTGGCCCATCGCGAACTGGCTCGAGCGCGAGGTCTGGGACATGTTCGGCGTGCGCTTCGACGGGCACCCGGACCTTCGCCGACTCCTCCTCTACGAAGAGTTCGTAGGCCATCCGTTGCGCAAGGACTATCCGATCAACCGACGTCAGCCTCTCATCGGACCCGCGAGCTAGAGGGCGATGGCCCAGACGACGCGGCGCGAGTTCATGCTCGGCGAAGGGAGCGGCACCGGCGGCGGTCCGCAGAACCTGCACGTCGGCGTCGGGCCGGCCCACCCGGCGATGCACGGGATCATTCGGATCGTCACCGAGCTCGACGGCGAGACGCTCGTGAAGGCGGACGTCGAGATCGGCTATCTGCACCGCGCCTTCGAGAAGGATTGCGAGCAGGGTGGCTGGAACAACGCGATCCCGTTCACCGACCGGCTCAACTACGTATCACCGCTGATCAACAACTTCGGGTACGCCTCCGCGGTCGAGAAGCTCCTCGACATCGACGTGACCGAGCGGTGCAAGTACATCCGCGTGATCATGTCCGAGATCTCGCGGATCTGCGACCACCTCACGTGCGTGGGCGCCTCGGCCATGGAGCTCGGCGCCTTCACGGTCTTCCTCTACATGATCAAGGCGCGCGAGTTCCTGTGGGAGCTGGTCGAGGACGTGACCGGCGCGCGGCTGACGATCTCGTACGGCCGCGTGGGCGGCGTCAAGGCCGACCTGCCCGAGGGGTTTGCCGACAAGACGCTGCACGCCTTCAAGCAGACGCGCGAGGTCCTCGACGAGGTGCATCGCCTGCTGACCGGTAACCGCATCTTCATGGACCGCATGGTGGGCGTCGGCGCGCTCTCGCGCGAGGAGACCGTCGGCTACGCGATCACCGGACCGCTCCTGCGGGCCGTCGGCGTGCCGTACGACGTCCGCCGCGCCCAGCCCTACTACGTCTACGACCGTCTGGAGTTCGAGATCCCGACGCAGAAGGACGGCGACAACTATTCGCGCTATCTCGTGCGCATGGCCGAGATGGAGCAGTCGATGCGGATCGCCGAGCAGGCACTCGCCGCGATCCCGAGCGGTCCGATCAACGTCGACTTCGAGGGCCGCCCGATCGATCCAGCGGCGTACGTCGACCGCGGCAAGCAGGGGAAGACCGAAGGGCTCCTCCTGATCCCGATCACGCTCTCGCCGAATCTCCAGGGCCAGCAGCGCGCGGCGTACGGTCGGGTCAACGTCGAGGACAAGCGCGTCGTGCTGCCGCCGAAGGAGACGGCCTACGGCTCGATCGAGGGCCTGATGAACCACTTCATGCTGATCATGGAGGGGTACGGGATCCGGCCGCCGGCGGGCGAGGCGTACTTCCCGGTGGAGGGTGCCAACGGTGAGCTCGGGTTCTATGTGGTCTCCGACGGCTCGGACCGGCCCTATCGGGTCCGGTGCCGCCCGCCGTGCCTGCCACCGCTCGCGGCGCTGCACCGGATGATCGTCGGCGAGATGGTGGCCGACATGATCCCGACGTTCGGCTCGGTGAACATGATCGGCGGAGAGCTCGATCGATGAGCCACGGCCAGCCGAGCACCTCGAACCGGGCATCCGCGGTCCGAGCCGGCCTCTCGGACCCCGCGACGACAATCAGCTTTTCAGAGGCGCAGCTCGGCGAGGTCCGCCGGCTCCAGTCGCTCTATCCCGACGCGCGCGGCGCGCTGCTGCCCGTGCTCCACATGGCGCAGGAGACCTTCGGCTACATCTCGCTCGAGGCCGAGGAATACGTCGCCACGCTCTTCGATCTCTCGCCGGCCCACGTGCACGAGGTCGTCACCTTCTACACGCTCTACTTCCGCGAGCGGCCAGGTCGCCACGTGGTCGCGGTGTGCCACAACCTCTCCTGCCATCTTGCCGGCGCGCCGGGGATCATCGCCCACCTGAAGGACAAGCTCGGGATCGATCCGGGTGCGACCACCGAGGACGGGCGGGTGACGTTCCTCACCGTCGAGTGCCTCTGCGCCTGCGAGGCGGCGCCGATGGCGCAGGTGGACGACCGCTACGAGCTGAATCTCACGCCGGAGAAAATCGACCGCCTTCTCGAGGGGCTTCGCTGATGGCCGAGATTGTCCTGATGCGGAACTTCTCGCACCCGGACTCGCACACGCTCAACGCGTATCGGGCGAATGGCGGGTACGCGGCCTGGGACAAGGCCCGGGAGATGGAGCCGGCGGCCATCACCGAGGCGGTGAAGAAGGCCAACCTCCGCGGCCTGGGCGGCGCCGGGTTCCCGACTGGGATGAAGTGGTCGTTCATCCCCAAGACCCACACGGGTCCGGTCTACCTCGTCGTCAACGCCGACGAAGGTGAGCCCGGCACCTTCAAGGACCGGTACCTGCTCGAGCGCGATCCGCACGCGCTGATCGAGGGCATGCTGATCGCGGCGCGCGCCATCCGTTGCACGCTGGGCTTCGTCTACATCCGCGGCGAATACGTGCAGCCCTGGCGCCGCTTCAGCGCGGCGGTGCAGGAAGCCTATGATGCCGGTCTGCTGGGCCGGGGCTTCGACGTCATCGTCCACCGGGGCGCTGGAGCCTACATCTGCGGCGAGGAGACCGGACTGCTCTCGTCGCTCGAGGGCAAGAAGGGCTGGCCGAAGATCAAGCCCCCGTTTCCGGCTATCAAGGGCGCGTTCGGACAGCCGACGATCGTCAACAACGTGGAGACGCTCTGCTGCGTGCCACCGATCATCACCCGCGGCGCGGAGTGGTTCGCGGGGCTCGGCACCAAGACGCAAGGCGGCACGCGCATGTACTCGGTGTCCGGCCGGGTGAAGAAGCCCGCGGTGTACGAGGCGTCGGTGTCGATCACCCTCCGGCGGTTGATCGAAACGGCCGGCGGCGTCAGCGGCACCGGTCGGCTGAAGGCGGTCGTGCCCGGTGGGGGCTCGGCCGCCATCCTGACCGCCGACGAAATCGACGTCGCCATGGATGTGGACGGGCTCAAGGCCGCTGGCTCCATGATCGGCTCGGCCGGGGTCGTGGTCATGGACGAGAGCGTATCCATTCCCGAGGCCCTCATGGTCCTCGCCCGCTTCTACGCGCACGAGTCGTGCGGGCAGTGCACGCCCTGCCGAGAGTCTACCGGGTGGATCTACAAGATGGTGCACCGGATCGTCGACGGGCGCGGCCACAAGGAGGATCTCGACACCATCCTCGACGTGGCCAAGCGGGGCGCCGGGACGACGATCTGCGCGTTCTACGACGGCGCCGTCGGACCGTACATTTCGTACATCGAAAAGTTCCGGAGCGAGTTCGAGGCGCTGATTCCCCATGCCTAAGCTCACGGTCAACGGCAAGGGGGTCGAGGTCCCCGCGGGGACGAACCTCATCGAGGCCGCGCGCACCGTCGGGGTCGAGGTGCCGCACTACTGCTATCACCCGGGCCTGTCGATCGCGGGTCAGTGCCGGCTCTGCATGGTGGACATCGAGAAGACGCCGCGGCCGAGCATCGCGTGCAACACGGTCGCCGCGGACGGCATGGTGGTGCAGACCGAGACGGAGCGGGTCCGGGAGACGCGGAAGTCGATGATGGAGTTCCACCTGATCAACCATCCGCTCGACTGTCCCGTGTGCGACCAAGCCGGGGAGTGCTGGCTGCAGATCTATTATATGAAGCACGGCCTCTACGACCCGCGCATGAAGGACGAGAAGGTCCACAAGCCCAAGGCGGTGCCGCTCGGGCCCCACGTCATCCTCGACGCCGAGCGCTGCATCCTCTGCTCCCGCTGCGTGCGCTTCTGCGACGAGATCACCCACACGGGCGAGCTCGGGATCTTCGAGCGCGGCGACCACTCCGAGATCGGGCTCTTCCCGGGACGCGAGCTCGACAACAAATACTCCGCCAACGTCGTCGACATCTGTCCGGTAGGGGCCTTGACCGACCGCGACTTCCGCTTCCAGGTGCGCGTCTGGTACCTCGACACCGCCAAATCGATCTGCCCGGGGTGCGCGCGCGGCTGCAACATCGAGGTCCACGTGAACCGGCGCCGCCCGCACCACGCCGAGGGGCGACGTGTGGCGCGGCTCAAGCCGCGGTTCAACGCGGAGGTCAACAAGTGGTGGCTCTGCGACGCCGGGCGCTACGGCTTCGGCTTCGTGGACGCCGCGGAGCGGCTCCTCATGCCGGCGCGGCGGCAGGGTGGCACCAGCACAGAGGCGACGTGGGACGAGGCGATCGCCGCTGTGGCCGGAGCGCTCCGGCGGCTGACACCCGACCAGATGGGCATCATCGCGTCTCCGAAGATGTCGAACGAGGACCTGTTCGCGCTCCGGCGCCTGATCGACCTGTGCGGGGTCCGTCACGTCGCGGGCCAGGTGCCGCCGCGCGTGCCGGGCGACGAGGACGACTTCCTGATCCGCGCCGACAAGAATCCGAACTCGCGCGGCGCCGAGCTCCTGGGCCTGGGCGGCGACGCGCGGACCGTGATCGAGGCCGCGGGTAGGCGGCGGCTCAAGCTCTTGTGGATCTTCGGGCACGATCTCCTGGCGAGCGCCCTGCCCGAGCCCGACGTGCTCGAAGCGCTTCGGGTCGTCGATACCGTCGTCTTCACCGGCTCGAACGCGAACTGGACGAGCGCCCATTCTCACTGGGTCCTGCCCGCCGCGGCGTGGGTCGAGCGCGAAGGGACGTACACGAGCTTCGAGGGTCGCGTCCAGCGCTTCCGGCAGGCGATCGAGCCGCTGGGCCAGTCGCTGGCCGAGTGGGAGATCGTGACGCGGATCCTGGCGCCGCTCGGCGAGGCCCCGTCGGCGACCCGCGCCGAGCACTGGTTCCGGCAGCTCGCCGCCTCGGTGCCGGCCTTCGCGGGGCTCAGCTATCAGCTGATCGGCGATAGCGGGCGTCCGCTCGCGGAAGCGGCCCGCACGTGACATGCTGATCGATCTCGGGATCGCCTTCGGCCGCGTCGCGTTCGTGATGCTCTTCGTCCTGAACGTGGCTGCACTGCTCGGCTGGGTCGAACGCAAGCAGTCGGCGATCATGCAGGACCGCATCGGCGCCAACCGGGCGTCCATCTTCGGCTTCCGCGTCCTGGGTCTCTTTCATCCGCTGGCGGACACCCTGAAGATGCTCACCAAGGAAGATTTCCGCCCCGCGCGCGCCGATCGGCTGCTCTTCGATCTGGCGCCGGCGGTCTCGGTCTTCTTCGCCCTGGTCGCTTTCGCCTCGATCCCGTTCGGCGACACGCTCCGGGTGGCGGGGCGCGTGGTGCCGCTCCAGGCCGTGACGTTGAACGTCGGCGTCCTCTACGTCCTCGCGATGCTCTCGCTCGGCGTGTACGGCGTGATGATGGCGGGCTGGTCGTCGGCCAACAACTACGCCCTCCTCGGCGGGCAGCGCGCCGCGGCGCTGATGATCTCGGCCGAGATCGCCATTGGGGCCTCGATCATGGGCGTCGTCATGATCCACGGCTCGCTGAACCTGATGGACATCGTGCGCGGGCAGGGCTATCTGCTGTGGGGGTGGGTGCCGGCGTGGGGCATCATCACGCAGCCGCTGGCCTTCATCCTCTTCGTCACCGCCGGCATCGCCGCGACGAAGCGGATCCCGTTCGACATGCCCGAGGGCGAGTCCGAGATCATCGGGTACTTCGTCGAGTACAGCGGGATGAAGTTCGGGATGTTCCTGATGACCGACATGGTCGAGACGATCGTGCTCGCGGGCCTGAGCACGTCCCTCTTCCTGGGCGGCTGGCAGATCCCGTACCTCTTCGCCGAGGGATTCCATTTTCCGTGGGGCGCCGGCATCGCGCTCCCCCCGCTGCTGGTGACCTTGCTCCAGGTGAGCGCGTTCGTCGGGAAGGTCGCGGCGGTGATCTTCGTCCTGATGCTGATCCGCTGGACCTTGCCGCGATTCCGCTACGATCAGGCGATGCGCCTGGGATGGCTGGGCCTGTTTCCGCTCGCGATTGCCAACATCGTGCTGACCGGCCTGGTGCTGGCCGCCTGGGGCAATCGATGAGCCCGATGAATCTCCGCCAGCGGTTCTACCTGGTCGAGGTGCTCACCGGGCTCTGGCTGACCGCGGCGCACTTCTTCCGCAACATGGGCCGCCATACCGCCCGCGCGTTCGGGCGCAAGGGCACGAGCGGCGCGGTCACGATCCAGTACCCGGAGGAGCGCCGGCCGTACTCGCCGCGCCTGCGCTCGCTGCACCGCCTGGTGCGGCGCGAGGACGGCTCGCCGCGGTGCGTGGCCTGCATGATGTGCGAGACCGTCTGTCCGGCGCACTGCATCTACATCGTCGCGGACGAGCATCCGAACCCCGAGATCGAGAAGGTGCCCCGGCGCTTCGACATCGACCTCGGCAAGTGCGTGTTCTGCGGCTACTGCGTGGAGGCGTGCCCAGAGGACGCGATCCGCATGGATACCGGGATTCTCGAGTTTTCGTCCTACAGTCGAGGTGGGATGATCTATAGCAAGGACATGTTGCTGTCGTTCGAGCCCGCCGATGCCTCCGGACGTCCGCGCTCGCCGATCCCGCTCCCGGCCGACCGGAGGGCGTGAATGGCGCACGTGGCGTTCTTCGCGATCGCGGCGATCGCGGTCGCCTCGGCGCTGGGGCTCATCTTGAGACCGAACGCCATTCACGGCGCCCTGTTCCTGGTCGTCAACCTCGGATCGGTCGCCGCGCTCTATCTCACGCTGGGCGCCGAGTTCCTCGCAGCCGCCCAGGTGATCGTCTACGCCGGCGCGATCATGGTGTTGTTCGTTTTCGCGATCATGGTGTTGATCCCCGGCAAGGAAGAAACCGGCCCGGATCCGCGGCGCGGCGCGCGGCTGGTCGCGGTGCCGGTCGGCGCGCTGCTCCTGCTCCTGTTGGTGATCGCCGTCGGGGGGCGCTGGAGCGGTCCGCGCGGTCCGGCGGGGCCGAGCGGCAGCGCCGGCGCGGTCGGCCGGCTGCTCTTCACGAACTACCTGTTCCCGTTCGAGCTGACCTCGGTGCTCTTGCTGGCGGCGATGGTCGGCGTGCTGCTCCTCGCGAGGCGCCGCGCGTGAGGGGACGCCATGGTGCCTGAGAGCTATTATGTGGTGCTGTCGGCGGTGCTGTTCTCGATCGGCGTCGTGGGTGTCGTGATCCGGCGCAACCCGCTCGTCATCTTCATGTCGATCGAGCTCATGCTGAACGCGGCGAATCTTGCGCTGGTCGCCTTCGGCCAGCGCTTCGGCAACCTCGACGGCCAGGCCGTCGTGTTCTTCGTGATGGCGGTGGCGGCGGCCGAGGTCGCCGTCGGGCTGGCGATCATCGTGACGATCTTTCGCGTCCGCCGGCGGCTGTCGGTGGACGATCTGAGCATCATGCGCTGGTAGCAGGGAGGACTCATGGCCAAGACATTGACACGGAGTGCAGCGTCGCCTTCAGGGTTCGGCGTCGACGCCGAGGCCGCGAAGCGATTGCTGTCGGACATGCTGCTGATCCGCCGCTTCGAGGAAAAGGCGGCCGAGGGCTACGCGCTCGGGAAGATCGGTGGCTTCCTCCACCTCTATATCGGTGAAGAGGCGGTGGCGGTCGGCGCCACGTCGGTGCTCCGGCCCGACGACTACGCGATCTCCGCCTACCGCGAGCACGGCCACTGCCTGGCCAAGGGCTCGGATCCCAAGCGGGTGATGGCCGAGCTCTATGGGCGCCGCGACGGGCTCTCGAAGGGCAAGGGCGGATCGATGCACCTGTTCGACCGCAGCACCAACTTCCTCGGCGGCCACGCGATCGTCGGGGCGCACCTGCCGATCGCGGTCGGGGTCGCCTTCGCGATCAAGTACCGGGGTGGCGACCAGGTGATCGTGTGCTACTTCGGCGACGGGGCGGTGCCGGAGGGAGAGTTCCATGAGGCGATGAACCTCGCGGCGCTCTGGAAGCTCCCGGTCATCTTCCTGTGCGAGAACAACCGCTACGCGATGGGAACCTCGGTCGAGCGTGCGCTCGCACAGACGGAGATCTGGAAGTTCGGCCAGACCTACGGCATCCCGGCCGAAAAGGTGGACGGCATGGACGTCCTCGCGGTCCGGGACGCGGTCGGCCGGGCCGTCGCTCGCACGCGGGAGCAGAAGATCCCGGCGCTCATCGAGGTCGACACCTACCGTTACCGCGGCCACTCGATGCGCGATCCGGCGGGCGCCGTCTACCGGACGAAGGAAGAAGTCGAGCGCGAGAAGCTTCGCGACCCGATCGTCCTGTTCCGCGACAAGATCATCACCGCCGGGCTCCTCTCAGAGGGCGACATCCGGGCGGTCGAGAAGGACATGAACGACCGCATCGACGAGGCGGTCACCTTCGCTGACGCGTCGCCGGAGCCGCCGGGGGAGTGGCTCTTCACCGACATCTACAAGGAGGCGTGACGATGGCGGTGATGACCTATCGCGAGGCGTTGAACATGGCGCTGCGCGAGGAGATGCGCCGCGATCCGGGGGTCTTCGTGATCGGCGAGGAAGTCGGTCTGTACGAGGGCGCCTACAAGGTCACGCAGGGGCTCCTGAAGGAGTTCGGCCCTCAGCGCATCGTCGACACGCCGATCGCCGAATCCGGATTCACGGGCGTCGGGATCGGCGCGGCGATGGCCGGCCTGCGCCCCGTCGTCGAGATGATGACCTTCAACTTCGCCTTGCTGGCGCTCGACCAGATCGTGAACTCGGCCGCCAAGATGTATTACATGTCGGGTGGGCAGTTCAACGTGCCGATCGTCATCCGGGGCCCGGGCGGGCCGGCCGCTCAGCTGGCAGCGCAGCACTCGCAGTCGATGGAGACGTATTTCTATCACGTGCCCGGCCTGAAAGTCGTGCGCCCCACGACGCCGATGGACGCCAAGGGGCTCCTGAAGTCGGCGATCCGTGACGACAACCCGGTCATCTTCATCGAGTCGGAGACGCTCTACAACGTGAAGGGCGAAGTCCCGGAGGATCCGGACTTTCTCATCCCGCTCGGCAAGGCGATCGTGCGGCGCGAGGGGACCGACGTCACCGTCATCGCGTACATGGGCATGATGTATCGGGCGATGGAGGCCGCCGAGGAGCTCGAGAAGGAAGGGATCTCCGTCGAGCTGGTCGATCCGCGCACGCTCCGGCCGATGGATACCGAGACCATCATCAAGTCGGTCCGCAAGACCCATCGGGTCGTCGTCGTCGAGGCGGGCGCCGGCTTCGCCGGGATGGGCTCGGAGATCGCCGCGTCCGTCACCGAGCAGGCGTTCGACGATCTCGACGCGCCGGTCGAGCGGGTGACCGGCGCGAACGCGCCCATGCCCTACGCGCGCAATCTCGAGAAGCTCAAGACGCCTTCGAAGGACTGGATCGTCGCCGCGGTCCGCCGCGTGTGTAACGCGAACGGGAGCTGAGCCATGGCGGTCACGAAGGTCGTCATGCCCAAGCTTTCCGACGCGATGGAGAGCGGGAAGATCATCAAGTGGCTCAAGAAGGAAGGTGACCGCGTCCAGGGCGGCGACATCCTGGCCGAGGTCGAGACCGACAAGGCCGACGTCGAAATGGAAGCGTTCGGCGGCGGCGTTCTGCGCAAGATCCTCGTCCCGGCGGGCGAGACGGCGGCCATCGGGGCATTGATCGGGGTCATCGCCGAGCCCGGCGACGACATCGCGGCTGTCGTCGCTTCTGCCCCGGCGGCCGCTAGTCCGCCTCGTCCGGCTGCTGTGACGCCGTCGGCTCCGGCGGCGCCGGTTGCGCGGCCGGCGGCGGTGGTCAGCGCGCCCGCCGCCACTCCCGCTGGCCCAGGGCAGGGGGCGCAGGTCGGGCGGGTGAAGGCGTCGCCGTTGGCGAAGAAGATTGCGGCGCAAGCGGGGGTAGACCTGCGGCTGATCCAGGGCTCGGGTCCGGGGGGGCGGATCATCCGGCGGGACGTCGAAGCGGCGGGGTCGGGCGCGGGGGCGGTCGCGATGCCGGCGGCGGCGCCCGCGGCCGTGGCGGGGGCCGAGTTCGAGGACGTACCGCTCACGCAGATCCGCGCCGCGATCGCGCGCCGGATGCCGCTGTCCAAGGCTCCGGTACCGCATTTCTACGTCACGAGCGAGGTCGCGATGGACCGGGCGTGGGAGCTGCGCGAGCAGCTGAACGCGCTGGATGGCCAGCCGAAGATCTCCGTGAACGACTTCGTGATCCGCGCGTGTGCCCTGGCGCTCCTGACGCATCCGGGGGTCAACGCCTCGCTGCAGGCCGACGCGATCCGCGTCTATCACCGGGCCCACATCGGCATCGCCGTCGCGCTCGACGACGGGCTCATCACGCCCGTGCTGCGCGACTGCCATGCCAAGCCCCTCGCCCAGATCGCCGTGGAGGCGCGGGACCTCGTCGAGCGGGCACGCAACCGCAAGCTGCGCGCCCAGGAGCTGTCCGGTGCGACCTTCTCGATCTCGAACCTCGGCATGTTCGACGTCGCCGAGTTTTCCGCGATCATCAATCCACCGGAGGGCGCGATCCTGGCGGTCGGGTCCGTCCGGCGCGTGCCGGTGGTGGACGAGACCGGGCTCGGCGTCGGCCGGCGGATGATGCTGACGATCTCGTGCGATCACCGCGTGATGGACGGCGCGATGGGCGCCAGGTTCCTCCAGGACGTCAAGCGCCTGCTCGAAGAGCCCCTGCGGCTCCTCGTCTAGCGCGATGGCGACCCACAAGTTCGACGTCGCGGTTGTCGGCACCGGGCCGGGCGGCTACGTCTCGGCGATCCGCTGTGCCCAGCTCGGTCTCTCGGTCGCGACGGTCGAAGACGATCGCCCGGGCGGCGTGTGCCTGAACTGGGGCTGCATTCCCACCAAGGCCCTGCTGCGGAACGCGGAGGTGGTCAATCTCATGAGCCACGCCGCGGACTTCGGCATTCGCCTCAACGGCTTCGAGGCGAGCTACCCCGAGGCGGTCCAGCGGAGCCGCCGGGTCGCCGACCGGATGGCGAAGGGTGTCGAGTTCCTCTTCCGGAAGAACAAGATCACCTTGTTCCCGGGACGAGGAACCCTCAAGGCGAAGAACGTCGTCGAGGTGAAGGGGCCGGGCGGCGCCGAGACGCTCGAGGCGCGCGCGATCATCCTGGCGACCGGCTCGGAGCCGAAATCGCTGCCGGGCGTCACCATCGACGAGAAAACCGTGATCTCCTCGAACGGCGCCGTGCGCAATGAGCGGTCACCCAAGTCGATCGCCGTCGTCGGCGCCGGCGCGGTCGGGGTCGAGTTCGCCGACGTCTTCGCCTCGTACGGTGTCCAGGTCACGATTCTCGAGGCGCTCCCGCGCATCGTGCCGGTCGAGGACGAAGAGGTCTCGAAGGAGCTCGCGCGGACGTTCACCCGCCGCGGAATCACCATCAAGACCGGCGTCAAGGTCGCGTCCGTGAAGCCCGGTGGCCCCGGGGCTGTCGTCGACCTCGGCGGGGAGAAGCTCGAGGTCGAGCAGGTGCTGATGGCGGTCGGGCGCGCCGCGAAGGTCGCGGGTCTCGGGCTCGAGGGTCTGGGCATCCAGCTCGAGCGCGGGTTCGTGAAGGCCTCGGCGACCATGGAGACGTCGGTGAAGGGGATCTACGCGATCGGCGACATGGCCGGCGCGCCGCTTCTCGCGCACAAGGCCATGGCCGAGGGCGTGGTGGCGGCCGAGGCCATCGCGGGCAAGAGCCCGCGACCCGTGGATTACGGCAACGTGCCCTCGTGCACCTACTGCCGTCCGCAGATCGCCTCGATCGGCTCGACCGAGGCGCGCGCCAGGGAGGCCGGCCGCGACGTGTCGGTGGGCCGCTTCCCATTCACGGCCAGCGGCAAGGCCGTCGCGCTGGGCGAGACGGAGGGGTTCGTCAAGGTCGTCGCCGACAAGGGGACGGGCGAGATCCTCGGCGTCCACATCATCGGTCCCGAGGCGACCGAGATGATCCATGAGTTTGCTGTCGGCCGCACCCTCGAGGCCACGCTCGAGGAGATCATCCATACGATCCACGCCCATCCGACCTTGTCGGAAGCCGCCCTGGAGGCGACGCTCGCCGCCCTTGGCCAGGCGATCCACATCTGAGCCCAGCCGGTCCGCCGGCATGGGCTACGCCCTGACGTTGGCTCCCTTCGGCGCGTGGGCGCCAGTCGGCTAGATCCGGGGAAGCCCCCTGAGAGGTCGCTGACGAAGCGCCCCGCGCGACGCACACCCCTGCAGGCCGCGCCGTCGCGCGTTCGATGGCTTCAACCCGGGATCGTGCTCGGTGTCGTCGTGGCGACCTTCATCGGCTTCGCGCCCGCCCTGCGCTGTGAATTCCTGAACTGGGACGACCTGGAAAATTTCACCGTCAATCCTCACTACCGGGGCCTTGGCTGGACCCAGCTCAGGTGGATGTGGACGACGGTGCTCCTGGGGCATTACGTCCCGGTCAGCTGGATGACGCTGGGCATCGACTACCTGATCTGGGGGATGAATCCGACTGGCTATCACCTCACGAACGTCGTCCTGCATTCGGTCAACGCGGCGGTGTTCTATCTCGTCGCGCAGCGCCTCATTCGCCTTTCGATGCCCACGGCGGCGCCGGCCTCTGCGCTGGCGGTGCGACTGAGCGCGGCTCTGGCGGCGCTCGTCTTCGCGGTCCACCCGCTCAGGGTCGAGTCGGTGGCATGGGTCACCGAGCGCCGCGACGTTCTCTCAGGGCTCTTCTACCTGCTCGCGGTCTGGGCCTACCTGCACGACGCCGAGGCCCCGCTCGACCAACGCCTTCGGCGGCGGCCCTGGTACTGGGTCTCGCTCAGTTGCTTCGTGCTGGCCCTGCTGTCGAAGGCGATCACGATGACCTTGCCGCTGATCCTCGTTGTGCTGGACGTCTATCCGCTCCGGCGCCTCGGCCAGGGCTCAGACAGCTGGTGGAGTAGGCCGGCGCGCCGGCGATGGGCCGAGAAGATCCCATTCGTCCTCGCGAGCGCCCTCGTCACGCCGGTCACATTCTTCGCCGCCCGGAGTGCCGCGAACCTACTTTCGGTCGGCGACGTCGGGCTCATGGAGCGTCTGGCGATCAGCGTCTACGGGTTGGTGTTCTACGTGTGGAAGACGATCGTTCCGCTCGATCTCTCGCCGTTCTATCCTTTGCAACGGCCGGTCTTGCCGCTCGGTGCGCCGTACCTTCTCGGCGGGGCGGTCGTCGTCGTGATCACGGGGTTCGTGATCCTCGCGCGCCGTCGGTGGCCGGCCGCGGGCGCGGTCTGGCTCGTGTACGTGGTGACCTTGCTTCCGGTGTCGGGAGTCTTCCAGAACGGACCGCAGATCAGCGCTGATCGCTATAGCTATCTTCCATCCCTGTCGCTGGCCCTGATCACGGGCGCGGCCGGGCTGGGCGCCTGGCGTGTGTGGACTGGCCGACGGCATGGGCGGGCGCCAGGATTCTGCCTGACCGGGGCCGGCGTCGTTCTGGTGACGGCGCTCACGCTTCTCACGTGGCAGCAGATCGAGATCTGGCACGATTCGGAACGGCTCTGGACGCACGCCGTCTCCCTCACGCCGTCGTGGATGGCCCATCTCCAGCTCGGCAACGTCCGCCGCCAGCAGGCGCGCTTGGCCGAAGCGAACGAGCACTATCGCCAGGCCTCGTCGATGCGACCTGACGCGCCCGACGTCCTGATCCAGTGGGGGGTCGCACTGGCCCAACAGGGCCGGCTCGCCGAAGCGCTCGACCGCTTCACCGGCGCCCTCCGCCTGCGACCGGACAGCGGCGCCGCCCACTACAACTGGGGCAACGCGGTACTCGCTGCAGGAGACGTCGAGGAGGCGATCGCCCACTATCGCGAAGCCGTCCGGCTCGAGCCGCAGGGCGCCGAGGCGTACAACAACTGGGGCAGAGCGCTGGCGATACAGGGCAAACGGGAGGAGGCGATCGCGAACTATCGCGAGGCCCTTCGAATCAAGCCGATGAGCGTGCCGCACTACAACTGGGGCAACGCGCTGTTCGCCGCGGGCGATCTCGACGGCGCGATCGCTCACTACCGCGAAGCCGCGCGTCTCGATCCCGACGCCGCCGAGATCTACAACAACTGGGGTATGGCGCTCGCCCGACAGGCCAGATGGGAGGAGGCGATCCTCAAATATCGGGCGGCGCTCGGCCGGCGGCCCAACTATCCCCTCGCGTCCGCCAACCTGGATCATGCGGTTTCGGAGGCTGCGAAAGCGCGGACGCCTTGAGGCCGAGGGTGCGTCCAGGGATCAGTGGTGGTGCAGGAAGGGGACCTTGAAGATCGGGATGAAGCCGTTGACCATGAGCCCCGCCCCGAGCACCGCCAGGACCAGCGAGAACCAGAACATCTGGCGTGAGGTGGAGAGGATCGCAACCGAGGCGCTCACGATCGCGATCTGCAGGAGCACCTCGCCGAACTCGAAGTAGGGATGCCGCTCCCGGCGGTGGTCCCGCGCCGCCTCGAGCTTCTTGGCCTCCGCCTCGATCTCCTTCTTCTCGGCGTTGTAGCGCTTCTCCTCCTCGGCGAACTTCGCCGCGAGCGCCTCGATTTTGGCCCGTTCGGCGCCCTTGAGGTTCGAGGGCTCGGACAGCTGCGCCTCGAGCAGCATCTTCTGGCCGCGGTACTGGTGCTCGCGGATGACCTTCGCCTGATAGAACGCCCACTGGTCGGAGGACTGTTGCTGGGCGAGCAGCATCTCCTTCACCGTGTTGTTGCCGCCGAGCGAGGCGATCGACAGCACGACCGCGTAGATCGCCGTGGTGAGCGCGGCGCGCCGGCCGAACGTCGTCTCGCCGCGCTCGTGGATCTCGTGGGGGTTGGGGACCTCGATCTCAGCCACGCGACTCGCTGGATCCCCGTCGAATCTCCTCCCTCATGGCGTCGCGGCCGGCCTCGAACGCGCTCATGAGGCGCTGCGTCTGCTCCTCGAAGATCTCCCGACTCTTGTCGAGCCACTCGCCGGCGCGGCCCTGCGCCTCGTTGGCAAACTCCTGAGCGCGGCGGGCGACCCCGCCGCCGTGCTCGGCCAGGAGCTCGCGCGCTTGCGCGCCCGTCTTCGGCGTCATCAGCAGCGCGACTGCGGCGCCGACCACGGCGCCGAACAGGAACCAACCCATGTATCCCCCTGCGTCGCGTCGATCATTGCTCATGGTGATCTCCTTGGTGCCTGAGGCGATGGACGAACACATCGATGCCCTTCTTGAGACCCGCGGCCACGCCGACGATCTGACCGGCGCGGGTCAGGCTGCCGACCGTCATGACGATCCGGCCGAGCCCGGCCGCGACGACCTCGACACGGTCGGTGACGGCGCCGACCCGTTCGAGCTCACGACCCGCCTCGCGCGTGAGCCCGCGCACGTCCTCGGTGAGCGCCAGGCCCTGGCCAATCAGCGGTCGCAGCTCCTGCTCGACGATGGCCAGCACCGCCTCGGCCCTGTGCGCCACCCCTCTCAGCGCCCAGACCGCGGCGACGAGCGCCACCAACAGGGCAAACGCCGCCAGCGAGAGGAGCATCTGGACCCAGAAGGGCATGGACGTCAATTATACTAGGGCCTTGATGTCGCATCAGGATCGCTTCGACGAGCTCCATCGCCGACACGCAGAGGCCGAGCTGGCCGGCGGAGACGAGCGCGTCCGTCGCCAGCACAAAGCCGGCAAGAAGACCGCGCGCGAACGGCTCGAGATTCTGCTCGATGCCGGATCCTTCCTGGAAATCGACAAGCTCGTCGTCCATCAAAGCCACGACTTCGACATGCAGAATCAGAGAACTCCTGGAGACGGAGTCGTGACCGGATCGGGCCGCATTCATGGACGGCCGGTGTTCGTCTTCGCTCAGGACTTCACCGTATTCGGCGGCTCGCTGTCCGAAGCGCACGCCCGCAAGATCTGCAAGATCATGGATCTCGCGGTGAAGACCGGCGCGCCGATCATCGGGCTGAACGACTCCGGAGGCGCCCGGATCCAGGAGGGGGTCGTCTCGCTCGCCGGTTACGCCGACGTCTTCCTGCGCAACACCCTGGCCTCCGGCGTCGTGCCCCAGATCTCGGCGATCATGGGGCCGTGCGCGGGGGGCGCCGTCTACTCGCCCGCGCTCACCGACTTCATCCTGATGGTGAAGAACACGTCGTACATGTTCGTCACCGGGCCGGACGTGATCCGCGCGGTGACTCACGAGGCGGTCTCGGCGGAAGACCTCGGCGGAGCGCGGACTCACAGCACGACCTCCGGCGTGGCCCACTTCGCTGCCGACAGCGAGGAAGAGTGCCTCGCCCTGATTCGCGAGCTGATGTCGTTCCTGCCGCAGAACAACCTCGAGGAACCGCCGCGGCGGCCGACCCGGGATCCCGCCGACCGACGGGACGAAAGCCTCCAGACCGTCGTGCCGGACCAGCCCAACAAGCCGTACGACATGCTGGACATCGTCCGCACCGTGCTCGACGAGAAGTATTTCTTCGAGGTCCACGCCGGCTTCGCGCCCAATCTCATCGTCGGCTTCGGGCGTCTGGGCGGCCGGCCGGTCGGGATCGTCGCCAATCAACCCGCGCATCTGGCGGGATGCCTGGACATCAACGCCTCGCTCAAGGGGGCCCGGTTCGTGCGGTTCTGCGACTGCTTCAACATTCCCCTCGTGACCTTCGAGGACGTGCCGGGGTTTTTGCCGGGGACGACCCAGGAGTTCGGCGGGATCATCAAGCACGGCGCCAAGCTGCTCTATGCCTTCTGCGAGGCGACCGTGCCCAAGCTGACGGTGATCACGCGCAAGGCGTATGGCGGCGCGTACTGCGTCATGTCCTCCAAGCACATCCGGGGCGACGCGAACTTCGCCTATCCGACGGCGGAGATCGCGGTCATGGGTCCCGAGGGCGCCGTGAACATCCTGTATCGGCGCGAGGCGGAGCAGGCGGGAGATCCCACGAGCTTGAAGGCCGAGAAGGCGCGCGAGTATCGCGAGATGCTGGCGACCCCGTACGTGGCCGCCGAGCACGGCTACATCGACGAGGTGATCGAGCCCAGGGACACACGGGCGCGGCTCTGCGAGGTGCTCGAGCTCCTGCGGACCAAGCGAGACAACAACCCGCCCAAGAAACACGGTAATCTGCCGCTGTGACGGACCGGCCCAAGGAGTTCAAGACGTCGTGGGGGGCTCCGCTGAAGCCCGTCTATGGGCCCCAGGACGCCCCTCCCTCGGACCTCGGCGCGCCCGGAGAGTTTCCGTTCACTCGCGGTGTGCATCCGGAGATGCATCGCAAGCGCCTCTGGACGATGCGACAGTACGCCGGCTTCGGCTCCGCCGTCGAGACGAACAAGCGCTACCGCTTCCTCCTCGAGCAGGGGCAGACGGGCCTGTCGGTCGCGTTCGATCTCCCGACCCAGATGGGCTACGACCCCGATGCGCCGATGGCGCGCGGCGAGACGGGAAAGGTGGGCGTGTCGATCGCCTCGCTCGAGGACATGCAGGACCTCTTCGAGGGCATTCCGCTCGACCGAGTCTCGACCTCGATGACGATCAACGCCACCGCGTCGATCTTGCTGGCGCTCTATGTGGCGACGGCGCGCCGCCAGGGCATCAGGGCCGACCAGCTCAGTGGAACGGTGCAGAACGACATTCTCAAGGAATACATCGCGCGCGGGACCTACATCTTTCCGCCCGGCCCCTCGATGCGGCTCATCACCGACACCTTCGCGTACTGTAAGGACCGGGTGCCGCGCTGGAACACGATCTCGATCTCCGGCTATCACATGCGCGAGGCCGGGTGCACCGCGGTGCAGGAGGTCGCCTTCACCCTGGCCAACGGGATCGCCTACGTGCAGGCGGCGGTGGACGCGGGCCTCGGCGTCGACGTCTTCGCCCCGCAGCTCTCCTTCTTCTTCAACGCGCACAACAACCTGCTCGAGGAAGTCGCGAAGTTCCGGGCCGCGCGCCGCCTCTGGGCGCGGATCATGCGCGAACGGTTTTCCGCCCGGGACCCGCGGTCGCTGGCCCTCCGATTCCACGCGCAGACGGCGGGCAGCATGCTGACCGCGCAGCAGCCCGAGAACAACATCGTCCGGGTGACAGTCCAGGCGCTCGCGGCCGTGCTCGGCGGCTGCCAGTCCCTGCACACGAACTCGATGGACGAGGCGCTCGCGCTGCCCACCGAGCGCGCGGTGCGGATCGCGCTCCGGACCCAGCAGATCCTCGCCCACGAATCGGGCGTCGCCGACGTGGCCGACTCGCTCGGCGGCGCCTTCGCGGTCGAGCGCCTGACCGGCGACATCGAGGAGGCGGCGCGCGTCTACATCGGGAAGATCGACGATCTCGGCGGGGCCGTCGCGGCGATCCCCTTCATGCAGCGCGAGATCCAGGACGCCGCGTACCGCTACCAGCGCGAGGTCGAAGACCACGCGCGGATCGTGGTCGGGGTCAACGAGCACGTGACGGACGACCTGCCGCCGGGCAACCTCTTCCAGGTGGACGCGGCCGTCGGGGCCGCGCTCGCCGAGCGGGTCGCGCGCGCGCGCTCGACGCGGGATCGCGACGCCGCGGGGCGGGCTCTCGACGGCCTGGAAAGCGCGGCGCGCGGCCGCGACAACCTCCTGCCGCTCCTCGTCGCGGCCGTCGAGGTCGGCGTCACGCTCGGCGAGCTCTGTGACCGTCTGCGCGGAGTGTTCGGGATCCACAGGCCCTCGGTGACGTTCTGAGCGCGCGGGTCAGGACCGCCATCGGCCTCGTCGCGCTGGGTGTGCTGGCCAGCGCCTCGAGCGCCGCCGCCGGGATGGCCGATCGCGTCGGCGCGACCTTCGCGCTCATGATCGACGACTTCATCAAGGCGTTCAGCCCCCTCGAAGGCCTCGTGATCGGGTCCGAGGGGAGCACGCTCTACCTGGACATCGGCGAAAGCGGGGGGGCCCAGGTCGGTCAGGAGTTCACGATCTTTCGCAAGGGCGAGGAGTTCCACCACCCGATCACCCGCAAGGTGCTCGGACGGTACGAGGAGGTGCTCGGCTACGCCCAGATCCGGGCGGTGCAGCCCCGCTTCTCCGAGGCCCTCTACGTCCCGATCGAGGGCAGGCCGCTTCCGCAGTCCGACGACGGCGTCAGGATCACGAGGGGACGAATCAAGGTCGCGATCACTCCGGTCCTCGAATTGACGGAATCGAAGGGGAAGGCGGACCTCCGCCGCGTTCCCTACCTTCTGGCCGTGGGCCTCGAGGGCTCGAAGCGCTTCCAGGTGGTCGACCCGCTCACGGTGAGCGACCTCTTCGCCACCGGCGGCGCGCACGTCCAGGAGGTGCTGGCCCTCCCGGAGCGCGTGGTGCGCGTCTCGAAGAAGTTCGACGTGTCGGGCTGGATCGTGCCGATGCTGATCGAGCGACGGGGCGTCATCTATCTCGATGCGACCTGGATCTCGGCCGTGACGGGTACGGCGCTGTTTTCGCGCCGCGCGCCCCTCCTGCCGCCGGCCGCCGCGGAAGAGCAGCGGTTTCCGTGGGAACCGGCGAGCGAAGACTGATGCCTTGCCCGCTCGACCCTGCTATGGTATGGCCGCCACCATGACAGTGCGACACTTCGCGCTTCTTGTCGTTGTCGTCGCCGTCACGGCGTTCGGCTGCTCGACGGCCAAGAGCGTCATCGGCGTCCCCAACACCGGCGACCCGTCGGTCACGATCAAATCGGCCGAGACCAGGTGGCTCCTGATCAAAAATCCAAGATTCGGCGACGTGCCGAGTGAGCCCGAATACGTCTGGGTCGAGGAGGACAAGACTCCGGTGACCCTCGGAACGGTGATGTTCGGCAAAAGCTCGATCATCGCGCCGCCGGAGATCGTCGCCCGGTATGGCTCGCCACCCGGCGGCGGGAAGATCAGCTCGCGTCAGGGCATGCCGACGCCGACCCCGGCCGGAGCACCCGCAACCGCCCAGACGCCGCCGGGCGCGCCCAAGGCGCCGGCAACGCCGACGGCGGCCCCGACGAACGGCAAGGCGCCGGAAGGTCCCAAAAGGGGATTCGTCGTCTACGTGGATACGACCCGCATCGTCATCGACCTCACCGCCGTGGATGGGATGCGGGCGGGGACTCTCGTGAGTCTTCGGCGCGATGCGATCCCGCTCGTGCATCCGGTGACGGGTGAGGTGCTCGGCGAGCTCGACGAGGAAGTGGGCACCGCGCGCGTTACCGAGCTCCGCGAGCGGTTTTCGGTCGCGGACGTTCAGACGGTGGCCCCGGGCGCGCGGATCCAGATCAAGGATCGGGTCGTCCCGAAGTAATCGCTCGCGTGGCCACACCCACTCTCGAGCGGGTCCTGAAGGAGCGCGTCGCCGGTCTGGTCGGCGTCGATCTGGAGGGGGTCGAGGCCGAGATCCGCCGCGAGCTGAACTCGCCGGTGGCGCTGATCCAGGAGATGGGCGGCTACATCGCGGGCGCCGGCGGCAAGCGCCTGCGGCCCATGCTCCTCTTGCTGGCGGCGCGTCTGGCGGGCTACGTCGGCCCGCGCGGCGTGCGGCTGGCGTGTGTCGTCGAGATGCTCCACACGGCGACGCTCATCCACGACGACGTCGTCGACCAGGCGCCGCTCCGGCGCGGACGGCCGTCGGCGAACGCGCAGTGGGGCGACGACGCCTCCGTCCTGGTAGGCGACCATCTGTATTCGAAATCGTTCGCGATGCTCGTGCGGGACAACGACCGCGCCGTGATGGAGACCCTCGCGCGGGCGACGGTTTCGATGACGGAAGCCGAAGTCTTCCAGCTCGAGCTCAAGCGAAGCGGCGTCACCACCGAGGCGGACTACCTCCGGATCATCACGCAGAAGACGGCGTCGTTCATCTCGGCGTGCTGCCGCATCGGCGGGCTCCTGGGCGGGCTTCCGGCCGCGCAGGTCGACGCCCTCACGCAGTACGGGTTGGACATCGGCGTCGCGTTCCAGATCTCGGACGACTCGCTCGACTTCGTCGCCGATCAGGATCGCCTCGGCAAGGCGATCGGCGCCGACCTGCGCGAGGGAAAGCGGACCTTACCGCTCATCGCCATGCTCGCCCGCGCGACACCCGCCGAGTCCGAGCGCGTGAAGAGCCTCCTCAAGCGCCACGCCCTCGACCCGGAGGAGATCGACGAGATCCGGCGCTACGTCGTCGGTCACGAGGGCGTCGAGTACGCCCTGGCCCAGGCGCACGGGTACGCCCGGGCGGCGAAGGCCGCGCTGGCGGCCTTCACGCCGTCGGAGGAGCGAGAAACCCTGGCATTGATCGCGGACTTCGTGGTCGATCGCGATCGTTGACGTGGCGGTCATCACGCTGACGACCGACTTCGGCACGCGTGACACCTACGTGGCCGAGATGAAGGGCGTGATCCTCTCGATTACCCGGGACGTCCACGTCGTGGACATCACCCACGAGGTGACTCCCCACGACGTCCTGGAAGGCGCCCTGGCCCTCGAGGCTGCCGCCCGCCGCTTTCCGGTCGCGACGATTCACGTCGCGGTGGTCGATCCGGGTGTCGGCACCGCGCGCAGGGGTCTGGCGGTCGTCTCTCGCGATCAAATGTTCATCGGGCCGGACAACGGGCTGTTCACGCCGTTCCTCAGCGGCCAAGGCTGGCGCGCCTTCGAGCTCCGCGCGGCCGAGTTTCGTGAAACTGAGGTGAGCCACACGTTTCACGGCCGCGACATCTTCGCGCCGGCGGCTGCCCACCTCGCGCGGGGTGTCGAGCCGGAGCGTCTCGGGCCGCCCGTGACGGACCCGGTCCGGCTGAGATGGCCCGAGGTGCGGGTGAGCGAAGACCAGGTCGGAGGCGCCGTGGTGCATGTCGACCGCTTCGGCAACCTCGTGACCTCGATCCACGCCGACGCGATCGCCTCACTCGGCTCCGGCGTCACCGTTCGAGTCGCCGGCAGGTCGCTCCCGCTGGTGCGGACCTACGGTGACCTGGGAGGCCGTGATCTAGGAGCGCTCGTGGGCTCGAGCAATCGGCTGGAGATCGCGGTGAACACGGGAAGCGCCGCGAGGGCGCTGAGAGCCGGGCCGGGTACCGCGGTCGTCGTCAGTCGGACTTCGTCGTCGGCGGAGCGGCGGGCGCGGAGGCAGAGGTAGTGCTGTCGGTCGCCTTGGCGGCCGGCTTGTCGGCAGCTTTGTCGCTCGTCTTGTCCGGGGTCTTGTCCGGGGACTTGTCCGATGATTTTTCCGATTGGAGGGCTTGTTTTCGAGACTCCGAGGGATAGTCGGTGACGTACCAACCCTCGCCCTTCAAGATAAATGGGGCGGCAGAAAGGAGGCGACGTACTTCACCGCCGCATACGTCGCACACCGTCAACGCGGGCTCGGAGATCCGCTGGCGAATTTCGAAGACGCGTCTGCACTTGAGGCATTCATATTCGTAGGTAGGCATCTTGTTGAGGCTACATGGGGAGGATTGAGCGTGTCAAGAAGACACGGACTTTGGCTGACTCTGACTCTGTGTGCCCTGGGTTTTTTGATCGGATGCTCCAGCACGAAGGAAGCGGAGAAACAGGCCGAAGTCCAGAAGCTTCAGGCGCGTGCGGCCTACGATCGCGCGCTCAGCTATCTGAACGACAAACAGCCGGCGGGGGCGCTGGCTTCCCTTCAGGAGGCCATTAATGTCAACCCGTCGAATGCGACCTATCGCGACACGCTCGGCGTGGTCCTGCTCGAGCTCGGACGCCCTGATATGGCGCTCGAGCATTTCAAGAAGGCCATCGAGCTGAATCCCATGTACGCCGACGCTCACTTCCACATGGGTACGGCGCTCGCCGAGTCGCGCCGCTGGCAAGAGGCGGTCGTGAGCTACCGGAAAGCGCTCGAGCTGCCGACCTTGACGATTCCCGAGAGCGCGAACCAGAACCTCGGCCTCGCGCTGTACCACCTGAAGCAATATCGGGAAGCCGAGCAGACGCTTCGGTTCGCGATCAGCCTCGATCCGAAAATGCAAACCGCCTACTACAACCTCGGCCTCGTTTTCATCGCTGAGAACCGCCGAGACGAGGCGAAGGCGGCGTTCCGCCAGGCGCGCCAGCTGGGTCCCGACTCGCCCGTCGGTCAGGCCGCGCTCGACCGGCTGAAAGCCATGGGAGAGGGCGGCTAAAAGCTCGGCTGAGAACTGCAAGTAGCTGTTTTTCCTACCAAGATTTTTTCTTGACGTTGATGCTGTCTATGCAGTAAAAATTGCACGGCGTGCAGGGGCTCGCCGTGCACACTTGATATCAGCCGTGGCGACCCGCGCGAGACTCCAGGGCAGTGCCGTCCGGCTTCGGGGAGGTCCGAGATGAACAGGACCCTCGTTCCCGCTCTTCTCGCTCTGCTGCTTCTGGTGGTCCTGGTGACGCCGTGCCTGGCGCAGGCGCCGGTGCCGGCGCCGAAAGTCACCATCACGGGACTGTTCGATCAGGTGACGGCAGCCGGCAGGAACTTTTACGACGCCAACTTCTCCCGTGACAACGACCGCGAGTGGTACGCCAGGACGCGCTTCCGTCCCGACTTCGAGTTCGCCGTCGGGCGGACCAAGGCCGTACTGGGCCTCGAAATCGATCTCGGCTATGGCCAGATGGGAGTCAACGACGGAGGCTTCCCGGGCAACACGACGGGCGCCTCGAACTGCAAAGCGAACACGAACGGCTGCCTCGACATCAACACCGACGTCGGCGGCATGATCGAGATCAAGTGGATCTACACGGAGTTCGACCTCACGGGCAAGGACAGCCTGATGCCGTTCATCCCGGTGGCGACGGTCGCGCGCCTGGGTGGCCAGCCGTTCGCCAGCCTGGCCGGCTACAAGACGGCCGCCTACGCCAACGGCGATTTTGCCGGTTTGTCGACGATCACCACGTTCTCGCCGAACGTCAAGCTCGCCTTCGCCTACGTGGTCGTCGAGGACCAGCTTGCTGGTGGTAACCGCTCATTGGCCGCGGCGCGGACGAGCCGCGGCGAGGATTATGCCTTCATCGTCAGCCCCGAGATCACCCCGTTCAAGGGTCTCGACATCAAGCCGCTGTTCTCGTGGTTCCACGCGGACGGCCTGACGAGCTCCAGCACCCGCGGTAACCACGCGAACATCGGCACCGCGGGCGGAACGACCAACGGACCGGCGGCCGCCGGCTCCACGACCACGGCCGGCGACTCGACCCTCCACGAGAACCGATACACCGTCGGTCTCGACATGCGGTGGCGAGTGGGTCCCTTTGGATTCGACCCGACGGTCTACTACCAATTCGGAACCAAGGACAGCCAGGCGTTTCGAAGCGACGGCTCAGTCGGGACGGTCGAGGCCGACATGAGCGCCTGGTTCGTCGACATGATCGGCAGCTATCAGCTGGGTCCGCTACTCCTCGAAGCTCGCGGCGTCTACACCACCGGTAACAAGGCGCGGGACAACCTGGCCAAGAGCATCCGCTACTACCAGCCGCTCGACGGTGACGGGAGCTACTTCACGGGATGGAGCCAGATCTGGACCACCGGTGTCGACTATTTCAACGGTGGGTTCCTGCCGATGACCCGATGGATCACCTACGACCGGTTCGGTCTCGCGACCCTCGCGGGGAGAGTGACCTACAGCATCACTCCAGCGTTCAGCGTATACGGGATCGCAGCGCCGATGTGGACGGCCGAGAAGGTCGACACCGACACCAGCGTGACCCCGGCCAGCACGACCGCGAACGCAGGGGCCGGGAACGTCCCGCGCACCACGTTGGGCGCACAAGGTGCGGACAAAAGCTGGGTCGAGGGCGAATCTCGCTATCTGGGCACCGAGGTGAACCTCGGGCTCACCTGGCGGTTCGCCCCGAACACCGCCTTCGATCTGGTGGGGTCCTACCTGTTCGCCGGGGACGCGCTGGATACGGCTGAGACTCTGAACGGCGCGGTCGTGCGGCGCAAATCCAACGACGGCTACCAGGTGGCGGCGCGTATTCGACTGGCCTTTTAGCGACGTGTTGCAGGCGGTTGTTGTGGTTGGTGATGTCGGCGTTGAGTTTTCTGGCAACAGGCTGATTGCTGCTCACCACTTCTGAGGAGGCAGTAATGAGGAGATGGCTTGTTACCGCAGTACTTGCCTTCGTCACCCTCGCGATGCTGGCGCCGTCTGTGTTCGCGCAGGCGCCCGCGGCTCCGCCGGCGCCGAAGGTGACGATCGTCGGGACGTTCGACCAGATCACGGCGGCTGGTCGGAACTTCTACGACGGGAACTACTCTCGCGACAACGATCGTGAGTGGTACGCCCGGACCCGTTTCCGTCCCGACTTCGAGTTCGCGGTCGGACGGACCAAAGCCGTGCTCGGTCTCGAAATCGACCTGATGTACGGCCAGGGCGGTGTCAACGACGGCGGCTTCCCGGGCAACGCCACCGGGTCGGCCGGCGGGTGCGCCGGCTGCACCAAGAGCGGCTCGAACGGCGCTCTGGACGTCAACACCGACGTCGGCGGCATGATCGAGATCAAGTGGATCTACACCGAGTTCGACCTGACCGGCAAGGATAGCCTCCTGCCGTTCATTCCGTTCTTGACGGTGGCGCGGGCGGGCGGTCAGCCGTTCGGGACCATCGCCAACTACAAGGTGTACTACGCGAACGGCGACTTCGCGGGGTTGGATCTCTACTCGACGTTCACCCCGGACATCAAGAATCACTTCGCCTTCGTGATCGTCGAGGACCAGCTGGCGGGCGGCAACCGGTCGCTGGCCGCGGCGCGGACGAGCCGTGGCGAGGACTACGCGTTCATCATCAGCCCGGAGTTCACGCCGTTCAAGGGTCTGGACCTGAAGCCGATGTTCTCGTGGTTCCATGCGGATGGCGCGACGGCCGGCTCGTCCCGGCGTAGCGCGACCAACGTCCGGAGCGTCGGCGGCAACATCGCGGGCGCGGGCGCGGTGGGTGGCGGCAACTTGGCGGGCGACTCGGCCCTCCACGAAGAGCGCTACACGATCGGTCTCGACGCGCGCTGGCGCGTCGGGCCGTTTGGCCTCGACCCGACGATCTCGTACCAGTGGGGTAACTACCAAACCCAGGCGATCAAGGCGAACGGACTGCCTGGACGGCAAGACGGTGAGGCCGCGGCCTGGCTCATTGACGTCATCGGCAGCTATCAGCTCGGTCCGCTGCTTCTCGAAGCCCGGGGCGCGTACAGCACGGGTAACAAGGCGCGGGATAACCTGGCGCTGAGCAAGCGGTACTACGAGCCGATCGACCTCGATACCGGGTACTGGAGCGGTGGCTGGCTCGGAATCCTCGGTCTCGGCGTTGACTACTTCAACGGTGGTGGCGGCGCCAACCAGCAGATGGACACGAACATCGGCTACGACCGCTACGGCCGGCTGCAGTTCGCATTGCGGGCAACCTACAGCATCACGCCCGCTCTGAGCGTGTACGGAGTGGTGGCGCCGACGTGGTCGGCGGAGGAGGTCGACACGGACACCGGGTGCCCCGCGCTCACTGTGGCGACGAGCAACGCCGGCTGCGCGACCCGGACTGCCGTGAATAGCAACAGCTTCGCTAAGGGTGATTCCAACTACATCGGCACTGAAGTCAACGCTGGCTTCACCTGGCGGTTCGCTCCGAACGCGGCGTTCGACCTGGCCGGCTACTACCTGGCGGCGGGTTCGGCGTTGAAGACGACGGAGCTGCTGAACGGCGTTGCCGTGAAGCGCGATCAGAATGACGCGTACTATGCGGCCGCGCGCGTGAGGTTGTCCTTCTAAGTCGTCGTGGTCACGACGGGGCATGGGCGGCAGGATCGCCCATGCCCCGTTTCTTTTTCCCCATTCCTTGACTCTCCCTACCCCCTGGGCTAGCCTCGGGCTGATGCTGCCGTCAGTACCCGCATGAGCCGATCCACGGCTCGTATTGTCGCCCTTGGTGTCCTCGCCGCTCTGTGGGGCTCCGGGACGTCGGGAGCCCAGACTGCGGCGCCCAGCCTCGGTGTGGTCGTCGATCAAGTTCAGGCCCTCTTTCCCAAGGTCGACGGCGAGGTGATCGAGGTCCAGAACGGGACGATCACACTCGGGGTCGGCAGCAAAGACGGCCTCGTCGCCGGCGTCGAGCTCGCTCTCTACCGGCAGGGCCGCGAGCTCCGTCACCCGAAGACCGGCGAGGTGCTCGGCCGGACGGAACAGCACCTCGGTCGGCTGGCCATCCAGCAGGTGTTCGAGGCCTACTCGACCGGTACGGCGAGCCCGGGCAGCGAGGTGCAGCCAGGCGATCGAGCGAGGATCTCAGCCGGAAAGATCAAGCTGAGCCTGGTGCCCCTCGTCGAGCCGGGCGTCAAGGAAACCCTGGCCGACGCAGCGGTCCACGAGATGATCGACGCCCTCACTCGGACCGGCCGCTTCCAGATCGGTCTGGGCGACGCGATCGGGGTGTGGATCAATCAGCAGGGCGTGAAGCGCGAGGACGTGCTGGCGGGCAAGGGGCTCGACACCGTCGCGGAGCGTTTCAAGGTCGAGCATCTCCTGGTCGTCGCGTTCTCGCGCGTCCAGAGCAAGCCGTACATGGACGTCCGCCTGTTCAGCTTCCCCCGCACCAGCGCCCGCTTGAACACGGCGCTCTTCGTGCCCGCGTCGATCAAGCCGCCCGCCAAGGGTGACTACTCGGCATCCGGTCAGAAGCGGGACAGCCAGACGCCGAACCAGCAGCGCTCGTTCCTCGCCCGGCTGCTCTACGGCGAGCTCGACGCGGGCACGTACTCGAGCGGGGAGCAGGCGATCCCGCTGAAAGAGGTCGCAAAGTTCCCGTTCATCATCGCCTCGATGGACATCGCGGTCGGGTCGAAGGACAAGATCGCGCGCATGGTCATCTCGGACGGCGAGCGCGTATGGCTCTACCGGATCACGCCAGAGCGCGTCCTCGAGCCGGAGTGGACGTACAAGCCTGACAGCCGCGCGAGGGTCTTCAGCATCCAGCTCGCCGAGCTGTCCAACGACGGCGCCATCCACGTCGTGGTCAACCGCTACAGCGCGATCCAGGCGATCCTCGTCAACTCGCTGATCCTGACGACCAAGGACCAGAAGGCGGTCGTGGCCGTCGACGAAGTGAACGAGATTCTCATCGCCGTCGACGCGAACGGCGACGGCGTGAAGAAGACGCTGTGGGCCCAGGCGTTCGCCCAGACGGGTTTCTTCAAGCAGGGCGACGCGACGCGCATGATTCTGCGAAACGGCAAGCTCGTCACGGACGGCAAGGTCCGGGTCCCGAGCAGCTTCCGGGCGACGGGCGCGACCTATAGCAACATCCCCGGCAAGGGCGCGCGTGCCCTGGCCTTCATCGATGAATACAATCGGCTGCGGATCACGGTCGATACCGAGGATATGTTCCGGACCTCGACGCCGGTCGGGACCGGCATGGGCAAGCTCGGCGTGGAGACGCAGATCGAGCGCGGTGGGCGGACCTACGTGTATTCCCCGGAGCCGATGCCGCTGTCCGTGGATCTGGACGGCGACGGCATCGAGGAGATCGTCGTGCCGCAGAACCAGATCCCTGGACGGCTGGCGGTGATCTACAAGGGGCCGGCCGGCTATCGGTTCCAGACCGTCAACTCGGGCTTCGAGGGCACGGTGATGGCTCTCGGCGCCGTTCCGGGTGAGGGCGGGCCTCCGTCGCTGGTGGCCGCGGTGGTTCGCTACACGAACTTTCGTCAAACCGAGGGCGAAACGCAGATCATCATGACGACCTCGGAGTGAGCCCAGCACGCGTCCGTCCGTCGGCCTGATTCCGTTACGCTTCCCCCTTATGATCCCGCGTCACCAGACCGCGCTCGCGACGGCCCCGCGCCGCGTGTCCGTCCGCCGAGCGGAGCGACTGTGAAACTCGATACGGCACCGCCGCGCGGCATGAAGGATCTGCTCCCGCCCGAGGTAGAGCTTCGCGACCGGGCATCGGCCATGATCCTCGCCACGTACAAGCGCTACGGCTTTCGTCGGGTCGAGACACCGGCGCTCGAGAATCTGCGGCTCTTGCTGGGCAGCGGCGGAGGCGAGAACGAGAAGCTGATCTACAAGGTCCTGAAGCGGGGCGCGAAGCTGGACGCGGCGGCGACGCACGGTGAGGACGACCTCGCCGATCTCGGTCTGCGCTTCGATCTCACGGTGCCGCTGGCGCGGTATTACGCCCACAATCGCGCGACGTTGCCGGACCCGTTCAAGGCGATCCAGATCGGCCCCGTCTGGCGAGCCGAGCGGCCCCAGAAAGGCCGTTTCCGCCAGTTCACCCAGTGCGACATCGACGTCCTCGGCGTCGCCTCCGAGATCGCCGAGATCGAGCTCATCCTGGCGACCTCCGCGGCCCTCGTGGCGCTTGGCCTCGAGCAGCCGCGGATCCGTGTGAACGATCGACGAATCCTCGCGGCGATGGCCACCCACTGTGGCGTCGACGCCTCTCGCCACGGCGAGTTCTTCATCACCCTGGACAAGCTGGACAAGATCGGGCCGGAGGGAGTCGAGCGGGAGCTTCGCGAGGCCGGCTACGACGATGGCGCAATCGCCAAGCTCTTCGAGCTCTTCCGCTCGACCGAGGATCGCTCGCCCGACGGCAGGCTCGAGCGCCTGGCGAAGATCGCCCCAGCGGCCGCCGAGGCCGCGGAGGGCTTGCGCACGATCGTGCGAGCGGTCGCGCGAGAGGCTGGTGATCAGACCACCCTCGAGTTCGACCCGAGCCTGGTCCGCGGCATGGGTTACTACACCGGCCCCATCTTCGAAGCGCTCTACGGCGGCGGCGCGTCGGCGATCGCCGGCGGCGGCCGATACGATCGGATGGTCGGCCGACTGCTCGGGCACGACGTGCCGGCGTGCGGCTTCTCGATCGGGTTCGAGCGCGTGGTGTCGATCCTCGAAGAGCGCAGCGGAAGCGCCGCATCGGAGCGCGAACGCATCGCGTTCCTCTTCGATCGAGACGATCCCCTGACCGACGTGGTGGCCTCCGCCAGTCGACTGCGGAATGGCGAGCGCGTCGTGTCGCTGACGCTCAAGCGGAAGAACCTCGCCAAGCAGCTCGACGACCTGGCCGGCGAGGGGTTCGGCTCGTACGCCGTGCTTCGACCGGGCCCGGATGGTCCCGAGATCAAGCCGCTGGCGCGCCGTGCGGCGGGTGGGGACGGCACGGATGGCTAGCCTCAGGACGCATACTTGCGGCGAGCTGCGGCGCGAGTACGCCGGGCTCACGGTCCGACTCTCGGGCTGGATCCACCGCAAGCGCGATCACGGCAACCTGTTGTTCCTCGATCTCCGTGACCACTACGGGATCACGCAGTGCGTGCTCGACGGTTCGAGCCCCTTGTTCAAGGTCGCCGAGCCGCTGCGTCTCGAGAGCGTGATCACCGTGGCCGGCAAGGTCGTCCCGCGGGCGCCCGCCGCGGTCAACCCGAAGCTGCCGACGGGCGAGATCGAGCTGGCGGTCGCCGAGCTGATCGTGCAGTCCCCGGCGGATCCGCTGCCGCTGCAGGTCAACAGCGACGCCGAGTTCCCCGAGGAGACGCGCCTACGCTACCGGTTTCTCGACCTTCGGCGCGAGAAGCTCCATCGCAACGTCGTGCTGCGCAGCCGCGTCATCGCGTCCATCCGCCGCCGGATGATCGAGGCGGGGTTCACCGAGTTCCAGACGCCGATCCTCACGTCGAGCTCGCCCGAAGGGGCACGAGACTACCTGGTGCCAAGCCGGGTGCATCCGGGAAAGTTCTACGCGCTGCCGCAAGCGCCCCAGCAGTTCAAGCAGCTCCTGATGACCGCCGGGTTCGACCGCTACTTCCAGATCGCGCCGTGCTTCCGCGACGAGGACGGCCGCGCGGATCGCTCGCCGGGCGAGTTCTACCAGCTCGACTTCGAGATGGCCTTCGTCACGCAGGAGGACATCTTCGCGACGATCGAGCCGGTCCTCCATGGAGTCTTCGAGGAGTTCGCGGGCGGCGCCGCGGTGACGCCGGCGCCGTTCCCGCGGATCCCGTTCGACGAGGCGATGACGAAGTATGGAACCGACAAGCCTGATCTCCGCAATCCCATTCTGATCGCCGACGTGACCGACGTCTTCCGCGGCTCGAGCTTCTCGGCGTTCGCCACGGCGGTGGAGGCGGGCGCGATCGTCCGCGCGGTGCCGGCGCCGGGCGCCTCGGCCCAGCCGCGGAGCTTCTTCGACAAGCTCGGGCAGTGGGCGCGCGATCAAGGGGCGCCGGGCCTCGGCTACGTCGTCCTCGGCGACGGCGGAGCGAAGGGTCCGCTCGCGAAGTTCCTTGACGGGGATCGGCTCGGCCGACTCGTCGCGGCGACCGGCGCCCGCGCCGGCGACGTCGTGTTCTTCGTCTGCGACAAGAAGGCAGTTGCCGAGAAGCTCGCCGGCCGCGTCCGGATTCGGCTCGGGGAAGAGCTCGGGCTCATCGAGGCCAACGTCTTCCGCTTCTGCTGGGTGACGGACTTCCCGATGTACGAGCTGAACGAGGACACCAAGAAGATCGAGTTCAGCCACAACCCGTTCTCGATGCCGCAAGGCGGGCTCGAGGCGCTGGAGCGCGCCGATCCGCTGACGATCAAGGCCTACCAGTACGACATCGTCTGCAACGGCGTCGAGCTCTCGAGCGGCGCGATCCGCAACCACCGACCGGATATCATGTACAAGGCCTTCGCGATCGCCGGCTACGAGCGGGAGGATGTCGAGGCCCGGTTCGGCGGCATGCTGAACGCGTTCAAGTACGGCGCCCCGCCCCACGGCGGGTCAGCGCCGGGGATCGACCGGATCGTGATGCTGCTCGCCGGCGAGACGAATATCCGCGAGGTCATCGCGTTTCCGATGAACCAGCAGGCGCAGGATCTCCTCATGGGAGCGCCCGGGACCGTGCCGCCCGAGCGGTTGAAAGAATTGCATCTCAAGCTCGATTTGCCGAGTGAAGACTCGGGGAAGGGTCCCAGGAGTTGAGCGAAACGACCGCCGTCACCCGCCGGATCTCGCTGGCCCCCGATCTCGACCTGCTCACGCTCCTCGGGCGGAACGACGATCACCTCCGCACCCTGGAGTCGGAGCTCGACGTCCGAATCGTCGCCCGAGGCCACGACATCATGCTGAAAGGCGACGAGCGCCAGGTGAAGAAGGCCGAGCGCGCGCTGGCCCAGCTCGCGGAGCTGGTCCGGGCGGGCACGCCGCTGCGGACGGGCGAGGTCCGGGCGGCGCTGCGGATGCTCTCGGACGACGACCAGGCCGATCTCAAGAGCGTATTCGCCGACTCCATCGCGGTGCCGTCGCGCAAGAAGTGGGTCGCGCCCAAGTCGGTCAACCAGAAGCGCTACGTCGACGCCATCCGTAATCACGACATGGTCTTCGCGATCGGCCCGGCCGGAACCGGCAAGTCGTTTCTGGCGGTGGCCATGGCGGTGGCGGCGCTGATGAAGCGGGAGGTCGCGCGGATCGTCCTGACGCGGCCGGCGGTCGAGGCGGGGGAGCGGCTCGGCTTTCTGCCGGGCGATCTCTACGAGAAGGTCCACCCGTACCTGCGGCCTCTCTACGACGCGCTCTACGACATGCTCGAGACGGAGCGGGTGACGAACTTCATGGAGAAGGGCGCGATCGAGATCGCGCCGCTCGCCTACATGCGTGGCCGCACCCTGAACGACTCCTTCATCATTCTCGACGAGGCGCAGAACAGCACCGCGGAGCAGATGAAGATGTTCCTCACTCGCCTCGGCTTCAACTCGAAGATGGTGATCACCGGCGACGTGACCCAGGTCGATCTGCCGGCGTCGCGCGGCTCCGGGCTGATCGAGGTGCAGTCGGTGCTTCGCGGCGTCCCCGGCATCCGCTTCGTCTTCTTCGACGACGGCGACGTGGTCCGGCACCAGCTCGTGTCGGCGATCGTCCGGGCCTACGACGCGCACGACGCCCGCAAGGGTGAGCGCGGGGCCGCGCCCACCTCGGCGTGATGGCGGCGACGGTCATGAATCGTCAGGCTCGAGTGGCGGTGTCGCCGGCGCGCCTCGCCCGGACCGCCGAGCGCGCGCTGGCCGCGCTGGGTCGCGCCGCGGGTGACGTCGACGTGCTCGTGGTGGACGACCCGGCGATCAAGCGGCTCAACCGGGCTCACCGGGGTGTCGACCGGCGCACGGACGTCCTGGCCTTCCCGCTCGAGACGCCGGGGACGCCGAGCCCGCTCGTCGGCCAGATCGTGATCTCGGCCGAGACGGCCCGGCGCCAGGCGCGCCGCCTCGAGGTCGCGCTGGCGACCGAGCTCGACCTGCTCGTCACCCACGGCGTGCTCCATCTGGTCGGCTATGACGACCGCGATCCGATCGAGGCGCGCCTGATGCACGAGCGTGAGCGCGCGATTCTCTCGACCGGGCGCCGGCAGCCGCCGGCCCGGCTCTGGCGCGGTCTCCTGGACGCGCTGCCCATTACGCACGGCGCGCGCGACGAGCGGCGAAAGCCTGACCGCCGACCGACCAAACGGGCGGTGCGGAGCCACGCCGCATCTGTCTCAGGCCACCCGCGGTCCAAGCCGGCCTCACGGACATCGCCACTATGACCAACCGTGCCGGGTTCGTGTCGCTCATCGGTCGCCCGAACGCCGGGAAATCGACGCTCTTGAACCGCCTGGTCGGCGAGAAGCTCTCGATCGTGTCCGCGCGGCCGCAGACGACCCGGAACCGCATCACCGGCATCAAGAATCTGCCGAGCGCGCAGGCGATCTTCGTCGATACGCCCGGGCTGTACCCGGCCGACGGCAAGCTCGGAGCCTTCATGCTGAAGACGGCGCATCGCGCCGTCGAGGACGTCGATCTGGTTTGCCTCGTCGTCGACGCGTCGACGGGGGACGGCCCTGATCGGATCGTGCTCGACCCGTTGCGCACCTACACGGGGCCGGTCTTCTGCGTGCTGAACAAGACGGACCGTGTGCGTCCCAAGAGCCGCATGCTGCCGCTCATCGAGACGTGGCGCCGAGGCCACCGGTTCACCGAGATCATCCCCGTCTCCGCGATGGCCGGGACCTCCTGCGATCGTCTCCTCGAGCTGATCGTCGGCACGCTGCCCGAGCATCCGCCGTTCTTTCCGGCGGACGCGACGAGCGATCAGCCCGAGACCTTCTACGTCGCCGAGATGATCCGCGAGAAGGTCTTCCATCTCACGCGACAGGAAGTTCCGTACGCGGTCGCGGTCCGGGTCGAGGAGCTCACGGAGCGCGAGCACCCGGCCTGCCTGTATATCAGAGCGACCGTGTTCGTCGAGCAGGAGTCGCAGAAGGGTATCCTCATCGGCAAGGGGGGCGCCATGCTGAAGCAGATCGGCACGGCCGCCCGCCGCGACCTCGAGTCCTTCTTCGGTATCAAGGTATTCCTCCAGTCGACCGTGGAAGTGCGCCGGCACTGGCGTCGCGACGAGCGCGCCCTCCGCGAATTCGGGTTCATGCTGACGTCCTGATGCTCGGGAAAACCGCCGCGGTCGTGATCGGGTCGTTTCCGCTGGGGGAGAGCGATCGCCTCGTCACCTTCTATTCGCGCGACTTCGGCAAGATTCGCGGGGTCGCCAAGTCCGCCCGGCGCATGCGCTCACGATTCGGCAGCGCGCTCGAGCTCTGCACCCTCGGCGAGCTCGTTTTCTTCGACGGCGGGCGCAGCGAGCTGATCCGCGTCGATCACTTCGACATCACGCGTCCCTTCGACCGGGTCCGCGAAAATCTCGAGAAGCTGGCGCAAGCGGCGTGGATGATCGAGTGCGTGGCGCGGCTGACCGCCGAGCGCGATCGGCACGTCGCCCTCTTCGGTCTGCTGGTCCGCGGTCTCCGGGCGCTCGACGGCCCGCGGCAACCGGCCCGGGTGACGATGGCGTTCGGGGTGCGGTGCGTCGAAGCGCTCGGCCATCGGCCCAGGCTCGATGCGTGCATCGCGTGCGGGCGCGCCTACCCGTTTCCGCGGCCGGCCCTCGGCGACGGGGGCGTGATCTGCGAAGCCTGTGCGCGTCCCGGTGGCGACGCGCTGGCGATCTCACCCGTGTCGATCGCTGCCTTCGAGCGTCTCCGCTCGGTGTCCTGGGACGAGGCGCTGACGGTGCCGCTCGGCCGGGCCGAAGCGGAGCTTCCCGCGCTGCTGGAGGCGCAGGTCGCGCGCCTCATCGGCCACCCGACGCGCTCGACCAAGTTTCAGCAAGAGGTTCAACGGCTGTCTCCGAGCGACGGACGCGCGGTTGCGGGCGAGGCCAGTCTATGAGTGAGCCCACGAGCATGGACGTCCTGGTTTCCCTCTCGAAGCGACGGGGCTTCGTGTTCCAGTCGAGCGAGATCTACGGCGGGACGGGCTCGTGCTGGGATTACGGTCCGCTGGGCGTGGAGCTCAAGAACAACATCAAGCGCGTGTGGTGGCGCGACTTCGTGCAGACTCGGGCGGACATGGTCGGGATCGACGCGTCGATCCTCATGCACCCGACGGTGTGGAAGGCGAGCGGGCACCTGGACCACTTCACCGACCCGATGGTCGATTGCCGAGAGTGCAAGCATCGCTTCCGCGCCGACCACGTGGACGCGCTGCCTTGGGTCCACTACTGCCCGGCCACCAAGGGCAACAAGTTCACGATCCCGGCGGGCGAGCCGTGCGGCCATTGCGGACAGCGCCGGACGCTGTGTCCCCAGTGCGGCAAGGGCGAGCTGACGGCGCCACGCCAGTTCAACCTGATGTTCAAGACGTTCATGGGCCCCGTCGAAGAGGACGCGGCCGTGACCTATCTCCGCCCCGAGACCGCCCAGGCGATGTTCGTCAACTTCGACAACGTGCTGCAGTCCATGCGGCTCAAGCTTCCGTTCGGCATCGCCCAGGCCGGACGCTCGTTCCGCAACGAGATCACGCCGGGCAACTTCATCTTCCGCACGCGCGAATTCGAGCAGATGGAGATCGAGTACTTCGTCAACCCGAACGATCGCGTCGACGGGCGCCCGGCGGACGAGTACTGGCACGACCGGTGGATCGAGGACTGCATGGCGTGGTTCCGGCGCTACGGCCTCTCCGCCGACAATCTGCGCCTGCGCGAGCACGAGCGCGACGAGCTGGCGCACTACGCGAAGCGGACGGTCGACATCGAGTACAGGTTCCCGATCGGCTGGAGCGAGCTGATGGGCATCGCCAACCGGACCGACTTCGACCTCAAGCAGCACGCGAAGTGGAGCGGCAAGTCGCTCACGTACTTCGACGACGAGCGCAAGGAGCACGTCGTGCCCTTCGTCGTCGAGCCCGCCGCCGGCGTGGACCGCGCGCTGCTCGCCTTCATGGCCGACGCCTATCGGGAGGAAGAGGTGCGCGGCGAAAAGCGGGTGGTGCTCAAGTTCCACCCGGAGCTGGCGCCGATCAAGGTCGCCGTGCTGCCGCTCCTGAAGAAGCGCGACGACATCGTTCGCACGGCGCATACGATCCGTGCCGACCTCGCCAAGCACTGGCGTGTCGTCTACGACGACACAGCGGCCATCGGGCGGCTCTATCGGCGGCAGGACGAGGTCGGCACGCCCTACTGCGTGACGGTCGATGTCCAGACGGTCGGGGACAGCGAGCGCGGAGAAGCGGGCGACTTCCGGGTGACGATCCGCGACCGGGACTCGATGGAGCAGGCGAGAGTGCCGATCGCGGAGCTCGGCGCAGTGTTCCGTGAGCTCCTCGACGGCGCGCCGTGGTCGCAGGCCGCGAGGCGCTACCCAGCGCCGGCAGCTAAGGCGTCTGGCCCCTGAAGGGAGCGCCGGTGGCCGGCGGCGGCGTGGTCTGTACGGGCGCCGGGCCGGTCGCCGCGCTCGGCGCTGACGGCAGCGTGGGCGCCGATGTCGGTGGCTGCGGCGTCGCGGCTGGCGGCGCTGCGGCTGCTGGCGTCGCCGCTGGCGGCAGCACTTGAGCTCTGGGCTGCCCCACCCCGTTGCACGCCATCCCTGACTCGGTTCCCTTGACGAAGGCCATCGGTACGGGGCGCAGGCACTCACCCGACGGGTCCTCGTCGACGAGCATCGACACGACGTGATCGGGGACGGGGAAGTCTTCCTTAGGGCTGTCGCCGAGAACCTTCCCCATATACGTGACCCAGATCGGGACCGCGACGCGGGAGCCGGTCTCGTCCTTCCCGAGACTGCGAGGCCGATCGTAGCCGACCCACACGCCGGTTGCGAGCCGCGGCGTGAACCCGACGAACCACGCATTCGAATAGTCGTTCGTCGTCCCGGTCTTCGCGGCCACAGGTCGGCCGAGGCCCTTCGCCGCCTGGCCGGTACCGCGCTCGACCACCCCACGCAGCATCTGGGTGATCACGTAGGCGGTTTCGGGCGCCACCGCCTCGCGGCCTTCGGGCACGTGCTCTTCGAGAAGCTTGCCCTGCGCGTCGGTGACGTAGCGAATCGTCACCGGAGGCATCCAGACGCCCTGGTTGGCGAGCGTGCCGTAGGCGGAGGTCATCTCGAGGAGGGAGACATCTGACGTGCCGAGGGCCAGGCTCAGGTTGACGTCGAGTGGGCTCGTGATGCCCAGGCGCCGTGCGACCTGAATGGTCTTGGCGAGCCCGATTCGCTCCTGAAGCTTGACGGTCACCACGTTCACGGACTCCTCGATGGCCTGCTGGAGCGTGGTGGACCCCCGGAACTTGCGATCGTAGTTTTCTGGCTTCCAGACCTGGCCGTTTTTGCCGAAGGCGAAGGACACCGGCGAGTCCTCGATCTGCGAGGCAGGCGTGAACCCGGCCTCGAGCGCGGCGATGTAGATGAAGGGCTTGAACGCGGAGCCGGGCTGCCGCTTGGCCTGCACGGCCCGATTGAACTCACTGCGGAAGAAGTCGGAGCCGCCGACCATCGCCTTCACGTAGCCGGTCTGCGGCTCGACGGTGACCACCGCGCCCTCGGGAGTTTCTCCGGGACGGCCTTGAGTCGTGGCTGTGCGGCCCTGGAGCGCCTTGAGCCCTTCGCGGAGCGACTGCTCGGCGGTGAGCTGCATCGTCGGGTTCAGGGTCGTGTAGACGTTGAGCCCGCCCTTGAGGACCAGGTCAGGCCCGTACTTCGCTTCGAGCGTCTGCTGGACGTAGTCGATGAAGTACTGGCCGGTCGTCCGGCGCCGCTCCGGCGGGATCAGGCCGAGGTCCGTCTTCGCCAGGCGCTTGGCCTCTTCATCCTTGATGGTCCCGAAGTCGACCATGCGGCGTAACACGACTTCACGTCGGCGCTTGGCCGCCTCGGGGCGATCGAACGGCGAGTAGTTCGTCGGCGCCCGTGGAAGGCCGGCGATCAGCGCCGACTCGCGCACCGTCAGCTCGGAGACGGACTTGCCGAAGTATGTCCGGGCCGCGGCCTCGACGCCATACGAGCCCTGGCCGAAATAGACCTGGTTCAGGTACATCTCGAGGATGCGGTCCTTCGAGTACCGACGCTCGAGCTCGAGGGCGAGTACGGCCTCTTTCAGCTTCCGCTCGACGCTTTTGTCAGGAGTGAGAAAGAGCACCTTGGTGAGCTGCTGGGTGATGGTGCTTCCACCCTCGACGATCCGCCCGCGTCGGTAGTTCTGAAGGACTGCCCGGGCCACGCCGATCGGATCGATCCCCCAGTGCGAGTAGAACCGGCGATCCTCGGTCGCGAGGATCGCGTCGCGCAGCGACTGGGGAATCTGGGCCAGGGGCACCAGGATGCGGCGCTCCACGTGGAGCTCGGTGATCGCCTCGTCGTTGTCGTCGTAGATCTTGGTGCCCTGGATGGGCTGGAGCGTCTCGAGCGCGGTGACCGAGGGGAGCGAGCGCGGGAGAATCGTGAAGGCCCAGAGGGCGGCGATGCCCGCGACCAGCAGGCCGAGCAGCGTGAGGCCACCGATGCCAATGAGCACCCGGCGGAACCAGCGGCGGCGCCACAGCGGAAGCTTCGGAGGGCCTGACGGGCGGTCCGTCGCGACAGCCATCACCAGATGATTATAGGCCCCAGAGGGCCCAGAACCGTCCGTTGCCTTGCACCCCCAGAACCGGTGTGATACAACCCCGATGCTTTGAGCCTCGTGGAGTTCCGGCCGATCGACGAGCAGCTTCGGATCATCAGGCGCGGGGCCGCCGACATCATCGTGGAGGCCGAGCTCGCCCAGAAGCTCGAGCGCTCGCGCCGCTCCCGGACGCCGCTCCGGGTCAAGCTCGGACTCGACCCGACCGCTCCCGATCTCCATCTGGGGCACACGGTGGTGCTGAGGAAGCTCCGGGACTTCCAGGACCTCGGTCATCAGATCATCGTGATCATCGGCGACTTCACCGGATTGATCGGCGATCCGACCGGACGGTCCGAGACGCGCAAGCCGCTCACGCGCGACGAGATTCTCGCGAATGCGGAGACGTACCGCGCGCAGCTCGGCAAGGTCATCGACATGTCGCGCACGCGCGTCGAGTTCAACTCGACGTGGCTCGGCCCGTTGACCTTCGAAAACATCATCCGCGAAGCGGCGAGCCTCACGGTTGCGCGGATGCTCCAGCGCGAGGACTTCGCCGCGCGCTATGCCGCCGAGCGTCCGATCAGCCTGCACGAGTTCCTCTATCCGATCGCCCAGGCGTACGACTCGGTGGCGCTGAACGCCGACGTCGAGATGGGCGGCACCGATCAGACGTTCAATCTTCTGGTCGGGCGCGACCTGCAGCGCGCGCACGGCCAGGAACCGCAGATCGCGCTGACGGTGCCGTTGCTCGAGGGTCTCGACGGCGTGCAGAAAATGTCCAAGAGCTACGGCAACTACGTCGGGATCAACGAGAAGGCGGAGGACATCTTCGGCAAGCTGATGTCGGTCTCTGACGCGATGATGTGGCGCTACTTCGAATTGCTCACGCGGATTCCGGAATCCGAGATCGCCGCCCTCCGGTCCGCGCATCCGATGGAGGCCAAGAAGCGCCTCGCCCGCACGATCACCGCGCAGTATCACGGTGACCGCGGTGCCATCGACGCGGAAGAGCACTTCGCGCGCGTTCACCAGCACCGCGACGTGCCCGACGAGATCGAGACGGCGCGCCTGCCGTCGAGCGAAGCAGCCGGCAAGGGGTTGCCCCCCAAAGGCGCGCCGTGGCCGGTGTGGCTCGTGCTCAAGGAAGCGGGGCTCGTGCCCTCGACGTCGGAAGCGCGGCGTATGATCCAGCAGGGCGCGGTGGAAATCGATCGTCGCCGAGTCACGAACACGGAGGAGACCCTGGTTCCCGGGAGCGCGTACTTGATCCAGGTGGGCAAGCGGCGCTTCAAACGCGTCGTCCTCGAAGGGGCTGGTTAAGAACTTGACAAGCCCTGGGTCGATCCGTATAGTCAGTCGTTGCCTCGCGGAGACGTGGGGCACTCAGAAGTAAGCCCGGTCACTTCCAAGCTGACCGTAGTGCTCTTTGAAAGCCAAATATGCTACTGGCTCACCGAAAAGGTGTGAGCACCATCCGTTCTAACGAGTACCTTGCGCTCGGCCGAGTGACTGCACGCAGTTCGCAGTAACAGGTTCGAGCTTGAGGACCAGGTTCATCGCTTCTTTTGGCGAGTTTGATCCTGGCTCAGAGCGAACGCTGGCGGCGTACTTAACACATGCAAGTCGTACGAGAATCGTCGGGTTAGCAATAATTCGGCGGTTCGAGTGGCGCACGGGTGAGTAACACGTGGGTAACCCACCCTTGAGACCGGGATACCCTCTCGAAAGGGAGGCTAATACTGGATACGTTCCCTG
>QHSP01000073.1 GCA_003220495.1 Candidatus Rokuibacteriota bacterium | reverse complement strand
CGCCGGTGCTGCTTGAGAATCTCGTGAGCGATGTAGTACGACTCCCAGAGGTCGTGGTGGGCGTGCCAATAGCGGCCGCCACACAGCGCCGCCTTGCCGTCAGTGAATTCTTTCAAGGCGCGCACGTACCGCCTGTCACGCTCGCCGACCTTCGCCTTTGCCTTCGGGAGCTCTACCAGGTCCGCCGCGTACAGTCGGAGAGCGGCCTTGAGCTGATGCTCGTACCTCCAGGGATGCTTGTCGGCGGCCACCTTCGTCTGGAGGTCCTTGATCTTGTCGTCACACGTCGTTGGCGCGGGCGGCGGAGGCGGCGGCAGCGCGGTGAAGGTCGCCTTCACACCCATGTCCGCTTTCATCGTCACGGTGCAGCTGATGCTGGTCCCGGAACAGGCGGACAAGCCGGCGGCCGGCGCGGCCGTGAGGGTCACAGTCACAGCGGACCAGCCGGTGAACTGCGAGCCTGCCGCCGGCGTGGCCGTGAGGGTCACATTGGTGCCGTCGGCGTACTTCCCCGCCGTCGCCGTCGGCGCGGCGGTGATCGAGCCGACCCCGGTCCCGGTCGTCGTCAACGTCAGCGTAAACTGCTGCGCCGTGAAGGTCGCGGTCACACTCTTGGTCCCATCCATCTTCACGGTGCAGGGATTGGCGCTCCCCGAACAGTCGCCGGACCAGCCGGTAAACAGAGAGCCCGAGGCCGGCGTGGCCGTGAGGGTTACATTGGCGCCGTCAGCATACTTGCCCGCCGTCGGCGTCGGCACGGGCGTGATCGAGCCGGCCCCGATTGTTGTCAGCCAGAGCGTGTATTGCGCCGTGAAGGTCGCGGTCACACTCTTGATCCCATCCATCTTCACGGTGCAGGGATTGACGCTCCCCGAACAGTCGCCGGACCAGCCGGTGAACAGCGACCCAGGGCCCGGCGTGGCGGTGAGGGTCACATTGGTGCCGTCAGCATACTTGCCCGCGGTCGGCGTCGGCACGGGCGTGATCGAGCCGGCCCCGATCGTCGTCAGCCACAGCGTGTACTGCGCCGTGAAGGTCGCGGTCACCGTTTTGGCCGCGTCCATCGTTACGTTGCAGGGGTTGCCGCTCCCCGAGCAGGCGCCGGACCAGCTGGTGAACAGCGACCCTGGGCCCGGCGTGGCGGTGAGGGTCACGACGGTGCCGGCGGTATACGTCCCCCCAACCGGCAACGGCTGGGCGTTGATCGACCCGTCCCCGACCGTCATCGACGTCAGCGCGTACCGCGGCGGGCCACCTGTGGCGAACGCGCCGAAGACGGACAGACCCGAACCGACGCCGACGGTCTTCACGACCGCGTTCGTCGCGTCGAGCACAGACACGTTCCCCGCGTCGGCGTTGACCACGTAGACGAGCCCCGTTGGATCGGTCGCGACCCCCATCGGTGCGGCGCCGACCGTCACGTCGGCGCGGCTTCCGTCCGACAGCGTGACGATAGCTACTTCGTTTTGAGAGTCGTTCGCGACGTAGAGCCGGTTTCCATCCGGGCTGATGGCGATGCCGCCCGGCGTGGACATCGTATCCTCAGCCGGCAGGCCGGGCTTCGGGTCGATCACGATGGTCTGGACCGGATTCTGCGCCGTGTCGATCAACGCGGTGTCGATCGCGGAGACCTCCAATACCCAGATCCGCTGATTCGGATCGAATCTGAGATCGACGACGTAGACGCGCGTCCCCGCGGGGTTGGCGACGATACCGTTCGGCGTGAAATTGCCGAGAGAACCGACGTCGATCCGCTTGATGACGCTTCGACTGTTGCCATCGATCACGACGACCTGGCCGGCTGTGGAATCGGCGACGTAGACGCGCGAGCCCACGACGACGATGCCGTTCAGGAAGCCACCCACGTTGGAGATCGGGGTCACCGTGTTGGAGCTGACATCGATCTCCGCGACCGACCCGTCAGAAAGGCCGACATACACCTTCGCGTTGTCGGGGCTCACCGCCACGCCCCAAGGTCCGAAGCCTACCTGGATCGACGTCACGCTGTTGTCTGAAATGTTGTCTGAAATCGGGATCACTGAGACGGTGTTATTCCCCGTATTGGCGACGTAGGCGAACGTACCGGCTGGGTTGACCGCGACGCCGTTCGGCGACGCGCCGGCCGGCAGGGTCAGAGTCTTCACGACGCAGGGTGGTGACTGGCCCGCCACCGCGCAACTCGCCGTGGGCGACGCATCGATGACCGACACCGTGCGGGCGCCGCTCGAAATGAACGCGAACGGCGCAGCGCCCGCACCCGAAGCGGTCGTCAAGGCAAGGATCAGGAGGGCGACGAGTATTCCGGAAAGCCGCCTCGTTCCGGAAAATCCCTTGGGGAGCGGGCATTTAGTCTTCATGCCTCGCTCGTAGTGCAGTGACGATGCCAGAAGCGAGAGTCGAATCCGATCCGGCGCATACGCGCGGACTTAGCCGCGCGCGAGGGTCAAATCGGCGTGACTGAACGGCAGCGACTGGCGAATTTCGTCAGTAGAAAAACCGGAAAAAGCTGGCCAGTGGCGACGAATTGATCTCGAGCCGGCTCGATTCGAGCTAGCGGCCTCGCCGCCACCAGTGATGCACGAGGTTGTCGACGACTTCTCCGAGTTGGCCGATCGTGCGGCACTCGCGGACGAAGTCGCACGAGGGCGTGTAGAGTGGCATCACGCTGTCGCCGATGCCCCAGCCCCACTGACCTTCCGGATTCAGCCAGATGATTCCCCTCACGCGCTCGCGAATGAGCCGCAGCGCCCACGCCTGCGGATCGTTGTAGTTGTTGCGCGCGTCGCCGAGCATCAGGATCGTCGTCTTGCGATCGAGCGAGTCGAGCTCGCTCTTCGTGAACTGGCTGAAGGCGAATCCGAAATCGGACCGGCAGTGGTAGTCGACCGGCGCGCCCTTGAGCGCCCACTCGATGGCGCGCTCGACCGGGTAGGTGTTGAAGGCTTGGGTGACCTCGGCGATCTCGGACACGAACACGTACGAGCGGACCCGGCTGAAGCACTCCTGGAGGCTCCACACTAGCTGCAGCATGAAGCGCGAGGCGTTGCGGACCGAGTCCGACACGTCGCAGATCGTGATCAGCTTCGGTTTCTCACGGTGCCGGCGCTTGAGGAAGATCTCCATCGGCACGCCGCCGTACTGAAGGCTCTTGCGCGTGGTCCGCCGCGAATCGAGCCGGCCCTTGTGCTCCTGCCGCTGGCGCAACGCCAGCGCGTCCTTGATCTTGCGCGCCAGGCGGGCCACGACGTTCTTCATCTGCGCGATCTCGTCGGGCGTCAGCGCGAAGAGCGGCTTGTCCGCGAGGACCTCGCGCGTGAGCTTCTCGCCCTGGCGGTACGCGCGGCGCTCCAGCTCGCGCTCGACGTGCTGGCGGATCATGCGCTTGAACGCCTCGAGCCGCAGCTCGAGGTAGTTCCGGATGCGCGCGAGCTGGCCCGGATCGAGGCCACGCGCCTCGAGCGCCTTCATGATGCGCTCGAGGTCGCCCTCGATGGCGGACCAGTCGAAGCGGTCCGAGATCCGGCGCGAGAAGAAGCCGACCTGCAGGAAGTACATGAGCCGCTCGAGCCCGGCGTTCTGGCCGCCGGCGCGAATGGCCATCTCCATCTCGCTCCCCTGGCCGCGCATCAGCAGCTCGGTCAGCTCGTCGAGCTCCATCCCTTCGTCGGCCATCAGGTCGTCGAGCAGATCCTGAACGCGCGGATCCTCGGGACCCAGGGCCTTCTTGAGCCCTTCGCCGAGCGCCTCGAGGTCGAGGAAGTAGAGGTTGAACAGGCGATCGAAGGTCGGATGATCGCGGAATTCCTTGATCAAGGTGGCCGCGAGGGTCGCCTTGAACGTCTCGCGGTCGGCCAGACCGACCTCGGCGCTCGCGGCGAGCGCGTCGAGCGCCTCCGAGGGCGAGATGCGGATCTCGGCGCGACGGAGGTCGCCGATGAACTCGAGGATTCGCTGGTCCAGGAGCTACTCCGCCAGGACCTTGTCCAGCGAGCCCTTGACGCGCTCGAGGTCCTTCTCGTGCTTGACCAGCATCGTCAAGGTCGACTCGACGATGCCGGGATCGAGCTCCCGCGCGTTCAGGATCACGAGCGAGCGCGCCCAGTCGAGCGACTCCGAGACCGACGGGAGCTTGCGGAGGTCCATCGCGCGGATCTTCTGGACGGCGGCCACGACCGCCCGGGCGAGCTGGTCGGGGATCTCCGGCACCTTCAGCCGGATGATCTGCAGCTCGTCGGCCGCCGCCGGGAAGTCGATGAAGAGGTGCAGGCAGCGGCGCTTGAGCCCGTCGGAGAGCTCACGGGCGTTGTTCGAGGTGAGGACGACGAGCGGGATGTGCTTGGCTCGCACGGTCCCGAGCTCGGGCACCGACACCTGGAAGTCCGAGAGCACCTCGAGCAGGAAGGCCTCGAACTCGGGCTCGGCCTTGTCGATCTCGTCCACGAGCAGGACGACCGGCTGCTCGGCCTGGATCGCCGAGAGGAGCGGCCGCGGCGAGAGAAACCGGAACGAGAAGAACGCGTCTTCCTGGCCGGCGATCTTCGCCACCGCGTCGGGAAGCGACGGCGCGTCGGCGATCAGCTCGCCGATGCGGTCGCGCAGGAGCTGCGTGTAGAGGAGCTGCTTGGCATACTTCCACTCGTAGAGCGCCTTGCCCTCGTCGAGTCCCTCGTAGCATTGAAGCCGGATGAGCGGTCGCGACGTGATCTCCGAGAGCGTCTTCGCCAGCTCGGTCTTCCCGACGCCCGCCGGCCCCTCGATCAGGACCGGACGACCCATCCGCGCGGCCAGGAACACGACGGTGGACACACGGCGGCTCGCGATGTACCGGGCGTCCTTGAACCGCTGCTGAACCTCCTCGACGGACTCGAACATGATGGCTCCCCTGCTCCCGAGTTTCGGTCATTGTAGCAGGCATTTCGGCGACTCCGGGCCCGCCGGACCGGACGTACAATGCCACATGGCCGACGCCGCCCGCTACCATCGACTCCAGCTCCTGCTGACGCTCCTCGGCGTCGGCCTGTCGATCGCGTACCCGCTGGCACTCGTCCTGACGGGCGGAGGCCACGGGTTGGCGGGCTGGGCGGCGCGCGTCAGCTCCGCGCGATGGGTTCAGGTCGCGCTGGTCGCGCTCGCGCTCGGCGCCGGGCACGCGGCGCTCACGCTTCCGCTGAAGATGATCCGTGGCTTCTGGCTGCCGCGGCGCTTCGGACTGCTGCATCAGCCGATGCCGAGCTGGCTCGGCGATCAGCTGAAGGCCGCCGTGATCGTGGGCGTGCTCACGCTGGCGGCCATCGAGATCGTCTACGCGCTGCTCGTGCTGACGCCGCTCTGGTGGCTCGTCGCCGCGGCGGTCTTCATCGCCGCTGAGATCGCCATGACCGCCGTCCTGCCGATCTGGATCGTGCCGCTGTTCTACCGGCTGACGCCGCTCGCCGACCGCGGCCTCCGCGATCGGCTCCTGGCGCTCGCGCGACGAGCCGGCGTCGCGGCGGTCGGCGTTTTCGTCGCCGATCAGTCGCGGAAGAGCCGCACGGCCAACGCCGCGGTCGTGGGCCTCGGCCGCACGCGGCGGATCATCCTCTTCGACACGCTGCTCTCGGAGTTTTCTCCCGACGAGATCGAAGCCGTCCTCGCCCACGAGCTCGGACACCACGCTCACGGCGACATGCGTCGCGGTCTCCTGGTGAACGGCACGCTGACGCTGGTCACCACCGGGCTCGCCGCGCTCTGTCTCGAGCTCGGCGTCACCCTCCTCGGCCTGGCCGGGCCCGGCGATCCGGCCGGCCTGCCGTGGCTCGCGCTCGTGACCCTGGCGCTCGGACTGGGTCAGCTCCCGCTCACGAACGGGTTCTCGCGCTGGATCGAGCGCCAGGCCGACGACTTCGCGCTGGCCACCACCGACAACGCCGCCGCCTTCGTCGGCGCGATGGAACGGCTCGCCGCGCTGAATCTCGCCGAGCGGCGGCCGAGCCGCCTCAAGGAGATCTTCCTCTACTCGCATCCGGCGCTCGATCGCCGGATCGCGCGCGCCGAAGGCGCGCGGCGCGGCGCATCGTCGGGCTGGGACGCTGGCCGCGGCGCGACCGCGGACCGCGGAGGTGTCGCATGACAGCTCGTCGAGCCGCCCTTCGCGCGCTCGTGGCGAAGAAGCAAGGCCTCGTCGTGCCCGGCGCCTACGACGGCATCTCGGCGCGGCTCGTACAGGACGCCGGGTTCCCGGCTGTGTACATGACCGGCTACGGCACCGCCGCGTCCCGGCTCGGTCTCCCCGACCTCGGATTCGCGGGGCTCGGCGAGATGGCCGATCACGCGCGCAACCTTGCTGGGGTCCTCGACGTCCCCCTGATCGCCGACGCCGATACGGGCTACGGAAACGCGTTGAACGTGCGGCGGACCGTGCAGGCGTACGAGGCGGCCGGCGTGGCGGCGCTCCACATCGAGGACCAGATCACGCCAAAGCGCTGCGGTCATCTCTCCGGGCACCAGATCGTTCCGCGTGGTGAGTTCGTCGGCAAGATCCGCGCCGCGGTCGAGGCTCGGATCGACCCCGATTTGCTCGTCATCGCGCGCACCGACGCGATCTCCGCCGTCGGCCTCGACGAGGCGCTCCGGCGAGGTGAAGCGGCGACGAAGGCCGGTGCCGACGTGCTCTTCATCGAGGCGCCGCGCACCGAGGCCCAGGTCGAGCAGGTCGCCCGGGCCTTCGACACGCCGCTCCTCTACAACTACGCGCCGGGCGGCCGCTCGCCGCTCCTGCCGTTCGCCAGGCTGCGCGCGCTCGGGTTCGCGATCATCCTGCTCCCGGTCGACACCCTGCTCGTCGCCGCCCAGGCGATGCGCGCCTTCCTCGGCCAGGTGAAGGCGCGCGACGACGTCCTCTCCCTCGGGGATCGCTACATGCCGTTCGGCGATTTCAACGACCTGATCGGCGTGACCGCGCAGCTCGCGCTGGCGGAGCGCTATCGGGACGACGACCGCTCCGCGACGTAGGCGGTCAGGGCCGCGTCCCACGGTCGGAGGTCGTCTTCGCCGAGCGCGGCGAGGTGCGCGTGGGCGAGCACCGAGTAGGCGGGCCGCCGGGCCTTGGCGCCGTACTCGGCCGCGGTCACCGGCGTGAGATCCGCCGCCGTGCCCGTGAGCTCGAGGGCGCGCCGCGCGAAGTCGTACCAGCTGGTCTGCCCCGCGTTGGTGAGGTGGTAGATCGGGTGGACCGTCTTGGGGAGCACCCTCCAGATCTTCCGCGCGAGGTCGAGCGTGTAGCTCGGGCACAGCACCTGATCCGATACGACGCGCAGCGGACGTCCCTCCCGTGCCAGGCGCAGCATCGTCTCGACGAAGTTGCCCTTGCCCTTGCCCAGGCTGCCGGCAAGACCGAAGAGGCCGCACACGCGGAAGATCACGGTACGCTCGCAGCGCTCGAGGGCCAGGCGCTCGCCCGCAAGCTTCGACTCGGCGTAGACGGACAGCGGCCGCGGCGGGTCGGTCTCGAGGTAAGGCGTGCGCTGGGAGCCGTCGAAGACGTAGTCGGTCGAGAAGTGGACGAGCCTGGCGCCGATCGACTGGCAGATCGCCGCGAGCGAGCCGACTGCGTCAGCGTTCAGGGCAAACGCGCTGCGCCCGTCCTCCTCGGCCCGGTCGACGAGATTGTCCGCCGCGGTGTTGATGACGCAGGTCGGCTGTAGCGCATTCAAAATCGATCGCGTTGCGGCGGCGTCCAGAATGTCGATGTCGCGCGGGCCGAGGGGCGTGAGCTCACCGGATCGGTCGAAGGTCCTCACGAGATCGGAGCCGAGCTGACCGGTGGCGCCGATGACAACGTAGCGCTCGCCGGGCGCTTCGCGGCGGCGCGGCGATGCAGTCACCTCAGCGGCGCGATCTGGTCGAGACGGCGAGCGCGACGAGATGGTCGAGGTGCCGGATGTCGAACGGCTTCGGGATGTAGGCGAAGACGCCGCCGCCCAGCGCCTCGGCGGCGGCGCGCGTGTCGGCGTTGGCGGTGATCATGATGATCGGCACGTTCACGCCGAGCCCGCGGATCTGCTTGAGGAGCTCGAGTCCGCCCATGCGCGGCATGTGCATGTCGAGGAGGATCAGGTCGAACTTTCCGCGCAGCAGAACGATCAGCGCTTCCGCCCCGTCCTTCGCCGACTCGGTCTCGTACGAGTTCTCGTGGCGGAATTGCCGGAAGAAATCCTTCAGGACCTCGACTACCGGTGCCTCGTCGTCGACGATCAGGACTCGCTTGGCCACTCAGCCCAGTATATGACAGCGTCGGCGAAGTTTACGATTCGCGATGGCGGTCCCGGCGGGCGTGTCGGAACCCCCCGTGCGGCAAGACGCTTTGTCGGTGGCACGGAACGTGTACGGCTGCGACGAGCACTGTGCCTCGTCGCTCGTTCACCCAGCGCGCTGCCGACGCGCCGGGAATTCTCGTGAGACCGCGCAGCCGATGAGCTCGACGTCCGAGCGCCGGCGTCACCCTCGGCTTACCGTCACGTGGCCCGTCCGCCTGTGGGTCGACGATGAGCCTCTGCTGGGACGCGCCGAGGACGCGAGCCGGAACGGCCTCTGGGTGACCGTCGCCCCGACGACGGCGCTGAAGCTCGGCAAGATCTGCTGGATCGACGTCGTGAGCGACGAGGTCGGCTCGTTCGCCCTGGCCGGCGAGGTTCGACACGTCACGGGGCGCCGCGTCGGGCTGGAGACGATGCGGCCAGTCCCGATCGACGGGCTCGAACAAGGCTGACTACAGCTTCGGGGCCAGCGCCGCGGCGAATAGCTCGAGCTGGTCGAGCTCGTCGAACACCGGGTTGAGCATCAGGAAGCCGACTCCCGCCCCGACGATCTCGGACAGGCGCTCGACGCACTCCTGCGGCTCGCCCCAGACCGACACGTCCGCGGCGAGCTCCGGGCGGCCATAGAACGCCTTGAACCACTCCTCGAGCCGCCGCCCGGCGCGAGCACGGTCGCGATCGACGGCGATGTAGACGCGCTTGCCCAGCGGGAAGCGGGCCGGATCTCGCCCGCTCTCCTTGATCAAGGCGCGGAGAATCTTCACCTCGTCGAGGAAAACCTTCGTCGAGACCGAGCCGGCGCCGATGAACGCGTCGCCGAGCTCCACGGCACGCCGGAGCGCGTCCGGATGGTGGCCGCCGAACCACAGCGGCGGATGCGGTTTCTGGACGGGCTTGGGCTCCATCGACGCGTTCTGGAGCTTGAAGAACTCGCCGTCCAGGCTGACTCGCTCCTCGGTCCACAGTCGCTTCATCACCCGGAGCCCCTCGGCGAAGCGGGCGGCGCGGCGCGCCGAGGGCAGTCCGAAGGCCGGGTAGATCCTCGGATTGCCGCCGAGGCCGACACCGAGATCGATCCGCCCGCCGCTCAACTGATCGAGGGTCGCGACGCTCTTGGCGAGGTGGATCGGGCTCCGCAGCGCGGTCAGGAGCACGGCGGACCCGAGCCGGATCCGCTCGGTGCACGCGGCGGCGTACGTCAGCAACGTGACCGGCTCGAGGCTCCGGACCGAGCCCAAGATCTGCTCGACGACCCACACGCTCTCGAAGCCGAGCGCCTCGGCCCGGGAGAGGAATCCGCGGATGCCGCGCACGTCGAAGCTGCCCGAGAGAATCGTCTGCGGAATCGCGACGCCGAGCCGTACTCCGGTGGTCACGGGCGAATCCTAGCACACAGCGCCGGGTGGTATAGTTGACCGCCGTCGAAAAGGCAGATTCCGCACTCCAGGAGAGTCGACATGACCGCCCTCAAAGACGCGATCGCCGCGGCGATCGACCGCCTCGGCGACGACCTCGAGAAGCTCTCGCGCCGGATCCACGACAATCCCGAGCTCTGCTATCAAGAGGTCAAGGCGGCCGGCTGGCTCACCGAGTTCCTCGCCGCGCAGGGATTCAAGGTCGAGCGCGGCTTGGCTGGAGTCGAGACCGCGTTTCGCGCGACGCTCGAGACCGGCGAGGGCCCGACGATCGCGATCATGTGCGAGTACGACGCGCTGCCGTCGATCGGCCACGCCTGCGGTCACAACGCGATCGCGACCGCGGGCGCCGGCGCGGGCGCCGGGCTGGCCGCGGTGCGCGACCGGCTGCCGAAGGGGCGCATCCACGTGGTGGGCACGCCGGCCGAGGAGGGCGGAGGCGGCAAGGTGAAGCTGATTCAGGCCGGCATCTTCAAGGACGTGGACGCGGCGATGATGGTCCACGGGTTCGATCAGTGGGTCGGCCACATGGATCTGCTCGGCATCGTGCGAGTCGGCTTCGAGTTCACCGGCAAGGCGGCGCACGCCTCGGCCGATCCGTGGGAGGGCGTCAACGCCCTCGACGCGGCGGTGCAGACCTACAACAACGTGAGCATGCTCCGCCAGCAGGTGCGCCCGGATTCGCGAATCCACGGGATCATCACCCACGGCGGCGCGGCGCCGAACATCATTCCCGAGTTCGCGGCGGCGATGTTCTACGTGCGCTCCATCAACCTCGACTACATGTGGGAGCTGCAGAAGCGGGTCATCGCCTGCGCCGAGGGCGCGGCCAAGGCCGCCGGCTGCACGGTCAAGGTGATCGCCCACAACGACACGGTCTACGAGCCGATGAGGCGCAACGAGACCTTGCTCGGCGCCTATCGCGCCAACCTCACCGCGCTCGGCGTCGTCGAGGCGCCGCCGCTCGTCGATCGGCTCGGATCTTCGGACGTGGGCAACGTGAGCCAGGTCATCCCGACGATCCAGCCCCTCATGAAGATCGCGCCGGACAACACGCCGATCCACTCGCGCGCCTTCGAGGCGGCCGCCGTGAGTCCGCTCGCGCGCACCGGCACCCTCACCGCCGCGAAGGCGATGGCGATGACGACGCTCGACCTGCTCGCCGAGCCGGGCCTGGTCAAGCGGGCTCGGGACGAGTTCCGGAGGACCAAGTGAGCGCGCCTGGCGACCTGAAGCAGAAGGTCGCGGGCGCGGTCGATCGGATCGCCGACGATCTCGAGGCGCTGTCGCACAAGATCCACGACACCCCGGAGCTCTGCTTCCAGGAGGAGAAGGCGCACGGCTGGCTCACCGAATTCCTCGAGAAGCACGGCGCCCGAGTCGAGCGCGGCGTTGGCGGCCTGCCGACGGCGTTCCGGGCGACGATCGAGGGCTCGGGCGCGGGGCCGACCATCGCGATCATGGCGGAGTACGACGCGCTGCCGTCGATCGGCCACGCCTGCGGCCACAACGTGATCGCGACCGCGGGCGCCGGCGCCGGCGCCGCGCTCGCCGTGGCGCTCGGCACCGTGCCGTTCGCGGGGCGCGTCCAGGTGATCGGCACGCCCGCCGAGGAAGGCGGCGCCGGCAAGGTACGGCTGCTGGACGCCGGTGTCTTCCGCGACGTCGACGCCGCGATGATGGTCCACGGACGCTGCGGGACGCAGGTGTGGCGGCCGTCGCTCGGCATCATCAAGGTCAAGGCCGAGTTCCACGGCCGGGCGACGCACGCCTCCTCCTGGCCGTGGCGTGGCGTGAACGCGCTGAACGCGGTCATCCAGCTCTTCGTCGGCCTCGATCAGATGCGCCAGCAGCTCCGGACCGACGCGCGCGTGCACGGGATCATCGTCAAGGGCGGCGATCAGCCGAACATCATCCCCGAGTACACCCGCGCCGATTTCTACCTGCGCGCGCTCACCAAGGACTACTGTCAGGAGCTGCTCCGGCGGTTCACGGGCTGCGCCGAAGGCGCCGCCTCGGCGACGGGCTGCCGGGCCGAAGTGACCGCCGAGTCGATCATCCACGATCCGCTCAAACCGAACCGGACCATGGCGGATCTCTTCGAGCAGAACCTCGGCGTGATCGGCTTCCCGGTCGACCCCGACGACGGCGAGGCCGGCTATGGCTCGACCGACTGCGGCAACGTGAGCCAGGCGCTCCCGACGATTCACCCGTACATCCGCATCTCCCCGGACGGCGTGCCGGGCCACTCGCGCGAGTTCGCCCAGTGGGCGCGCTCGCCGATCGCGCGCGCCGGGATGGTGGCGGGAGCCAAGGCGCTGGCGCTCACGGCGCTCGACCTCCTCGCCTCGCCCGACAAGCTCAAGGCGGCGAAGGAGGACTTCGCGCGATGAGAGTGCTCGCGATCGCCCTGGTCATCGTCGGGCTCGGCCTCACCGGGGCACAGGCCGGCCAGATCTCGCTGCGCATCGTGAACGTCGTCACGCCCCAGGACGTGAAGATCTGGGAGCCCACGTCGTTCACCGCGAAGAAGGGCGACACCGTGATGCTCCAGCTCGTCAATCGCCACGCCGACGAGCACGGCTTCGAGATCGCCGCCTTCGGCGTGAAGGAAGTCGTGCCCGGCGAGAAGACCGCGAACGTGAAATTCACCGCCCACAAGGCGGGCATCTTTCCGATCAAGTGCCAACTGCACCCGGCGCACGTGGTCGGCCAGTTCGTCGTTCTCGAGTAGCTCCGTTGTCCGCTCGTCCCGGGGCGTTCGCCCTGGTCGCCGCGGTCCTCGGGCTGGCGGCCGGCGCCGCGGGACAGTCGCCCGACCTCGCGACCGGCGAGCGCGTCTTTCGTGACAACTGCGCGGTCTGCCACGGTGCGACGGGCGACGGCCAGGGCATGGCGGCGCATCATTTCAAGACTCCGCCGCGCGATCTGACCAAGGGCCGCTTCAAGTTCCGCTCGACCGCGTCCGGCCAGATCCCGACGGACGCCGACCTCGTCCGCACGATCGTCCACGGCATTCCCTCGACCGGCATGGTTCCGCAGAATCATCTGAGCGACGCCGAGGTGCAGGCGGTGATCGCGTTCGTCAAGAGCCTGTCGCCGCGATTCGCCGCGGCACAGTCTCCCACGGTCGCGACGATCCCGACGCCCCCCGCGGCGACGCCGGAGGCCATCGCCCGCGGCGCGAAGATCTACGTCAAGGGCGAGTGCGCCGAGTGCCACGGCAAGGAGGCGCGCGGAGACGGCCCGTCGGCCAAGGATCTGTCGGTCACGCCGTCGGACCTGACCCGGCGCCCGCTCAAGAGCGGCGCCACCGCGCGGGACCTCGTGCGCACGCTCCTGACGGGGCTCGACGGCACGCCGATGCCGTCGTACTACCTGGTGCTCGAGGACGGTGAGCTGTGGGACCTCGCGTACTGGCTCGCCACGCGCGGCGGCCCGCCGGAGACGACCGACGACGAGCGCGCGGGGTGGCACGTGGTGCAGATGCACCAGCGGCGCGGACGCTAGGCCGAGTGCTCCTCGGGCGCCGCGCGGGCGTAGGTCAGGGAATGGTGCGCCAGGAGCCGGCCAGCGTCGCCGACGCACTCGGCGACGCCGTAGACCAGCCGCCGGCCGAGCTTCACGATCCGCGCAGTGCACCGGAATGGCTCGCGGCGCGCCGCGCCGAGAAACGCGCTCGTCATGCCCGCCGTCACCGAGCCGTCTCGCGAGCCGAGGCGGGTCATGATCGCCAGCCACATCGCGACATCAGCGGCCGCCATGAACACCTGGCCGCTCACGAGCCCCCCGGGACGCTCGAAGGCGGCCTGGAACGGGACCACCAGGGTGCACTGGCCGTCGTCGATCGCCTCCAGCTTGAAGCCGTACGACCGCGTGAACGCGACCTCTTCGAGGATGCGTCGCAGCTCGGCCTCGGTCGCCGCGAGCGTCATCGCCTCACCGCGCGAGCGCGGCGTGAACCTTTCTCGCCTGCTTCAGGTGATCGATGACGTGCAGCCGCCAGGTGATCGCGTACGCCTTCCAGTCGAGATCCTCGACCCAGTGCAGCGGCACGATCGTGCCGTGCTCGTCCGGCACGTTCACCACCATCACGATCGGCGCGCGCGCGTCGGTCGCGAAGTCCGGCTCCACCGCGGCGAGCGTTCGAAGGATCTCGCCGTGGATCCGGTCGAGCTCCGCGCGAAGCCAGGGCCACGGCCGGTGGAGCGGCGACTTCGACTGGAGGCTCGCCGGAATCGGCTCGCCCGGAGGCCGGCGGCCCGCGAGCAGGCACCAGAGCTCGTCCAGCCCCGGCCGGTGCGTCTCGACCAGATGGTCGACGATCTCCTGGATCGTCCACTCGCCCGGGACCCCTGCGCGCGCCGCGATCGCGGGGGAGATCGGCGCGAGGAACGCATCGAGGGTGCCGAACGCGTCGGCGATCCGCTCGCGGATCGCGGGCGCGTCCACCAGCGTGCCCCGCGTCCTGAAATACTCCCGCGCCTTCGCCTTCGCCCCGTCGACCAGGTCCGGCTTCATGAGACCTCCCGCGCGAGATAGCGCATCACCGCATCGCCGCAGAACCGCGTCGCCTCGACGACGCGGAACGCGGTCGGGTCGAACGCGAGCTGGAGCGAGACACCGTCGACGAGCCCGAGGATCACCGCGGCGGCACGCAGGACGTCGGTGCGCCGAAACGCGCCTGATCGGACGCCCTGCGCGACGACCGCGCCGATGCGCCGCCGCATCCCCGCGTAGAGCGCCGCGTTGATCTCGCGCAGCGTCCGGTCGTGCATCATCTCGCCCCAGAACTCGACGAACACGATCCAGAACGCGCGCTCCTCGACCGCCAGCCGCAGGCACGCGCCGATCAGCGCCAGCAGCCGCGCGCGCGCGTCCCGCCCTTCGCGGGACTGCGCGGCGGCGACGCGCCGGTCGAGATCGGCGGTAACGGTCTCGAGCGCGGCCACCAGGATCGCGCGCTTGTCGGCGAAGTAGTAGTGCAGGATCCCCTGGCTCACCTTGGCCTCGCGCGCGACCTTCTTCAGCGTGAGCCCGGAGTAGCCGTCGCGCGCCAGGCACCGGATGGTGGCGCGCACGATCTCGGCGCGCCGGAGCACTGCCACGCCGCGCTCGGGGCTCATGCCATTCCCTTTTGATTGGTCGACCAATTATCTTTCGCGCGGGCCGCCGACGTCAAGCCGGGCCGCGGCGGCCGCATGGCCTCGGCGCGGTCGCGCGCTAGTGGGACGCGCCGCGGCGGCGTTCCGCCGCGCGCTCGGCTTCCAGCCGCTCGAGGTCGACCGACGAGTGATCGGCGAAGGTCATCGTGGCGGCGAGGGCGGGATGGCGCTCGGCGATGAGCCGGTGCATCGCCTGGCAGATCCGCCGGTACGCCGGGTGTCCCTGCGGGGTCGTCCGGAGCTCGATCACGTGCATCGCCTCGCGGGCGTTCATGTCCATGTAGAAGCGGACGCGATAGGCCATGGCGACCGCGTACGAGGCGACCTCGGGCAAGCCGGCGGCCTCGATCGCGTCGTGAAGCTCGGCCGACTCGATCAGCGCGCGCCGCCAGTCGTCCGCCGCGCCCGCCTCCGCGATCGCCTCGGGCACGACGTAGCCGTGCCGCGGCGTCAGCCGCTGCCACTCGAGGGTGAGGAGCCGGTGGCGCTGCAGATCTCGGAACGCGCCGTAGTCGCCCA
>QHSP01000131.1 GCA_003220495.1 Candidatus Rokuibacteriota bacterium | reverse complement strand
AACGTCACCAAGAAGGTCAGCCAATACGGTGTGCCAGTGCGGGCCGCCGTCGTCCCCTGCCATATCTGGCGACCGCTAGTGGAGAAGGCCGGCCTCAAGATCGAGGACATCCCGAAGACGTGGGACGCGTACTTCGATTTCTTCAAGAAGGTGCAGGACAACCTGCGCAAGCAGGGCGAGCGCAAGGTCTATGGTCTGGGCTTCCAGGTGACAGCCAACGGGGTTGACCCTTACAACCTCTTCATGGCGTTTCTCCTGGCCCACGGCGGTCAGGACATCGTCACCAGGGACGGCAAGCTGCATCTCGACGACCCGAAGGTCAGGCAAGCGGCCATCAAGGCGACCGCCTACCTTGGTGGCGCCTACCGCGATGGCTACGTACCGCCGAGCGCGATCAACTGGAATGACGCAGACGACAACAACGCCTTCCACGCGAAGCTCATGGTGATGGACGTCGACGGGACGCTCTCGACCGAGGTCGCGGTCAAGGAGAAGCACCCGGAGTGGTACTTCAAGGACATGGTGACCCACGGCATCGGCTATCCGAACGACAATGCGGGCAAGCCCGTACCGAGCATCGTGGGCGTCACCCAGTTGATGATCCCGAAGGGGGCGAAGAACGTCCCGGTGGCGAAGGAATTCATCAAGTACTTCGCCCAGCCGAAGGTCGTCGGCGAGTTCGTCGAGCTGGGGCTGGGCCGCTGGCTGCCAGTCATGCCGTCGCTCGCCAAGAGCCCATTCTGGCAGGACCCGAAGGACCCGCATCTGCGAGGCTACATCCAGCAGGGCCTCCTCGGCCCGACCGTGCCGGACTACTACGTGTTCAACCTGGCGATGGCGGAAGTCCGCTCCCAGCACGTGTGGAGCATGGCGATGATCGACGTCGCGAAGGAAGGAGTGAAACCGGAAGTCGCGATCGATAAGGCATTCAAGCGCATCGAGGAGATCTTCTCCAAATACAAGAAGGCGTGAGAGCGGAGACCAACAAATGAACGGCACATCGGTCATCGACGTCGGCCGCCGCCCGGCCATCCGGCGGCGTACGCTCTCGCGCTCCCTGCGCGGCGGCCTCAAGGGCGGTGAGTACACCTGGGCCGTCGCGTTCGTCGTGCCGTACATCGCGGTGTTTTTGACCTTCGTCGCGTATCCGGTGGTCTACGGGTTGTGGATGGGCAGCGAAGCCAGTCTCTACCGGGAGCTCTTCGCCGACCCGATTTACCAGAGCACGGTGGTCAACACCATCCTCTATCTGGCACTCGGCGTGAACGTAAAGATGTTCCTGGCCCTGTTGTTGTCCGGCTTCTTCATGCGACCGGGCTGGTGGATGAAGGCGCTGCTCTTGATCTTCGTGCTGCCCTGGGCGGTGCCGCAGATCTCGACGTTCATCTCGATCCACTGGATGCTGAACGGTGAGTGGGGCTTCCTCAACAACGTCCTCTATGCCCTCTTCCACATTGAAGGGCCGTCCTGGCTCAACGACCGCTGGAGCGCCCTGGGCGCGGTCATCGTCTCCCACATCTGGAAATGGACGCCGTTCTGGACGCTGATCTTGCTCGCCGGCCGGATGGCGATCCCGCTCGAGATCAGCGACTCCGCCAAAGTCGACGGGGCGACCGGGATGCGCGGGTTCGTGCACATCACTTTCCCGCTGCTCGCCAACCTCTACCTGATCTGCACGCTGCTCTCGACGATCTTCCTGCTCGGCGACTTCAACGCCGTCAACTTCGTCTCCGGTGGCGGCCCCGCGAACTCGACGCACGTGCTGGCGACGTTGGGCATCCGCAACGCGTTCGAGATCGCTCAGCCACGCCTGGGCGTGGCGGCGGTGATGTCGGCGCTGCCGCTGGTCATCCCGCTGGTGATCATCCTGATGCGCAAGCTCCGCACCTCGGAGGTGCAGATATGAGCACGATCGCGGCGGACGCGAGGCTGGCAACTCGTACGTTATCGCGGGCCCGCAGTTCAGTGCGGCTCCGCCGGTATCTGCGCAACGCGGGGACCTTGGTGCTCTCCGCGGTGATCGTGGTGTGGACACTCGCGCCGCTCTACAACATGGTGCTGATCTCGCTCGAGCCCGAAGGCGACGTCTTCACCGACCATATCTGGCCGAGGGTCCCCTCGGTTGAGAGCTTCTGGGGCGTCCTGACCCAGAGCCACTGGTATCTCGAGCACTTCTGGCATCAGTTCGCCAACAGCCTGTTCATCGGCTGGATGGTGACGTTCTTCGCGCTGCTGTTCGGCTCGCTGACGGCTTTTGCGATCGGCCGGATGCGGATCCGCCACGGCTGGCTGGTGAGCAACGCCGCGCTGTTGACCTACGTGATCCCGGCGTCGTTCCTCGCGATCCCGTTCTACCGGATCATGCAGAACTACGGGCTCGCGAACAACCCGTGGTCGGTGATCGCGGCCCTGGTGGCGTTCGCGACGCCGTATGCGATCTTCGTCTTCCAGGAGTACGGCCGAAGCATTCCGATCGAGGTCGACGAGTCGGCGCGCATCGACGGCGCGTCGCCGCCGCAGATCTATCTGCGAATCTATCTGCCACTGATGGCGCCGGCGCTGGTCGCCGTGGGCACCTACGCGCTGCTGCTGGCCTGGAACGAATACCTGTATCAGTTCCTGCTCCTGTCCTCGAAGGCGAACATGACGGTGCCGGTGGCGCTCGCGCAGTTCCTCAGCAGCGACCAGTCACCGTGGAACTACATGATGGCGACCGCGATCATCTATGCGGCGCCGCCGGTCGCGATCTACTACGCATTCCGCCGGCGCATGACCTCCGGCCTGACGATGGGCGGGGTCAAAGGCTGACCCTCGCCGCCAGTCTCGCAGCCCGCTGAGGAGGCGGGTATGAGCAGCGTGCAGCAGGTTCTCGCGGCCGGGCCCGGCGCGCTCAACCGGCTGCGGAGATCGGTCTGGCGCCGTCCCAGGCACGGCCCGGAGCTCGCCTGGGCGATCGCCTTCGTCGTCCCCTATGCGGCGGTGTTCCTGGCCTTCGTCGTCTATCCCGTCGCCTACGGGCTCTGGATGGCGCGGGACCCGTCGCTCTACCGCGAGCTGATCGCCAACCCGCTCTACGCGCAGACCGTCGTGAATACGGCGCTGTTCGTCGGCCTCGGCGTGAACGTGAAGATGTTCCTGGCCCTCCTGTTATCCGGCTTCTTCATGCGTCGCCGCTGGTGGATCAAGGCGCTGCTCCCCGTCTACATTCTGCCCTGGGCGCTCCCGTCCATTCCGGCCTTCGTGTCGTTCCACTGGATGCTGATCGGCGAGGAGGGTTTTGTCGACAGCGTCTTGTCGGCGGTGCTCGGTATCGCCGGTCCGCTCTGGTTCCGTGACCGCTGGCTCGCCCTCGGCGCGAACATCGTCGCCTACATCTGGAAATGGATGCCCTTCTGGACGCTGACCTTCTACGCCGGCCGGACGGCGATCCCGCAGGAAATCTATGAAGCGGCCGCCGTCGATGGCGCCAGCGGCTACCGACGGTTCGCCCACGTCATTCTCCCGCTGCTCGGGAACCTCTATCTGGTCTGCACACTGCTGTCCACGCTGTGGACGATCGGAGACTTCACCACGGTCTCTCTGGTTTCCGAGGGCGCGCCGTCGTATTCCACGGACGTGCTGGCCACGCTCGGCATCCACTACGCCTTCGAGGGAGCCCAACCGGCGCTCGGTGTCGCCGCCGTGATGTCGGCGCTTCCGGTGCTGATCCCGATCGTGATCCTCCTGATGCGCGCGCTCCAGACGAGAGAGACGCAGCTGTGAGCCTCGCCCGCGTGTCCGGCGGTTCGGTGCTCCGAACACGCTCCCGGCTTCGTCGGGTTCTCATCGAAGTGTCCTCGCTCGTACTCGTCGTCGCGCTCCTGGTCTGGTCGCTGACGCCCGTGTACAACATGCTGTTGATCGCGCTCGACCCCGATGAAGGTGATATCGAGTTCGAGGGCATCATCTGGCCGCCGAACCCATCGCTCCACAGCTTCCATGCCGTGGTGACCCAGGGGTATTGGCTCGTCGAAGATTTCTGGCGCCAGTTCGGCAACAGCTTTTTCATCGGTCTGATGACGATGTTCCTGACCGTGCTGATCGGGTCGCTCGCCAGCTTCGCATTGGGCCGTACGCGCTTGCGCCAAAGCTGGCTGCTCGCCAACGCGCCGCTCGTGACCTACGCGGTGCCCACATCCTTCCTGGTCATCCCGTTCACTCGGCTCATGGCGAGTTACGATCTCTCGAATACGCTGTGGGCGATCGTCGCGGCCAACGTGACCTTCGCCGCCCCCTACGCCATCTTGATCCTGCGGCAGTACGCCACGTTGATACCGATCGAGCTCGATCAGGCGGCATGGGTGGACGGTGCGTCACCCGTTCAGGTGTATCGGCGGATCTACTTGCCGTTGATGACGCCGGCGCTCGCGGCGGTCGGGACCTTTGCGCTGTTGCTCGCCTGGAACGAGTACGTCTACCAGTACGTGCTGCTCTCCTCGACCCGCAACATGACGGTCGCCGTCGCGATCGCCCAGTTCTTCAACAGCGACGAGGCGCCCCTGAACTACATGATGGCCGCCGCGCTCATCTATTCGCTGCCGCCGATCGTGATCTTCTACGCGCTTCGCCGCTATATGGCAGCGGGCCTGACGAGGGGTGCCCTCAAGGGCTAGCCAGGTAGAGATCCTGACGCTCTTCCGTGAATCATCTCACCGCGATCTACGGTCTCGCGGCGCTGTTCCTCGCCATCATGCTCGAGTCCGCCGGGTTGCCGGTGCCGGGGGAAACGGCACTCATTGCGGCCAGCGTGCTCGCGGCACAGGGACTCGTCTCTCTGCCCGCGGTGATCGTGGTCGCCGCCGCGGCAGCCATCATCGGCGATAACGCGGGGTACCGGATCGGCCGAGCGGCGGGGCGGCGGCTGCTCACGCGCTGGCGACCCGTCGCTCGGTACACCGAAAGGATGCTCCCGCCCGCCGAACGCTTCTTTGCCCACCACGGTGGCAAGGCCGTCTTCCTCGCCCGCTTCATGCCGGGCCTTCGAGTGATCGGTGCACTCGTCGCGGGCATCGCCGGCATGGCGCGGTAGCGTTTTCTCGTGTGGAATGGTGTGGGCGACCAGCGTCGCGCTCATCGCGTATTGCCTCGGCGAGGCCGTGGCGAGCGCCATGGGCCGATACGGCTTGATTGGAGGGATTGGGGCTATCGCTGCGGCGGCGGTTTTCTACGGCTTGGCGCACGGCCTGCGTCGTTGGCGGGTTGATTGACCCGTTTCGCGATGTCATCGGCCCGGACGCGCCACGACCTTTCGCATGAAGGCGCCCATGAACTGGTAGACCTCTTCTGGCATTTCCGTGCTCATCGGGCGAAACCCGTCGGGTCAGCTCAGGTTGACGACGACCGATTTCACCTCCGTGTATTCCGCGATCCCCTCGTGGCCACCCTCGCGTCCGAGGCCGGATTCCTTGAAGCCGCCGAACGGGATCTCGTGCGTGTAGCCG
>QHSP01000130.1 GCA_003220495.1 Candidatus Rokuibacteriota bacterium | reverse complement strand
GACAGCGAGCGGATGGGCACGCAGCGGCTGCACGTCGTCGCCGAGGTGCGCGGCGAGGACGCGGCGCCCGACGACTTCCACGATCTCGTCCGCGAGATCACGGGCCGCGTGCACCGCGCCAGCGGGCACCGGCCGGCGCGCGTGATCCTCGTCCGCTCGAGCACCATTCCCAAGACCTCCAGCGGCAAGATCCAGCACTCGCGCCTCGTGCAGATGATCCAGGACGACTCGATCGCCGAGCGCGTCGTCTACGGCGACGACTAGAGTGCATGGCCGTGCGCGCCGCAGGCCGTCGCGGGACTGGGGCCCCGCCGGCTGAGGTGCCCCTATGAACTATGGCTGTCATCTGCCCGTCTACGGGCTGGCCGCCACGCGCGAGGTGCTGCTCGGCTTCGCGCGGCGCATGGAGGCGCTCGGCTACGACTCGCTGTGGGCGAGCGACCACGTCGTCATCCCGTACGCGATCGCGTCACGCTATCCCTACAACCCGACCGGGGATTTTCCGCTGGCGCCGAGCACCGCCTTCCTGGAGCCGCTGGTCGCGCTCGGGCTCGTCGCTGGCGTGACCGAGCGCGTTCGGCTCGGCACCACCGTGCTCGTCCTCCCGCACCGTCATCCGGTCCTCGCCGCGAAGATGCTCGCGACGCTCGATCACCTGGCTCCGGGGCGCGTCATCCTTGGCGCGGGCGTGGGCTGGATGAAGGAGGAGATCGAGCTCTTCGGCGTGCCGTACGCGCAGCGCGGGGCCTGGAGCGACGAGGCGATCCGCGTCATGAAGGCCTGCTGGCGTGACGAGCGCGTGAGCTATCGGGGCGAGTTCGTGCGCTTCGAGTCGCTGGGCGTGGCGCCCAAGCCCGCGCACGGCACGATCCCCATCTGGATCGGCGGCCACACGCCGCGCGCGCTCCGGCGGGTCGCAGAGCTCGGCGACGGCTGGCACGCCGCCTTTCCGAGCGCGGCGAAGATGAAGGCCGGCCTCGCCGACCTCGCGACCGCGTGCGGCCGGGTCGGACGGGACGTGAAGTCCTTGACGATCAGCGCCCGGCTGGGGCTCCCCGCCCGTCAGGATGCCGATGCGCTCGTGCGCGAGATCCGGGCTCTCGCCGACCTCGGGGTGAGCCACCTGATCCTCGAGTCGCGGGTCCGCGACCTCGACGACATGATCACGATCTACGAGAAGTTCGCTCGCGACGTGCGGCCGCGCGTCTGAGACTCTCGACGGGCCTCCCTGCGACCTTTGGCGGGGTTGTTGGCGCGTGCGGGCCGCGCGTACGATACGGCGCCGGTGCCGCTGCGTGGCGCCGAGCCGAGGGGGGATGGCGTGAATCGGGGCACTCCGGTACTCGTGGCATCGTGCCTGGCCTTTGCGGCCGAGAGTTTCGCGCCCGAGCGGGCGCCGGCCCAGGTGACGCTCACGCCCCGCGTCATCCAGATCGACAAGGTGAAGTGCGCGGAGCTGCAGACGGTCTCCGACCAGAAGCTGGACCGGCTCCTGGTGTACTTCAACGGCTACGTCGACGGCATGCGACGCCATACGGTCTGGGACGAGCGCCAGGTGGGCGAGCTCATCGATCGGGCCATCAACTACTGCAAGGCGGATCCCAACGAGACGCTCCTCTCGGCCTTTACCCGAGCCGCGCGCTGACGAGGCGCTCGACGAACCGCGTTCCTACCCCGATGTTCCTACCCTGAAGGAGACATGGGATGAGCAAGACCGTGCGACGGATGATCGTGTTCTTGATTGCACTCGGGCTCGCGGTGTCCGTAGCCGGCGGGGTGGCGGCCCAGCAACCGTCGGCGCCGGCTCAGCCCGGCGCGACCGCGCCGCCAGACGCCGACCAGCAAGACCTCACGAGCGACATCGCGCTGACGCGGGCCGCGATCCAGCTCCGCCGTCAGGCCATCGTGACCGCGGTGATGGATTTGCCTCCCAAGGAAGCGGAGGCCTTCTGGCCGCTCTACCGCGAGTACCGGATGGAGATGGCGAAGGTGGGCGATCGTGTCTCCAAGCTGCTCGTCGACTACACGGGGCAATACGACTCGCTGACCGACGAGCAGGCCAACCAGATCATGAAGGAGTGGATCAGCATCGAGAAGGCGAAGACGGGTGTCAAGGACAAGTACGTAGCGCGCTTCAAGAAGATCCTGCCCGCGCGGAAAGCGATGCGCTTCTTCCAGGCGGACAACAAGCTCGATGCCGTGCTCAATGCGCAGCTCGCGTCCATCGTGCCGCTCGCGCGCTGACCATGGCCCGCCGCCAGCGATACGAAACGAGCGTTTCACATCACGGAGGACGGACATGAAGAGATGGACCACGACAATCGTCGCTGGACTCGCCGCCGGCGCGCTCGTAAGCGCGGCGCAGGCCGAGGTCTTCGTTTATCCCAAGCCGGGGCAGAGCCAGGACGCGTTCCAGAAGGACCAGTACGAGTGCCACAATTGGGCCACGCAGCAGACCGGCTTCAATCCGGCCGCGCCGCCGCAGAGCGCCGCGGCGCCGCCGCCTCAGCAGGGCGGCGCCGTGAGGGGTGCGGCGCGCGGCGCCGCCGTCGGCGCCGTCGGCGGCGCCATCGCCGGTGACGCGGGCAAGGGCGCTGCGGTGGGCGCCGCGGTGGGCGGCACCGCGGGAGTGATGAGACAGAACCAGAACAACCGTGCGGCGGCGCAGGCCTCCCAGCAGGCACAGGCCCAGCAGCAGGCCGAGTACGGCAACTACGAGAAGGCCTATGCGACGTGCCTGTCGGGGCGCGGGTATTCGGTCAAGTAGACCCCTCGCGCTCGTCGCGCAGATCGGTGTCCTGCTCCTGGCGTGCGCGTGTGCCACGCCGATCGGCGTCTCGCTCTCGCGTCCGGAAGAGATCCACCGCGCCGTCACGCGGAGCGTGCTGACCAACGGCAAGCCCAGTGCCGCGACGGAGCAATTCCTCCATCGCCTCGGGCTCGCCGAGCGCTTCGACAAGGATCCCGCCGCGACGCTCGTAGAAATGCGTGGCCAGGGCACCGGGCTCAGCCGCGACCGCCTCTTCGCGCTGGCCGAACTGTCCTTCATCTACGCCCAGCAGGAAAACCGCCGGGACTACTACCTGGCCGCCGCCGTCTACGCCTATGCCTTCCTGTTCCGGAAGGACGGCGCGGTCGACGACCCCCTCGACTCGCGCACGCGGCTGGCCGCCGATCTCTACAACTTCGGCCTGGGCCTGGCGCTCGCGCGGCCTTCTGCGCCGGCCGCGACTGACGGTGGCCTGATGGCGGCCGGCCGCACCGCGGCAGAAGCGGAGGCGATCGAGGTCAACCTGACTGATCGGGCGCTGACCCTGCCCTTCGGGCAGCTCGAGCTTCACAGCGACACGGCGGTGCTGACGTGGGGCGGCCTCCGCATGACACGCTTCGTCTCGGTCGGCGAGTTCAGCATTCGGGGGCTGCGCAATCGCTATCGCCAGCCCGGCATCGGCGTCGCGCTCGCCGCGGAGGTGAGCCAGGAGGGAACCGGGCCCGAGGTCGAAATCGCGCGGAAGCACATCCCGCAGCGGGTCAAGGTGCCGGTGACGGCGTTCGTGAGGCTCGAGAACGTTGTGCAGGGAATCGCCGACGGCCGGCTTAAGGGGCATCTCCAGCTCTATCCCTCCGACGAGGCGTCGACGGTCGAGGTCGAGGGCCGCAAGCTCCCCCTCGAGCAGGAGTTCAGCGCGGTGCTCGCCTACGTCCTCGAAGGGGCGCCGGTGTGGGACACGGAGCTCGGCTTTTTCCTCTCGCCCCGAAACCGCGGCGCCGGCATGAATCTCGCCATGCTTCATCCCTATCGGCCGGGGCGGGTCCCGGTCGTGCTCGTTCACGGTACGGCGTCGAGCCCGGCCCGCTGGGCCGACATGATCAACGAGCTCGCCAATGACCCGTTGTTGCAAGGGCGCATCCAGTTCTGGCTCTTCACCTATTCCACCAGCAACCCGATCCTCCTGTCGGCGAGTGAGCTGCGGCACGCGCTCCTGGAAATCGTCAAGCAGCTCGATCCGGACGGCCGCGACCCGGCCCTGCGGCGGATGGTGGTGATCGGGCACAGCCAGGGCGGGATGTTGACTCGGCTCATGGTGACGGAGAGCGGCGATCGCTTCTGGCACAACGTGTCCACCGTGCCCTTCTCCGAGATCAAGGGGCCGCCGGAGACCCTGGCGCTCTTCCGGGATGGGATGTTCTTCGAGCCGGTCCCGTCGGTGAAGCGGGTGGTGTTCATCGCGACACCGCATCGCGGGAGCTTCCGGGTCTCGTCGCTCGTCCTGGATCTGGTGCGGCGCGTCGTTACGCTTCCGGCCGACCTGGGGAAGGGTGTGAAGGAGCTGGCGACACAAAACCCCGAGCTCGCCGCGGCGAGCAGGGCCGTCAACAACATGCCGACGGCGGTCGACAACATGCGCCCCGGCAATGGCTTCGTCCGGACCCTGGCGGCGAGCCCGATCGCCCCGGGCGTCACCGCCCACTCGATCATCGCCGTGCTCGGTGAAGGGCCGGTAAGCGGCAAGACGGACGGGGTCGTCGCCTACGAGAGCGCCCACCTC
>QHSP01000082.1 GCA_003220495.1 Candidatus Rokuibacteriota bacterium | reverse complement strand
CCGCCCACTGCCCGGGCATCCACCAGCGGCCGACCTCCTGGGGGCGACTCGGATCGGCGAGATCGAGGATCACCACGATGTTGCCGAGGTAGCCGTCCATCTCTGGAGAGATATACGCGTAGCGGCCGTCGAAGGTGAAGCGGTGCACGCCGGTGCCGCCGCTTCGCCACAGCGTGATCTCGCGCGGCCGACTCGGGTTCGACACGTCGTAGATGCCGAGCCCGCGCGGCGCATTCGGCGACGACGCCTGGCCGTGCGCCTCGCGGTTCACGAGCATGAGGCCATTGCCCGCGCGCACCTTGTGCGAGTGCGTGCCCGCGGGCACTTCGATCGACGCGAGCTGGCGCGGTCTGGCCGGATCGCTGACGTCGACCACGGTCGTGCCGTGCGGCGCTTTCATGTGCGCCACGAACGCCACCCGCCCATCGACGACCACCTGGCCGCCGCCGGCGCAATCGAAGTAGCCGACCTGCTTGACACCCAGGGCGCTCGCGCCGTTTCCACTCATGTCGTATCCCCTTCTCCTAGAGGTCATCCGGCCGCCATCTCGTCCCGCGCTCGTACTTTTCGAGCCGCTGCAGTGTACCAAGACTCCCGACAGGGACTGGCGTATAGTACTGCGCCATGACCCAGACCAAGGAGTTCCCACGCCCGTTCGCGACGCTCCCTGAGATCCGCCGTGCCGCCCACGCGCGCCTCGCTCGCGAAGCGTGGAACTTCGGCGACGGCGGCAGCGAGTCGGAAGCGACTCTGCACCGCAACCGCCGCCACCTGAATCGCCTCGCGATCGCGCAAAACGTGCTCGTGGACGTGCGCGAGATCGATCTGCGCACGAGCCTGCTCGGAGTGCCGCTCTCGTCGCCCGTCGGCATCGCGCCGATGGGTGGCCTGGTCCTCTTCCATCCCGAGGGCGACGTCGAGATGGCGCGCGGAGCCGGCAAGGCCGACACGCTCCAGTGGCTCTCGGGTGCCACCGGCTGGCCGGTCGAGGACGTCGCGCGCGCGGGCGGAGCGCCGCAGATGTTCCAGCTCTACCACCACGGCGACCGCGGCTGGGTCGGCGAATTGCTCAAGCGGGTCGAGGCGTCGGGCTACAAGGCCGTCGCCCTCACCGTCGACACCCAGCACTACAGCCGGCGCGAGCGCGACATCCTCGCGCGCTGGAGCCCGCGCAAGGCCATGGAGGTCGCGCCCAACCCGCGCGGCCCGTTCCACGACTACCAGATGCGTCTCACGTGGGCCGACGTCGAGTGGCTCATGAAGACGACCAAACTGCCGGTCGGGCTCAAGGGCATCCTCACGGTGGCCGATGCCCGCCGCGCGGCCGAAATGGGCGTCAAGCTCATCTGGGTCTCGAACCACGGCGGGCGCCAGCTCGATCACACCCAGTCGTCCATCGAGGCGCTGCCGCCCATCGTCGACGCGGTCGCCGGCCGCGCCGAGATCGTGATCGACGGAGGATTCGCGAAGGGCACCGACGTGATCAAGGGCCTGGCCCGCGGCGCCAAGGTCGTCATGCTGGGACGGACGGCGCTCTGGGGCCTCGGCGCCGACGGCGCCGAGGGTGTCGCGCGCGTCTTCGAAATCCTGAAAGACCAGATGCACGTCGCGATGGGCCTTTGCGGCCGCACCAAAATCTCCGACCTCAAGCCCGACCTGATCTTCAGGGCGGATTGAAAGAGCTCGCTAGCGAGGACGTCCACAAGGCGGTCGAGGAAGTTCACCAGCCGTTAGTCGCAATGGAGGTGGCGCGATGGCGACATGGACGCGTCGACAGGTTCTGGCTCAGATGGGTCTCGCGGCAGCAGCGGTACACGCCCTCGATCCGCACGAGCTCTGCTGCACCATGGCGGCCCACGCCCAGACGGCGGACAAGGATCTCTTCGAGCTCAAGAAGATCGGCGACGGGGTGTACGGCGCCATCGCGCATCAGCGGTACAAGACCAACTGCAACGGCGCGGTGATCCTGACCGACGACGGCGTCATCGTCGTCGACACGCACTCGAAGCCATCGGCTTCTCGTGCCCTATATTCGCAGATCCAGGAGCTGACCAAGAAGCCCGTGATCAAGGTCATCAACACGCACTTCCACTTCGATCACACGCAGGGCAACGAATCGTACGCCGCGACGAATTCGAAAGTCGAGATCATCGCGACCGAGCAGACGAAGGTGAACTTGACGACACCAGGCTCGGGAGTGGGCGGCGTGTCCTTCGTCGAGACGCAGATCAAGGCGATGCCCGCCGAGATCGACAAGCTGAAGGCCGACATTCAGAAAGAGTCGGATCCGGCGAAGAAGAAGAACCTCGAATCCAGCCTGCAGCAGGCCGAGTCGTATCTGCAAGAGCTTAAGTCGATGAAAGTCACGCTGCCGACGAGGACGGTAACGACCACCACCACCCTGAAAGAGAACGGCCGCGAGATCCAGTTGCACGTACTTGGGCGCGCCCATACCAACGGCGATTTGTTCATCTACCTGCCGAAGGAGAAGGTCGTAGCCACCGGCGACGCGCTGATCGACTGGATGCCGTTCATGAACGACGGCTACCCCGAAGACTGGATCAACACCTTGACGGCGCTCGAGAAGCTCGACTTCACATCGATCGTCCCCGGTCACGGCGAGGTACTGCCCAAGAGCCATGTCGCGTTTTTCCGCGGATACTTCGTCGATCTCATCGCCGCGGTGAAGAAGGCCTCGGCCGACAAGGCGACCCTGGCGGAGATGCAGACGAAGATCGGTGATCAACTGGCCTCGAGGTACGAGGCCGCGATGTCCAAGTACGCCGTCGGTCGCTATCGCGACCTGAGGATTCCATGGCGACGACAGCCGCGGTCCTGAACGAATCGGCGCCGGCGTCCGACTACGCGCGTCTCGAGGAGCGCATCCTCGCGCGCGACCAGAAGGGCGCCAGCGACGTGCTCTACCGGCTCATGAAGCAGGGCCGTCCCCTCACCGAGATCACGCGCGAGACGGTGCGGATCCACGCGCCGTACACGCACGTGCCGTATCACCAGCGGCTCGACGACGGCATCGTCAAGTTCGTGAACAACGACCACTGTCTGCTGAGCGAGCGGGTGGGCCTGCCGCTCGCCTCGATGATCCGCCCGGCGCTCCGGTATCTGCCGATGGCCCAGACCGTCTGGTACATGCCGACGGGGCTCGATCCGTGGAATCAGCTGCTCGGTCGAGCGCCGGGCCACTACACCCGCCTCTACGACATCCAGGTGAACACGACGCCGCCCACGCCCGAGCGGCACTGGCCGGACCAGGAGCCTCTGCAGGTCGAGGGCACCCTGCGCGAGCGCCTGAACCACTGGCTCACGCTCGTGCAGCGCGGCGACGTGTTGCCGTCGTACCGCGTCTTCCTCGGACTGATGCAGGACGTGCCGAACCGGCGGCACGTCCTCGCGCATCTCGCCTTCGCGGGTCTCATCGACGTGCAGGACCGCATGTGGCACAACCGCTCCTACACCACGGGGCACAAGGGCTACCGCGCGCGCGCCACGATCGAGCTCGGCGAGGCCATCGGCTGGGACCACGCGCACGACGTGCTGTACGCCGGCGTGCCCGACATCGCGGTCGGCCCGCGCTGGTACTCCGGGTACGAGCTCGGCTGCAACGTCATCCAGAATCTGCTCGACGGCCGTGATCAAGAGCTGCTCGCCCAGACGACGCCGCTCACGGCGGCGGAAGAGGCGATGCTGGTCGACGTCATCATGCGCCAGCGGGAATTCTCCGTCGTCGACGCGCTGGTGGCCCTGCTCCGGGCGGGCCGCAGCCCGCGCCGCATCCTCGACGCCATCCAGGTCGCCGCGGCGCAGGTCATCCTCGAGACGGGCGAGCCGAATAACTACTCGATGGCGCAGCACGGTTACGAGTACTGCAACACGGTCGGCTGGTTCTACGACACGTTCGAGCACCCGCACCGGCTGAAGCTGCTCTTCCTCGCTGCGCTCTTTATCAACCGCGGATCCGAGCACCAGGCCAACACCCCGGGCAACGGTCGGCGCGCGATCGCGCCGCCGGTCGGCTCGGAAGCATGGTCGTCGGGCCAGATCCTCGAAAAGCTCGAGGCGGCGCTCCTCGCGCTGCGCGCCGACGAGTCGGTGGATTTGACCGCCGCGTACCTGAAGGGCGGCTACGACCGGACCCCGCTCGTGCAGACCCTGGCGACCGCGGCGAGCATCGTGGGCAACGATCCGCACAACCAGGAGCTCGGGCTCTGCACGCTCGAGGACTACCTGCACACGCAGGCCCACGACCGCGACCGGCTTCTGCTGGCGAGCGCCCAGCACACGGCGGGCCACCGGAAGTACGGCGATCCGCTGGAGGCATATCGGCGCTTCGCGGAAGCGATGGGGCTGGACGCGCGCTAGCGAGCGCTACTTCGGCTGCTGCTTGATCTCGGCGATCTTGCGGTCGCGATCGCTCGCCAGGCGATCGCGATCGCGCGCCAGCTCGCTCTCGAGCTTCTCGACCTCTTCCCGGGTCTGCGCCTTGTGTAACGCGTCCCGGTGGAGGATCTCGCGCTCGGCCATCCTCGCCTGGTAGACCTGCCGCGCCTCGGCGATCGCCGCCTTCTGCTGATCGGTCAGCGGGCGCTCCTCGACTCCGGCCTCCAGATCCTTCTGCCGGAGGCGCTCCATCGCCAGCTCGTACGCGCTCTTGGGGCCTTCGGAGGGCATCGGCTTAGAGTCTAACCCGACTGGCCGACACTAGGGTTGGTCCAAGTACTCCAATATCTGGTCGCGGTACTGCGCGACCAGCTTCGTCGCGGACACGTAGATGAGCTGGCGGTCGCACTCCGAGCTCAACCCGAGCCGGGTCGGAATCTGGGCGATACGGTCTGCCACCTCTTCCGGCGTCTTGAGCGGCTGGAGCTCCGCCTTGCAGGCCGGCGGCAGGTCACTCATGTCCGCAGCGAACTTGGCGTCGGTGTGGCGGAGCGCGATGACTGTGAAGGTCTTCCGGTCGGGGAACACGCCCTCGAGCTGAAGCGTGCGGAAGAAGAGCGCCTGATAGGTGATAGCCCGCTCCTCCATGATGCTGGGAATACGGGTGAAGTCGAAATTCAACAGACTGAACGGCAGGGAGCGCTGCAGAAGCCGCTTCTCGCCAACCGAGAAGGGAAACGAGCTGTCGAGGGCGATGATGAGGGCCCGCTTCGCCCGCTTGGTCTGAAGCTGCTTGAGATACAGGAACAGGAGCGATTCGATCCCCGAGTTCTCGTAGAGGCCGCCGTCTCCGATGTGCCAGTACGCCTCTTGATCGCCGATCCGCATCGTCGAGGGGCCGATGAGCGGGGCGAAGGAGGCCGACGCCGTCGCCGCCCCGGCCACGAAGATCTTGCAGGGGTCGGCGTGGAGCTCGATCGGGGTCATCGGCTGGAGAAGCTTGTAGCGCTCCTGGATATAGGGTGACGGCTCCAGCGTGCGCCCTTCCCGCTTCAGGTCTCGCTCCAGATCGCTGAAGAAATCGTATCCGAACGCCTCCGCGGGCAACCACGTCATCGCGAGGCGCCGGCCGTTGTTGTAGAGCGTGGTGTTGACGATGAGCCCGGGGATGTCGCCTGCTTTCTCACGCGCGGCCAGGTCCTCGAGGCGAGCCTGGCCGTAGAGCTTGCTCTCGAGGATCTCGACGAGCGTCTTGGCGGCCAGCGCGGAGTTGATCCAGCGGAACGACAGGAGCTGGCGCCAGATCAGGGACGTCTCGAAATCCTGGCTGAGTTCGGTCCGATACTGCTCGAAGAAGGCTCGATAGGCGTCCGACAGGCTGCCATCCGGGTTCAGCACGGGCACGCCGCGGCCCGGCTTCTTCAGGACGTAGTAGCTCGCGGAGAGACTCCCTCCGGACACGCTCGAGATGTGCGCGATCTTGTCGATCACCGAGGCGCCGTCCTTCGTTCGAAGCCCGGCCAGGGCCTCGAGGCCCGCCTGGGCGAACAGCGCAGCACGGCTTCCTCCGCCCGATAACGCGACGCCCAGGAGCAGATCGCGCTCGGGGACCGTGGTCATGCACGGCCCGGGTGCTTCCACGGGCTTCACGGTGTAGTAGTGAGCGCTGGCGCAGCCAACCAGGAGGGCAGCGCCGACGAGGCCGAGCGCGACACGCGTGACGATCATAGATTCTCCTCGGGCGAGCCCGTGGCCGCCCCGGCGGCAGTCTACGAGCAGCGAGCCCGCGGCGTAAAGATACTGTTGATCGCGCCGCCCCCATTACGCCCTCCGCCCGAGCCCCATGGGACGAAAGTCGCAGCCCGCGGTGTCCCTCACCGCTGGAGCTTCTCGGCTCTCACCCCGATCAGCCGGATCTTCGTCCCGCGCGGATTCTCCCGCGCGTCGAAGAACGGCGCCAAGAGCTGCGCGGCGCCGGCGTACAGCGCCTCCTCGCTCGCGATCTCATCGCGGGAAGTGTGCGAGCGGGTCAACGTCCGAAAGTGCGCGAAGCGAACGGTGATGGTGACGGTGCGGCAAGCGCGGAAGCCCTGACGCTGGAGCCGCCCGAAGACTTCCGCCGCCAGCGCCCGGACCCGCTGCAGGATGAAGTCGGCGTCGAGCGTGTTCACCTCGAAGGTCTCCTGCTCGCCGACCGACTTCGGCTCCCATTCGTTCGAGACGACGCTGTCGGAGAGCCCGCGCGCCTTGGCGTGGAGATCCTCGCCCCAGCGGCCGAACCACTCGGACAGCTGGGCGACTTCGAGCCCGCGCAGGTCGCGGACGGTACGGATGTTCCGCTCGTTGAGCTCCGCCTCGGTCTTCGGGCCGATCCCGGGGATGACCCGGATGCTCATCGGATCGAGAAACGCCTGAACCTGATCAGGCGCGACGACCGTCAACCCATCGGGCTTCTTGAAGTCCGAGGCGATCTTCGCCACGAGCTTGTTGGGGCCCAGACCGACCGAGCACGTGAGCCCCTCGCGTTCGGCGATCTCGCGCTTGAGGGCTCGCGCCCGCTCCACCGCCGCCTCGAGGCTCCCGAGCGACGACAGGTCCAGATACGCCTCGTCGATGCTCGCTTCCTCGAAGGCGTCCCCGGCCGGCGCGAGGATCGCCATCACCCGCGCGGACATCTCGACGTAGAGCTGGCGGTGGCCGTGGACGAAGATCACGGGCTCCTCGCCTCGGCGCCGCGCCGCCTCGGACAGCTTCCAGGCGCGCGAGATGGGCATCGCGGCACGGATGCCGTAGCGTCGCGCAGGATAGCTGGCGGCCTCAACGACGCCTCGGCCCCGGCCCTCCTTAGGATCGGCGCCGACGACGACCGGCTTGTCACGCAGCGCCGGGTCGTAACGCGCCTCGACCGACGCGTAGAAGGCGTCCATGTCCACGTGCGCGATGATCCGCACGGGCGAAGCGTACCCCAGCGCGGGATGGTACCCGCCGTCGGAGTCTCGGCGGCCAGCACGAGCTTCGAGGTGGTCGTCGTGCCGCACAGGCGCCTTTTGAGGCACTTTCCGGAAACGGTGGTTCGAGACGGGCTGTTTTGGGTAGGGTCTGAGCGGCCCAGACCTGGCCAATCAGTCCCTAACCGCCTGATCTGCCTGCGAGTTCGATTTCGGTATCGGATTTGCCCCTCCAGAGTGGCATGGATACCGTCGGACGAGTTTCCAGAATCCAAGGCCGCGACTGGATTATCGAGCGCCACTTGCTCGGTCTGGGAGTCCTGTTTGTCACAGTGAGCGCGGGGTACCTCCTCTCCGGGCTCTCGGGTGGCCGTGAGATACCCGCCGCCCCTCAGGAGGCGCGGGTCGAGACTGCTCCGGCGCAGAGCGCCCCGGCCGTGGCGGACGCGGAGGGCGAAGTCGACCTCGACGCGTACGTCAAGGAAGTCGCCGCTCGGTACAACGTGCCGGCTGATCTCGTCGCCGCGGTGATCGAAGCCGAGTCCGCCAAGAACCCGCGAGCCGTCTCGCGACGGGGCGCGCGCGGCCTGATGCAGCTCATGCCCAAGACCGCGGCGCGCCTCGGCGTCGACGATCCCTTCGATCCGAGGGCCAACATCGAAGCCGGCGTGCGCCACCTCCGCGCGATGATGGATATATTCGGCGACAATCTTCCGCTCGTTCTCGCGGCCTACAATGCCGGAGAGGTCGCGGTCATCAAGCATCGCGGCGTCCCGCCCTACCGCGAGACCCGGGCCTACGTGAAGCGCATCATGAAGAAGCTCGACCGCGCCACCGTGGCCATCCGGCTCTAGCCTCTCTCGCGACGGCTTGCTCTGATATCCTGACGCGCATGGCGCGCGTCTTCGTGCCGCACTCGTCTCACTGGGGAGCCTTCGAGGCCGAGGTGGCGGACGGCACGGTCGTCGCGATTCATCCCTATCGCCACGATCCCGATCCCTCTCCCCTGCTCGGCAACATCGTCGACAGCCTGCGTCATCGCGCCAGGATCACGCAGCCGATGATCCGCAGCGGATGGCTCGACCGGGGCCCCGGCGGCGATTCGCGACGAGGAGCCGAGGCGTTCGTGCCGGTGAGCTGGACGACGGCGCTCGACCGTCTGGGGCGCGAGCTCCGACGCGTCTATGACCGGTACGGAGGCTCGAGCGTCTACGGCGGCTCGTACGGCTGGAGCAGCGCCGGTCGCTTTCACCACGCGCAGAGCCAGCTCCATCGCTTCCTGAACTGCCTGGGCGGCTACGTACGCGGCGAGCACACCTACAGTAACGGCGCGCAGTCGGTCATCATGCCGCACGTCGTCGGCTCGATGCGCGAGTTCCTCGACCGGGCAACGGCGTGGTCGGTGCTCGAGCGGCACACGGAGCTGTTCGTCTGCTTTGGCGGCATCCCGATCAAGAACACGATGGTGAGCCCCGGGGGGGCCAGCCGGCATCCGGCGCGCGATCATCTGCACGCGGCGCGCAGGCGCGGCGCCGAATTCGTGCTCGTCAGCCCGCTGCGCGACGATCTGCCGGGGTTCGTCAGCGCCGAGTGGCTGGCGATCGCGCCGGGCACCGACATCGCCGTGATGCTCGCGCTCGCGCACACGCTCGTCAGCGAGGGACTGCACGACCGCGCGTTCCTCGCGCGCTACTGCGTCGGCTACGAGCGCTTCGACGCCTACGTGCTCGGCGCCGCCGACGGCTGCCCGAAGACGCCCGAGTGGGCCGAGCGGCTTTCCGAGATCCCCGCCGCGAGCATCCGCGCGCTCGCCCGGCGCATGGCGGCGAAGCGGACCTTGATCAACGTCAACTACTCGCTTCAGCGTGTCGAGCACGGCGAGCAGGCACCGTGGCTCGCCGTGACCCTGGCGGCGATGCTCGGCCAGATCGGGTTGCCCGGCGGCGGCTTCGGCCAGGGCTACGGCTCGCTCGGCTACATCGGCCGGGCGCCCTCGCGCGTCGGCCCGCCGACCCTGCCGCAGGGGCGCAACCCCGTGAGCGCCTTCATCCCTTTCGCGCGCGTGGCGGACATGCTGCTCGGTCCGGGCGAGCCGTTCGACTTCGATGGGCAGCGCCTCACCTACCCCGACATCCGCCTCGTGTACTGGTGCGGCGGCAACCCCTTCCATCACCATCAAGACCTCGCGCGCCTGCGCCGCGCGCTCGCCAGGCCGGACACGATCGTCGTCCACGATTCGTTCTGGACGCCGATGGCGCGCCACGCGGACGTCGTGCTGCCGGCGACGATGACGCTCGAGCGCAACGACATCGGTGGCTCGCCGAACGATGCGTGTCTGGTCGCCATGCGCCAGGCGGTCGAACCGTGGGGGCAGGCGCGAAGCGACTTCGCGATCTTTGCCGATCTCGCGAAGACTCTGGGAATCGCCGAGCGCTTCACCGAGGGCCGCGACGAGCGGGCGTGGCTGCTTCACCTCTACGAGGAGTGGCGCTCGCGGGTCGGGGATGACGGCGGCTCAGCGCCGACGTTCGACGAGTTCTGGGAGGCCGGCTTTCTCGAGATGGGCGGCGTCGAGGACGACCTGGTGCTGCTCGAGCGGTTTCGCGCCGACCCGGAGGGGACGCCGCTGAGCACCCCGAGCGGAAAGCTCGAGATCTTCTCGGCGACGATCGACGGATTCCGCTACGACGACTGCCCCGGGCACCCGACCTGGCTCGAGCCCACGGAGTGGCTCGGCGCGCCCCTCGCGCAGCGCTTCCCGCTCCAGCTCATCGCGAACAATCCGACGACGCGCCTGCACAGCCAGCTCGACGTCGGCGCGTTCAGCCAGTCCACGAAGGTGCGCGGTCGTGAGCCGATCCGCCTGCATCCGGCCGACGCCGCCGCGCGCGGGATCCGGAGCGGGGATGTAGTGCGCGTATTCAATGCGCGGGGGAGCTGCCTGGCCGGCGCCGTGGTGACTCACGCCGTGCGCCCGCGCGTGGTGCAGCTCTCGACGGGCGCCTGGTACGATCCGCTCGACCCTGGCGATCCGAACGCGATGTGCGTCCACGGCAACCCGAACGTCCTCACCTTCGATCGCGGCACCTCGAAGCTCGCGCAGGGCTGCTCGGGCCAGCACGCACTCGTGGAGGTCGAGCGCTGGACGGGCCCGCTGCCGCCGGTTCGCGCGTACGACCCGCCGGCGACCGAGCAGCGACCAGGACTCTAGTCGCAGCAGCTAGACGTTTCTCCACGGGTCGGACGCCTGGTCGAACGGAGAGGGTGGCTTTGCGGCGAGGATCTCCTGCACCTTCTCCGCGAGCCGGTCGGAGGTGAAGGGCTTCAGAATGATCGGCGCGCCGAGCTCCAATCCATTCTCGACCTCCGCGAACTGACGCTGTCCCTGGATGATCGCGAAGCTCGACATGTACAGAACCCTGAGGTCAGGCCGTTGAAGCCCCAACAGCAGCGCCAGGTCCTGCCCGCTTGCGCCGGGCATGACGACATCGGTCAGCAGCAGATGAATCGGCCCGACATGCGCGGCGGCGACGCGCACCGCCTCCTCGGCGTTGAGCGCGTCCAGGATCGCATAGCCCTGCTCCTCGAGCATCTCCCGGGCCATGGCGAGGATGTCGGCCTCGTCGTCCACGAGCAGGATCGTTTCCATAAATGGCCTCCGCCCGGTCAGGCTGAGCCGGAGTTCCCGGCGGGTCCCGCAGCCAAAGCCCGCCGTGGCCATCTCCTCGAATGTCTCTAGCTTACCAAGGTGCGGTGGGGCCCCGCCAATCATCGACGTCCGCTCAGGGTTGATTTCAACCGCCGACGCCAAGATAGGCCGTCGTGATTTGCGGGTCGGCACGAAGTGCGCTCGGGGTGCCCTCGAAGACGATGGCGCCGTGATCGATGACGTAGACGCGGTCCGCGAGTCGCAGCGCCATCTCGGCGTTCTGCTCGACCAGGAGCATGCTGACGCGCTCTCGTTTGAGCTCCAGCACGGTCTTCATCACCGCTTCCACGACCATCGGCGCCAGCCCCTGGGACGGCTCGTCGAGCAAGAGCAGCTCGGGCCCGGTCAGCAAGGCGCGCGCGATCGCGAGCATCTGCTGCTCACCGCCCGACAGGAATCGGCCCTTGCGATCGAGCACTTCACGGAGCTTCGGGAAACGCTCCAGCACGCTCCCCAGGGGCCAGCGCGATCCGCGTCGGCGCGCGATCTCCAAATTCTCGCGCGCGGTCAGGTAGGAAAACACGCCACGCGTCTCGGGCACCAGCGCGATCCCCAGGCGCGCGATCCGGTGGGGCAGCAGGCCCACGATGTCGTGGCCCCGGTAGTGGATCTCGCCGCGCCGAGGCGGGGTCAGGCCCGTGATCGAGCGGAGCGTCGTCGTTTTGCCAGCCCCGTTGCGCCCGAGCAGCGTCACCACCTCGCCCTCCTCGACGCGGAGCGAGAGGCCGCGCAGGATGTGGCCGAGTCCGTGGTAGGTGTCGATGGCGCGAACCTCGAGGATCACGGTGCCGCGAAGCCTCCCAGGTAGGCACGCCGCACCTCGGGGCTGCGCTGGATCTCCGCCGGCGCGCCCTCCGCGATCAGGCTGCCGAAGTGCATCACCGAGATGCGGTCGGACATGCTCATGACGACGTCGATCTTGTGCTCGATGAGGATGATGGTGTAGCGCCCCTTCAGCTTGCTCACGAGCGTGACCATCCTCTTCGTTTCCTCCGGCGACAGCCCGGCCGCCGGCTCGTCGAGCAAGAGAAGGCGCGGGGCGGCGGCCAGGCCGATGGCCAGCTCGAGCTGACGCTGCTCACCGTGGGAGATCGCGCCGGCCGGCTCGCCGGCTTTCTCCTCGAGCCCCACCTCGCCGAGCACTGCCATCGCGCGCTCGGCAACTTCGGAGTAGCGGTCCGCCCGACGCCACGCCAGACCCCGCCAGGACCGTTGCCGCGCGAAGGCCGCCAGCCAGACGTTGTCGAGGATGGACAGGGTCGGGAAGATACTCGTCCGCTGGAACGAGCGCGCGATGCCGAGGCGCGCGATGCCGTGCGGCGGCGTGCCGGCGATGTCCCGCCCGTCGAAGACGATCCGGCCCGATGTGGGCGCGAGCTGCCCGGTCAACAAGTTGAAGAGTGTCGTCTTACCCGCCCCGTTGGGGCCGATGACCGAGTGCAGTGAGCCCTCGTCGACCGCGAACGTGACGGCGTCGACCGCGACCAGGGCTCCGAAGGACTTCGTGAGCCGCTCGGTCCTAACCAGAGGCATGGCGCCACGCCCGGTATCGGGCCCATGCCTCGACGACCCCACCGCGAAGAAACAGCACCACGACGACGAAGGCCACGCCGAGCAGAAGGGGCCACCGCGCCCAGATCGCGCTGACGGACTCCGACAGCCAGATGAAGACGAAGGAGCCGATGACGGGGCCGTAGAGAGAGCCGGAGCCGCCGATCAGGGTGGCGAAGACCACGTTGCCCGAAAAGACGAACCCGATGGCCTCGAGTGGCACGATGCCGAACAGCATCGCGTAGAGCACTCCGGCGAGGCCCGCGAAGGCACCGCCCAGCACGAAGGCCACCAGCTTCATGCGGGGGACGTTGTAGCCGAGGGCCTCGGCGCGCAGCTCGTTGTCGCGGATGGACTGTAAGATCTTGCCGAGCGGCGACTCGACGATTCGTCGCATGATCCAGAGGGCCAGGACGAAGAGCAGCGCGACGACCGTGTAGTAGGCGAGCGGCGCATGGATGTCGAGACCGAGGACCTCCGGTCGGGGCACGCCGGGCATGCCATCCTCGCCGCCCGTCACCGTCGTCCACTGATAGGCCGTGAAGTAGAACATCTGGTTCAGCGCGAAGGTCAGCATGATGAAGTAGAGTCCCGATCGCTGGACACAGAGGTAGCCGACCAGCGCCGCTGAGGCGGCGCCCACCGCGACGCCGATGGCGAGCGCCAAGACCACGTTGATCGCGTAATGCTTCAGCAGATAGCCGACGGCGTAGGCCGCCGCGCCGAAGAACGTCGCTTGACCGAAGGAGAGCAGACCGGTGTAGCCCATCAGCAAGTTGAGGCCGAGCCCGAAGATCGCGAAGATCCAGATCTCGGTGGCGATGGTGTGACGGACGAAGACCGGCAGCAAGACGACCGTCGCCAGAGTGACGAGCCAGGCGCGACTCATCGGATCCCGAAGAGGCCCTGTGGACGCACGAGCAGCACCACGGTCATGACGCCGAAGATGACCGCCACCGAGGCCTCGGGCCAGACCAGCGCCACCAGACTCTGGGCGACGCCCACGAGCAGGCCGGCGACGATCGAGCCCAACAAGTTGCCGAGCCCCGCCAGCGCGACGACGACGAAGGCGATGCCGAGCATGTCCACGCCCATCCACGGATTCAGTCCTCGGATCGGCGCGGTCAGCGCGCCGGCGATACCTGCCAGCACGCACCCGAGCGCGAAGGCGGCGGTGAACAGGCGATGAATGTCGATACCGAGCAGGGACACCATCTCCTTGTCCTCGATGCCGGCCCGCATGATGGCGCCGTAGCGCGTTCGTTCCAGAAAGAGCCAGGCGCCGAGCACGAGCAGCGCCGCCGCCGCCATCACGAAGAGTCGGTACCTCGGATAGATTGTGATCCCGAGGTCGACGCCGCCGCGCAGAATCGGAGGCGGGAGCTGGCTCATGCCGACGGGGCTCCAGACGATGATGATGCCTTCGGTCACGATCAGTGAGAGGCCGAACGTGAGCAGGAGCTGGTAGTCGTGGCCGGCCCGGTACAGCGGCCGGATCCCGCCGTACTCGATCACGATCCCGATCACTCCCACTCCGAGCGGAGCCAGCAGGAGCGCCAGCCAGAAGTTGCCGAGGAGCTGGATCAGCGTAACGAGGAAATAGGCGCCGAGTGCGAAGAGGGCGCCGTGGGCAAAGTTGGGAATATTGAGCACGCCCGTGATGATGCTGAGCCCGATGCCCATCAGGGCATAGAGCATCCCTGTCGCGAGCCCGTTCAGGACCTGGCTGAAGAGGAGTGCGAGGTTCAGGCCGATCCTAGAGCGACCCGATGTCCTTGCAGGCTGCGTACTCCGCCGGCAGCGGCGTCGAGCCGGTGGCGATGATGTCGGCGAAGTCCATCGGGCCTTTCATCGCATCCTTCTTCTTACACCGCATGAAGAAGTAGGGCCGCAGCGTCTGGTGGGTCTTGGCGTCCACGCGCATGCGGCCGACCAGGTCGTCCAGCTCGAGCCCCTCGAGGGCCTTCACCACATCCGCGACCTCGGTCGATTTGGCCTTGTCCATGGCCGCGAGCGTCATGCGCGTCATGCCATAGGCGGCGGCCGGCGCGTAGCCCGGCGGGTTGCCGAACTTGGCCTGATAGCTCTTGACGAACTCGCGCGCGATCGGCGTGTCCGCCGTGTAATAAAAGTTCGAGCCGACCCAGAGGTTCTCGCGAATTTCCGGGTTGAGCTGGACCAGCTCCTCGACGCCCGACGACCACGTCAGGATCAGCGGGACCTTCGGGGTGAGGCCGAAATTGAAGATCTCACGAGCGCCGGTGACGGCGTCGAGGCCGAAGTTGATCATGGCCACCACGTCGGGCTTGTTGCCGGCCGCCTTGGTGACGTAGTTCGAAAACTCGCGCTCGCCGAGCGGATGCCGGTCGGCGCCCACAAACTCGATCCCGTGCCCCTTGCCGACTTCCTTGATGTACTTCTCGACCGACCAGCCGAATGCGTAGTCGGCGACCAGCAAGTGCCAGCGCTTCGCCTTGGGGTTGGCCTGCATGAAGGTGTCGACGACGGTCTTCGCGGCGGTGTACGGGCTCGCCGCCCACTGGAACGAGTAGCGATGGCAGCGGGCGCCCGAGATGTCTTCGGTCCCCCCGCTGAAGTAGTGGAACACCTTCTTCCGCTTGGCGACCTCCGAGACCGCCAGCGCGACGCCCGACGACCACGGCCCGATGATGAACTTCGCACCATCGGAGTCGACGGCCTCCTCGGCGCGACGCGTGGCGCTGCCCGCCTTCGTCTCGTCGTCACGCGTGATGTACTTGATCGTCTTGCTCTGGACCTTCATCCCACGCTCCTCGAGCGCCAGCTTCATGCCCCGATCCAGGACGGGGCCGACGTCGGAGAAGGCGCCGGTGAACGACCAGAGGCCCAGCATGACGACCTCTTTCGGTTGCGCCCGAAGCACGGTCGGGAAGCCGATCCCGAATGCGGCGGCGGCGCTTCCGAGCTTCACGACGTCTCGTCGGCTGAGTCCACTCATGTCGGTCCTCCGCGCCATCGTCAGGCCCCTACGATCTCAGAGCGCGAAGCCGTAGAGCTTGGCGGCGTTGGCGTGCGTGATCTTGAACCGATCCTCGGCGCTGGCGTCCTTGAAGTCGCGCGCGACGACCTCCTGTGAGTGTGGCCACGACGAGGCCTGGTGCGGATAGTCGGAGGACCACATGAGCTTGTCGACGCCGATGAAGTGACGGTTGGCGACCCCGACGTAGTCGTCGATGTAGGTGCAATACATCTGGCGCTGGAAGTACTCGCTGGGCTTCCGGGAGAGCTTGAAGCCGGCCGCGTAGCGACCGCGCTCGAAGGTGCGGTCCATCCGCTGCAGGTAGTACGGCAGCCAGCCGCAGTTGTTCTCCGCCGAGACGATCTGCAGATCTGGGAAGCGGTCGAGCACGCCCGAGAAGATCAGCACGCTGAACGAGCGCTCGATCTCGTGCGAAAGGACCGTGGCCCGCATGTAGCGATCGCTGAAGCTCCACTGGCTCTCCCAGCCCATCCCCGTGATCGAGTGCAGGCTGATCGGGGTGCGGAGCTCCTGCGCCCGGGCCCAGAACGGATCGTAGACCTCCGAGCTATAGGGCTGATCGGCGGGGGGTGAGCACCAGATCATCGCGCCCCTGAGCCCGAGCTTCACGCACCGCTCGAGCTCCTCGGCGCCCGTCTTGGGCTCGTAGAGCGAGATCATAGCCAGGCCGGCCATGCGCTTGGGCGCATAGCCGCAGTAGGCGGCCAGCCAATTGTTGTAGACGCGGAAGCACTCCCGCTGGAGTCCGGCGTCCTTGAGCCAGAAGATCCGGAAGCCGAGCGTCGTGTAGAGCACGTCGGCCTCGACGCCGTCCCGCTCGTTGTCCTTCAACCGTTCCGCCGGGTCCCACCCGCCGGGTCGCGCGTCGGCGTAGGTGGCCTTGGTGAGGAACTCGGCGAGCTCCTGTGGCGACTTGCCGGCCGCCAGACCGATGCCGATGGGATGCGGCGCGTAGCCCTCGTAGAGGAAGTAGGCGCCTTCGAGCCCGGGAGGATTCACGACCAGCCGGGGCGCCCGCTCGCGGTACGGTCGGTCCACGCGCTCGGCCCACAGATCCGGCGGCTCGCTCACGTGAGAATCGGCGGAGATCAGTTTGTAGTCGGACATGTCCAACCTCCGATCGGGTTGCGAAACAGGACCAGTCGCTAGGAAGCCTCCTCCGTCATTGTCACCTCGGGCTCAATCGAAGATGATGCCGCCGTCGACGTTGAACGACTGCCCGGTGATGTTGCGCGCCCCGGGCGAGGCGAGGAACACCGCCAGCGCGGCCACGTCTTCGGGCTCGTTGGGCCGTCCGAGCGGGATGGCCGCGTTGCGGCGCCGCTCCATCTCTTCGACGGTCACCCCCTCCGAGGCGGCGCGAACGCGGAGATTCGCCTCCGACAAGGCGCTCAGGGTGGTCCCGGGACAAATCGCGTTCACGTTGATGTTGTGCGGGGCGAGCTGGAGCGACGCCATGCGGGTCATGCTGATGACGGCGCCCTTGGTGCCGGCATAGATCACGTTCGAAGCGCCGGCGAATCCCTTGCCGGCGATCGAGGCGATGTTGACGATGACTCCCCGCCGCCGCGGGATCATCTCGCGCGCCACCCGTTGCAGGCAGAAGAAGACGCCCTTGCCATTGACGCGCATGATGCGATCCCAGTCCTCTTCGGTGAGGTCCATGATGTAGGCGCGCCGCGTGACGCCGGCGTTGTTCACGAGGACGTCGATCTGGCCGAAGGTGTCCACGGTCCGGCGGGTCATCGACTCGATGCTCTTGAGGTCTCCGACGTCGGCGCCGACAGCCACCGCCTTGCGGCCGAGCGCGCTGACGGCGTCGGCGGTCGACTTGGCCGACGATTCCTCGAGGTCGACGGCGACGACGTGCGCGCCAGCGCGTCCCAGCGCCAGCGCCGTCGCGCGGCCGATGCCGCGCGCGGCGCCGGTGACGATCGCGACCCGGTCGGCGAGCGACTGACCCAGGTCGGACATCGCTACACTCCGGGCGGCGTCAGGAGCTCGGGGATCACCCACTTGGGCGAGCGGCCCGCGGCGACGCGCTGGATGTTGTCGAAGCCGTTGCGGAACCGCGCCGCCCAGTTCTCCCAGGTCGGTCCGGCCGAGTGCGGCGTCAGCGTGACGTTCTTCAGCGCGTAGAGCGGGTGATTGGCCTTGGCCGGCTCCTCGACCAGCACGTCGAGACCGGCCGCCAGGATCTGCCCGCCCGTCAGCGCCTTGTGCAGCGCCGCCTCGTCCACGACCGGCCCGCGGCAGGTGTTGACGAGGATCGCGGTCTTCTTCATCATCGCGAGCTCGCGCGCGCCGATGAGATTCCGCGTGCTCTCGTCGAGCGGCACATGCAGGCTGACGATGTCCGCGGCCTGGAGGAGCTCGGTGAAGAGGACGAAGCGGACGCCGAGGGCGTCTTCCTGGTCCTCGGTGAGGCGCGCGATGTCGTAGTACAGGACGTTCATGTTGAACGCCTGCGCCAGCCGGGCCACCTTCTTGCCGATGTTGCCGAGCCCCACGATGCCGAGCGTCTTGCCGTGGAGCTCGAACACCCGCGAGTCGAAGTGGTTGCCCACGCGCCACTTGCCGGCGACCACGTCGTTGTGGAACACGACCAGCCGCTTCAAGACCGCGAGCATCAGCATGATCGCGTGCTCGGAGACGGCGATCGCGTTGGCGCCGCCGTTGTTCGCGACCGGCACCTTCGCCTTCCGCGCCGACTCGATGTCGACACGGTCGTAGCCGGCGCTGAGGAGCTGGACCAGCTTCAGCTTGGGCGCGGAGCGGAAGAACTCGCCGGCGATCGGGCGGCCGAGCCCCATGACGTACTCCGCGTCCTTGACCGCTTCGTAGAACGCCGGGGTGTCCTGATCGACCACCACGAGCTCGAAGCCGGGAGGCGTCAGCGCCTTCGCCATGTCGAGGATCGCGTCGGGCTGCCTGGGGATGAAGACGATCTTGGTCGCCATATCGGCTCCTTGTGTGGTGTTACGCCAGCGGAACGGTCGCCGTCACGCAGATCT
>QHSP01000023.1 GCA_003220495.1 Candidatus Rokuibacteriota bacterium | reverse complement strand
GGTAACGCCCTGTCGACTCCTATAATCTGGCTTCATTGTGACAGGGCCAAGGGTATGGGGGCAGTGGACTGTCGGAATCTCTATCTGTTTGATGGCCTCCTACGGTTGGTGCCAGCAGGCCCCCCAGAGCGCGCCAAAAGAGGAGCCCCTGCCGCCAGCGGCCGAGCCACTGCCCGGGCCTGCACTCGGAGCGTATCCCCTTGAGTTGTTGGGGCTTGCGACGCCTCCCCGCGGGGGAACGACCTTGACGCCGTCGCTCGCGATCTCGGAAGAGTACAACGACAATATCTTCCTCGACAATTCGAATCGGCACTGGGATCTCATTACGAGCTTCAGCCCGGCCCTCGTGCTGACTGTCAACCGTCCTTCGTATTCGCTCAACGTCGGCTACACGTTCTCAGGTCAGCTGTACGCCAAGGAAGAGCGTTTCAACAACGTATTCGAGCATCAGGGTTTGATCGCTTTCGGCTCCTATCGGCCTACGTCCACCCTGAGATTCGAAGTCTCGGATCGGTTTTCATACGACCACAACACGAATGTCGTCGCCCAAGGCTTTTCAACCGGTCGGCAGGAGTCATGGAGCAACTCCTTCACCACGGGCTTACTGTGGAACGTGACGGCGCAGGACACCGTGGGACTCGCGCTCAGGAGCAGCGTCGTGCGTTTCCTGGGCCAGGGCGGGGGGTTCAATTCCGATACGTACGAGATCCTGACCGGCTACGACCACAAGTTCACGGGGCGTCTGACGGCCGGGTTCCACTATGACTTCCAGTATCTCGATTCGCAGCTGGACGGCGTCTCGACCACCCATACTCCGAAGGTTAGTTTCAGCTATCGGCTGACCCCGAGTCTCACGGCCAACATCGTCGGCGGACCCGCAATTACCCAGATTCATGGTGAGACGACTCTGTCTCCGGCCGGGGTCGCCAGCCTCGTCCAGGATCTGCGATTTGGCCAGGCCAGCATCCTGTACAGTCGGGGTGTCAGTGTCGCGGGCGGATTTGGTGGGGCGACCGATACCCAGACCATTAGTGGCGTGCTTGCCATTTCGACCTGGGTTCGAGGATTGATCCTCGGCATCAGCCCCTCGTACATCATCGCCGACTCCCTGACCAGCCGGCAAACGGCCCAGATCCACGTGAAAACGCTCACGGTAGATTTGAAAGCTTCCTACCAACTTGCGACTGCCGTCTCGATTTTCGGAGGATACTCGTTCTTTCAACAACGTACGGGCAGCTCGTCGACGACGGAGCTTCAGGTCGATCAAAACCGGGTCACATTCGGTGTGCAGTTCGGCTATCCGTTCCATTTCAACTGAGCGTAGCGCTCTCCCGCCCCCGTCGAATCTGCGCTGAGGTCTGCGTCACTCACCTCGGATCCGGAATCCGAGACGTCGCGACGATCAGCTCGTCGTACCACACGTATCCGGTTGGATGGCGCTGAGCGGGGTCCTTCCCGGTGTGATAGGGCGTTAGAAGCACTTTCCCGTATCGCGCCGCCGGGTTCTCGTTCGCGAGGTCGTACCCTGAGCCGGTTCCGGGAATCCTGATCCCGAAGAGGCTCATCGGTTCCGGGCTCAGGTTGACCGCGAGCTTCCCGGGCTGCCCTTCTCGAGCCACCCAGAGCTGAACCGTGCTGTCGCGGTGATAGTGACCATCGTTCCGATACCAAGTCCCGATCTTGATGCGGATCGTGAAAGTCATCCATTCATTCGCGACGTAGCCGGCGCCTCCGCCGAGCGGCTCGTACATCCCGTCCTTGCCACCGCAGCTGTGGTACATCTGGGGGAAGCCGAGCTGGTCGGTATTCGTCACGACCAGCTCGAGTTGCGTACAACCCGGGGCACCGTACCCGGGCCGGTCGCCTTCGCCGACGACGACCTGCTTCCAGCCGTACCCGCCGCCGTAGTAAGTCGACAGGAACTCCCGCGAGAACCGTTGCCGCCATTGGACGAAGAATTCGTCCCCTTCGCCAAACTGGACCGAAAGATCATCGGCAAAGTTCATCTGGAAGCTTCCGGAGGTGTCGTTCCCCGAGTTGGATGGAACCTCGAAGCGGAGAGAGCCGGCCCCCGACGCCTTCACGTCGGTGTCGATTCGCGCCCGTTTCTGCCGTTCCCCCCAGGGCGGATGGAGATAGGGATCAGTCTCGCGCGCCGAGTCGAATCCGATGCATCTGACGACGCCTGGAGCGTGGCACCGCGCGTCGAAATCCGCTTGCGGATCGGGCCTGTCCGAGCGAGCGGGCAAAGGACCGGCACAGCCAGCCAGGATCAGACACACCACGAGACCCGCTCTCGTCCATCCGACGGCTCGCTCGGCCGAGCGCCTCACTCTCGCGCCCCGAGAAAATCCCGCCCCAGCACGCGCTGCACCAGCGCGACCGTCGCGAAGGTCATCGCGAGCATCACGATCCCCAGGACGGCGATGGCGCCGAACTGCCCCTCTTCCTTCAGGTCGAAGATCACCACCGACATCACCTTGGTCGACGGCGTGAAGAGAATGATCGAGGCGGACAGCTCGCGGATCACGCCGATGAAGATGAAGCACCAGGCCGCGATGACGCCGCTCCGGGCCAGAGGCGCCGTGATGTCCCGGAGGACGCGCAGACGGCCGCCGCCCAGGATCCGTCCGGCGTCCTCGAGATCGACGGGAATCGCGCGGAACGTCGTGTCGGACTGCGCGTAGCCGACCGGCATTTCCTTCGTGAGGTAGGCGATGAACAGGATCCAGAGCGTGCCGTAGAGGAGCAGCGGCGGTCGCGTGTAGGCGATGAACAGGCCGACGGCGAGGACCACGCCGGGAATGACGACGGGGGCCAGCGCGAGAAACGCCACGAGCTGGTGACCGACGACGAGCTGGCGGCTCGTCACGTAGGAGAGCAGGGCCACCAGCCCGGCGCCCACACACGCCGTCATCACGCCGAGCTCGAGCGTGTTCAGGATCGCCGCCTGCGTCGCGCTGTACTCGAAGAAGGTGAAGGAGAAGTTGGCGAGCGTGAGATTGTCCCAGCTGAGCGGCTGGGCCCAGGCGCGCGATACCGACGCCTTCGCCAACACCGCGTAGGGTAGAAAGATCGGACACGCCATCACGGCGAGAATCGCGAGGAGCGCCGGCCATCGCCACGCGCCGAGGGGAATCGTCCGGCGCTGGCCGCCCTTGCCGCCGACCGCCGCGTAGCCCCGCCGGCCGAGGAGCCGCTTCTGCACGAGTAGCAGCAGCGCCGTGGCCAGCAGCAGCGGCATCGAGAACGCCGCGGCCATCTCGGTCTTCGGCGGGAACTGAAAGAAGGTCCAGATCTGCGTGGTGATCGTGTGGAAGCCCGCCGGCAGCGAGAGGATCGCCGGCGAGCCGAACAGGGCGAGCGCCTGCAGGACCGACAGGATGAACCCGCTCAAGAGCGCGGGAGCCGCCATCGGCAACGTCACCGTGCGCGCCACCGTGAGCCGGCCGGCGCCGAGGATCGCCGCGGCTTCCTCCAGGTCCGAGGCGATGAGCGCCAGGGTGTTGGCGATCATGATGTAGACGTAGGGAAAGGTGTAGATCGTGACGACGAAGACGAGCCCCGGCATGCTGAAGATGTTGAAGAGTGGCTCGTCGGAGCCGGTGAGGCTTCGCCAGAGCTTGTTGATGCTCCCCGCGTTCGGCCCGGCCAGCATCACCCACGCGAAGGCCCCGAGGAAGGGCGGCGTTACGAACGAGGCCAGGACCAGCCCGCGGATCAGACCCCGGCCCGGTATATCGGTGCGAGCCGTCAGCCACGCGAGCGGCGCGCCCAGCGCGATCGACGCGAGCCCCACCCAGAACGCGAGCACAATCGTGTTCCAGAGGGCTTTCTGGAGCGCCGGATCGGCGAAGACGCGGCGATAGTGCGCGACGGTCGGGCCGGACTCGCCGCCGACGCTGAGCGACGCGATCCAGCCGATCGGAAGCGCCATCAACAAGACCAGCGCGAGCACGGAGGCGACCCAGACGGGCAGGGAGCGGTCGAGGCCCTGGAGGCGGGCGAAGCTCACGGCCGGCTCAGGCTCCGAAGAACTCGACGAACCGGGTCTTGATCTCCTCGTTTCGCTTCTCGAGCTCTTCCGGGTCGACGGTCAGGAGCTTGAGGTCCGACAGCTTGGGCTTGTCGGCCGGATATTTCACCTCGGGGTGCCCGGTGTAGAGGCCCTCACTGTCAGCCATCACCTGCTGGAGCTGGCGAGTGAAGGTGAAGTCGGTGAAGAGCTTGGCGGCGTTCGGGTGGGGCGCAAAGCTCGCGATCGCGGTGGGCGAGATGACGAGCGGCACGCCCTCCTTGGGATAGACGACCTCGATCGGATTCCCCTTTTTCTTCATCTGATAGTAGTAGTAGTCGCCCCCGTCCACCGCCACCTGGCGCTCGCCGGATGCCACGACGCCGGCGGGATCGACGGCCGACTGGACCAGCATGAGCTTGTTCTGGGCGAGCTGCTTGAAGTAGTCCCAGCCGTAGAGCTGCACGAGCGCCAGCACGTGCGTCGAGATGACGCCGCTGTAGCCGGGATGCGCCGTCACCATCTTGCCCCGCCACTTCGCGTCGAGCAGGTCCTTCCAGCCTTTCGGTGCCTCCGCGGCCGGCACGAGCTTGGTGTTGTAGGCGATCACGTTGACGGTCGCGCGCAGGGTGAAGTAGTAGCCGTCCTTGTCCTTGAAGCCCGCGGGGAAGGCCTCGACGCCCGGCGGCGTGTACTTCATCAAGAGCTTCTTCTCCTTGAGCAACACGAAGTGGCCGGCGTCGGAGGTGTGGATCACGTCGACGAGCTTGAGGTTCGCCTGCATCTCCTGCATCACGCGCTGCAAGATGCGCTGGGAGCCGGTCCGGTGAACCTCCACCTTGACGCCCGGGTACGCGGCCTCGAAGAGCTTCGCGATCTTCTCGGCCGTCGGCAGCGCCAGCGAGGTGTACCAGACGACCTTGCCCTCCTTCTTCGCCGCCTCCAGGCGGGCATCTTGCGCCGCGGCGGGGACGGTGACGAGCATCCCGATCGACACGAGCAGACCCACGAGGGCGCTCCAGCTTTTCATGAACGTGCTCCTCACAGGGTGAGTGATCGCATCAGTTTTTCGAGACTCGGCTCGGCGCCGAGCGTCCGGACGTTCCGGATCACGCGCGACGCGCCGTCGTCGGACATCACCAGGCTCGCGTTGCCCCGGAACTTCGCCTCGATCTCGTCTGGAGCCATCGGAGAATCGGGGCCGCCGCGTGGATGGTCCTGCCACTCCTCGACGACCCGCCCGTCCTTCAGGCGCACCCGGACGTGGCCGACGAACTGGCGCGGGTAGTCGATGGTCGAATCGAGCTCGTAGCCCACGCGCGCCGCGAGGGCGAGGAGCGCCGGGTCGCGTACGACGTCGTCCTCGAACTCGGCCAGGCTGGCCCGGCCGCGGGTCAGGATCACCGCGAGGAGATACGGCAGGCTGAACTTGGCGGCGTACCCGTTCTGCGGCGTGTGCTTGGACGCGAGCGGCTCCCAGAGGCGCGGCACCGGTCCCGCGGCCGTGCGGCACCGGATCTCGACGATGTCCTCGGGGCGCACCCCGCGCATCTCGCGAAGTCGGAGCGCGCAGTCCATGTAGGGCTGGGCGATCGAGCCGCAGGGGTAGGGCTTGAAGGTGAGCTGCTCGAGCTCCCAGACGCGACCGAGGCTCGCGAGCAATTCCTCGAGACGCTCGAACTGAACGTCGCCCGCGAACGCGCGATAGAAGCCGTGCTCGCCCTCGAAGACCGTCTCCGGCCCGGTGAAGCCGGACTGGGCGAGCAGCGCGGCGACGACGCCGGCATGGGCCGCCCAGCCCGGGTGGAGGCGCTTGGTCCACGAGCCATCGGCCAGGTACTCGATGATCCCGGCGGCCTGGCTCCCGCAGATCCCGAAGGCGCGCACCAGCTCGTCCTCCGTGAGCCGGTAGAGCTTTCCCGCCGCCGCGGCGCCGGCGAACGTGCCGGCAAGAGCGGTCGGATGGTAGTGCCGCGCGTGGAACTTGCCGGGGACGGCGAGCCCGACACGACACATCACCTCGACCGCGGCGACGATCGCGGTGAGCGTGGCGCGCCCCGAAGCGCCCGTCGCCTCGCCGACGGCGAGACTCGTGGGGACCGCGACCGAGCCGGTGTGGACGATCGCGTCCTCGCGCGTATCGTCGAAATCGAGCCCATGCGCGAGGGTCGCGTTCGCCAGCACGGCGTTGGCGGCCGCGACCCTAACCGCGCCGCCGACGACGGTGCTCTCCGGTTTTCCGCCGAGCCGCTCGGCCGTCGCGCGCGCGGCGCGGCCGAAGTCATAGCGGGCCGCCGCCAGACTGCATCCCAGGGTATCGAGCGCCAGGAGACCGGCTTTCTCGACGACGGGCGCCGGCAAGCCCGTCGGCTCGAGCGCCACGACGAAGCGTGCGAGACGCCTGGCAGCGGAGAGCGTCACGGTGTTCCTCCCCGGACCTCCCTGAGCACGTCGAGGATCGCGGCGTGGATCCGGCCGTTGCTCGCGACGAGGGAGGGTGAATCGAGGTTCAGGGCGCCGCCCGTCAGGTCGGTGATCTGGCCGCCCGCCTCCTCGACGAGCAGGCTGCCCGCCGCGACGTCCCACGGGCCCAGTCGAAGCTCCCAGTAGCCGTCGAGCCGCCCGCAGGCCAGCCACGCGAGATAGAGGACCGCCGAGCCCAGCCGCCGCACCGCGCGAACGCGCACGCTGAACGCGGCGTACTCCTTCAAGTTGTTGTCCCGCGCCTCGCGGATGTTGTACGGGAATCCCGTCGCCAGCAGGCTCTCGTCGAGCGTCGGCGTCGACGACACCGCGAGGGGGCGCTCGTTCACCGTGGTCCCGCGCCCTCGCTCGGCCACGAACATCTCGTCGAGATTCGGATCGTAGACCACGCCGAGCTCGACGCGGCCGGCGGACTCCAGTCCGATCGACACGCCGAAGGCCGGAAACCCGTGGGCGTAGTTCGTCGTGCCGTCTAGCGGATCGATGATCCAGCGCCGCCCGGACCGCCCCGTCGAGGCGCCGCGCTCCTCGCCGAGGACGGCGTCGTCGGGAAACGACGCCGCCAGGCGCCCGACGATCAGCTCCTCGACGCGAGCATCCATCTCGGTCACGAGGTTCGTCGGGCTACCCTTGTAGGCGATGCGGCGCGATCCGGGCAGCTCATTTTTCAAGAGCTGCCCGGCGGCCCGCGCGGCGTCGATCGCCACGCGTCGTTCGAGCGATGCCATGCTGCCGCGCAATGTATCATACGTGTCGTGCACATCGTGGTGATGGGGTCCGGCGGTGTCGGCGGGTATTTCGGCGCGAAGCTCCAGCGCGCCGGCGAGCGGGTGACCCTGGTCGCGCGCGGCGCCCATCTCGAGGCGCTCAAACGCTCGGGCCTCGCGATCCGGTCGGCGATCGAGGGCGACACCGTGGTGCGCACCGCGGTCGTCGAGCGCCTCGAAGGCGTCGACCGGGCGGACGCCGTGCTCTTCTGCGTCAAGTCGTTCGACACCGACGATGCGGCGGCGCGCCTCTGGTCGATCCTCGGGCCCGACACCGCCGTGCTCTCGCTCCAGAACGGCGTGGACAACGAGGACAGGATCGACGCGACGCTCGGCGCCGGGCGCGCGATGGGCGGCGTCGCGCAGGTGTTCGCGACGATCGAATCGCCCGGGGTGATCCGGCATCAGGCCGCGGGCCGCATCATCTTCGGCGAGCTGGACGGACGGGTCAGCGAGCGGGGCGAGCGGCTGCGCGACGCGTTCGCGCACGCGGAGATTCCGGTCGAGCTGTCCAAGACGATCCGCCGGGCGCTGTGGGAGAAGTACCTCCTGATCTGCGCGGTCGGCGGAACGACCGCCGTGACGCGCGAGACGCTCGGGGTCATTCGCGACACGCCGGCCACCTGGCGATTGTTCCGCACGATCGTCGAGGAAGTCGCGGCCTTGGCGCGCGCCGCCGGCGTCGACCTCGCGAACGACGCCGTCGAGCAGATCATGAAGTTCGCCGAGACCATTCCCCCCGGCAACCGGGCCTCGCTCGCTCAGGACCTGCTCCAGGGACGACGGCTCGAGCTCGAGGCGCTGCACGGGCACGCGGCGCGTCTGGGCGAGCGTCTCGGCGTGCCGACTCCCACGATCTTCGCCGTCTACGGGGCCCTCGCGCCGCACGCGGCGGGGAGGCGCGGCTGACTTCGATCCATGGTCGCGCCTCGGCCGGCGGGGCCCCAGCCCCGCGACCGCCTGCAGCGCGCAGCTCGCCCGCTCGCGCGGCCTGGCGCTACGTCTGGCGCTATCGAGCGCGCTACGGATTCGGCATCGCGTGCCTGGGCGTGGGCACCTACGCCTCGCTCACGATCCCCTGGACGGTGAAGCGCGCGATCGACGGCCTCCAGGCCGACGCGGCCTCGGCGCCGGTGGGATACTTCGTCGCGCTGATCGCACTCTCCGCCGTCGTCAACGGCCTGGCGCGGCTGGGCTCGCGCTTCGCGATCACGGGCGGCTGCCAGCGCATCGAGTCGGAGATCCGCACGGATCTGTTCGCGGCCCTGCAGAGCTTCCCCCCGCGCTTCTATGCGACGCATTCGACGGGCGACCTGATGGCGCGCTCCACGAGCGACATCACCGCGGTGCGGTCGCTCCTCGGCTTCGGCACGATCAGCCTGGTGTCGACGACGTTCGCCTTCGTCGGCGTGCTGGCCGCGATGCTCGCCGTCGATCCGTGGCTGACCCTCTGGTCGCTGGCGCCCTCTCCGATCCTGATCGTCCTGGCCCGGCGCTTCAACCTCAGGGTCAACGAGCGGACCGAGGCGGCCCAGAACCAGCTCAGTGTCCTCACGGAGCGCGTTCAAGAATACGTGGCCGGCATGGCCGTGGTCCGCGCCTACACGCTCGAGCCGCGCGCCCGCGCCGACTTCGGTCGCGCCAACGGCGAGTATCTGCGGCTGAGTCTGGCCCTCGCGCGGACCGAGGCGGGATTCTCGCCGCTGATGGGACTGATCGCCGGGATCGGGACCTTGATCGTGCTCTGGGCGGGAGGCCGAGCCGTGGTCGACGGCCGGCTGACCCTCGGCGCGCTGGTGGCGTTCAACGGCTATCTGGCCTATCTCACGTGGCCCACCCTGGCCCTCGGCTGGACCCTCTCGACGGTGCGCCGCGGCCTGACCTCGATGGCACGCATCCTCGAAATCGTCGAAGAATCCAACACCAGCGGAAGAGCGGGCATACCGGAGCCGGCTCGCGCCCTTCTCAGGCCACCCTCGGTCCAATCCGGCCTCACGGACCCCGCTACAACCAACCCCGCGACAACCAACCCCGCGACGACAACCACGCCCGGCATCCGGTTCTCGCACCTCACGTTCGCGTACGCCGACCGCCAGCCGGCGCTCCGCGACGTGAGCTTCGAGGTGGCGCCCGGCGAGACGGTGGCCGTGGTCGGCGCGACCGGAAGCGGCAAGTCGACGCTCGGGCTCCTGCTGGCGCGGCTCTGGGAGCCACCGCCCGGGACGGTGTTCCTCGGTGGACGCGACGTGAGGGAGCTGTCGCTCGACACCCTGCGGGCCGGGATCGGCTACGTGCCGCAGGAGGGCTTCCTCTTCTCGCGTTCCATTGCCGACAACATCACCCTCGGCCGCGAGGGGGTGGGGCGCGATGAGCTCCACACGGCCGCCGTGGCCGCCGGAGTCGCCGACGAAGTCGAGCAGTTCGCCGCGGGATTCGACGCGGTCGTCGGCGAGCGCGGCTTGACGCTCTCGGGCGGCCAGCGCCAGCGGGTGACCCTGGCGCGGGCGCTGGCCGGCGAGGCGCCGGTGCTCGTGCTCGACGACGCCTTTGCCTCCGTCGACGCGGCGAAGGAGGAGGAGATTCTCGCGAATCTCCGGCGCGCTCTCTCCGGGCGCACGGTGCTGCTGATGACGCACCGGCTCCGCGCCGCGTGCACGGCCGGCCGCATCGTCGTCCTCGAGGCCGGACGCGTGATCGAGAGCGGCCGCCACGAGGAGCTCCTGGGCCGGGCCGGCGTTTACGCGCGCCTCTGGCGCATCCAGCAGCTAGAGGAGGAGATCGCGCGTGCCTGATTCGCTCTACGACCCCGAAGCCGAGGAGCAGCTCGGCCGCGCGTTCGACCGGCGGCTGGCCGCCCGGCTCATGGAGGCCGCGCGACCGCATCGCGGGCTCATCACCGGGTCGCTGCTCCTCTTCCCGCTGGTCGCGGTCGTCGAGCTCGCCCAGCCGTGGCTCCTGAAGGTCGCGATCGACGAGCACATCTTGCGATCGGACTGGGTCGGTCTGACGTGGGTCGCCGGGCTGTACATCGCCGTGCTCGCCGTCCTCTACGCGCTTCGAACCGTCGAGGCCTACCTGATGCAGCTCACCGGCCAGCGCGTGATCCACGATCTGCGCGAGACGATCTTCGATCACCTCCTGCGGCTGGAGGCGCGCTTCTTCGACCACAATCCGGTGGGACGACTGATGACGCGCGTGCTCCATGACGTGGAGGCGGTCAGCGAGGCGTTCACGAGCGGCCTCTTCGCCGTCGTGGCCGACCTCGTCACGCTCACCGGCGTCGTGATCGTGATGCTCTGGATCGACTGGCGCCTGGCGCTGGTGACGTTCTCCTTGATGCCGATCTTGTTGGTCGTGGCCACGTACTTCCGGCTGAACGCCCGCGACGCCTACCGCGAGGTGCGCCGGCGCCTGGCGCGCCTCAACGGGTTTCTCCAGGAATCGCTCCAGGGCATGACGGTCGTGCAGCTCTTCGTGCGCGAGCGCGACGAGCGCGAGCGGTTCCGCGGGCTCAACACCGAGTATCGGCGAGCGCTCTTCCGCTCGACGCGGTGGGAAGCGTCGCTCTACGCGGTCGTCGAGGCCCTCGGGTCGGTCGCGCTCGCGCTCCTGATCTGGTACGGCAGCGGCCGGATCATCGCCGAGTCCCTGACCTTCGGCGCCCTGGTCGCGTTCATCCAGTACACCAACCGCTTCTTCCTGCCTATCCGCGATCTCGGCGCGAAGTACACCGTGATGCAATGGGCGATGGCGTCTTCCGAGCGGATCTTCGGCCTCCTGGACCGCGCGCCGGCGATCGTGTCGCCCGCGGCGCCGCGTCCGCGACCCGCGCGGACGGGCGCTCCGGCGGTCGAGCTGGACTCGGTGTGGTTCGCGTACGACGGAGACGACTGGGTGCTGCGCGACTGCTCGTTCAGCGTGGCGCCCGGGGAGCGTGTCGCGATCGTCGGCGCGACCGGTGAAGGCAAGACCACCTGCGCCCGCTTGCTGAACCGATCCTACGACGTCCGGCAGGGGCGGGTCCTGGTGGACGGCGTCGATGTTCGCGAGTGGGATCTGGCGGGCCTGCGTCGCCACGTCGGCATCATCTTCCAGGACAGCGTGCTGTTCGCGGGCACCATCGAGGAGAATCTGCGGCTGGGCGCCGACGGGGCCGTGTCCCCGGCGGACCTCGCGCGGGCGATCGAGACGTCGCGCGCGGGCTTCGTCACCGAGCTGCCGCGCGGGCTCGGCGAGCTGCTGGGCGAGCGCGGCGCGAACGTCTCGCACGGACAGCGCCAGCTGCTGGCCATCGCCCGAGCCCTCGTGTACAATCCGGCCGTTCTCGTCCTGGACGAAGCGATGTCGAGCGTCGATCCCGAATCCGAAGCGCTCATCCGGCAGGCGATGACTGGACTTCTCGCGGGGCGTACGAGTATCACGATCGCGCATCGACTCTCGACGGTGCACGCCGCCGATCGAATCTTAGTCTTGCACCGCGGACGCGTCCACGAGGACGGCACTCACGCCGAGCTCCTGCGGCACGGCGGCCTCTACGCGAGGCTCTACGAGCTGCAGACCGGCGCGGCGTCGGCGTGAAATTCGATGCGGCCGTGCTCGCGCTCGTCGCGCGGATCCCGCGCGGCCGCGTCGCGACCTACGGCCAGCTGGCGGCGCTTGCCGGGAAGCCGCGCTCGGCGCGCGCGGTGGGGCGGGTCATGAGCAAGGCCGACGGCGTTCCCTGGCACCGCGTCGTCAATGCGCAGGGCGGCATCAGCCGTCGCGCGCGGATGACGGGCATGGTGACGCAGCGGATCCGACTCGAGCAGGAAGGCGTCCTGTTCCGGCGCGGCCGAGTCATCCTGCGCCGCTTCCGATGGGACGGTGGCGCCGCTGGGCGCCGCGCAGTGGCGCGCGCCCCCCGCCGTCGGGGCTTCGACGCCGACGCGCTGGTCGAACTACGCTCGTAACGACAGACGCTTGGAGGCTGGAGCATGAGACTCGACGGAAGGGTCGCGGTGATCACCGGTGCGGGCTCGGGTATCGGCGCGGCCTCCGCGCTGGCGATGGCGAAGGAAGGGGCTCGCGTGGTCGTGGTCGACCTGAACGAGGCGAGCGCGAAATCCACGGTCGAGCAGATCGAGAAGGCCGGCGGTCAGGCCCTCGCGGTGCGGGCCGACGTCACCCGAGCCGCTGACAACCAGATGATCGTCGAGAAGGCGCTCACCGGGTGGGGCCGGCTCGACGTCTTCTTCGCCAACGCGGGCGTTCCGCAGTCGCCCGAGAACGTCGAGGACGTGGACGAGGCGCTCTTCGATCGGATCATGGCGGTCAACGTGAAGGGCGTCTGGCTGGGCGCGAAGTACGCGATGCCGCCGATGAAGAAGCAGCGGCGCGGAGTATTCCTGATCACGGCGTCGACCGCGGCCATCAGACCCCGACCCGGCGTGCAGGCGTACGCGGCCTCGAAGGGAGCCGTCGTCACCTTGACCAAGAGCCTGGCGCTCGAGGCGGCGAGCCATGGCGTCCGGGTGGTCTCGATCGCGCCGGTCGCCACCGAGACACCGATGCTTCCCGCGTTCATGGGCAAGCGCGTGGTGGACGACGAAGGCCGCGCCCGCTACGTCGCCACGGTCCCGCTCGGCCGACTCAACCAGCCGGAGGACCTGGCGCGCACCGCCGTGTTTCTCGCCTCCGACGACGCGGCGATGATCACGGGCACGTGCGTCGAAGTCGACGGCGGCCGCTGCATCTAGCGAGAGCCGGTAAGCCATGAAGGTCATTCCGCTGGCCGCCGAGTCTCTCGGGGTGCGGTCGATGGCGACGTACGTCGAAGTCGGGCGCACAGGCATCCTCATCGACCCCGGCGCGACCCTGGCGCCCGCGCGCTTCGGGTTGCCCCCGACCGAAGACGAGTGGGAAGCTCTGCGCCGGGCGAACGATCGCATCTCGGCCTACGCGGCACGCTCGAGCTTCGTCTTCGTGAGTCACTACCACGAGGACCACTTCCGGTCGGATCCCGCGTCGTACGCGGGCCGGATCGTGCTCGCCAAGGATCCCCGGCGGATGATCAGCGGCAAGCAGGCGCAACGAGGCGAAGCGCTCTGGAAGGCGCTGGACGGCCAGGCGCGCGTCGAGAGGGCGGACGGCGCCAGGCGCCGCGAGGCGGATCTGGAGCTCGTCGTGTCGTCTCCGCTGCCGCACGGCGTCGACGGAACGCCCTTCGGCTCGATCGTGGCCTTGACGATCGTCGATCTGGCCGAGCGTGAGCGGTTCGTGTTCGCCTCGGACCTCCAGGGGCCGGCCTCCACGGTCGCCGCCGCCTACCTCATCCAGCAGCGGCCGACGCTCCTCTACGTGTCCGGACCGGTGTCGTACCTCGAGCGCGACGTCGGCCGCGACGCGATCGAGCGCGCGATCGACCAGCTCGTCCGCGTCATGGACGCCACGGGCTGCAAGGTCATCATGGATCACCACGCGCTCCGCGACGCCGGATTCGCCGAGCGATTCGCGCGTCTCTGGGAAACGAATCGGGTCGCGACCGCCGCGTCCCATCTGGGCCTCGACGTGACGCCGCTGGAGAGCCGACGAAACCGCGCGTGGGCCGCCACGCGCAAGCCCCCGGCGCGAGTGCCGGTGCCGCGTGTTAAGATGGACGACCGCACACCGCGGAAGTTCGCGAAAGGGGGGTTCTCGGATTGAGCGACAACAAGGTGCTCAACGTCGGCGACACAGCGCCCGACTTCACGCTCAGGACGATCGGCCTCAAGGAGGTCGGCCTCGCGGAGTTCCGCGGCAAGAACGTGGTGATCCTGTTCTACCCGCTCGACTGGACGCCGGGCTGAAGCACGTGCATGCCTGCCTTCGACAAGCGCATCAGCGACTTTCAGGCGGCCAATACCCAGGTGCTGGGTATCAGCACGGATAGCCCCTTCAGCCACGACAACTGGGCTCGATCGGTCGGCATCAGCCACTACCCGCTGCTCTCGGACATCCACCGTACCGTGTCCAAGGACTACGGCGTCTACTGGCCCGACTGGAACGCCAACGTGCGCGCGACGTTCATCGTGGACAAGGAAGGAAAGGTCCGATTCGTCGAGCGGTATGGCAAAGGGGAGTTGCCGGAGCCCGACAAGATCCTCTCGGAGATCAAGAAGCTCTCGCCGTAGAAACGCACCGAACGGGAGCCGGGGCGGGCGGGGGACCCGATCGGCTCCGTCACCCACTCGCCCGGATCGCAGCTCTTCGAGCTGCGGCGGGACGAGGGGGTCCCACTTCGCTGATCGGGTCCCCCGCCCGCCCCGGCTCCCATTCGGTGCTCCCCATCGCGGTGTTCGAATCTCTCAGCGTCCCGTCCGGCTCTCTGCCTCGCTCCTAGGTCGGGTTCTCGTTATCGGCAGGCCGTGCGTCGTGGCTCGATCTTGCCTCGCGGGCTGGTTTTGTTTCGGCGGCTGGGTCGGGCTCGTCGAGTGGTTGGGTCGCGTACACACGCGTCGCGAGGCCGACGCCCGCGAGCACGAAGAGCGTGCCAACGACGTGCCAGATGCCGATGCGCTCGCCGAGTAAGAGCGGGGCCAGCACGATGCCGATGATCGGCTGGAGGTTCGTGAAGATGGCGGCCTGACTCGGCCCCACCACCAGCACCGCCTCGTACCACCAGATGTGCGCGACGGCGCCCAGAATACCCTGATAGAAGACGACCGCCCACGCCGTGAGCGACGCCAGGCGCGGGGCGGGGAAGAGCGGCGCGGTGATCGCCGCGGTCGGCAGGACCAGCATCGTGCCCAGGACGTACGCGGCCGTCGTCGCGAGCAGCGGAGAGTACGAGGCGAGCACACGCTTGCCGTAGACGGTGTAGACGGCCCAGCTCCCGAGCGAGAGCAAGGTGATGAAATCGCCCGAGTGCAGCTCCGCCGGCTCGAGCACGGCGAAGGGCCCGCGGGTGATGACCAGGAGCACGCCGAGCACCGAGGCGGCGACGCCGAGCCATTGGACGCGGAGCAGCCGCTCGCCCAGGTAGAAGCGCGCGATCAGCACGACGATCACCGGTGTGGCCGCCTGGAGGATCACCGCGTTCCCCGCGGTCGTGTTGTAGATCGCGAGATAGGTGAACTGCATCGAGCCCCAGATGCCGGCCGCGCCGAGCACGAGAAACACCCCGGCGGCGCCCGGTCCGAGCCCTCGGATCGTGTCGCTCGACGAGCGCGCCAGCAGCACGAGGAGAAAGCACGAGGCGGCCGTGCAGCGGACTGCGGCGAGGAAGAACGGCGAGAAGTCGACGAGCGCGAGCTTGGCGGTGGCGGGAAAACTGCCCCAGAGCGCCACGCTCAGAAGGAGCGTCGCGTAGGCGCGTGTTTGACTCGCTCCGGGCACCTGCCTATGATAGCGCGCGCGTCATGGCCGACTACATCCTCGAGTCGCGCGTGTGGCTCGCCAGGGCGCGCACCGACGTCTTCGCGTTCTTCGCCGCGGCCGAGCACCTGACGCTCGTCACGCCGCCGTCGTTCCGTCTCGAGGTGGTCGCCGGACCGCGCGCGCTCTCGACGGGCGCGGTGCTCGACCTCCGGATGTCCTGGCTCGGCGTCCCGCTCCGCTGGCGCGCGTTCATCCGCGAGTGGGATCCGCCCTATCGATTCGTCGACGTTCAGGTGCGGGGTCCGTACGCGCGCTGGGAGCACCGCCACCGCTTTCTCGAGGAGCGCGGCGGGACCTGGGTGGAGGACCGGATCACGTATCGGCTGCCGCTCGGGCCGCTCGGACGGGCCGCGCACGCGCTGCTCGTGCGCCGGCAGATCGCGGCGATGTGGCGCTATCGGACCCGGCGGCTCGGCGAGCTGGTCGCGCCGGTCAGCTCGACGCCGGCAGGCTGACGCCGAGCTTCTCGAGGCGCGGCCGCACGCGATCGGTCAGAAGGCCCAGCCGGGCGAGGTTCGTCACCATCGCGCCGTGCATGTCCTTCTTGAAGTACTTGCGGAACGGTGCGTAGTCGTTGGCCGCGGCCGTCTCGCGCCGATAGCGCTTGACCTCGTCGATCTGCTGTCCGCTGAAGCCGACGTCCTGATAGGCCTCGAGCGGAAAAAATCCCATCAAGGTCTTCTCGAGCGCGAAGCAGGTGTAGTCCTCGAGCTCTCGCCGCTCGGCCTCCGACGCCTCGTTCACGACGCGGGGCAGCGCCAGCATCCCGAATCCCATGTGGCGCGACTCGTCCTGGAGGATGCGCTTGCAGATGGTGCCGAGGACCGGATCGCGTGCGCTCTCGCTCATCATCTTGAACAGGGCGACTGCGAAGGTCTCCGCCACGAGCTGCAGCGCGATCGTCTTGAGGTACCAGCGGCTCTCCGAAAGGATCGAGTCGAAGAGGTCCTTCTCGTTCACCGGCATCGGATAGGTGAGGCCGTCGAGGCGGTCGGCGAGGTAGCGGCTGAGGACCTCGTTGTGGCGCGCCTCGTCCAGCACCTGAGTGGCCTGGAAGAACTTCTGGTCCGCGCCCTGCACGATGTCCACCATCTGGCTGCAGGCCAGCAGCGCGCCCTGCTCTCCGTGCATCAGCACCGACAGTCGCCAGGCGGCGATGCGGCGGTTCAGCGCGACCTTGTCGGCTTCCGGGAGACTCTCCCAGAGCGGGCTCCCGTAGATGTCGATCAGCTCGTCCGCGATCACGCGCCCGTCGGACGGGAACGCGTCCGTCCACGGGATGTCCCGTGAGGCGTTCCACTGGTCTCGTTTGGCGTTTTCGTAGAGCCGCCGCATCTCGGCTTCGGAGACCCCGTACTCGAGGGTAAACGTCGTCGTGTACGCCGAGGGGATCGTGAAGGGTTTCATTGGCGCAGGATAACAGAGTGCTATCGTGGCCGCCATGACTCCCCGTCGCGACGAGATCGGCGCGCACATGTCGATCGCGGGTGGCCTGCATCTCGCCCTCGAACGCGGCCGCGAAGTCGGCTGCGGCGCGGTCCAGATCTTCCTGAAAAACCAGCGGCAGTGGGCGGCGAAGCCCCTCGTGGCGGACGAGGTCCGCGCGTTCGGCGCCGCTCGCCGGGCGACCGCCATCCGGCACGTCTTCGCGCACTCGAGCTACCTCATCAATCTGGGCAATCCCGACCCCGCTCTGTGGTCGCAGGCGGTGGCCGCGTTCACGGACGAGCTCGAGCGCGCCGAGGCACTCGGCCTCTCATGCGTGGTCATCCATCCCGGCTCGCACATGGGCGCCGGACTCGAGGCGGGGATCGGCCGGGTCACGGCCGCGCTCGACGAGTCGCTCGCACGGACCGCGGGCTATCGGGTCAAGATAGCGCTCGAGAACACGGCCGGCGCCGGGAACACGATCGGCCGGACATTCGGCGAGCTGGCCACCTTGCTCGAGCGCGCCGCCCGGCCCGAGCGGATCGGCGTTTGCCTGGACACGTGCCATCTGTTCGCCGCCGGCTACGATCTCCGCACCGGGGCCGGCTACCGTCGCGCGATGGCGGAGTGCGAGGCAACCGTGGGGCGCTGCCGGGTGCTCGCGTTTCACCTGAACGACGCAAAGGCTCCGCTCGGCTCGGGTCTCGACCGTCACGAGAACATCGGCCGCGGGCTTCTCGGGCTTGTTCCGTTCCGACTTCTGCTCAACGACCGTCGCTTCGCTCGCGTGCCCAAGGTGTTGGAGACTCCTAAGGAGCCGGAGCCTGCTGCTGATCTCCGGAACCTTGCCGTGCTTCGTCGGCTGCGGCGTCGGCTCGGTCGCTAGCGTGGGGCGGACGGGGAGGGGGACAGGCTGCGTCACCCGCTCGCCCGATTCGCAGCGCTTCGCGCTGCGGGCGGGACGAGGGGGTCCCACTTCGCCTGTCCCCCTCCCCGTCCGCCCCGCGCTGGCGGCCGGGCTCGGTAGCCGCAAGCCTCGGACGCGTCGACGGATGTCGAATATCTGCGTCTTCTCCCGCCGCGCTTTCGGAGCTGGTTGACCTCGCTTCGGTCAGGCGGCGCTTGAGCTCGCGTTGCCCAGTCGCGCGTCGTCGTGCTTCTTCAGCGGGTGGTGGTGACGCCGATTCGGGGGCAGAGGGTCGTGACGGGGCAGAGGGAGCAGCGGGGGGAGATCGGGACGCAGATGTTCTGGCCGAAGGAGACGAGGAGGTCGTTGTAGCCGATCCAGTAGCGCCGGGGGAGCTTTCCGCGGAGCGCCATCTCGGTCTCTTCGGGGCTCCGGGTCTTCACGTAGCCGAGCCGATTCGAGATCCGGTGCACGTGCGTGTCGACGCAGATTCCAGGCTTGCCGTAGCCCATCGTCACGACGAGGTTAGCCGTCTTCCGCCCCACGCCGTTGAGGGTGAGGAGCTCGTCGATCGTGTCCGGCACGCGGCCACCAAAGCGCTCGAGGAGATCCCGGCAGATGCCGAGGATGACCCGCGCCTTCGTGCGGTAGAAGCCGACGGGATAGATCAGGCGCGCGATTCGCCGCGGCGTCAGCTTCAGCATGGCCTCCGGAGTCGCGGCCACGGCGAACAGGCGGTCCGACGCCGGCCCGGTCGTCGTGTCCTGGGTGCGCAGCGAGAGGATGCAGGCCACGAGGACGCGGAACGGGTCGCGGTCGCGCTCCGCGAGCACCGCCAGCGCGGTCGGGTTCCAGCGCGGCGCATTCCGCTGGAGCCGGCGGATCACGACGCCGATCGCTACGTGCGGTCCTTGATGGACTCGAGAAGCTTTCTGGCGCGTGGCGCGTCCTTCACGGTCCAGTCGGCGACGACCGACGGACTGGTTTCGTTGACGACTCGCTGCAGCTCGCGACGAGCCTCGGCATAGCGCGCGTCGGCGATGTAGACGCGCGCGAGGTCGACCCGGGCATTGGTGAAGCGCGGATCGATCGCGAGCGCCTTTTTGAAGTGCTCCTCGGCCTTCGCGCGATCGCCGCCCGCGAATCCCGGCACCTCCAGGAGCACGTTGCCGGCCAGGATGTGGGCGCGGACCGAGCGCGGATCGAGCGCGAGCAACGTGTCGAGCTCTTCGCGAATCGTGGGCAGGAGGAACAGCGACCGGAGCACGCCCTTGGTCTCGCCCCAGCGCGCCGTGTTGATTGCGTACCAGAGGTGCGCGTCGTGGCTCTTCGGCGCGAGCTCGACCGCGCGCCGGCCGATCTCGCGGCCGCGGTCGTAGGCGGCGAGCTTCTCCTCGGCGGTGGTGGCCCGAACGTCGCCGACGAGGAACTGGACGTACGAGAGCATGACCATCGTGTCGACCTTCCGATCCGTGGCGAGCGCCGCCTGGAGAAGATCGCGCGCGCGGTCGAGCCCCGCGAGGTCCTCGTGATACCGGGCCACCAGGGCGCGCGCCGCCTCGACGGGGGTCTGGGCCCGCGCCCCGGCGACGGCCGCGAGAACGACGGCAACGACGACCAGCGAGCGGACGCGCATCGCCGCGCACTCTACCGTCGGGGGCGCGGCGCGTCAATCTTGACTCCCCCGGAGGCGTCGGCGATCCTCCGGTTCGTGATCTCGTTCGGCGTGCAGACGTGGGGGACCGACGTCGTCGCGCTCCGACGCTCCTGGCGAGCCGCCGACGATCTCGGGTACGCGCGCATCACTTACGGGGACGGCCTCTGGGGCTGGACCCACGACGGCTGGACGATGCTCGGCGCGCTCGCCGGCCTCACGCGGCGCGCCCGCCTCGGCCCGGCCGTAACGTACTGCTTCGACCCGTCGTCTCATCATCCGTCATGGCTCGCCAAGCGCGCGGTCACCGTCGATCATCTCTCCGGCGGCCGGCTCGATCTGCGGCTCGCCGTGGGCGCCGAGGACTCGACGACGGCGGCCGCGTGGCGGAGCCACGCGATCCCCTATCCCGACGCGCCGACGCGTGTCGCGCTCGTCGCCGAGACGATCGAGATCCTCGAGCGGCTGTGGACCGGCGAGGCCGTCGACTACGACGGCCGGTTCTATACGCTCCGCGGCGCCCGGCTCGAGCCGCCGCCGATTCAGAAGCCGGGACCTCCGGTCTGGCTCGCCGCGATGGGGCCAGGGGCGCTCGGCGTCGCCGCCCGCCGCGCGTCGGGGTGGGAGGCCTCGTACCTGACGCCGTCGTCGTTCGGCGCGCGCTGGAGCCGGCTCCGGACCCTGCTCGAGGAGGTGGGACGCCCGTGGTGGGACTACCGCCGCTCGGTCGAGCTCGACGTCATCCTCGGACTCACCGATGCCGAGGCGGACGAGTCGCTCCGGCGGTTCTGCGCGGCGCGCGGGATCGAGGCGGACGACGCGCTGCTCGCCACGGCGCTGATCGGCACCGTCGACGCCGTGCGAGCGCGCATCGCGGAGTACGCGGCGGCCGGCGTCACCGACCTGATGCTCGGGTTCGCCGATTTCCCCGCCACCGGCATGATGGAGCTCTTCGCCGAGCGCGTGCTCGCTCCCGAGTAGCCGCAACGCGAGGAAGCGAAGGCGAACCTGGGCGCCGCGAGCGCTCAGGTCAGGGTCGCGGAGCTGACGCTCATCCAGAACCTCGAGCAGGCCGAGATCGCCGTCGAGGCGGCTGTCGCGCTCGCCCAGCTGGATCGAGCCGCTGGACGACGGTAGGGGAGGCCCGATGGATATCCTGCGAACACTCGCCCTCGTCTGCATCGCCGGCTGGCTCGCGATCAGCGCGTTCTTCTCGTTCGCGGTCGCGCCGCTCGCCTTCCGCGTGATCGACCGCACCGTCGCCGGTCAGCTGGTCGCCGCGGTGCTGCCGCGTTACTACGACTGGGGCGTGGTCCTCTGCGCGATCGCGGCGACCGCCTCGGCGGTCCAGGCCGTGTCGGGTCGGAGGCCGCGCGGCCGCGCGCTCGCCGGCGTCGGGCTCTGCGGGCTGATGCTCTGCCTCTTGCTGTGGGCCTCGATCGTGATCCTGCCGCGCGCCGAATCGGCGCGGCAGGTGCGCGACGACCGCGCGTTCGCGCTCGCGCATCGCACGTCCGTCCAGCTCAACGGCCTCACCTTGCTCGCCGGCGCGGCGCTGCTGCTGCTCGAGACGTTCAGCCGCTCGACGCGGCGTGACCGCTGAGCTCGAGCACGGTGCGGAGACGGTCGGCGACCGCGGACGGCGGCTCGTAGGCCATCGCCTCGCAGGCGGCGAGGAGGAGCCACGCCAGGGTGGCCGGCGCCACTCCGAGCGGCGGGCGTCCTCTCGACGAGCGAACGAGCGTCTCCTCGAGGCTCAGCCGGACCTGCTCGCGCGCCCAGCTCAGGGCCAGCAACGCCGTCTTCTCCTGCCGGGTCTTGATCCAGGCGTTGAACACCTCGCGGGGCAGCTCGGAGCCCGGCATGAACGCATCGGCGATTCGCCGAAGAGCACGGTCCAGCGGCACATCGGCCAGATCTTTCGCGAGGGTCAGTAGAAGGGTCTCGGCGCGCGAAGGCCGGGGGATCGCGAAGGGGATTCGACGCGTCGTGCGCGCGGCCCCGGCGGCCGAGGCGTGCGTACGAGTGGGGCGCGCCGCAGGCCGTCGCTTGGCCGGGGCCTCGCCGGCCGGGACGCGACGGACGATTCTGGAGGCCGATCGGGTCTTCGTCTTCCGGCGGCGCCGGCGCGCACGGGCCATCGCTCCTCCAAAATAGCAGGAGGCGCGCGCGGCGCCCCATTCTACGGCGACTATTCGTAGCGCAGCGCTTCGATCGGGTCGAGGCGCGAGGCTTTGCGCGCCGGGTAGAAGCCGAAGAAGATCCCGATCGCCGCGGCGAAGCCGAACGCGATCAGGATCGATTCGGGGGCGACCAGGGTGCGCCACTCGGCGAAGTAGCTGATCGCCTCGGAGCCGGCGACGCCGAGCGCGATGCCGACGATGCCGCCGATCAGCGAGAGCGTGATGGCCTCGATCAGGAACTGGAGCAGGATGTGGCGCCGGCGGGCGCCGACCGCCATGCGCAGACCGATCTCGCGTGTGCGCTCGGTGACCGACACCAGCATGATGTTCATGATGCCGATGCCGCCCACGAGCAAGGACACCGACGCGATCGCCGCCAGCAGATAGGTCATCACGCGCGACGATTCCTCCTGGGTCTGGAGGATCTCGGAGAGATTCCGCAGCCAGAAGTCGTCGTCCTGGAACGGCTGGAGGCGATGGCGCTGGCGAAGGAGCCCGCGGATCTGGTCCTCGGCCTCGGTCATGTCCTCGCCGGGGCGGACCTTGACGGAGATCGAGCCGACCGCGCGCGCGTTGGCCTGGCTGACGCCGAGGACTTTCTTCTTCGCGGTCGACAGCGGGACGAGAATGAGGTCGTCCTGATCCTGTCCCCAGGAGTTCTGTCCCTTGCGCGACAGAACGCCGATCACCGTGAACGGAACCTTCTTGATCCGGATGATCTGCCCGAGGGGGTCCGACTCGCCGAAGAGGTTGAAGGCGGTGGTCTGGCCGAGAAGGGCGACCTTGGTGGCTCCGTCCACGTCCTCCTGGAACACCGGCCGTCCTTCGTCGACGGGCCAGTCGCGCGCCTCGAAGTACGGCGGCGTGACGCCCTGGATCTGCGTGGCCCAGTTGAGGTTGCCGTAGACGACCTGCGCGTTGCCGCGCACCGAGGGCGCCGCCGCCTGCACGCTCGCAACCTCGCGGGCGATCGCCATGGCGTCGTCCTCCGAGATCGTGAGCTGGCTCCCCATGCCCAGCCGCACGCCAGCGCTGTTCGTGCTGCCGGACAGCACGATGATCAGATTCGACCCGAGGCTCTGGATCTGCTCGGCGACGCGGGCCTGAGCGCCGGACCCCACGCCCACCATGGCGATCACCGCGCTGACGCCGATGATGATGCCGAGCATCGTCAGGGCGCTCCGGAGCTTGTTGACCCGGAGGGCCCGGCCCGCGATGCGGACGCTCTGCCAGACGTTCACGCGGCGTCCTCGTCTTCGCGGGGCAGGGACGTGAGCGTGGCCGCGGCGTCCACCGGCGCCGGCACGCGCTCGTCGGCCTTGAGCCGGCCGTCACGGAAGGTGAGATGGCGGCTCGCGTACGTCGCGATGTCCGGCTCGTGAGTCACGAGCACGATCGTGAGCCCAGCGCGATTGAGTCCTTGCAGCAGGGCGAGCACCTCGACGCTGGTGCGGGTGTCGAGGTTGCCGGTGGGCTCGTCGGCGAGGATCATCGCCGGGTCGTTGACGAGCGCCCGCGCGATCGCGACGCGCTGCTGCTGGCCGCCCGAGAGCTGGCTCGGGTGATGGCCGGCGCGGTCGGCGAGGCCCACCGCGGCGAGCCGCTGCTGGGCCCGGGCCCGGCGCTCGCGCGCCGGGAGCGCGGCGTAGAGGAGGGGCAGCTCGACGTTCTCGAGCGCCGTTGTCCTGGGCAACAGATTGAACTGCTGGAAGACGAACCCGATCTTCGTGTTCCGGATCCGGGCGAGGTCGTCTGCGGAGAGTCCGGCGACGTCCTCGCCGTCGAGCTCGTACCGTCCGGCGCTCGGCGTGTCCAGACAGCCGAGCAGGTTCATGAAGGTCGATTTCCCCGAGCCCGACGGCCCCATGACCGCGACGAACTCGCCGCGGTCGATCGTCACCGACACGCCGCGAAGCGCGTGCACGGTGTGCGGGCCCAGGTGGTAGTCCTTCGTCAGCCCCTGGGTGACGACGATCGGCCCGGCCACGGCTAGAGCCTGAGACGCGGCGCGCCCTGCGTGGGCTGGGCGCCGCGACCGCCAGCGCCCGCGGACCCGACGATGACTTCCTGGCCTTCGCGCACGTCGCCCCGGAGCACTTCCGTCGACGCGCCGTCGCTCAGCCCGAGCGTGAGCGTGACCGCTGCCGGCTTGCCGTCGGGTCCGAGGACCCAGACACGTCCGGCGGTGCCGCTGCGCACCTCGCCGGCCGTCGCGGTCATCTCGTCGTAGCGCGCCTTCTGCTCGTCGGTGAGGAACTCGCGGATGCGCGCGCGCTGGGCTTCGCGGATCTTCTGCGCCTTCGGCCGGCGCTCGGCGTCGGCAAGGCCCTGAAGCGCGCGGAGCTGCTCGCGACTATCCTGGAGGATCGGCTCGAGCTTCTTCTGCTGCTCCTCGGTCAGGCCGAGCCCCTTGACGAGACGCTCGCGAATCTGTTCGGCCGAGGGCGGTCCACTGCTCGCCGCACCGCCCGCCGCGCCACCCGATGCCGGCCCGGCGGGCGCCGGCGCGTCGACGCCGGCCGGTCGGAACCGGAGCGCCGCGTTCGGCACCTTGAGGGCGCTCGGCTTCTCAGCGACGACGAGCTTGACGTTGGCCGTCATCCCGGGCATCAGCCGTCCCGACGGGTTCTCGACGCCCACGATGACCGTGTAGGTCACGACGTTCTGGACCACCTGCGGAGCCTTGCGGATCTGCGTCACGATGCCCGCGAACGTCTCGCCGGGAAACGCGTCGACCGTGAAGCTTGCCCGATCCTCGAGCTTGAGGCGGCCGATGTCCGCCTCGTCCACGCTCGTCTCGACCTGCATCTTCGTCAGGTCCTGGGCGATCGTGAAGAGGATCGGCGCCTGCAGGCTCGCCGCGACGGTCTGGCCGACGTCGACCTGCCGCGACACGACGACGCCGTCGACCGGCGCCAGGATCGTCGTGTGATCGAGATCGACCTGCGCCTGCTTGAGGCCGGCGTTCTTCTGATCGACCTGCGCGCGCGCCGACACCAGCATGGCCTGGGCGACGCGGAGCTGCGCGATCGCCGACTGGATGGCGGAATCGAGCGCCTGCTCGTGCGCCTTGGCCGACTCGACCTGGGCGATGGCGGAGTCGTGGCCGGCCTGGGACGAGTCGAGATCGCTCCGGGCGATGAGCCTCCTGGCGAACAGCTCGGTCTTGCGGTCGAAGTCGCGCTTGGCGTCGACCACCGCGACCTGCGCCTTCGCGGTCTGGGCCTTCGACTCGGCCAGCGCCGCCCGGGCGTTCTCGACATCGGCGCGCGCCCGCTCGATCTGGGCTTCCTGGTTGAGCACGGTCGCGCGGGCTGAGTCGAGATCGGCCTTCGCCTGGTTGACCTTCGCCACGAAGATGTCCGGGTCGATCCGCGCGATGACCTGGTTCTTCTTCACGATCGAATTGAAATCGACCATGAGCTCTTTGATCTGACCGGACACCTGGCTGCCGACCTGGACCGTGATGACGGCGTTGAGATTGCCCGTCGCGGAGACCGCCGCAGTGAGCGGGCCGCGCTCGACGCGGACCAGGCGGTACTTGGGCACGTTGCCGCGGCTCTGAGCGTAGAGGTAGCCCCAAACCGCGCCGCCGACCACCACGGCGACGACGACGAGAGAAACGACCCGCTTCATCAACTTGTTAGACGCAGTCGCGGGCGAACCGTTTCCTCGGGATCAGCGGCGACCGACGGCACGATCCAGCCTCGCGAGGGCGATCCGGTAGTCCGCCAGGGCCTGGCTCTCGGTGTTCTGGGCCTGGGTGAGGGCCAGCTGAGCGTCGGTGAGCTCGAGGATCGTTCCGACGCCGGCGTCGAATCGACCCTGGGCGAGCCGGAAATTTTCCTGGGCCGAGGCCACGAGGGTCTGGGCCGCCTGGATCCGCTCCTGGGCTTCCTCGACGGCGATCTCGGCCTGCTCGAGGTTCTGCACGATGTCGAGCTCGGTGGACTTCACCCGCGCTCTCGCGCCCTCGACGTTCGCCTTGGCTTCCTGATAACGCGCGATCCGGTTTCCTCCGTCGAAGAGGGACCAGTTCAGAGACAGGGTGGCCGACCATGACTCGTTGAACTGAGGCTGCGCGCCACCGTAGGCGCCGCTGCCCGTGACATCCGGAAAGAAATTGCGGAAGGTCTGCCGCTCCAGGGCCTCGGCCGCGGCCGCGCGCAGCTTGGCTTGCCGGTACTCGGGGCGCTGGCGCAGCGAATCGGCCCGGAGCAGCTGGCGGTCCAAGGTCACCGGCTGGTAGATCAGGTTGTCGACGATCTGGGTCGGCGAATCGACGTCGATCGCCATCGCGATGTTGAGTGCGACGATCGCCGTGCGCAGGGCGTTCCGGGCCCGGATCAGGTCGACGCGCGCGTTGGCCACGTCGACTTCGGCGCGCGCGACGTCGGATTTGGGACGCGTGCCTACGTCGAAGAAGCCCCTCGCGGATCGAAGGTTCAGCTCGGCGCGCTCGACCGCCTGCTCCTGCACGCGAATGAGACGCTGGCTGAAGAGCGTGTTCGTGTACGCCTCTTTCACTGTCAACGAGATCAGCTGGCGCTGCAGCTCGACGTCTTCGACCGCGACCTCGGCGAGCTTCCGCGCCGCGTCGGTGGCCGCCAGATTCTTGCCGAAGTCGAAGAGGAGCTGCGAGAGCTGGACCTGGGCGAGGAACGTATCGCCGAACGCCCGCGTCTGCACGGAGCCTATGTTCGCGCCCGAGCCGGTGGTGGTGACGGTCGGGATGTTGCTCTTGGTCGCGCTGACGAGTCCGGAGAACTGGGGCAGCAGCGGCGCGAAGGCCTGATTCACCCGATAGCGCGCCGCGGCATAATCGGCGAGCGTCGCCTGGATTCGCGGCTGAGCTTCGAGCGCGATCGCGATGCATTCCTCGAGCGTCAAGACGCGGCCCGCGACCTGCGTCGACGGAGGCGCCGGCGCCGGAACCGGTGCAGGAGCCGCGGGAGGTGCCGGCGCCTGGGCACCCGCGGCGCTCGTCAAGACGATGGAAACGAGGAAAGCGATCGAGGTTGGCGCCGCGAGCATACGAGGGCTGGACATGGGCACAAAAGAATACCACGCGGTGTGGGCGGCGTTGGGCGCCGCGCACGCTCGTCGGTGGACAGCCGGTGGATGCACGGTGGATACGTTTTTTCTTGACGGCCCCTAGATTCAGCGTGCTAGATTCGCGGACACCACAAGATGTAGTGACCCCGTAGGATTCTGTCGTTATCATTGAGGAGGAGGTCCGGCATGCTGTCTGAGACTCGCCCAGCGAAAGTCGGGAAGTGGACCGAGCCTGCGTTGCGGGTTCTGCGGGAGCGCTATCTGACCAGGCAGGGGGGCGAGGTGGTCGAGACCCCGGAGGAGATGTGCTGGCGGGTCGCGCTCACCATCGCGCGCGGTGAGGCGCGATACGGGCGGAGCGAGGCCGCGGTCAGGGAGATCGCCGAGGCGTTCTACGACATCATGATCGAGGGGAACTTCCTGCCGAACTCGCCAACCCTCATGAACGCCGGCAAGGGAAACGGCCTTCAGTACTCCGCGTGCTATGTCCTGCCGGTCGGCGACTCGATGGAAGAGATCTTCGACTCGGTGAAGGCCGCGGCGATCATCCACAAGTCGGGCGGTGGAACCGGCTTCGCGTTCTCGCGGCTGCGCCCAAAGGATGACATCGTCGCCTCGACCGGCGGCCGCGCGTCGGGCCCGGTGTCCTTTCTGCGCGTCTTCAACAGCGCCACCGAGGCGGTGAAGCAGGGTGGAACGCGTCGAGGCGCGAACATGGGGATCCTCCGGGTCGACCACCCGGACATCCTCGAGTTCATCGACTGCAAGCTCGATGGCGGCATCACCAACTTCAACATCTCGGTGGCGGCGACCGACCGCTTCATGGACGCGCTCGCCTCGGGCGGTGAGTACGAGCTGATCAATCCGCACAGCGTAGCGGTCACGGGCCGACTCCTGGCGAAGGAGGTCTTCGACCGCATGGTTCGGGCCGCCTGGCGCACCGGTGATCCGGGCATGGTGTTCATCGACCGGATCAACGCGAGCCCGGCGAATCCCACACCGGCGATCGGGGTGGTCGAGGCGACCAACCCGTGCGGCGAGCAGCCGCTGCTGCCCAACGAGGCGTGCAATCTCGGCTCGCTCAACGTCTCGAAGTTCGCCCGCCGGAGCGACGCGGGCGAGTGGTCGGTCGACTGGGACGAGATGGAACGCGTCGTGCGCCTCGCGGTGCGCTTCCTCGACGACGTGATCGAGATGAACCCGTATCCGCTGCCGGTGATCGACGCGACCGTCAAGGCCAATCGTCGGATCGGCCTGGGCATCATGGGCTGGGCCGATCTCCTCTTCACGATGGGGATTCCGTACGACTCGCAGGACGCGATCGACCTCGCCGACCGGCTGATGACGTTCGTCAAGGAAAAGTCACACGACCAGTCGGCGAAGCTGGCCGAAGAGCGCGGTCCCTTCACGAACTGGGATCGGTCGATCTACCGCAACGACCGGCCGATGCGCAACTCGACGGTCACGACGATCGCCCCGACCGGGACGATCTCGATGATCGCCGGCTGCTCGTCCGGCGTCGAGCCGATCTTCGCGCTGGCCTTCGAGCATCGCGTGAAGCAGCCGGATGGCGAACGCGTCCTGACCTTCGTGAACGAGACCTTCGAGCGGCTCGCGAAGGAGCAGGGGTTCTACTCGGACGCGCTCATGCAGGAGATCGCCAAGCGCGGCTCGCTCCACGGGATCCGCGGCCTCTCGGAGCACGCGGCGACCGTGTTCAAGACCTCGCACGAGATCGGCTTCGAGTGGCACGTGCGGCATCAGGCCGCGTTCCAGCGCTCCACCGACAACGGCGTCTCGAAGACGATCAACCTGCCGAACAACGCGACCGAGGAAGACGTGGCGCGCGCCTACCGCCTCGCGTGGGAGCTGGGGTGCCTGGGCATCACGGTGTTCCGCGACGGGTGCAAGGGCGAGCAGGTCCTGAACATCGGCGTCTCGGCCAAGAAGGACAAGAGCCCGGCCGTCGCCGCATCGACGGGGCCGGCCGTCATCAAGCCACGCCCCCGCGGCCTCAAGGGCTCGACCTATCGGACCGAGACACCGATCGGGACGGCGTGGATCACCATCACCGAGAACAACGAGCACGAGCCCTTCGAAGTCTTCGTCCAGGTCGGCAAGGGCGGCTCGGACACGATGGCCGTCGCGGAAGCCCTGGGGCGTTTGATTTCGCTCATCCTGAGGCTACCTTCACCGTTCTCGGCTCAGCGTCGGCTCGAGGAGGTCATCAGCCAGCTCGCTCGAATCGGAGGCGGCCAGCCGACCGGCTTCGGCCCCACCAAGATTCTCTCGCTTCCGGACGCGCTCTCGCGGACCCTCGCCGAGCACATCGGCGAGCTGAAGGCGGCGCCGGAGGCCCAGGCGGCCGTCGATACGCGAAAGCAGATCGGGGACCTCTGCAAGGAGTGCGGCCAGGCGACGTTCGTCTACGAGGAAGGCTGCAAGAAGTGCCTCTCGTGCGGCTTCAACGAGTGCTGATCGATCGAGACGGAGGGGCCGGCGGCCGGCCCCTCCAGGATTCAGAGGCGCGCCTCGGCCGGCGGGGCCCCAGCCCCGCGACGACCCACGGCGCGCACCCCTGTTAGAATTGCCGGCGTGTTCTCGGGCGGAACCTACCCGGAAGTCGCTCGCTGGCTCTGGAATTTCCTGACCGCGCACGCCAAGCGCGTCGATCCGCGCTTCGAGGTCGAGCTGGACGCCGACGACGAGCGTGAAGGAAAGTCGTACGGCGCGCGATTGAGGTTCCTCCACCACCTCGGCCCGACCATGGAGTTCGAGTTCCGCGACGTCGCCGACAATCGCGGGAGCCTCGCGTGGTGCTCGGCCCTCGCCGAACGGACCAAGCGCTCCGCCCTCGAGCTGATGAGCGCCCATCGGGGGACCGCCGACGTCCGCAAGCTCTAGCACCCCGCGCTGGATCCGGCCGGGGGACCTCAACGGGTTCCTCGGTCTCGCCCTCGACAACGTCACGCAGCTCGTCATCCTCTCGTCGCTCCTGATCGGCGTCTTCAAGTTCCCCGTCGACCTGGTGCTCCAGCGAATGGTCCCGGGGACGGCGCTCGGCGTGCTCCTCGGCGATCTGGCCTACACGTGGCTCGCGGTGCGACTCATGCGCCGGACGGGACGCGAGGACGTGACCGCGATGCCGTTTGGGATCGACACGCCGACCCTGTTCGCGATGGTGTTCGGCGTGCTCGGTCCGGTGATGCTCGCGACCGGGAATCCGGTGCTCGCGTGGAAGGTCGGCATGGCGGCGACGATCGCCATCGGCCTGGCGAAGCTCGGCCTCGCCTTCGCCGGGGACTGGGCCAGACGCGTCGTGCCCCGCGCCGCGCTGCTCGGATCGATCGGCGGAATCTCGATTCTCCTGATCGCCTTCCTCCCTACGCTCAAGATCCTTCGCGATCCGCTGATCGGCCTGGTCTCGCTGATTCTCCTGCTGCTCGCGCTTTTCGGTCGCGTGCGGATGCCGTTGGGGCTTCCCGGGGCCTTCGTCGCGGTCCTCGCGGGCACCGTGATCTTCTGGGGGCGCGCGTCGCTCGGGCTGGGACCGAGCGGGGCGATCGCCGTGGCTCCGCTCCGTCTGTCGCTGCCCTGGCCGACCCTTGGCTGGCTCGAGGCGCTGCCGGAGACATTGCCGTATCTCTCGATGGCGCTGCCGTTCGCGCTCGTCACGATCATCGGCGGGATCGACAACACCGAGAGCGCCGCGGCCGCCGGTGACGAGTACCGCACGCGCGACATCCTCCTGATCGAGGCCGCCGCGACCGCGCTCGCCGGCTGCTGCGGCGGTGTCGTGCAAAACACACCCTACATCGGCCACCCGGCCTACAAGGCGATGGGCGCGTGCGCAGGGTACACCGTGGCTACGGGCCTCGTGATCGGGGCCGGCGCCGCGACGGGCGTGCTCTCGCTCCTCGTCGCGCTGCTCCCCGAGGCCGCCATCGCCCCGATCCTCGTCTTCATCGGACTCGAGATCACCGCGCAGGGCTTCCTCGCGACACCGCCACGCCACGGCGCCGCGGTCGCGCTGACCTTCGTGCCGGTCGCGGCCGCGGTGGTGCTGATCGAGACGGGCGGCCTGCTCGCGGCCCTCGGCACAGCTCCCAGCGCCCTCGGCGGCGACGCCGCCCTGGGCTATCAGGCGCTCGTCGTGCTCGGCAACGGCTTCATTCTCACCGCCGTGCTCTGGGGCTGGGCGCTGGTGGCGATCATCGACCACCGATTGGTGCTCGCGGGGCTCCTCTTCGCGGTCGCGAGCGCCGCGTCGATGTTCGGCGTGATCCATTCGCCACTGATCAGCGGCGCGCTCTTCTGGCCATGGGCGCCGCCGTCGGCGATCCCGGGCCATCTGGGCGGAGCCTACGGCGCCCTCGCGGCGATCTGCTGGCTGGCCTCGGCGCGAAACCGCCGAATAACTGCTTGACCTCTTTCGTCGTAGGAGTGTTAAATGGATTCCGTTTTGTGAACATGGTCACGATCGTACGAGAGGAGGCTTCATGAGCGCGTTCGAGAAGTCGCTGAGCATCGTCGTTGCCGCGATTGTTTTCGTGGTCTCGGCCGGCGCGGCGGTGGTCTCGGCCCAGGGGCCCTGGGTGGCGCCGCCCGAAGCGAAGACGGTGAAGAATCCAGTGAAGGGTATCGGCAACGCGAAGAAGACGGTCGAGACGAACTGCGTCTCGTGCCACGGTCCCGGGGGCAAGGGTGACGGCCCGGCCGCCGCGGCGTTGCCTCCGCCCAAGCCGGCGAACTGGACTTCCGAAGCCGTCCAGAAGGAGACCGACGGTGAGATCTTCTGGAAGATGTCGAACGGCCGCGGCGCGATGCCGCCGTGGAAGCACCTCCCGGAAAAGGACCGCTGGGAGGTCGTGAACTACATTCGCACCCTGAAGGGGAAGTAACCGACCCCGTTCAGATGTCCACACGCCCCGCCGGACGTTCCGGCGGGGCGTTGTCGCTTTCGGCCATGCGCCTCTGCGCGATCGACGTCGGCAGCAACACGGTGCGCCTGCTCGTCGCCGACGTGGTCGGCGTCGGGGCGTGGCGCATCGCCGACCAGGACCAGACCATCACCCGGCTTGGCGAGAACCTCGCGCACACCGGCGCGCTGGGCGAGGCGCCGATGGCGCGAACGCTCGCGGCCGTTTTGACGTACGTCGAGCGCGGTGCCCGCCTCGGCGCGAGCGACATCCGTATCGTGGCCACCAGCGCCGTGCGCGAAGCGTCGAACGGTCGCGCGTTCACGGCGGCGGTCGAGCGCGCGACCGGCCACCGGGTCGACGTGGTGAGCGGCGAGGTCGAGGCCCATCTCACGCTCCGCGGCGTACGACACGGGCTCGGCCCCCTGTCGGGCCTGGTGCTGACGTTCGATATCGGCGGAGGGAGCACCGAATACGTGCTGTCCGAGGGCGACGCGGTCCTCTCGATGATCAGTCTGCGGCTGGGCGTCGTCCCGCTCGCCGAGCGCTTCCCGTTTCCCGGCATCGTCGAGCGATCGCGCTATCGCGAGCTCCAGGACGCGGTGCGCCAGCGCCTCGACCGCGAGCTCCCGGAAGCGATTCGCACGGCCCGCGTGGCCCATCTGGTCGGAACCGCGGGGACGGTGACCGCCCTGGCGGCCCTCGACCTCGGTCTGGTCCGCTACGATCCGGACCGCGTGCAGGGGCACGTTCTGAGCCGCGCCGCGGTCGAGCGGCTTCTGGACCAGCTGTGCGGGCTGACGGTCGAGGAGCGGGCGGTGCTCCCGTGTCTCGAGCCGGGCCGAGCCGATCTCATCATTCCCGGCACGGCCATCGTGATGGCCACCCTTGACCAGATCGGGATCGACGAGCTTCGAGTCAGCGAATACGGGCTGCGAGAAGGCGTCCTCGTGGACGCGATCGAGGGCCACCACGGATCTCGGCCGGGCGCTGCTCCTTAGGCTCTCGACGCATCGGCGGATCGGCGATGCGATGGACCGCCTCCCGGCGGCGCGGCGGTTCGTCAGGCGCTTCGTCGCGGGTCCGGCGCTCGAGGACGCCCTCGGGGTCGCCGCGCGCTTGAACGCCGCCGGCGTCGACGCCGCGATCACTCACCTCGGCGAGAATGTCGCGACGACCGACGACGCCGCGCGCGCGGCCGACGCATACCTCGAGGTGCTCGCCGAGATCGGGCGGAGGCGGCTCCGGGCCGTCCCATCGCTCAAGCTGACCCACCTCGGCCTCGATCTCGGCGACGCGGTGTGCCGCGAGAACCTCGAGCGGGTCGCGGCGCGCGGGCTCGCGACCCGGACGCTCGTGTGGGTCGACATGGAGTCCTCGGCCTACACCGACCGCACGCTCGAGCTGTACCGGCGCCTCCACCCAACGTATTCCAACCTGGCCTGCGTCGTTCAGTCGTATCTCAGACGCACCGCGCAGGACGTCGAGCGTCTGATCGAGATCGGCGCGACCGTTCGCCTGTGCAAGGGCGCGTACCGCGAGCCTCCTGCGATCGCGTTTCCCGACAAGCGCGACGTCGACGCGAGCTACGCCCGCTTGCTGGATCGGCTGCTGTCGGCCGACGCGCTGGCGCGGGGCGTGTACCCGGCGTTCGCCACCCACGACGAGCGCCTGATCGCGCGGGCCCGCGAGAAAGCGAAGGCGGGAGGGGTAACGGCCGACCGGTACGAGATCCAGATGCTCTACGGAATCCGCCACGATCTGCACGCGACGCTCGGCGCGGCGGGCAGCCGGCTCCGCGTGCTGATCCCGTACGGGGAGGACTGGTACGGCTACTTCGTGCGGCGCCTCGCCGAGCGGCCGGCGAACCTCGCGTTCCTCTTCCGGCAGCTTCTCCGGGGGTGAGGTCGTGATTTGACACCCCGCGACGCGCCGACTAGACTAACTCGGTAAGTATGGATGAAATTGCGGTATTAGTGCTCAACTACACCTTTGAGCCGCTGCATTTCACCAACGCCCGCCGCGCGATCACCTTGCTCCTGGCCGGCAAGGCGGAAGCCGTCGAAGCGTCGCCGCGCGTGGTCCGGTCGCCCTCGGTGACGTTCGCCCTGCCGGCGGTGATCCGGCTCGCCATGTACATCCGCAAGCCGTTCCTGGACCGCGTGGCCTTCAACAAGAAGAACATCCTGCGCCGCGACGGCTACACCTGCCAGTATTGCAACCGCCGCGGCGAGCGGCTCACGGTCGACCACGTCGTGCCGCGCTCGCGCGGGGGCGAGACGAGCTGGGTGAACGTGGTCGCGGCCTGTCTCCGCTGCAATCTGCGCAAGGGCAACCGCCTCGCCGACGAGGTCGGGATGCGGCTCATCCGGGAGCCGGTGCATCCCAAGTTCGTGTTCTCGACGCACATGCTCCGGCATCCGCATGCGCACTCGCTCCTGGATTCTTGGCGAAAATACCTCCTCGCCGTTCCGACACCCTCCTGACGTAGCTCGACACCGTGTTCCAGCTGTCGTCAGAGTACTCGCCCCGCGGCGACCAGCCGCAGGCCATCGCCGCCCTCACGGGCTTCGTGCGCGAGAACCGCCGGCACATGGTGCTCCGCGGCGTGACGGGCTCGGGCAAGACCTACTCGATCGCCAACGTAGTCGCGAGCGTCGACCGGCCGACGCTGGTCATCTCGCCGAACAAGACCCTGGCCGCCCAGCTCTTCAGCGAGTTCCGGGCCTTCTTCCCGTCGAACGCGGTCGAGTACTTCGTGTCGTACTACGACTACTACCAGCCCGAGGCCTACATCCCGCAGTCGGACACGTACATCGAGAAGGACGCGCTGATCAACGACGAGATCGATCGGATGCGCCACTCGGCGACCAAGTCGCTGCTGGAGCGGCGCGACGTCCTCGTGGTCGCCTCGGTCTCGTGCATCTACGGCATCGGCGAGCCCGACACCTATCAGGGGCTCCATCTCGAGCTCGGCCAGGGCGAGCGGATGGACCGAGACGAGATCATCCGCCGCCTCGTCGCGGTCCAGTACGAGCGGAACGACTACGACTTCCATCGCGGGACCTTTCGCGTCCGCGGCGACGTCGTCGAGGTCTTCCCGGCCAACGAGGAGTCGATCGCGCTCCGCATCGAGCTCTTCGGCGACGTGATCGACGCGATCTCGCGCATCGACCCGCTGCGGGGCGCGGTGCTCGAGCGCATCGACCGGGTCCACATCTATCCGGCGAGCCACTACGTCACCGAGGCGGCGCAGCTCGAGCGCGCGTTCTCGACGATCCAGGAAGAGCTCGGCGAGCGGCTGGCCTTCCTGCGCCAGAAGAACCGGCTGCTCGAGGCCCAGCGACTCGAGCAGCGCACGATCTTCGACATGGAGATGCTGCGGGAGCTCGGCTTCTGTCACGGCATCGAGAACTACTCGCGCCACCTCACCGGGCACCGCCCGGGCGAGGCGCCGCCGACCCTGATCGACTACCTGCCGAAGGACGCCCTGATCATCATCGACGAGAGCCACGTCGCGGTGCCCCAGATCCGCGGCATGTACTACGGCGATCGGTCGCGCAAGGAGGCGCTCGTCGAGTACGGGTTTCGGCTGCCCTCCGCGTTCGACAACCGGCCGCTGACGTTCGACGAGTTTACGCGACGCACCCGTCAGACGATCTACGTTTCCGCGACACCTAGCGCCTACGAGCTCGATCTCGCGGCCGACGCGCTCGCCGAGCAGGTGATCCGACCGACCGGGCTCACCGATCCCAAGATCACCGTACGGCCGGCCAAGGACCAGGTCGACGATCTCCTCGCCGAGCTGCGGGCGCGCGCCGACCGGAACGAGCGCGTCCTGGTGACGACCCTCACCAAGCGGATGGCGGAGGACCTCACCGAGTACTATCAGCAGCTCGGGCTGCGCGTGCGCTACCTCCATTCCGACATCGACACCCTGGACCGGGTCGCGGTCATCCGCGACCTCCGGCTGGGCAAGTTCGACGGCCTCATCGGCATCAACCTCCTGCGCGAGGGGCTCGACATTCCCGAGGTGTCCCTGGTGGCGATCCTGGACGCCGACAAGGAAGGCTACCTGCGCTCCTCGACCTCGCTCATCCAGACATCCGGGCGCGCGGCGCGCAACGTCAACGGCGAGGTCATCATGTATGCCGACCACGTCACGGACTCGATGGCGGCGACGATCCAAGAGACCGAGCGGAGACGCGAGCTGCAGCGCGCCTACAACGACGCGCACGACATCACGCCGGAGTCGATCAAGTCCTCGATCCGCGAGTTGCTCCAGACGGTCTACGAGCGCGACTACTACACGGTGCCGGTCGAGGAGCCGACCGCCGAGACCTTCGAGTCACCGGCGGCGCTCCAGGCGCGCATCGGCGAGCTCGAGGCGCGGATGAAGGAGGCGGCCAAGCGCCTCGACTTCGAGCAGGCGGCCGAGCTGCGCGACCGGCTCAAGGCGCTGCGCAAGCAGCAGATCAAGTGAGCCGCGCGGGTGGCCTTGCGAGCCGCCGGCGAAGCGAGCCGGTAATCTAGTCGCTATGGACCTCGACGAGAAGATCGCCCGGGTGCCGGACAGGCCGGGAGTCTACCTCTACCGCGACGGCAAGCAGCAGGTCCTGTACGTCGGCAAGGCCGCGTCCCTCAGGAGCCGCGTCCGGTCCTACTTCCAGGAGTCGCGCCCGCGTGATCCCAAGACCGACGCGCTCGTGCGCCAGGTCCGCGACCTCGAGTACATCGTGACCGACAACGAGCTCGAGGCCCTGATGCTCGAGGCCAACCTGGTGCGGCGCCACCGGCCGCGCTACAACATCATTCTCAGGGACGACAAGCACTACCCGTTTCTGAAGCTCACCACGAACGAAGAGTTCCCGCGCCTCGTGGTGGCCCGTCGCGTCCAGCGCGACGGCGCCCGCTACTACGGCCCCTTCTATCCGGCCACCGCGATGCGCGAGACCCTCCGACTCACGCGCCAGCTGTTTCCGCTGCGCACGTGCTCGATCACGATCGACGGCTCGCTCGAGCGGCCGTGCATCCAGTACGCCATCCATCGCTGCAACGCGCCGTGCACGGGCTGGGAGACCCGGGAGGGCTACGCGCGGACCGTGGAGGACGTCGCGCATTTCCTGGAGGGCCGCGACGAGGAGCTGGCGCGGCGGCTCACCAAGGAGATGGAAGAAGCCGCCGCCGAGCTGAAGTTCGAGCGCGCGACCGTGCTCCGCGATCAGATCCAGTCGCTCAACAAGGTCCGCGAGCGCCAGAAGATCATCTCGACGGAAGACGTCGACCAGGACGTCGTCGGCGTCGTTCGCCAGGGGAGCGACGCGTGCGTCGAGCTCTTCTTCGTGCGCAAGGGCCGGCTCGTCGGCCAGGAGCCGTTCTTCTTCGACAAGGTCGCCGGCTGGAGCGACGGGGAGATCCTCTCGGCGTTCGTGCGCCAGTTCTACGGCAAGGCCGTCGCGCCCGCTCCCGAGATCCTCCTGTCCGAAGAGCTGCCCGAGGCCGAGCTCACGACCGAGTGGCTCTCGACCTTGGCCGGGCGCCGGGTGCAGGTGCTGGCGCCTCAGCGCGGAACCAAGCGGCAGTTCGTCGCCATGGCCGAGGCGAACGCCGCCATCGCGCTCCAGAATCGCCTGCTTTCGCGCGACAACCGCCAGCAGCTCGTCCTCGAGGAGCTCCAGCGGTCGCTCGGCCTGCCCGGGCTGCCGAATCGCATCGAGGGCTACGACATCTCCAACATCCAGGGGACCGAGCAGGTGGGCTCGATGGTCGTCTGGGAAAACGGCGGGATGAAGAAGGACGACTACAAGCGCTTCCGGATCCGGACCGTCGCCGGCGCCGACGACTTCGCGTCGATGGCCGAGGTGCTCTCCCGGCGCTTCGCGAAGGCGCTGGAGCAGGGGAGCGTGCTTCCCGATCTCATCCTGATCGACGGCGGCCGCGGCCAGCTCAACGCCGCGCTGAAGGTGCTCCAGGATCTCGGCCTCGACTACATTCCGGCCGTCGGGCTCGCGAAGCAGGCCGAAGAGGTCTACCAGGCCGACAGCCTGCATCCGCTCGTGCTCGATCAGACGTCGCCGGCGCTCCACACCCTGCAACGGATTCGGGACGAGGCGCATCGCTTCGCGATCACGTATCACAAGAAGCTCCGGGCGAAGCGCACGATCCAGTCCGTGCTCGACACGATCCCCGGGGTGGGACCGACGATCCGTACGAGCCTCCTGAAGACGCTCGGCTCGGCGCGCCGGGTGCGGGAGTCCTCGGTCGCGGAGCTGGCCGCGGTGCCGAAGGTCACCCCGAAGCTCGCCCAGCGGATCTTCGACCACTTCCACCCCTCGACCGAGATGGAACCGGAGCCCACGACCGACTGTTACAATGACGCGAGCCAACCGGGCTCAAAGGGAGGTGACAGCCCATGAGAAAGCTCATGGCAGTCACGGCAGTCACCGTCGCGCTGGCCTTCACCGCGGGTGCGGCATTCGCGAGCTCGTGCCCGAAGGTGATCAAGGAGGGCCGCGAAGCGGCCGCGAAGATGAAGGCTGATGATCCGAAGGTGAAGGCGGCGGTCGCCAAGCTCGACGAGGCGCAGAAGCTCCACGACGGGGGCCAGCACGCCGAATCGCTCAAGCTGGCCAACGAAGCTGCTGCTGATCTGAAGAAGTAGAGCGACACCGGTTTGGGCGTGGCGCGGCGGCCGAAATGGCCGCGTCACGCCGGAGCCTCTCAGCGAGGTGTCACGATGCGATTCCGACTCGGCTGCGCGACCGTGCTGGCCCTGACGCTCGTCTCGTCGGCGGCCTCCGCGTCCATGTGTCCCGTCCTCATCAAGCAGGGCCGCGACGCCGCGGCGACGATGAACCAGAACGATCCGAACGTGAAGAACGCGCTGGCCAAGCTCGACCGCGCCGCGGCTCTCCACAAGGAAGGCAAGCACGTCGACTCCATGCGCGAGGCCAACGAGGCGCTCGGCATGCTCGGCGTGAAGAAGTAGACGCGACCCCTCGACCGCCCGAGGCGCCAGACACCGCCGATCGCCGTCAGCAACGCTTGCCCCTGCTGGCTAAGTATGTTAAAAATCTAGCGTAATCATGTCGACCGACCGGTATCCTTTCCGCGAGATCGAAGCGAAGTGGCAGCGGATCTGGGAAGAGACCAAGCAGTTCAGGGTCCACGAAGATCCGAGCCGGCCGAAGTTCTACTGCCTCGAGATGTTCCCGTACCCGTCGGGCCGGATCCACATGGGCCACGTGCGCGTCTACGCGATCGGCGACCTCCTGGCGCGCTTCAAGTGGATGCGCGGGTACAACGTCCTCCACCCGATGGGCTGGGACGCGTTCGGCCTTCCCGCCGAGAACGCCGCCATCGAGCACGGCGTGCATCCCGTGATCTGGACCTACGAGAACATCGACTACATGCGCTCGCAGCTCCAGAAGATGGGGATCTCCTACGACTGGGACCGCGAGCTCGCGACCTGCGACCCGACGTACTACAAATGGGAACAGCTCATCTTCATCAAGATGCTCGAGCGCGGTCTCGCGTATCGGAAGCGCTCGACGGTGAACTGGTGCCCGTCCTGCCAGACGGTCCTCGCGAACGAGCAGGTGGAAGACGGCCGCTGCTGGCGCTGCGACTCCGAAGTGACGCTGCGCGAGATCGACGGCTGGTTCTTCAAGATCACCAGCTACGCGGAGGAGCTGCTCGCCTGGTGCGATCGGCTCCCGGGCTGGCCCGAGCGCGTGTTGACCATGCAGCGCAACTGGATCGGCAAGAGCGAGGGCGCCGAGTTCGACCTGCGGGTCGACGGCCAGCCGGATCTCGCGATCCGCGTCTTCACGACGCGGCCGGACACCGTCTTCGGCATGACGTACGCGGTGCTGGCCCCCGAGCACCCGCTCGTCGACCGCGTGGTGCGCGACGGAGCCGAGCGCGAGGCCGTCGCGCGATTTCGCGCCGAGGTCTCTCGCCAGTCGGAGATCGAGCGAACCGCGGCGGATCGACCCAAGCGCGGGCTCCGCCTCTCGGCCAAGGTCGTCAATCCGTTCAACAACACGCCGGTCCCGCTGTTCATCGCCGACTACGTCCTCATGGGCTACGGCACCGGCGCCATCATGGCCGTCCCCGGCGAGGACGAGCGCGACTGGGAGTTCGCGGAGCAGCACGGTCTGCCGATCATCGAGACGGTCACGCGCCCGGAGGGATGGACCGGGAAGGCCTACACCGCCGATGGCGTCAAGATCAACTCCGGCTTCCTCGACGGACTCTCGGTCGCCGAGGCCAAGCGCCGCGCCACCGATTGGCTCGTCTCGCGCGGCCTCGGCGCCGCCAGGGTCAACTACCGCCTCCGCGACTGGGGCATCAGCCGCCAGCGCTACTGGGGCGCGCCGATCCCGGTGCTCTACTGCGACGTCGACGGCATGGTGCCCGAGGCCGAGAAGAACCTCCCGGTGACGTTGCCGCGCGACGTGCAGCTCTCCGGCAAGGGCGGCTCGCCGCTGGCGAGCGTGGCGAGCTTCGTCAACGCGACCTGCCCGCGCTGCGGGGGACCGGCGAAGCGCGAGACCGACACGATGGACACCTTCGTGGAGTCGTCGTGGTATTTCCTCCGCTACTGCTCGCCCCGTCACGACACCGGGATGTTCGAGCCGAACGCCGCCGCGTACTGGATGCCGGTCGACCAGTACATCGGCGGGATCGAGCACGCGGTGCTCCACCTCCTGTACGCGCGCTTCTACACGAAGGTGCTGCGCGACCTCGGGCTCACGAAGATCGACGAGCCGTTCATGGCGCTGCTCAGCCAGGGCATGGTCATCAAGGACGGCGCGAAGATGTCGAAGTCGAAGGGCAACGTGGTCTCGGACGATTTCGTGCGCGAGAAGTACGGCGCCGACACCGGACGGCTCTTCGAGCTCTTCGCGGCGCCGCCGGAGAAGGACCTGGAGTGGAACGACCAGGGGATCGAGGGCGCCTCGCGATTCCTCAATCGCGTCTGGCGGTTCGTGATCGCACATGTGTCTGAGCTCGGAGCGGGCGCGGCCCCCCCCTCGGGCGCCCCCCCGGATCGGTCGAGGGCGGCCACCGTTCCGACGACGGAGCAGGGGCGCGCATTCCGTCGCACAATCCACGAGACGATCCAGCGCGTGACCGACGACATCGAGCGCGAGTTCCACTTCAACACCGCGATCGCCGCGATCATGGAGCTCGTCAACGCGCTCCAGGCCTTCGAGGCCGCCGGCGACGGCGCCACCCCCGAGCGCGTCGCGCTCATGCGCGAAGCGGTCGAGACGACCTTGCTGCTGCTCGGCCCCTTCTGTCCGCACGTGACCGAGGAGCTCTGGTCGCAGCTCGGCCACCCCGAGAGCCTCTTCAAGCAGCGCTGGCCCGTCGTCGATCCAGCAGCGCTCCAGAAGACGGAGGTCACGGTCGTCGTCCAGGTCGACGGCAAGGTGCGCGGCCGCCTGCTCGTCGATGTCGACGCGGCCGACGATCGGGTCCGCCAGATGGCCCTCGGCGACGAGCGCGTGAGGCCCTGGGTCGAGCGTCGCCGCGTCGAGAAGGTGGTCGTCGTTCCCAATCGCCTCGTCAACATCGTGACGCGCGCGTGACACGGACCGGGCGGGCGCCGGCCCTCGGCCTCGCGCTGCTCGCCATCGGCCTCGCGGGCTGCGGCTATTCGTTCCGCGGCAATCTTCCCGATCACATCAAGACCATCGCGGTACCCGTCTTCGCGAACCGGACCGCCGAGCCGGCGGTCGAGACCCTCCTGACCAGCGCGGTCGTCGCGGCCTTCGCCTCGAACGGTCGGCTCCGGGTGGTCAAGCCGGAGGACGCCGACGCGATCCTCGACGGCGAGGTCGTCGGCTACAGCGTCCAGTCCACCGCGTTCGACAACCAGGCCAACGTGCGCCAGTACCGGCTGCTCGTGACGATGAATCTCAAACTGCGCGACGTGCGCCGCAACTCGGTCCTGTTCGAGCAGCAAAGCCTCAGGGAGAAAGCCGACTTCCAGGTTCTCGGGGCCGTGTCGCAGACCATCGGGGCCGAAGAGGGCGCGGTACGCTCGGCGGCGATCGAGATCGCCCGCTCGATCGTCAGCCTGACCATCGACAGGTTTTGACCCCGCAGATCTTCCCGCGATCCACGCCGAAGCCCGGGCGAGTCGAACCACCAGACCTCAAGGAATGTCTCAAGGTCTCGGCCGTGCGGTCACGCTCCCCACATCGGATTGTCGGCCCTCGGGCCGTCGATACGCCAACCCGGGCCGAGCAACGCCAACGAAATGAACGGGCGTAGCGGAGCCACCCGCGCCCACAGCAGGCCACCCTCGTGGGTTGCGGCCTAAAACTACTCGATAAATGGACTACGCGACGTTCATGAAGCAGGTCGACCGTGGCGAGGCGCCGGCGCTGATCCTGCTCCACGGCGGCGACGTCCAGCTCCTCGATGACGCGCTGGACGCCGCGACCCGCGCGCTGTTCCCGGATCGCGCGCTCGCCGCCTGGGGCCGCGAGGTTTTCGACGCGCGAGAGAGCACCGCCGACGAGATCGTGCGTGCGGCCTCGACCTTGCCGCTCGGCGTCGATCGCCGGCTCGTGGCCGTCCGCCGCGCGCAGGTGCTCGCCGCGAAGGGCGCGGACGCGCTCGTCGGCTACGCGAAGAGCCCGAACCCGGCGACCTGTCTCCTGCTTCTGGCCGACGAGCCGCTTCGCGCCTCGCGCGAGCGCCGCACCGATCACTGGCTGCTCTCGGCCCTGCCGGCCGCGGCGATCGTCGAGCTCCCGACGCGCGGCGCTCGCGATCTTGCGGGATGGATCCGCCAGCGTGCGGCGCTCGAAGGCTTGACGCTCACCGACGAGGCCGCGCGGCTCCTGGTCGAGCTGACGGGTGAGGACACCGCGACCCTGCTGGGCGAGGCGCGTAAGGCCGCACTCGCGGGCGGGGCCGACAACCGGAACGTCGGCGTCAAGGACGTCGGCGCGATCGTCGGCGAGCAGCGGCTCGACGACATCTTCGACCTGACGCGCGCCGTCGAGCGCCGCGACCGGGCCGGTGCGCTCAAGACACTCGACCGCCTGCTGGCGACCGAGGACGCGATGCTCCTGCTCACGGTCCTCGCGCGTGACGTGCGGACGGCGTGGACCGCGGTCGCGCTGCGGCGGCGCGGACGGTCGGTCGAAGAGATCGCCCGGGCGCTCCGCCGGCCGCCCGTCGTGATCGAGACACTCACCGGCTCCACCAGCGGCTCCGAGGCCCACTTCGCGTGGAAGCTCCGTCGGTGCTGGGACGCCGAGCGCCGGCTCAAGAGCAGTGGAGAGCCGCGGGCGGAGATGGTCGCGCTGGTGGCCGACCTGTGCGCGGAGAGGTGATCGGCCGCTCGCTCGCCCTGGCCCTCCTCCTGGCCGGCGCCGGCGTCACGGGAATCGCGACCGCCGCCGTGCCCTGCGCGGAGTGCGTGACCGCCGGCGCGGCGTCCGACACCCTGCGCGTCCCGTCCGGAACACCGCTGGCCGGCTACGGCTCGATGAAGCGGCGCCTCCTGTTGCCCGACGTCTTCGACCGCCACGCCCACGCGTTCTGGTTCAAGCCCTCGATCGGGGAGCGCGATCCGTTGATGACGCGCGCGCTCGTGCTCGAAGCGGGAGCGACTCGGCTCGCGTGGGTCACGCTCGACCTCATCGCCGTGGACCGTGCATTCGTCGACATGGTCCGGGACCGGCTCACCCGCTCGGGCGTTCCCGCCACGGCTCTCGTCGTCTCGGCCTCCCATACCCATTCGGGACCCGGCGCCTTCATGGGCTCGGGACTCGTGGGCTTCGTCGCCGTGGACCGGCTCGACCCTGAGGTGCGCGACGCGCTCGTGGCGAGCGCCGTGTCGGCGATCCAGCGGGCGGACCGCGCGCGGGCCCCGGCGCTCGTGGCGGCGACCAGCGTCTCGGCGCCCGCGGTGACCGTAAGCCGGCTGGGCAAGCCGCTCGACCTGGAGATCGTCGTGCTGAAGCTCACGGCTCTCAGCGGATCGCCGCTCGCGCTGGTGTGGAACTTCACGATTCACGGGACCATGCTCTCGGCGAGCAACCTGCGCCTGTCGGGCGACGTCATGGGCATCGCGTCCGCGCGGCTCGAGCAGAAGCTCGGGGTGCCGGCTCTCTTCGTCAACGGCGCGGTCGGCGACGTAAGCCCCGCCCGCCACGGCGAGGCCGCGATGATCGAGACGGCCGCCGCACTGGCCGCGGCGGTCGAGGTCGGCTGGACGCAAGCACGGCCGGGGCCCGTCACGACCTTGCGGGTCGCGGAACGACGGGTCCAGCTGCCGGCGGCGGCCGTGTCGCTCGAGCGCTGCTTCGGCAGCTGGGTGCCCCGCTTCTTCGCGGTTCCGCTCGGTCGAGCGATGCCGCGCGCCGTGTCGCTCGTCGCGGGCGCGCTCGGGGACACCGCGTGGGTGACGGTTCCGGGCGAGCTGCAGACGGCGCTCGGCCAGACGATCAAGCGCGAGGCGCACGCGCGCTTCGCGTCGGTCGTCGTGGCGGGGCTCTCGAACGACTACCTCGGGTATTTCACGACACCCGAGGACGCGCGCGGCGGCAAGTACGTCGCGTGCGCGACAGTCTACGGCCGATCGGCCGGCCGCTGTCTCACGGAGGCGGCGATCGACCTGCTGCGTGGGCTCGGCCCGAAGTCGGGCTCGGCGACGCGCGCGGCCGCGACGTGCGAGCCGGGAACCGGGTCGCGATGAGCGGCGCGGGGCGCCCCGGCCGGGGCCGAGGCGCGTGAAGAGGACCGGGGTGCTAGGTCGCGGCGACGAGGCGGCGGGCGAGCGCGGACTTCTTGCGCGCGGCCGTGTTGCGATGGACCACACCCTTGCTGACGGCTTTGTCGAGCGCGCGGATCGCCTCGAGGACGGCGGCGGGCTTCGCGGCGCCCTCGGCGCCGCGCGCCGTCTTGATCGCGCCGCGGAGCTTCGAGCGCGTGGCCCGGTTGCGCAGGCGCCGGCGCTCGCTCTGTCGAATCCGCTTCTTTGCCGACTTCGTGTTCGCCAAATCAGAGCTCCTCGTCGTTCGGGTCGATGTCGAGTCCGCGTTGCATCATGCCGCAGGGGCCGAGGAATTTCAAGGTGAGCGCGAGCGAGGGGCAGGTCGTCCAGGCGCTCGGCGGCATCGCCGGCGCGACCCTGCTGAGCCGGCTCCTCGGGTTCGTGCGAGACATGGTCGTCGCGAGGGCCTTCGGCGCCGGGCCCGTCACCGACGCGTTCTTCGTGGCCTTCCGCATCCCCAACATCCTCCGGCGGCTCCTCGCCGAAGGCGCGCTGTCCACCGCGATGATCCCGGTCTTCACCGACTACATGGCGCGCGAGGATCGGCCCGAGCTCCATCGCATGCTGCGCGCCGTCCTCGGGCTTTCGCTCCTGGCGCTGACGGTGACCACGGTGCTCGGCATCCTGTTCGCGCCCGCCATCCTCCAGGCGATCGCGCCGGGCTTCATGAACGATCCGGCGCAGGCCTCGCTGGCGGTGTCGCTGACGCGGATCATGTTTCCGTACTTGATCCTCGTCGGGCTCGCCGCGATGGCCACGGGCGTCCTCAACTCGCAGGGGCGGTTTTTCGCGAGCGCGATCGGCCCGGCGGTGCTCAACGTCGGGATGATCGTCGCCGTCGTGCTGCTCCCGCGTTATCTCGATCAGCCGATCGTCTCGCTGGCGATCGGCGTGCTCGCGGGCGGCGTCGGGCAGCTCGTCGTGCAGGTGCCAACCCTCTCAGCGTGCGGGCTCCTGGTGATGCCCTCGCGCGACCTCCGCCACCCGGCGATCAGGAGGATCACGCGGCTCCTGCTGCCGGCGGTCTTCGGCCTGGCGGCGGTGCAGCTGATGGTGTTCGTCAACACCTTGCTCGCCTCGCTGCTACCGCTGGGCTCGATCTCGTATCTCTACTACGCCGACCGCGTGATGGAGTTCCCGCTCGGCGTGTTCGGGATCGCGCTCGCTTCGGCCTCGCTGCCGGTGATGTCGCGCCACGCGGCGGCCCGGGACGACCGCGCGCTGGCGGACACGTTGAACTTCGCCCTCCGCCTCGCGCTCTACGTGTCGGTGCCGGCCACCGTCGGCCTGGTGGCGCTGCGCACGCCGATCGTGCGCGTGCTGTTCGAGCGCGGCCGGTTCGGTCCGGCGGAGACCGCGGCCACTGCGGAGGCGCTCGCGTGGTACGCGGTCGGCCTCGCCGGCTTCGCCGGCTCGCGCATCGTGGCGCAGACCTTCTACGCGCGGAGCGAGGCCGCCACGGCCGTCCGATGGGGGATCGTCTCGATCGTCGCCAACGTCGTGGCGGCCCTCGCGCTGATGGGACCGCTCGGCCACGCCGGCCTCGCCGGCGCCGCATCGGTCGGCGCCTACGTGAATCTGCTGGCGCTCCTGGTGATCGCGCGGCTGCGGCTCGGCCGACTCGGCGGGCGCGCGCTCGTCGACGGCGCGGCGAGAACGCTGCTGGCATCGGCGCCGCTCGCGGCGCTGTGCTGGCTCGCGCTCGCGTGGTGGCCGCCGCACCCGTCATTCGTGGTCGACGCGGCGTGGCTCGCGGCGACGATCGCGGCCGGCACCGGAGCTTTCTGGGCCGCCAGCGCGGCGCTCGGCATCTCCGAGCGCACCGCGCTCCTCGGCCTCGCCCGTCGGCGCGAGCGCGACGCCGCGCTCTGACGCGACGCGATCCACGACGCGCGTCGCACTCGCGCGCGCCCTTCTCGATTGCCGAGCGTCGTGATAGAATCCGACGTGGTCACTCTATGACCGATGCGGTAGTCGAGTATCTCGGCGCCCTCCAGGCAGAGAGGGGGGCCTCCCGAAATACTCTCAGTGCCTACCGCCGCGATCTCGCCGACTTCACCCAGTTCCTCCACGATCACCACCGCAGTCTGCGCCGCGCCGGGCCCGACGACATCGTCGGATACCTGGAGCGTCTGCGCACCCGCGGCCTGCGCCCGGCGAGCGTCGCGCGACGTATCTCGGCGCTCCGCGGTCTCTACCGGCATCTGGTTCGCGAGGGCGCGCTGCGACGCGATCCCACCGAGCATCTCGAAACACCGCGGCGCGCGCGGGCGCTTCCGCGGACGCTGTCGCGCGAGGTCATCGCGGCGCTCGTCGAGTCGCCGGACCTGAGCGGGCCGCGCGGCGTGCGGGACCGCGCCGTGCTCGAGCTCCTGTACGCCACGGGCATGCGCGCTTCCGAGTGTCTCGGCCTGACCCTGGACGACGTCAACCTGAGCGCGGGCTACGTGGTGTGCACGGGAAAGGGCCAGAAGCAGCGCCTCGTTCCCGTCGGCGGCGAAGCGACGCAGTGGGTGAGCCGCTACCTCCGGGACGTCCGCGCCCTGTACACGCGCGTCCGCGACAGCGGCCGCCTGTTCGTGAACCCGCGCGGGGGGCGCCTCTCGCGCCAGTCGCTGTGGACGATCGTGCGGCACGCCGCCACGCGGGCCGGTCTCCGCCAGCGCATCTCGCCTCACGTCCTGCGGCATTCGTTCGCGAGCCATCTGCTCGAAGGCGGCGCCGATCTGCGCTCGATCCAGGCCATGCTCGGTCACGCCGACATCGCGACGACGCAGATCTACACGCACCTGCCGTCGGCGACCCTGCTGCAAATGTACCGGCGCTTCCACCCACGGGCGTGAGCATGGCAAAGCGGGCTCACGTGTACCCCCAGGTCAGTCTTGCGGCGACCGACCTCGTCGACGTCGCGGTCGCGGCGGCGCCCGCCGGCGTCGGCGTGGCCGAGGCGCTCGTGCTCGCGCGCAAGCGGAACGCCGGCGTGATCGCGGCCGGCGCGGCGTACGTGCTGCGGGACGACCTCGTCCGCGCGACGTCGCTCGGTCTCGGCGCGCTCCGGGCGGCGCAGCTCTCGCGTGCGTTGCCCGGCGTCGACCCGGCGGCGAGCGAGGCGAAGGTCCGCCGCCTGCTCGCGGCCGGCGCGCCGCTCGTCGTGGTACGAGGCTCGCGAGGCGCCGCGGGCGCCGTCAGCGGCCGCGCCGCCGGCGTCCGGCTCGCCGACGCCTCGGCGGCCGGCCGCGTCACCCGTGGCCTGCCGGGAGAGGTCCAAGAGCTGCTCGAGACGATCGGCCGCATCGCCGAGGAGCAGGATGGCCGCGCGTACCTGGTCGGCGGGCTCGTCCGCGATCTGTGGCGCGGCGCCACGCCTGCTCGGCGCGATCTCGACATCGTCGTCGAGGGCGACGGCCGCGTGCTCGCGCGCGATCTCGCTCGAGCGCTCGGCGGCTCCGTCGTCGAGCACCACCGATTCCTGACCGCGTCGGTCGACACGCCGAGGTTTGGGCGGATCGACGTGGCCACGTCACGCTCGGAGCGCTACGAGGCTCCGGGCGCGCTGCCGCGCGTGCTGCCCGCGGGGATCGCCGCGGATCTGCGGCGGCGCGACTTCACGGTCAACGCGATGGCGATCGAGCTCGCCTCCCGCGATTTCGGCTTGATCGATCCGCTCGGGGGCCGGCTCGACCTGGCGCGACGCCGGCTCCGCGTGCTGCACCCGCTCTCCTACGTCGAGGATCCGACTCGCATCTTCCGGGCGGCGCGATACGCCGCGCGGCTCGGGCTCTCGCCCGACGGCGCCACGACCCGCGCGCAGGCGCTGGCCCTGCGCCTCGTTCCCTACGCGGCGCTCTCCGGTCAGCGAATCGCCGCCGAGCTCGAGCTGATCCTGAGCGAATCCCAGGCCGGACCCATCCTCCTCCGGCTCGGGCGCTCGGGTGCCTTCCGGCTGCTGGACCCGGGCTACCGGTTCACCACGCCGAGCCGGCGCCGCCTCGGCGCGCTGCCCGAGGCGCTCGCCTGGGCCCGCGGTCGCGGGCTCGACGTCGACGCCGTCGGGCTCGCGGCGCTCGCCCTGGCGGACTCGCCGCCGGCGGCCGGTGCGCTCTTCACGAGGCTCGGGTTCGCGGGCGGGCCGCTGGCCGTCCTCGAGCGCGCGCACGCCCACGGCGGGGCGCTCGCCGCGCGCCTGGCGGCCGCCGGAGCGCCCAGCGAGCGCGCGCGCGAGCTTCGAGCCTGCGCGCCCCTCGAGCTCGCGTGGCTCTGGCTCACCGGCGAGCGCGAGGTCCGCGAAGCGGTCGACTGGTTCGCCGGCCTCGATCCGCGCATCGTCTCCCTGAGCGGCGACGACGTCGTCGCGCTCGGGGTCCCGCGCGGCCCCGCCGTCGCGCGCGTCCTGGCGGAGATGCGGGACGCGCGGCTGGACGGGAGGCTCGCGAGCCGGGCCATGGAAGAAGCGCACGTCCGACAATGGATCGCGAGAGGAGGATGAGTTTGGCGCCGAAATACATCTTCGTGACCGGCGGCGTCGTGTCGTCCCTTGGCAAGGGTCTGGCGGCGGCCTCGATCGGCGCGCTGCTGGAGGCACGCGGCTTCCGCGTGACGCTGCAGAAGATGGATCCGTACATCAACGTGGACGCGGGGACCATGAGCCCCTACCAGCACGGCGAGGTCTTCGTGACCGACGACGGGGGCGAGACCGACCTGGATCTGGGCCACTACGAGCGGTTCACCTCGAGCCGGGTGACGCGCGACCACAACGTGACGACCGGCAAGGTCTACTACTCGGTCATCCAGAAGGAGCGCCGCGGGGACTACCTCGGACGGACCGTCCAGGTGATTCCCCACATCACCGACGAGATCAAGGCGTCCATCCGCAAGGTCTCGCGCGACACCGACGTGGTCATCGTCGAGGTCGGCGGCACCGTCGGCGACATCGAGGGGCTCCCGTTCCTGGAGGCCGTCCGCCAGTTCAGGAAGGACGTCGGACGCGAGAACGTCATCTACGTGCACCTGACCCTCGTGCCGTACATGCAGGCGGCCTCCGAGCTGAAGACCAAGGCCACGCAGCACTCGGTCAAGGAGCTGCGGGCGATCGGGATCCAGCCGGACGTCCTGCTCTGTCGCACGGACCGCTATCTGCCGCCCGGCATCAAGTCGAAGATCGCGCTCTTCTGCGACGTCGAGGAAGAGGCCGTCATCACCGCCAAGGACGTCGAGACGATCTACGAGGTGCCGCTGAACTTCCACCGCGAGGGGCTCGACGAGATCATCGTGAAGCTCCTCGGCCTCGAGCCGAGGCGAATCGACCTGTCGCGCTGGGAGGCCGTGGTGCGTCGGGTGAAGTCGCCGCTGCTCGAGACGCGCATCGCGGTGGTCGGTAAGTACGTCGAGCTGAAGGATTCCTACAAGAGCCTCGTGGAAGCGCTCGCCCACGGCGGCATCGCCAACGAGGCGCGCGTGGACGTGCAGTGGGTCGACGCCGAGCACATCGAGCGCGACGGCGCCGAGGCGCAGTTCACGGGCGTCCACGGCATCCTCGTGCCCGGCGGCTTCGGCGACCGGGGAATCCAGGGCAAGATCGAGGCGGTCCGCTACGCGCGCGAGCAGCGCGTGCCGTACCTCGGGATCTGCCTGGGCATGCAGTGCGCGGTCATCGAATACGCCCGCAACGTCTGCGGTCTGCGCGGCGCGAGCTCCTCGGAGTTCGACTCGTCGGCGCCGCATCTGGTGATCGACCTCCTTCCCGAGCAGCGCGGGCTCGCCGACAAGGGCGGCACGATGCGACTGGGGCTCTATCCGATCGTCCTGGGCGAGGGCAGCCTGGCCTCGCGGCTCTACGGGCAGGGGATCATCCAGGAGCGTCATCGCCACCGGTACGAGGTGAACAACGACTATCTCCCGCGCCTCGAGAAGACGGGCCTGCGCATCTCCGGGATCTGGGCCGAGAAGCAGCTGGTCGAGATCATCGAGATCCCCGAGCATCCGTACTTCGTCGCCGGTCAGTTCCATCCCGAGTTCCGCTCGCGGCCGTGGGAGCCGCATCCGCTCTTCGCCGGGTTCGTCAAGGCCGCGCTCGAGCACGCCGCGCCATGACCACGCGTGCGGTCGCGGTCGGCTCCCTCACGATCGGCGGCGGCGGGCCGCTCGTCCTCATCGGGGGCCCCTGCGCCATCGAGAACGAGCGGCACGCGTTGATGACCGCCGAGCGTCTGGCCACGATCGCGGCCGACTGTCGGGTGCCGTTCATCTACAAATCGTCCTACGACAAGGCGAACCGCTCGTCGGTCAACAGCTACCGCGGGCCGGGGCTCGTCGAAGGGCTCCGGATCCTCCGCAGGGTGCGTGACACGCTCCGCGTTCCGGTGCTCTCGGACGTCCACCAGGTCAGCGAGGTGGATCCCGCCGCCGAGGTTCTCGACGTGATCCAGATTCCGGCGTTCCTCTGCCGCCAGACCGACCTGATCCTCGCGGCGGCGGCGACGGGCAAGCCCGTGAACGTCAAGAAGGGGCAGTTCGTGGCCCCCCGCGACATGAAGAACGTCGTCGACAAGATCCTCTCGAAGGGCAACGAGGCCATTCTGTTGACCGAGCGGGGCACGAGCTTCGGCTACAATAATCTCGTCGTCGATATGCGCGGTCTCGCCATCATGCGTGCCTTCGGATACCCGATCGTCTTCGATGCGACGCACTCCGTGCAGCTGCCCGGCGGAGCCGGAGACCGCTCCGGCGGCGAGCGCGAGTACGTGCCCGCGCTGGCGCGCGCCGCGGTCGCGTTCGGCGTCGACGCGCTCTTCATGGAGATGCACGAGGATCCCGATCGCACCTTGCCCGACGGGCGTTCGCTCTCGGATGGGCCGAACATGCTGCGCATCGACGATCTGCCGCGACTCCTGGGACAGCTCGGCGCCATCGGCGCGGCGGCTCATTCGTGAGCGCAGAGAAGAAACCGGACCTCCGGCGCCTGGCCGAGCGGGTGCTGCGCATCGAGGCCGAGGCGATCCTCGGGCTCATCCCCAGGCTCGACGAGCGCTTCGAGCGCGCGGTCGAGCTCCTGCGCGGCTGCAGCGGGCGAGTGATCGTCACCGGGATGGGCAAGTCGGGGCTGATCGGCCGCAAGATCGCCGCGACGCTCGCCTCGACCGGAACCCCCGCCCACTTCCTCCATCCGGCCGAAGGGGTCCACGGCGATCTCGGGATGGTCGCGCGCGGCGACGTCGTGCTGGCGCTGTCGAACTCCGGAGAGACGGACGAGGTGCTGGCGATCCTTCCGCCGCTCAAGCGACTGGGGGTGCCCATCGTGCTGCTGACGGGCAATCCCACCTCGTCCCTGGCGCGTCAGTGCGAGGTCGTGCTCGACGTCAGCGTACCCGAAGAGGCGTGCCCGATGAATCTGGCGCCCACGTCGAGCACCACGGCCGCGCTGGCCGTCGGCGATGCTCTGGCGCTGGCGCTCCTCGAGCTCCGTGGGCTCCGCCCGGAGGACTACGCGGCGCTGCACCCCCGCGGCTCGCTCGGCTGGCGCGCCCTCTTCCGCGTCTCGGATCTCATGCTCACCGGGGACGCCGTCCCCGTGGTCCCGGAGAGCACACCGCTCCGGGAGGTCATCGTCGAGATGACACAGAAACGCAAGGGCATGACCACGGTCATCGACGGGGCCGGCCGGCTCGCCGGGGTCATCACCGACGGCGACCTCCGGAGGCTCCACCTGACCGGTCGATCCATCGACGATCTCTCCGCGGGCCAGATGGCGAGCGCCGAGCCCAAAACGATCCGCGCCGAGGACCTGGCTTCCAAGGCACTAGAGGTGATGGAAACCTGGCAAATAACCAGCTTGGTCATCGTGGACGAGGCCCGTCGGCCCGTCGGCCTGATCCACCTGCACGACATACTCAGGGCGAAGATCGTATAGTTTTCAGGGTGTTTCCCCTTTTTCGAGCCCGGAGTCTGTGGTAGCGTGGTATCGAAATTGCACTCCGGTCCGACTTCCCTTTAGAATCGATGGAGTGATGAGAACGCGATTCGCGGCGGCGGCGATTCTAGGAATGGTCGTCGTCTTCGTCCTGGCGGTTGCCGGCACCTTGATCGCGAAGAGCCGGATGCCGCCTACCGAGACGGCCGGCTCGGTCGCCTCGAGCGCCGACCTCCGGATCAAGGAAGCCCAGATCGAAGAGGTGACCGCCGGCGTGCGCTGGAGGCTCAAGGCTGCGCAGGCCCTGATCTTCGAGGCCGAGGGGCGCACGGCGCTCCGCGCGATCGCGGTCGACGTGTTCGAGCGCGATCGCTCCTGGACGATCGTGGGCGAAGAAGGCGACCTGTTCCAGGCCACGAAGAATCTGGAAATCCGGAAAAACGTCGTGCTCACCTCGAGCGACGGCGTGCGCCTGGAAACGAACGTCCTCCGCTGGACGGGCTCCGAGAAGCGACTCTGGACGGACGAGCCGGTGCGGCTCTCGCGCGGGGGCGCAGTCGCCGACGGCTCGGCGCTCGAGGTGCGAATGGCCGAGGAGTACACGACCTTGAGCGGACGCGTCCACGCAGTTTTCACCGAGGACCGCCGGTGACGTGGCGGCCGCTGCTTGCCGCGCTGCTGCTCGTGCTGGCGCCCGCGGTGTCGGGCGGCCAGTCGGCGCCGAAGACTTCGGCAGCCCCCGCCGTCCAGCCGCCGCCCGCGTCGTCCCTCACGCCGAAGGCGAAGGACGCCAAGACCGACGGCGCGCTGCCGCTGACCGTGGACGCGGACAAGATGGAGCGATTCGGAAAGGCGAGCCTCGTCATCTTCAGCGGCAACGTCGTGGCGCGGCGGGACAACTCCGTGCAGTACGCCGATCGCGTCGAGGTCTACATGGACGAGAAGGGCGACCGGGTCCTGAGAACGGTCTCGACCGGGTCGGTCCGCATCATCACCAAGGACTGCCGGACCGGCACGGCCCAGCGCGCGGAGTACTTCGACCTCGATCAGCGGGTGGTGCTCATCGGCAACGCGCGGGTCTGGCAGGACGAGAACGTCGTGTCCGGCGACACGATCACGATCTACGTCGCGCAGGATCGTACGATCGTGGAAGGCGGCAAGCAGGAGCGTGTGAAGGGCATCTTCTACTCCCAGAACGAAAGCAAGCAAGACGGCCAGCCGGCGCCTCGGCGCTCGGCCGAAGTCTGCAAGAACTGACGATGGAAGGCCTGGTGGCGCAGGGGTTGATGAAGTGGTTCAAGACCCGGAAGGTCGTCGACTCCGTCTCGCTCGACATCCAGCGCGGCGAGATCGTCGGCCTGCTCGGTCCGAACGGCGCGGGGAAGACGACGTCGTTCTACATGATGGTCGGCCTCTTGCCCGCGGACGGCGGCCGCATCTTCCTCGAAGGCCAGGAGATCACAGCGCTCCCGATGTACCAGCGATGCCGGATGGGCGTCGGCTATCTTCCGCAGGAGTCGTCGGTGTTCCGAAAGCTCACGGTCGAAGAAAACCTCCTCGCGATTCTCGAGACGCTCGACCTGACGCGCGACGAGCGGCGCGAGCGGGCGCACGACCTCCTGGCCGAGCTGGATCTCACACCGCTGGCCCAGTATCCGGCCTACACGCTCTCCGGGGGTGAGCGTCGTCGGCTCGAGATCACCCGCGCGCTCGTGACCTCGCCCCAGTACCTGCTGCTGGATGAGCCGTTCACCGGCATCGATCCGATCGCGATCGGCGACATCCAGGAGATCGTCGGCCGGCTCCGCGAGCGCGGCATCGGCATCCTCATCACCGACCACAACGTGCGGGAGACCCTGGCGATCACCGACCGCGCGTACATCCTCTACGACGGCAAGATCCTGGTGGCGGGCACCGCCACCGAGATCGCCCACAACCCCGTGGCCCGGGAGATCTACCTGGGCGAGCGGTTCGCGCTCTAGGCGAGGCGAAGACTCCCATGGCCATGGAGGCGCGCCTCTCGTTACGGCAGAGCCAGCGGGTCGTCATGACTCCGCTCCTGCAGCAGGCCATCCAGCTGCTGCAGCTCTCCACGCTCGAGCTCCAGGAAGTCGTCCAGAAAGAGCTGCTCGAGAATCCACTGCTCGAAGAGGTCACGCCCGACACGCCGGAGACCCCCGCCGACGCGCCGGTCACCGCCGACACCCCGCCGGCGCCGACGGTGGAGCAGCTGACGACGGAGGCGCCGCCGACTACCGAGCGCCAGACGGACGAGCTGCCGTTCGATTTCACCGCGGTGATGTCGGCCGACGACGACCACGAGGAGCGCTCGCTCGTCTCCCAGGAGGATCGCGAGGACCTGCCGTTCGAGAACGTCGTCCGGAACCAGGTCTCGCTGACCGACCATCTCGACGAGCAGCTCCGCTTCGCGACGGAGGATCCGGCCGTCCGGCGTATCGGGGCCGAGATCATCGGCAACCTCGACGACGACGGCTACCTGCGCGCCGAGCTCGAGGAGCTCGCGCAGCGCTGCAGCGTCACCGCCGAGGAGGTCAACAAGGTCCTCACGCTCGTCCAGGGCTTCGATCCGCCGGGCGTGGCGGCGCGGAACATCCAGGAGTGTCTCCTGCTCCAGCTCCAGCGCGACCCGCTCCCGGATCCGGTCTCGGTCGAGATCATCGAGGTCCATTTCGACGACCTGAGCCGTCGGCGCTACCCGGACATCGCGCGGACCATGAAGCTCTCGGTCGACCGGATCATGGAGTCGGTCGAGGAAATCATGGGCCTCGAGCCGAAGCCGGGCCGGCGGTTCGGCGGCAACGACTCGCGCTACATCGTGCCCGACGTGTACGTCTACAAGCTCGGCAACGAGTACACGATCGTCCTCAACGAGGACGGCGTCCCGCGGTTGCGGGTCAACGCGCTCTATCGCTCGCTGCTGAAGAACTCCGGCGTCGACGAGGCGCGGCAGTACGTCGAGCAGAAGCTGCGCTCGGCGCTGTGGCTGATCAAGAGCGTCGACCAGCGGCAGCGCACCCTCCGCAAAGTCACGCAGTCGATCGTCAAGTTCCAGCGCGATTTCCTCGACCGCGGCCTGCCCCACCTGCGGCCGCTGTCCTTGCGGGATGTCGGCGAGGACATCGGCATGCACGAGTCGACGATCAGCCGCGTGACGACGAACAAGTACGTCGAGACCCCGCAGGGACTGTTCGAGCTGAAGTTCTTCTTCCACAGCGGGATCGCGTCCGGCGACGGCGAGATGGTCTCGTCGGTCTCGGTCAAGAAGATGATCCAGGATCTTCTGGCGGCGGAGGACCCGGCGAAGCCGCAATCGGACCAGGAGGTCGCCCAGGCGCTGCAGAAGCGAGGTCTCACGATCGCCCGGCGCACGGTCGCCAAGTACCGTGAGGAGCTCGGCATCCTGCCCTCGCACCAGCGCCGGCTCGCGCCGCGGAAGCGGTGAGCCGCCGGCTCCGGGCGGCAAGGGGAGGACCCCGATGCAGCTCATCATCAGCGGGCGCGGGGTGGTGCTGACGCCATCGGTCCGGTCGCTGATCGAGCGCAAGGTCGAGAAGCTCGAGCGCGGCGGGACACGCCCGCTCGCGGTACGCGTCACCTGCGCGTCCCAGCGGTTCGAGCAGACGGTCCGCCTCGTCACCCGCGCGCGGCGGCGCAACTTCGCCTGCCAGGCGAGCGCCGACCACCTGCTGACGGCCGTCGAAGGCGCCGTCGAGATGCTCTGCCGCCAGATGCGCGAGGCGCGGACACGGCGGCGGCGGAGTCGCAGGTCACCAGCCGGCGCCGCGGGCGAGCGCGGAGACTAGCCCATGCCGGCCCCTCTCTCGTTCGTCGTCATCACCGGGCTCAGCGGCGCGGGCAAGAGCTTCGCGATCAAGTGCTTCGAGGACATGGGGTTCTTCTGCGTCGACAATCTGCCCACCACGCTCATTCCGACCTTCGCCGACCTGATCATGCGGTCGGAGCAGCCGATCCATCGCGTCGCGCTGGGCGTGGACGTGCGGGAGGGCGCCTACCTCTCGCGGCTGCTCGACACGATCCGCGAGCTGCGGGCGCGGGGCCACGCCGTGGAGGTGCTGTTCCTGGAGGCGAGTGAGGAAGCGCTGGTACGCCGCTATCACGAGACGCGGCGCCGTCATCCGCTGGCCGGCGACGGCAACGCGCTCGACGGGATCCGGGCCGAGCGCCGAGCGCTCTCGGACCTCCGCGAGATCGCCGATCGGATCCTCGACACCTCGGCGCTCACGGTCCATCAGCTCAAGGACCGGCTCGTCGAGCTCTACGTCGCGCCGAAAGCGCGGCCCGGCCTGGCCACCTCGCTGGTGTCGTTCGGCTTCAAGCACGGCGTTCCGTTCGACGCCGATCTCGTGTTCGACGTCCGGTTCCTGCCGAATCCGCACTTCGTGGAGTCGCTACGCCCGCTCGACGGCCGCCACGAGCGCGTGCGCGCCTTCGTGCTCGATCATCCGGAAAGCAAGGAGATGATCCGCCGGCTCGAGGACTTCCTGAAGTTCGTGCTGCCCTGCTACGAGCGGGAAGGCAAGGCCTATCTGACCGTCGCGATCGGCTGCACCGGCGGCCGGCACCGCTCGGTCACGCTGGCCGAGGAGCTCGGGCGGTTCCTCACCGGCCTCGGGTACGCGCCGACCGTCGTCCATCGGGACCTCGAGCGCGAGTGAGAGCCTCGTGACCGATGGACCGTCTGGCGTTCTGCTTCGGCGTCCACAACCACCAGCCGATCGGCAACTTCGATCACGTCATGGTCGAGGCGACCGAGCGCGCCTACCGGCCTTTTCTCGAGCGGCTCGAGCAACGGCCTGAGGTCCGGCTGAGCGTCCACTGCACCGGCAGCCTGCTCGAGTGGCTGCGCGAGCGTTCGCCTCGTACCTTCGATCTCCTCGGCACCGTCGCCGCGCGCGGGCAGGTGGAGCTCCTGACCGGCGGATTCTACGAGCCGATCCTGGCCGTGCTCCCCGACCACGACAAGATCGGCCAGATCGAGCGGTTGACGACGTTTCTCAAGTCGCACTTTGGGGTGCGTCCGCGCGGGATGTGGCTCGCCGAGCGCGTCTGGGAGCCGCAGCTGCCGCGCGTCCTGAGCGAGGCCGGCGTCGAGTACGTGCTGGTCGACGACCGACACTTCGCGCTGGCGGGGCTCGACGTCGACACGCTCGGCGGCTACTACATGACCGACGAGCAGGGCCAGAGCCTGCGGGTCTTCCCGATCAACCAGCGGCTCCGCTACTTGATTCCGTTCGCCGGTGTCGACGAGACGTTCGAGTATCTGAGCGCCTGGCGGGGACGGGCGACGGCGATCACCATGGTCGACGACGGCGAGAAGTTCGGCGTGTGGCCGGGCACCCACGCCCACGTCTACGCGGAAGGCTGGCTCGACCGCTTCTTCGACCGGATCCTGTCCACGCCCTGGCTCGACGCGACGACCCTCGCCGACGTCGTCGAGCGCGTCCCCGCGAGCGGCCGTGTCTACCTCCCGACGGCCTCGTACGGAGAGATGGGGGAGTGGGCGCTCTCGGCCGATGCCGCGCGCGCGCTCGACGCGGCCAAGATCGAGATCAGCCGGCTGGCCGACGGCGAGCGGCTGGTCGGCCTGCTGCGCGGCGGCTTCTGGCGAAGCTTCCTCGTGAAGTATCCCGAGGTCGGCGACACCTACTGGAAGATGCTCCGGCTCTCGCGCGCGATCCACGGCGCCCTCGCGCGGCGTCCGGACGACGCGCGGCTCATCAGCGGTCAGGTCGCGCTCTGGCGAGGTCAGGCCAACGACGCGTACTGGCACGGTGTGTTCGGCGGCTGTTATCTCCCGCACCTGCGCCGCGCCGTGAAGACCTCGCTCCTGGAAGCCGAGCACTCGCTGGTGGAGGCGGGCGCCGCTGCCGAGACCGCGTGGACTCGCGAAGACGGCAACGGCGACGGACGCGTCGAGGTCTACGTCCGCACGCGCGCGCTGGCCGTCACGCTCGAGCCCGAGGCGGGCGGGATGGTCACCGAGCTCGGGTACTTCCCGGCAAGACTCGACGTCGCCGACGTGCTGGCCCGCCGGTCCGAGGCGTACCACGACAAGGTGCGAGCTCGCGCGGGTCTCGGCGCCTCCGACGGCGCGCGGACGATCCACGACGCCGCCACGCCCAAGGAAGCCGGTCTCGACGCGTTGCTGGCCTACGACGCGATTCGGCGCGGCTCGCTCACCGAAGGGCTCTTCGCCGAAGCCCAGACGGCGCTCGATCCTGTCGCGCCCTGGGCCGCGGCGCGTGGCGTGATCGGCGTCGAGCGGCTCGAGTGCGCCGTCGAGGACGACGCCGACGCCGTCTCGATCGTGCTCTCGCGCGCGCCGACGCCGGATCTGCCGCTCGCGATGGACAAGCGGGTGACGATCCGCGACGCGACGCTCGCGGTGCGCTATCGTCTACGACCGCCCCGCGGGCAGCGGCTCACCGGACGCTGGGCGGTCCAGTGGAATCTGGCCCTCACGGCCGGGCATGCGCCCGACCGGTACCTCGACCTCGCGGCGCGGCCCACGCTCGGGAGCTCGGGACGCGCGACGGATCTCTCGGCGGTGACCCTGGTGGACGAGTGGGCGGCCGTGGAGGCGCGCCTGCGCTGGAGTCCCGCGGCGGAGCTTGCCTGGGGTCCGGTCGAGACGGTGTCGCTCTCCGAGGGCGGCTTCGAGCGGATCTATCAGGGCACTGCGCTCCTGCTGGTGTGGCGCCTCGACGTCGACCCCGACGCGGCAGCGACGCTCGAGGCGGCCGTGACCCTGGCGCGTCGATGACGCTCGACGATCCAGCCCTGTTCGAACGGACCGACCCGCACCGGGCGCGCGAGGCGCTGGCGTCGTTTCCGGCCCAGTGTCGTGCCGCGCTCGCGCTCCGCGCGACGCCTCCGATGTCGCTTCCGCGCCCGATGCTCGTCGTCCTCGTCGGGATGGGTGGGTCGGCCGCCGGCGCCGAGCTGATCGCGGGGTGCGCCGCCGAGCGGCTCGACGTCCCGATCGTCGTCCACCGCGGATACGGTCTGCCGCCGACCGCGGGCAAGCACACGCTCGTCGTGGCCTCGTCCTACTCCGGCGACACGGCGGAAGTGCTCTCGGCGGCCGAGGCAGCGCTCGAGCGCGCGGTCCCGCTAGTCGCGCTCACCGCGGGGGGCCGGCTGGAAGCGCTCGCCGACGCGCGGGGACTGTCGCGGGTGAAGCTGCCCGACGGGCTGATGCCGCGCATGGCGCTCGGGTACCTGTTCTTCCCGTCGCTCAGGATCCTGTGTGACGCGGGGCTGGCGATCGCGACCGACGCCGAGATCGCCGAAGCGGTCGACGTCGTGACCGCGCTCGCCGCCGAGCTCGGGCCGGCGCGCCCCGTCGCCCAGAACGAGGCCAAGCGGCTCGCGCTCGCGATCGGCACGCGCTTGCCGGCGTTCTACGGGGGCCCATCGACCGGCGGCGTGGCGTATCGCTGGAAGACCGAGGTCGAGGAGAACGCCAAGCGGTTCGCGATCGCCGGCGCGATCCCGGAGATGAACCACAACGAGATCGAAGCGTGGCGGGCGCCGGTCGGCGCGACGATGCACGCGGTCTTTCTGCGGGATCGCGACGAGTTACCCGAAATCGCGCGGCGCTTCGCGGTGATGCGCGACCTCATCGCGTCCGCCGCGGGCGATGTCAGCGAGTGCTCGACGCGCGGCGCGGGACGGGTGGCGCGGCTCCTGGGCCTGGCCTACCTCGGCGCGTGGACGAGCTACTACCTGGCGGTCGGCCGCGGAACCGACCCCTGGCCGATTCCCGTGCTCGACGAGATGAAGCGACGACTGCGAGCCTCTTAGCCGCGCTCGAAATTCGTGTTACAGTTGCGGCGCTTGCATCGCACGACGCGGTGCCCGGGAGGATGTCGATGGCGCGTGACGAGTACCTGTTCACGTCGGAGTCGGTGACCGAGGGTCACCCCGACAAGATCGCCGACCAGATCTCCGATGCGGTGCTGGACGCGATCATTTCCCAGGATCCCACCGGGCGCGTCGCCTGCGAGTCGCTGCTGACCACCGGGCTCGTGGTCGTGGCAGGCGAGATCACGACGTCGTGCTACGTCGATATTCCGCGCATCGCGCGCGAGACGATCCGCGACGTCGGCTACACACGGGCGAAGTTCGGCTTCGACTACGAGACGTGCGGCGTCATCGCGGCGATCGACGAGCAGTCGTCCGACATCGCCCAGGGCGTCGACAAGCTCGGCGCCGGCGACCAGGGGCTCATGTTCGGCTATGCCTGCACCGAGACCGCCGAGCTCATGCCGATGCCGATCATGCTCGCGCACAAGCTCGTGATGCGGCTCTCGGAGCGGCGCAAGTCGGGGGCGCTCGACTATCTGCGACCGGACGGAAAGTCTCAAGTCAGCATCCGCTACGTCGACGGCGTGCCGCGCGCGGTGGAGACGGTCGTCGTGTCCACCCAGCACAGCCCCGAGGTCGGCGCGCAGCGGATCCGCGAGGACGTCATCGAGCAGGTGATCAAGCCGACGATCCCGGCCGAGCTGATCGACCTGCAGCGGTGCGTCATCCACGTGAACCCGACCGGACGGTTCGTGACCGGCGGGCCGATGGGCGACACCGGTCTCACCGGCCGCAAGATCATCGTCGACACCTACGGCGGCTCGTGCCCGCACGGGGGCGGCGCCTTCTCCGGCAAGGATCCGACGAAGGTCGATCGCTCCGCGTGCTACATGGCGCGCCACGTCGCCAAGAACGTCGTCGCCGCCGGGCTGGCCCAGCGGGCGCAGGTCCAGGTCGCCTATGCGATCGGCGTCGCCGAGCCGGTCTCGATCATGGTCGACACGTTCGGCACCGGGAAGGTTCCGAACCGGGTCCTCGAGGCGCTGATCCGGCGTCACTTCGACTTCACGCCGGCGGGGATCATCAAGTATCTCGACCTGCGCCGGCCGATCTACAAGAAGACCGCGGCCTACGGTCACTTCGGACGCGCGGAGTCCCAGTTCGCGTGGGAACGAACGAACCGCGTCAAGGACCTGCGCGACGACGCAGGGGTGTAGCTCAGCACACCGATACGCCTTGGCCGGTCCGGCCATCGGCGGAAACGCCGGGTGGCGACGGCCGATTAATTAACAAGGACGGGATTCCATGGTCGAGCACGACGTCAAAAACCTCTCGCTCGCCCCCGAGGGGCGGCTCAAGATCGAATGGGCGGAACAGTCGATGCCGGTCCTCCGGCAGGTCCGCGAGCGCTTCACGCGCGAGCAGCCGCTCAAGGGCATCCGCCTCGGCGCGTGCCTGCACGTGACGACGGAGACCGCGGTCCTGATGCTGACCCTCAAGGCCGGCGGCGCCCAGCTGGCGCTCTGCGCCTCGAATCCGCTCTCGACCCAGGACGACACGGCGGCGGCGCTCGTGCGGGAGTACGACATCCCGGTCTTCGCCCACAAGGGCGAGGACAACGACCGCTACTACCGGCACATCGCCTCGGTGCTGGCGACCCGGCCTCAAGTCACGATGGACGACGGCGCGGACCTCATCTCGCAGATCCACGGCGCCCGCAAGGATCTGGCCAGCGACGTGATCGGGGGCACGGAGGAGACGACCACCGGCGTGATCCGCCTGCGGTCGATGGAGCGTGAGGGCGTGCTCGCGTTCCCGGTGATCGCCGTCAACGACGCGGACACGAAGCACCTGTTCGACAACCGCTACGGAACGGGCCAGTCCACGATCGACGGGATCCTCCGCGCGACGAACGTCCTCCTGGCCGGCCGCACGCTCGTCGTCGCCGGCTACGGGATGTGCGGCCGCGGCGTCGCCGCCCGCGCCAAGGGACTCGGCGCCCACGTCATCGTGACCGAGGTCGAGCCGATGCGGGCCCTCGAAGCGGTGATGGACGGCTTCCAGGTGATGCCGATGACCAAGGCCGCCTCCCAGGGCGACGTGTTCGTGACGGTGACCGGCAACACGTCGGTCATGTCGAGCGATCACTTCGGCCAGCTCAAGGACGGCGCCATCCTGTGCAACTCCGGCCACTTCAACGTCGAGATCGACCTCGAGACTCTCGGCGCCATGGCCCGCACTCGCCGCACCGTGCGCCCGTTCGTCGAGGAGTTCGTGCTCGATCGCGGCCAGCGCGTCTACGTCCTGGGCGAGGGACGACTGATCAACCTGACCGCGGCGGAGGGGCATCCCGCCTCGGTCATGGACATGAGCTTCGCCAACCAGGCCCTCTCGGCCGAATACGTGATCAAGCACGGCCGGACGCTGGCCAAGAAGGTGTTCGTCGTGCCGCGCGAGATCGATCTCGAGATCGCCCGGCTCAAGCTCGCCTCGATGGGTGTCGCGATCGACGAGCTGACGAGCGCGCAGCGCGAGTACCTGGCTTCCTGGACGCACGGCACCTGATCCCGGCGCGCGGAGGTCTATGAACCGGCCGCAGCCCATCCTCCTGCTCCTCCTGCTACTCCTGGGCCTGGGCCTCCTCGCCCAGGTCGTGCCGCTCTACACTGACTGGCTCTGGTTCGTCGAGGTCGGCTACTCGGAAGTCTTCGTCAAGACGCTGTCCCTGCGCGGGTCGCTCTTCGCCGCGCTCGCGATCGGGGTGCTCGTCTTCCTCTACGCCAACCTGACGTTCGCCGCCCGCACGGCGGCGCCCGACGTCATCTGGGAGCTCGAGGATCAGCTCGGGCTCCCGAGTCGCGTGATCATCGAGCCGCTGATCCGCCGGTTCCTGCCGATCGTGCTGCTGCTGATCGCGCTGGCCTCCGGCATGCGCGCCACCGTCCACTGGGAGACGGTGCTCGGCTACCTCAACGCCACGCCGTTCGGCACCGTCGACCCGCTGTTCGGCTACGACCTGAGCTTCTTCGTCTTCGTCTTGCCGCTGTGGCGGCTCGTGCACGGCTGGGCGCTCACGCTCGTCAGCGCGACGATCGTCCTCACCTTGGCCGTCTACGTGCTCCAGCGGAGCCTCGTGCTGACGAGCCGTGGCCCGCGGCTGGCGGCCGGCGCCCGCTCGCACCTGCTCGTCCTCGGCGCCGTGGCGCTCGGTCTCAAGGCAGTCGGCTTCTGGCTCGACCGGTTCGAGCTGGTCTTCTCGCCCCGCGGCATCGTGTTCGGCGCGGCCTATACCGACATCTACGCGTCGTTGCCGGTGCTCGGCGCGCTCGCGGTGTTCGCGGCGCTGTGCGCCGTCGCGTGCCTCGCCCAGATCGCGCGGTCGGGACTGCGCCTGGTCGCCGGTGGCCTGGTGGCGCTGGCGCTGGTCTGGGTGGTCGGCCTGGGCGTCTACCCGGCGCTCCTGCAGCGCTTCCGGGTCACGCCCAACGAGCTTGCGGCCGAGCGGCCCTTCATCGGCCACAACATCCGGATGACCCGCCAGGCGTACGGCCTGGACCGGATCGTCGAGCGCGAGTTCCCGGCCGACGAGGCGCTCGACGCGCGCGCGCTCGAGCGCAACGCCGCCACCGTCAAGAACATCCGCCTGTGGGACTACCGCCCCTTGCTCCGCACGTTCGCGCAGCTCCAGGAGATCCGGACCTACTACAAGTTCGTGGACGTGGACAACGACCGCTACGTCGTGAACGGCGAGTACCGGCAGCTCATGCTGTCACCCCGCGAGCTCTCGTACCAGCACCTCCAGTCGCGGATCTGGATCAATGAGCACCTGACGTTCACGCACGGCTACGGCGCGGTGGTGGGGCCGGTCAACCGGATCACCGCCGAGGGCCTGCCGGAGTTCCTCGTCAAGGACATCCCGCCCCAGTCGACGAGCGGCTTCCCGAAGATCACGCGGCCCCAGATCTACTACGGAGAAGTGTCCAACGAATACGTCCTGGTCAGGACCAAGTCCCAGGAGCTCGACTATCCCTCGGGCGACCAGAACGTCTACACGACCTACAGCGGCGTCGGCGGCATCCCGCTCTCCTCGTTCTTCCGCAAGGTCGCGTTCGCGATGCGGTTCGGCGAGATCAAGATCCTCCTGTCCAACGACCTCACCGACCAGAGCCGCATCATGATCTACCGGACGGTCACCCAGCGCGTGCGCCAGATCGCGCCCTTCTTCCGCTTCGACCGCGACCCGTACATGGTCGTCGACGACGACGGGCGCCTGATCTGGATGCTCGACGGCTACACGACGACCGACCGCTATCCGTACTCGGAGCCCGTGCCCGGCATGGGCAACTACATCCGGAACTCGGTGAAGGTGACGATCGACGCCTACGACGGCTCGGTGACGTTCTATCGGGCCGACGACACCGACCCGATCGTGCGCGCGTACGGCGGTGCCTTCCCCGGCCTCCTCAAGCCGCTCGACAAGATGCCGGAGACGCTCCGCCGCCACATCCGGTATCCCGAAGACTTCTTCGCGATCCAGGCCCGCAAGTACGCGACCTACCACATGCTCGATCCGCAGGTGTTCTACAACAAGGAGGATCTCTGGGCGGTGCCGCGTCGGGCCATCGAGGGGCGCGACCGCGACATGGAGCCCTACTTTACGATCATGCGGCTGCCGGGCGAGCAGAAGGAGGAGTTCATCCTGCTCACGCTCTTCAATCCGGCGCGTCGCGACAACATGATCGCGTGGATGGCCGCGCGCTCGGATCCGCCGAACTACGGCCGCCTGATCGTCTTCAACTTTCCCAAGCAGAAGCTCGTCTACGGACCGCGCCAGATCGACGCCCGGATCGATCAGGACCCGATCATCTCCCAGCAGCTCTCGCTCTGGAACCAGCGTGGCTCGTCGGTCATCCGCGGCTCCTTGCTGGCGATCCCCATCGACCAGTCGCTGATCTACGTCCAGCCGCTGTACCTGGCCGCCGCCGAGCAGGGAGCGCTTCCCGAGCTCCGACGGGTGATCGTGGCGTACGGGAACCAGATCGCCATGGAGCCGACGCTCGAGCAGTCCCTCTCGCGGATCTTCGGCGGACGTCCGACGGCGACGTCCGCGGCCACCCCCTCGACGTCCTCCACCGAGGGGTCGGCGGAGGGCGCGGCCAGCGCGCGCCAGCTCGGCCAGCGGGCCTGGGAGATCTGGAGCCGGGCGCAGGACGCGCTTCGGCGGGGCGACTGGGCGACCTACGGCGCCGAGCAAAAGCGCCTGGAGGAGACCCTGCGCGCGCTGACCCAATCGAAGTAAGAGAACGCGCGACCGCCATGCCCGACGTGCTCGTGACCACCGCATTCGACGACGCCCAGCTCGACCGGCTGCGGCGGGTCTCGCCGCGGCTGACCGTGACGCGCGCCGATCCCGCGACCGCCGACTATGCGAGCGCGGAGATCCTCTACGGCGGGATGCTCCCGCGCGATCGCTCGCGAGCGCCGCGCCTCAAGTGGGTCCAGGTGCACATGGCGGGCGTGAACGGGCTCCACGAGCACCCGCTTTACGCCGACAACGCGCTCGCCCTCACGACCGCCAGCGGCGTGCACGCGGCGACCGTCGCCGAGTACGCGATGACGGCGCTCCTGGCGCTGGCGCATCGCGTGCCCCGCATGGTCGAGTGGCAGGCTCGGGGCGTCTGGCCGCCCGACGAGCAGCGCTGGCCGCTGTTCGTCCCGACCGCGGTGCGCGGGGCGACGCTCGGCATCATCGGCTACGGCAGCATCGGGCGCGAGCTCGCGCGCATTGCCAAGACCGCGTTCGCGATGCGCGTGCTCGCGTGCAAGCGGGATCCGGCTCGGCGCGCCGATCACGGCTACTGCCCGGCCGGCACGGGGGATCCCGAGGGCCGCTTGCCCGACGCGTGGTTCTCGCCGGCGCAGCTGACCGACCTGCTGGCCGGCTCGGACGTCGTCGTGATGTGCGCCCCACTGACCCGCGAGACCCAGCACATGATCGGCGCGCGCGAGCTCGGCGCGATGAAGCCCACAGCCTACTTCATCAACGTCGGGCGCGGCGCCAGCGTCGACGAGCCCGCGCTCGCGCGGGCGCTCGCCGACCAGCGCATCGCCGGGGCCGCGGTCGACGTCTTCGCCCAGGAGCCCCCGCCGGCCGGCCATCCTCTGTACGGCGCCGGCGACCACGTCATCCTGTCGCCGCACGTCTCCGGCTTCGTGGCGAGCTACGACGAAGACTGCTGCACCTTGTTCGCCGAGAATCTGCGGCGCTACCTGGACGGCGCGCCGTTGCTCAACCTCGTCGACCGCGCGAAGGGCTACTAGCCTTCCGCGGCGGACTCGATGAGGCGGGTGAGGATCTTGTCCGAGTCGAAATAGCTCTCCGCGATCGCCCGGGCCGCCTTGGCGTGGCGGGCGTAGCTCGCCTGCACCTCGCGGATGGCGGCCACCGCTTCGTCCATCGTGGTGAACGACAGGAGACCTTCTCCCACGGGCAGGAGGCCGGCGAAGCCGCTGTCCTGTACGACGACCGGCCGCCCGGCGGCGAGATAGCAGGCCGAACGGCCGCTGAACCAGCCCGCCTGGCCCACGACGTAGCCGTTCTTGGCGACACTCCACTCGGCCTTGGACGACTCGATGTACCGGTGATAGCTCTCCAGATCCGGGCAGACCGTCGCCGGGTCGACGACTCGCCAGCCCTTGTGGGCGAGCAGGGCGCGCGGCGTTCGGCGCACTTTGCCCTCGTTGACGGCGATCTCGAGCACAGTCGGCGTCACCCGGCTCGGAAGCTCGAGAAAGCGCATGAACTCGACGTCCTTCTGTCCGTAGCTCTGACCGTTGTAGAGGACCGGGTTGTAACTGGTCCAGTTCATCACGGTGGTGAAGACCTCGCGGCTCGGCGGCGAGACCGGCCACTCGGACAGCACGATCGGCTGGCGGGTGGGATGCCAGCGATGGCCGGTATCGGGAACGGCCTCGGAGAACCGCTCGCCGAAGCTGAAGTGGACGTCGTGCAGATCGACGAGCTGGCGAAAGTCCGCCTGGCCGCGCGCCAGCTTGATCTGCGTGAACACCGGATCCGAATCGATGTAGGCGAGCCGCCGCACACACCGGTACTCCCCGGGCCGCTCCAGCGTCCCCGAGACATTCACGAGCAGGTCGGCGCTCCGCAGCACCTCCGCACGGCGGACGTCGGAGACGCCGAACCACCGGGACCCCTTGGGAAACCGATAGGCCCAGCGATCGGCGAGCCCGTAGCGCGCCATGAGGACATTCAGATATTCGACGTTGAACGTGCAGCTACTGCTCAACCCACCTTCGACCGGGTTGTAGGGCCACTGCCCCGTGTCCTCGAGGTAGTAGACGTCGTGGCCGAGGCGCGCCAGGCCCACGATGTACTGCAGGTAGTCCCAGGCCACGCCGCCCAGCGGATACTGCGCTATGAGCCCGCTGACGACGATCCGAAGCCCGGCGCTCATCGCGCCTGGATCGTTTGCCGCACGATGCGCGCCGCGCCGCGATTGGCGCGGAGGCCAGCGAGATGTCCGAGCGCGGTCCTCACAGCGCCAGCTCCTCCAGCATCCGGCCGAGAACCTTTCGCGCGTCCAGATATTCCCGAGCCACCTCGCGCGCCCAGCGCGCGTGCCGCTCCCAGTCGCCGGCGATCTCGTCGATCGCCGCGGCGGCTTCCTCCACCGTCCGGACGGCGTAGAGCCCTCGTCCGCACGGCAGGTGGCGGCTGAAGCCCGTCTCCTGCATCACCACCGGCCGGCCGCTCGCCAGGTATGCGGCGCCGCGATCGCTGAACCAGCCGACGTTCATGGCGACGCACGAATGCTTGCAGACCGCGAACTCTCCTTGGGAGGCCGCGATGTAGGCGAGGTAGCCCTCGACCGAGGAGGTGACCTCGTGGGCGTTCCGGAGCCGCCACCCCGCCGCGCGAAGCTGATCGGCCGGCATGGAGCGGCCGGCCGCGGCAAGCTCGAGCTGAATCCGGGTTCGTGCGGGCAGGTCGATGAACTTGGCGAACTCCCGGTCCTTCTGACCGTACTCGACGCCGTCGAAGACGATGGGCGCCATCGACTGCCAGTTCATCACCGTCGTGAAGGGGGCCGCGGCAGGCGCGGGCGCGCAGGGGAACAGCTCGATCACCACCGGATCGACGATCGGCCGCCAGTGGCGACCGATCGTCGGCGCGGTGCTCTCCGCCGTGCCGATGTTCAGGCCGGTCGTGTAGTACACGTCGTATTCGGGTAGCGGCTCCCCGGTGTCGTGCTTGAGCGCCATCCTTATCTGAGTGACTCCCGGCTCCGTGCCCACCAGCACGCGACACTTGACGTGGACGGCCTCCTCGAGCCAGCTACCTTCCCGCGTGACGCCGTGGGTGCCCATGTCCAGGAACAGATCGGCAGCGCCGAGCAGCGCCTCGATTCGGGCGCGCGGCAGGCCGTGGTATCGGCCGCCGGCGTCCACGTAGCACCAGCGATCCTCGAGGCCGAAGCGCGCGAGGAGCGGCCGCACGATCGACACGCCGTAGCGGCAATCGTCGGTCATGATGTTGCGCCCGAGGTCGAAGCACGCGTCGCGATAACCGCTCTTTTCCACGACGTAGACGTCGTGACCCAGCCGCTGCAGGCCGACGATCCATTGCAGCGCCCAGGACAGGTTGCCCCCGAGCGGGTATCGCACCATGTAGGTATTGACCGCGATACGCGCCATTGTGCTCGCCGCGCCCCCCGAATGCCGGCTCGCGGACGCCCTCGGTGGCCGAACGGGCTACGCGGCCCGCTCCGCGACCGCCCGCGCCACGTTTACCGCATCGAAATACGTCTCGGCCAGTGCTCGGGCCGCCCGCGCGTGGCGCGGGTAGTCCGATTCGACCGCCCGGAGCGCCGCGCTGGCTTGCTCCGGGTTACGAAACCGGAAGAGCCCCTCGGCGTCCGGCAGGATGCGGCTCGGGCCGGTGTGCTCCACGATCACGGGCTTGCCGGAGGCGAGGTAGTTCACGGAACGCTCGCCGATCCACGCGGTCTGCAGCAGCCGGTAGCCCCGCTTCATGCAGCTGAATTCCCCGCGGGAACCCTGGACGTACCGGCGGTGGGCGTCGGGGCAGCCACTGACCCCGGAGACGTGCCGCACCCGCCATCCGTTTCGGGCCAGCGTCTGCAAATCCCCGGTCGGATCGTGATCAGGCGCCAGCGGCAGCGCCAGCTCGAGCCGCGCCTTGGTGTGGGACGGCAGCTCGAGGTATTCGAGGAACGCCGACCGCTTGCTGTTGTCCACGAGCGTGCCGTCGACGTCGAGCCAGCCGTTTGCGTCCCACCAGTTCGACACGGTCGTATAGGGCGCCTCGTCGTGCGCGCGCGCCATCGGCCAGGCCGGCAAGAACACCGGCGGCGGCACGTGCAGCCAGCGCACGCCGCAGGTCGGGATACGCGAGCCGGGCTGCCCCACCGTCTCGCCAAGCGTGAAGTAGATGTTGTGGGAGCCGATGTCGAGCTGTCCCGCGTGCGCCCACAGCTGTGTCAATCCCGGGTCGATGTCGACGAACGCCGCGCGCCGAAAGCTCTCGCGAACCGAGCGACTGAGATCGTAGCCCAGGTTGACGAAGAGATCAGCGCTCCGCGCTCCGTCGAGATCGCGCCACTCGGCCGCGTCCGTCGTCCTCGGCACCGGTGTGCCGTCGCGGTAGATCACGCTCAGATCGCGGTCCAACCCGTACGGCACGAGGCGCCGGCGGAGCAGCTCGACATCGCGCGCGACCGCATCGGGCGCCCGTCCGATGTCCGAGGAGTCCAGCCAGATCACGCGGCAACCCAGGGCCTGGAAGCCGAGCACCCAGTTGAGGAACATCCACATGTAGGCGCCGCCCGCGATGTAGCGGAGCGTGTAGCAGCCGACACAGACGGTGAAGCTCATGGCGCGCGCTCCTCCTGCGCCAGGCGGGCCTCGTAGCGCTCGAGGAGCTGCTGCTTGTCGAGCATCAACCTCGGCCGTGCTGCCTTACGGCCGACGAGTCTCACGCTGCAGCTACGCCCCTTGCTGTGCGGCGCGGAATGGTCGGTCAGCACCGCCACCTCGAACCGCTCCCGCAGGGCGGCGCGGAGACTGTCGACCGTGAAGACCGTCGGCTCGTCGGGCGTCGGAAGGCCGCCGATGTCGACGCTGACGAACAGCGCTCCGTCGTCGCGGAGGATCCGAGAGAGCTCGCTCAAGGCGGCGCTGGGATCGTGCATGTGATCGAGCGCGTTCCGGCAGATGATCACGTCGGCGACCTCGTCGGTCAGCGGCAGGTCTTCCGCCCCGATCGAGAGATACACCGTTCGACCGCCGGTCTCGTCGGCGAGCAGCATGCCGAGCTGCTGGTACAGGTTGAGCAGGGGATCGATGGCGATCTTGACGGCGGCGGGGAACGCGGCGAGATCACCGGTGCAACCGCAGCCGATGCTCACGACCGTCTTGTCCCGGAACCAGTCGCTGTCTCGCCCGAGGAATCTCGCCACCTCGGCGAGCAAAAGTCGGGAGTTCGCGAGCCGCTCGGCCGCGTACGAGCCGCCGAACTCGTCGCGGCGGTACTTTTCGTGATAGAGAAACCAGCCGATCTCGTCCAGATGGCGCGCTCGGGTCAGGTCCGGCATCTGGGTCATCGCTGTCCCTCGTCGATCGCAGGTGGACCTACGGAGCCCTGAGCGTGACGCCCGAACGCGACCCGGTCTGCAGCCGGTAGAGCGAGGCGAACATCCCGCCCTGCGCGATCAGGTCGTCGAAGGCGCCCTGCTCCACGATCTGCCCCTGGCGGAGCACGACGATCAGGTCCGCCTTCCGTACGGTCGATAGCCGGTGGGCGATGATGAACGTCGTGCGCCCGGCGGTCAGCCGTTCCAGGCCTTGCATCAGAAGCGCTTCGGTCTCCGAGTCGAGGGAGGACGTCGGCTCGTCGAGGATGAGGATCGGCGAGTCGCGGAGGATGGCCCGAGCGATGGTGAGCCGCTGCTTCTCGCCTTCGGAGAGCGTCACGCCCTGCTCGCCCACCACCGTCTCGTAGCCCGCGGGCAATCCGGCGATCATCGCGTCGATGCGGGCCAGCCGCGCCGCCTCGACGATCTCCTCGCGGCGCGCGCCCGGCCGTCCGAAGGCGATGTTCTCGGCCAGGGTCGTCGGAAACACGAGCGCGGGCTGGGGAACGATGGCGATCTGGCGGCGCAGCGACGCCATTCTGTAGTCCCTGACATCGATGCTGTCGACGAGCACGCGGCCGGCCGTCGGGTCGTAGAAACGCGGCAGCAGGCTCAGCAAGGTGGACTTGCCAGCGCCGGTCGCACCGACCACCGCCACCTTCTGTCCCGGCGCGACCCGGAGCGTCACCGCCTGGAGCACGGGCCGGCCCGCCGTGTACTCGAACGAGACGTCCTCGTACACCACCTCGCCGCGCGCGCCGCCGGCGGGAAACTCGCGCCGCCCATCGACGAGGTCGCGCTCGACGTCGAGGACCTCGAAGACGCGCTGGACTCCCACCACGGAGGACTGGGCCAGGCCGTAGGTCTGGAACATGCTGTTGATCGGCGCGTACAGGGAGGCCAGATAGGAGACGAAGATGACCAGCGAGCCGACGGAGAGGGTGCCGTCGAGGACGTGGCGGGCGCCGACCCACACGAGCGCAGCCGTCCCGCAGGCGATCACCACGCTGACCACGCCCGACGAGAGGGTCTGCAGCATGTAGAGCCGCAGACCGGCGGCGAGGCTTTGCCCGGACAGCGCCATGAACCGGCGGTGCTCGTCGTCCTCGCGCGTGAAGGCCTGGATCACCCGCACCGCCGACATGCTGCGCTGCACGTGCGCGTAGACCTGGCTTTCGCTGGCCCGCATGTGGCCGGCGGCCCGCATGATGCGTCCGTTCAGCCGCGCGATGGCGAGGAACAGCGCCGGGCACACGGCCAGGGCCAGCAGGGTGAGCCCGGCGTCGAGCCGGAACATGATCACGCTCATCCCGACGAGGAAGACCAGCGCGGAGACCGCGGGGAAGAAGCAGTTCATCGTGAGCGTTTGCAGGGCCAGCGTGTCCGCCGTCACGCGGTAGAGCAGATCCCCGGCCGCCGCACGGCTGTGAAACGCGAGCGAGAGCCGATGCAGGTGACCGTAGAGGCTGCCGCGCAGATCGTTCACCATCCGCTGACCGATGCCGATCGTCGTGTAGTTGTTCAGCACGGTCAGAGCCGCGAGCAGCGCGTAGACGAGCACCAGGGCGGCGCACGCCGCGACAAGGACCGAGGACGGCGACCATCCGGCTGCGAGCCCCCACGGCAGCGGGTGCCCGCCCAGCACCGAATCGATGATCACCTTGAGCGGCCACGGTTTCAGCAGCTCGCACACGCCGAGGAGCAGCACCTGGACGAGCGCCCACAGGAGCGCCCCTCGGTGCGCGCGCAGGTAGGGCAGGACCCGGCGGGCGACGCGGCTCACTTCACCGGGGCCGGGAAATCCTGAAGGCGCGGGGCGTGATGCAGCCGCGCACGGCGCGCCACCGTCTGGAGCACCTCGTGGACCATCCGGCCGAGGCCCAGGCCCTCCCGAACGAACGCGACGCTCATGACGAGCGCGGCGGCGGTGAGAATCAACGGCACGAAGCCGATCTTCAGACCCAGCAGCGCGAGCGTGATCGCGCTCAGCGTGCCCAGGCTCAGGAGCCACGAGCCTCGAATCTCGCACTTGATACGGAGGACCCGACGCTCGCCGCCGTGGTTCTCGGAGGCGACCTTGATCCGCGCCCTGGACCAGAGACCGCCGTGGACCTCGAGATCCCAGTCGCTCCATCCCTGGTCCACCAGGACCAGGTACTTGCGGGCGGTGACACCCTCCCGGAGCCCGTGCAGGATCGCCTCCTTCTCGAGGCCGTTCTCGCTCCAGAACGACAGCGAGAACGCGCACTCGCGCCACGACAGAGGCAACATGCGCGATCGGCTTCGCCGCACCGGCTCCGCGGCGGAAAGACCGCGGATCCACCAGCGATATCGTTCGACGCAACGGAGCAGCGGGCCCAGATACGTCAGCAGCGCGATCATCAGACGCCCACGGAAGAAGTCGGCGGGGGGATCCACGCGCGCGCGCAGCGCAGCGCCCAGGCACGAGCCCCACGTGAGCATGAGCGGGAGCAGGCCCAGCGCCGCCATCGCCCAGCTCCGGCGCGCCAACGCCAGCAGCACGAGGGCGGCGGCCGCCACGTTCCACTCGAACGTGAAGGGCAGATGCGCGAGGAAGCTCTGGGGCGGCTGGTACAGCGTCTGGAACAGGCCGCGGCCGAAGACACCGCCGTAGACCACCGGCCGGCGCCACGAGAACAGCGACGAGATGCCGCCGTAGATCCGGCCGCGCCAGCGCGAGTAGAGGAGGGCGTTGAAGCGATGGGGATGCCTGAAGTACAGGAGCGCCTCGGCCTTGCCGTATCCGCGCTGCTGGCCGATGTAAGCCTGGACGGTGTTGCGCCGGAAATGCCAGACCATCGCGGCTGGGCTGAAGCCGATCCGATGACCCCGTTCTTGTAGTCGCCAGCAGAGGTCGACGTCGTCGCCGGCGGCTCGGTAGATCGGATCGAAGCCACTGATCTCCTCGAGCACCTCGCGGCGGAACGCCATGTTGCACCCGGGAATGTGCTCGGCCTCCTCGTCGTTCAACAGCACGTGGAGAGGGCCGCCCGGAGACGACGCCACGCAGGACGCGACGAAGGAGTCCTCGGGAGGCGGCAAATTGGGTCCGCCGACCGCCGGCAGCCCGGAGGAGATGAACGTCGCGACGAGATAGTAGAGCCAGTCAGGATCCGCGACGCAATCGGAATCGGTGAACGCCACGATGTCGCCGCGGGAATGCGCGATCCCGACGTTGCGGGCCGCGCTCAGCCCCTTGTTCTCCTGGTGGACGACGTGCACGGCGTCGTACTGGTCCGCGATCGCGCCGGTCCGGTCCTTGGAGCCGTCGTCGACCACCACCACCTCGTAGGCGGGGTAGCGCAAGCTCTGAAGCGATTCGAGGCACGCGTCCATCGTGCTCTCGGCGTTGTAGGCGCAGACGACGATGGACACCTTCGGGTACTCGGGCAGGGGCGGCAGCTCGTCGGACGCGTACCAGCGCTGCACCGCGTGAAACGCGGGCTTGGGCCGCCGCTCGCGGTCGACCAGGCCGAATGCCCAGTCCTGGATCTCGTAGCCGCCGGTGAACCACTCGTCCGTGAACGAGAACGGGAAGGTGCCGGCCGCGCCCATCGTGAGCGCGGTCCGCACCTGCCAGGAGAGCGTGGACGCCTGCCGCTCGCGGCCTTCGCGGCCGGAGTCCATGCCGAACTCCGTGAGCACGAGCGGCCGGTCGCCGGCGAGCGTGTGCAGACGGTAGAGATAGCGGCGCAAATCCTCCTCGCGGTGCAGGTAGACGTTGAACGCGAGGAAGTCGGTGAAATCGGTTTCGAGATACTCGGTCGAAGGGAAGTTGGCGTAGCCGACGAGCCGCCCGGGCTCGCGGCTCTTGACCACGTCCACCAGCTCGCGCAAGAAGGCGGCGACTCGCTTGGCACCGTACCAGCGAACGATATCCGAGGGGATCTCGTTGCCCACGAGCAATGCCGCCACGGCGGGATGGCCTTCGCACTGCTCGGCCGCCCGCGCCACCGTGTCGCGAATACTCCGGGTCAGCTCTTTCGAGTCGAGGAAGCACACGTGCTCGGCCCAGGGGATGCCGACCATCACGCGCATACCTCGGCGCGCCGTCAGATCGAGCAACCAGCGCGGCGGGACCGTGAACGTCCTGAGAGTGTTGGCCCCGAGCTCGTTCATGAGAGCCAGGTCGGTCTCGACCGTCTGAGGGTCCGGGAACTGGTCGCCGTCGCCGGCGGGGGCGAATGGCCCGTAGGTGATTCCCTTGAGCAGGACTTTCTCGGGGCCGGCGAAGAAGAACCGACCCCGGGCCTCGAGTGGCTCGCTGGCCAATGGACAGGAGTCGAGCCGGCCGGATGACGCGAACGCGACGGCTCGAGGCTGCACGAGGGTCCTCCCTTTTTGAATGGCCCGACGAAATCCGGCGCTCTCTATGGCAACCGAGATGCCAGGAGCCTGACCGTCGCCAAGTGAGCGATTGTTCGAATCTGGCGATTGGACGGATTGCGCGCGGTGAGTATTCCAGATTGGACAGTCGCGTAACACTTACACGCCGTGCATACATAGCGCGGCGTCGGAAAGGCCTACCGAGTGATCAGCGTTCGGCGGAGGGGAGCGCGCGGAGTTGGGATCGGTGCGCCACGATCCCACAACAATTGGATGAGGCGTCGGCGCTCGCTCTCGAGCATCTCGATCGCCTCGACCGCCGACTCTGCCTCAGCGGCGCATCCGGGTAATTCCGGGTACTCGGCCCGCCGGAGCCACTGGCCCTCGCGCTCGACCGACTCGACCACGAGCAGGTACGGCACCGCCTCGTAGTACGCGAGGTCGTGGACCGTCTCGCTCTCGTCCCGATTACTCACTGCGCGAATGGCACCCAGGCGATCGGCACGCCCGCGTCGGATTGGCGCGCCTTCTCGGTCGCCGTGATCCAGCTGTCGCCTTCCGGCAGCAGCACGGAGGCCGGACGCACCCGGCACATGGAGGCGTCGTCGACGTTCGCCGGCACCAGGCCGTGCTCGCGAAGGGCTCGCGCGGCCTCGATCAGGCGGCGCCGGACGTAGATGACCATCGCGTCGGTGGTCCCCAGATGCTCTTGCGTGCGGTCGTAGATGGGCCCCATCGTCTCCGTCATCGCGCGATCCTGGAGGTTGACCAGGAACGGGATGCCGATCATGAGCTCGTTCCTGGCGAGCTGGCGGTCGACCAGATAGTCGTTGTGAATGTTCGCCTTCGTGTAGTACCGCGTCCGCGGATCGCTCGTCGCCTCGAGATAACCGCCCCAGGCATCGAACGGGTTGCGCGTCAGCGCGCGCTCCTGGTCCGTCACCGGCCGGTCCAGTCGCCCGCGCATCATGATCTGGAGGTTGTAATGGTCGTCGAGCGGAACCCACGCGCGCGCCGAGACGAGGTTCGGGTCGCTGGCGGCGATCATCGAGAAGAACGGCAGGATGAACTGCGTGATGCGGTGCCAGGAGAGGCCGTCGACGTCCCAGCGCCGCCGAGCCGAGTAGCAGGCGCCGTAATCCGTCGGCAGGAGCTCGAGGCGCGGCCGCTTGTCCGGATGAAACGTGCCGCGCTGCTTGACGTCCGGACGTAGCTTGGCGTGGACGTAGTCGATGTGCGAGGAGTCGATGTCGCCCTCGAGCGCCTGGACCCAGTTGCACTCTTCGAGCATCAGGAGCGGCGGGTAGACATGGTCGGCTGGCAAGGTGTTGACCTCGAACGCGGGAAACGCCGGCGCCTCGGCGCGCGGCCCCATATACGTCCACAGGACTCCGTTGACGTCGCGGCAGGAGTAGGCGCGGGCGCGCACCTTGTCCTTGAAGGCGCTCTCCGCGGGCTCGTTGGGCATGTCGATACATTGGCCGGACACGTCGAACTTCCAGCCGTGGTACACGCAGCGGATCCCGCACTCCTCGTTGCGGCCGAAGAACAGCGACGCGCCGCGATGCGGACAGTTGGCCGCGAGCAGTCCGACCCGGCCTCGCGTGTCGCGGAAGGCGACCAGGTCCTCCCCGAGCAGGCGCACCTTCTTCGGGGGGCAGTCGGGCTCCGGCAGCTCCGTGGAGGGCAGGAACGGCATCCAGTACTGGCGGAGCAGGTCGCCCATCGCCGTGCCACGGCCGACCCGACACATCAGCTCGTTGTCGTCTCTTGTGAGCATCGTTACCTCCTGGACTGGCCGCCGTTCTCGACGGTCGCGCGCTCGATCGCCAGGAGCTTCTCGAGATCGATCACGCCCAGCATGTCCTTTTCCACCGGACTCCAGTCGGGCTTCGTCTTGGTGTTGGCGCCGAACCCGTCGGCGAGCTCCTCGTAGATCTTCTTCCACGCGGCGTACGCCGCCAGCAAGGGCGTCGAGGGATCGGCCACGATCTTGTAGCCGAGCCCGCCGAGATCGGCCAGGGTCAGGCCGAGACCCGCGAGACCGCCGCGCCCGGCGAGGTACATGAGCGGGCCGCCGAGCCGCTCGGAGATCGTGCGCAGCTGTTCCGGTTTGTGCGCCATCGAGAGCAGCAGGAGATCGGCGCCGGCCCGACGATAGGCCTCGCCGCGCCGGAGCGCGTCGTCCATGTTGCTCGCCCGCATGGCGTTGGTGCGCGCGACGATGAGGAAGTCCGGGTTGCGCCGGGCCGCCACGGCCTCTTTCACCTTGGCCGCCATCAGCTCGGCCGAGATCATGTGCTCGATGCCGGCGTGATGGTGGGCACGCTTGGGGACCAGCTGGTCCTCGATCTCGATCGCGGCGAAGCCAGCGGCCTCGCTCATGCCGATCGTCCGGTGCATGTGCATCGGGTCGCCGTAGCCACACGCCCCGTCCAGGATGAGCGGGAGCGAGGAGACGGCGCCGATCTCGACGGCCGTCTGGCACATCTCGGTCACGTTCAGGTTCGCCTCGAGCGCGACCTTCTGATACCCCGTCGAGCCGCCGCCCAGATAGCCTGCCGGAAACCCGGCCGCCTCGGCCATGCGCGCCATCAACGGATTGAGCACCAGCGGCGCGGTCACGGGCATCGGCTGCTGGATCAGGTCACGGAGAGTGGGACGTCCCCTTCGCGCCGCCACGGGACACCTCCTGCCCGGGATGATACCCGTGCCGCGGGCCGAGCTTCAAGCGCTCCCGCGCAGTCGCGGGTCGAGCGCGTCACGCAGTCCGTCGCCCACGAGGTTGAACGCGAGCACGGCGATCATGATCGCGACGCCGGGCACCGTCGCCACGTGCGGAGCGACCAGCAGAACGTCACGGCCGGTGGAGACCATCAGCCCCCACGACGCCGTCGGCGGCTGAACGCCGAGCCCGAGGAAGGACAGCGCCGCCTCCAACAGGATCGCGTTCGCCATGAAGAGCGTCGCGTAGACGACCAGCCCGGGGACGATGTTCGGCAGGATGTGGCGTCGGAGCAGGGCCGGCGTGGCGGCCCCCAGCGCGCGCGCGGCGCCGACGTACTCGGTCTCGCGAAGCGCCAGCACCGCGCCGCGGACCATCCGGGTCACCGTCGGGATCCCCCACACGCCGACGGCGATCGTGGTGTTCAAGGCGCCGGTGCCCATGGCCGCCACGATCGCGAGGGCCAGCAGCAGGTAGGGAAAGGCGAGGAGGATCTCGATCCCGCGCATCATCACCGCGTCGACCCAGCCGCCGGCGAAGCCGGAGATCGTCCCCAGCACGAGGCCGCCGGCCACCGCGATCAGCACGGACAGCACGCCGACCAGCAGCGCCACTCGCGAGCCGTAGATCACGCGCGAGAGGATGTCGCGCCCGAACTCGTCGGCCCCGAGCCAGTACTTGGCGCCGGGCTTCGAGCGCTTCTCGACGAGGCTCTGCCGGGCCGGATCATAGGGCGCGAGCCAGGGCGCCAGCGCCGCGCTCAGCGCCAGCACCAGGATCAGCGCGAGGCCGAGCACCGCGAGCCGGTTCCGGTAGAAGCGCATCCAGGCCGTCATTTACACGCTCGCCTCGGCCGGCGGGACCCCAGCCCCGCGACGGCCGGCGGCTCGCAACACTGTCCAGCGGCTCGCCTCGGCCGGCGGGACCCCAGCCCCGCGACGGCCGGCGGCTCGCAACACCATCATTGGCGGCCGATCCGAGGATCGAGCAGGCCGTACGAGAGATCGACCAGGAGGTTGATCACGACGAACACGAGCGCGAAGACGAGCACCGCGCCCTGCAGCAGGATGTAGTCGCGCGCGAAGATCGCCTTGACCATGAGACGGCCGAGCCCTGGCCACGCGAAGACGGTTTCGGTGAGCACGGCGCCGCCCATGAGCTGCCCCGATTGCAGGCCGAGCAGGGTGAGGATCGGGATGAAGGCGTTGCGGAGAGCGTGGCGCCCGAGCACCAGGAACTCGCCCACGCCCTTGGCACGCGCCGTCCGCACGTAATCCTGGTACAGCACATCGAGGACCGCGGCGCGCGTCATGCGCGCGATCATCGCGATCGACGGGAGCGCCAGGGTGACCGCGGGCAGGACCAGGTGCGTCAGCGAGCCGGCCCCGCCGACCGGGAGCCAGTTGAGCCATAGGGAGAAGACGACGATCAGCACCAGGCCGGTCCAGAAGATCGGCATCGAGAGGCCGAACAGCGAGCCGAGCCGCGCGAGCGCGTCGAACAGTGAGTTCGGCCACACGGCCGAGGCGACGCCGGCCACGATGCCGGTGACGGCCGCGAGCACCAGCGCGGCGACGGTCAGCTGCAAGGTCGCCGGCCAGGCGTCGGCCAGCTCCGCGGCGACCGGGCGGTTCTGCTGGATCGAGCGGCCGAGGTCGCCGCGCGCGACGCGGCCGACGTATTCGAGATAGCGAACGAGGAACGGCTTGTCCAGGCCGAGATGGTCGCGGAGCCTGGCGACCGCGTCCTTCGTCGCGTGCTCGCCGAGCATCAGGGTGACCGCGTCGCCCGGCAGGAGATCGACCGTCAGCATGACCACGAACACCACGCCGAGCAGCACCGGCACGGCGAGGAGGAGGCGGCGGACGATGAACGTCAACATCCGCCGCCTCCGGAACGCAAGCCTACTTGTCGATCCAGCTCTTCGAGAGGGTCAGATTGTACTCGACCGGGTGGATGTGGAAGCCCTTCACGCCGGCGCGCGAGACGATGATTTCCTTGGTCGTGTAGACCGGGATCCACACCATCTCCTTGGCGAGGATGTCCTGGACCTCGCCGTAGAGCTTCTCGCGCTCGGTCTGGTTCAGGCTGCGCCGCGCCTGCTCGACGAGCGTGTCAACCCGAGCGTTCGCGTAGCGCGAGGTGTTCCAGCCCACCGGCGGCACCTGCTTGCTGTGGAAGAGCGCGTAGAGCGAGTAGTCCGCGTCGGCGTTGGACGTCACCCAGCCGAGCGTGAACATGTGGTGATTGAGAGTGGCGGCGCGGACCTGCTGGAACACGGCGGCCCACTCGAGGATCTGCACCTTCGCCTCGACGCCGACCTCCTTGAACATGGCCTGGATCGCCTCGGTGATCTCGCCGTCCTTGGGATAGCGGCCGCGCGCGGCCAGCCACGAGAGTGACAGCCGCTGACCGCCCTTGACCATGATCCCGTCGGGTCCCGGCGTCCAGCCGGCCTGCGTCAGGAGCGCCTTGGCCTTGGCGCGATCGAACGGATAGAGGCGGTCGAGCTGCATGTCCTTGAAGCCGAACACGCCGGGCGCCAGGACGCCGAGCGCCGGCCCCGCCGAGCCCTCCATGATGTTGTCGAGGATCGCCTTGCGATCGACCGCGTGCAGCAGCGCCTGCCGCACTCGCACGTCGTCGAGCGGCGGCATCCCGGCGTGGAGGCCGGCGAAGACGACGCGGATGCCGGTGGTCTCGTGCACGGTGAACTTCGAGTCACGGCGGAGCGCCGGGAGCTGCGCGGGCGAGGGGAACAGCACCATGTCGGCGTCCCCGGTCTGGAGCGCGATCATGCGCGCCCCTTCCTCGGGCACGACCTTGAAGACGACGCGGTCGACGAGCGCCTTGTCGCCCCAGTAGTCCGGGTTGCGCTCGATGATCACGTGGGTGTTGGTCTTCCACTCGACGAACTTGAACGGTCCGGTGCCCACCGGCGCCCGGCTGAAATCCGAGCCCATCTTCTGCACGGCGGTCGGCGAGACCATGCCCATGCAGTACATCGCCAGGGTGCGGAGGATCGGGCCGTAGGGCTCCTTGGTGACGACGTCGACCGTCAGGTCGTCGACCACCTCGGCGCCGTCGAGCGAGCCCGCCAGGCTGGCCCAGCGCGCCGGCGGGGTGCCTCGCAGCGCCCGGTCGAACGTGAACTTCACCGCCACCGCGTTGAACGGCGTGCCATCGTGGAATTTCACGCCCGGCCGGAGCTTGAAGCGCACCTTCGTCGGCGACATGACCTCGTACGACGTCGCGAGCGCCGGCTTGACCTGCATCTTCTCGTCGAGCGTCAGGAGCCCCTCGAGCATGTTGAAGTAGACCCAGGCGCCCGGCGCCGTGGTCTCGAGATTCGGGTCGAGCGAGACGGGGTCCGTCGGCCGGACGATCGTCAGGGTCCCGCCGCGCTTCTGCGCGTCGGCCGCGGGGACGAGCGCCGCCGCGAGCCCCAGCACGAGGCACCCGGTCAGAAATCGTGAACGGAGAGTCGGTCTCATGCGCTGGCTCCTTGGTCTCGAGTCGCGTCTCGGCTCGGTCATTGATGCAGGAGGTCGTCGGCCGCCGAGGCGGCGGTGTCGAAGGCGTGAACCGCGCGGTTGCGCTCGCGAACGAGCGCCGCCCGCGCGAACTTGAACGCGTCGGTGTCGGGATCGAGCGCCGTCAGCTCGCGCACGCGCTGGAGCCCGGCGAGCGGCGGAAGCGGCAGCGCCAGATCGTGAGTGAACCGGTCGCCACTCGTGTAGCTGAGCGGCACGAGCGCGCGCGAGAGCCGCATCAGCCCGCGGTTGACCGCGTCGAGCCGCGCCGCCGGCGCCGCGGCATCGACCGCGGCCAGCGCGGCGGCGACCCGGTCGAGCCGATCGACCAGCGCGCGGGCGGCGTCGATCGCGGGCGCCAGATCGAATCGAGCCCCGGCGGTCACCAGCAAAGTCTCCAGCTCGGCGAGCAGCCCCCGCGCGGCACGGCCGTGGTCGAGGGGCAGCACGGGCGCGTTCAGCCAGCGCAGCGCGGAGGCGAGATAGACCCTGGTGTCCAGCACCAGCACATCGGCGTCGATCTTGTCGATCGTGTCGTCCTTGGTGTGCCACCACCACGGGAAGCCGGCGCTCCCGACCAGACGCTCCATGGCGCGCGACAGGTCCGTGTCCTGCTTGGGCAGCCCCGAGAGCGACATGAAGGCCGACGGCACTCCGGCGCCCCAGAACGACTGGTCGCCCGCGCGCGAGAAGCGCCGGCCGCGGCTCCGCTGGCCCGTGACGTCGGCCACGACCGTCTCGGCGAAGCGCTGCGCGTCCTCCGTCGCGTGCAGCACGGAGTAGTCGGTGGCGCCGCGCGCGCCGGTCGAGTCCACGTTGAGGTGGAGCACGCAGCGCTGGTGCAGCTCACGCCACGCGTGATCGGCGTACCACGCCGAGCCGGCGTAGCGGCCGTGCGAGTGCCCGGACCAGAACGCGAACCGGATGCCGCGGCGGAGCGCATCGCGCCGGCCGGCGAGCAGTCGCGCCACCTCGAGCATCGTGGCGTTCGCGGTCCCGTTGTCCATCGCGCCGTAGTGCCACGAATCGACGTGGCCGGAGAACAGGACAAACCGGTCCTCGTGACGTCCGATCAGCTCGCCGACCAGATGCGGAATCGCCATCCAGCCCGTGCGCACGCGCGTGGTCAGCCGCACCTTCAGCGGGCCCCTCGCCAGGAGCGCGCGCAGCCGCTGGCCGTCGGCGCCGAGCACCGAGAGGCACGGGACCGCCGGGACCCGCCACGCCGTGTCCGGCGACGGCGTGCCCCAGATCGTCGTCACGATCATGTTGTGGAGATGGTCCATCAAGACGAAGATCTGGCCGAGCGTCCCGGCCTGCTGCGCGGCCCAGGCGCGGCCGGGGGCGGGAAGCCCGTTGATGAGCGCGATCTTGCCCGCGGCGTTGGCGCGCGCGAAATCGGCGGGACGCCCGTCGCCGACGTCCACGAGCTCGCCCTCGAGCGCCTCCACCGAGGTCGAGAACGAGTGCGTGAGCCCCTCGATGGCGGCCGCATCCGGGACGTGCACGCGCCCCTCGAGCGGCAAGCTGATGTAGGCGTCGATGTCGCGCCGCTCCACCTCGACCCCATAGGACTTCAAGACTCGCTCGATGTAGTCGAAGGCCTGTGCCTCGCCCGGGCTGCCCGACTCGCGCTCGAGCGAGCCGATCGTCCGCACGTGCTCCATGAGGGTCTTGTCCGAGATCTGGGCGGACAGCGCCGGCTCCAGCGGATCGCGATAGTCCCACGCGGCCGTCATGCGCTCCTCCGGCTGGCCGCCACCAGCTCGTCGATGTTGGCCCAGCTCATGACGCGCCGGCCAAGCTCGAGCTCCTCGATCATCGCGATGAGCCGCTCGGTCAGCGGCATCCCGATGCCGAGCGTCCCGGCCTTGGCCACCGTCGCGCCGAGGAGCGCGCCGACCTCGGTCTTGCGCCGGCGCACGACGAGATCGCGCCAGATGCCGGTCTTGGTCTTCGTGTGCTGGCGATAGTGCTGGCCGATGACCGCCATGGCCCGCTGCCGGGCGGCCACGTCCCCGCGCGCGGCGGCGCGGTAATCGGCGGGGGAGTACTCGTCAAAGGGCTCGAGCCGGATGCCGGCGGCTTCCGCGACGCGCATGTTCTCGCTGACGAGCGCGACGAGCATGTGCTGCACCTCGGGCGAGCGCTCGACCACCTCGTAGACGTGCGCGTCGACGACGGCGGTTGCCACCAGCAAGGCGCCGTACACGTGCTTGGCCCACGTGTAGCCGAGGACGTTGTCGGTGACCTCGGTCGGCGCCACCGCGGTGAGAAGCTTTGCGAGACCCTGGACACGGTCGCTCAGGCGCCCGTCGAGCTCGCCGAGCACGAGGGCGCCGTGACCGCCGTGGAGAATCCGGCCCGGCGCGATCCAGTCCGCGGCCCAGTTCACCAGGCATCCGACCGTGCGCGCGGCGCCCACCTTCGCGGCGATGAGCTCCTCGTTGAGCCCGTTCTGCAGCGACACGATCGCGCCGGTCGCGGCCAGGCGAGGCGCCAGGATCTCGAGCGCCGCCGGCGTGTCCTGCGACTTGACGGCCAGGAGCACCAGACCGAGCTCGGAGCCGAGCGCGTCCGGCGAGATCGCGCGAACCGGCACGGTGATCGAGCCCTCACGGCTCTCGATGGTCAGCCCGTGAACATTCATCGCCGCCACGTGGTCCTCCGCGCGATCGACGAGCAGGACGTCGTGGCCGGCTCGGGCGAGCGCCGCGCCGGTCACGCCGCCGATCGCACCGGCGCCGCACACCGAAATCGTCATCGAGTTCTCTCCGAGTGGTGGTGAAGGAATTGCTGTCGAATGATGCGGCGGACCGGGGGAACTGTCAACGGGACAGCGGGCTCAGGTACGGGCGCGCAGCAGGAGCGAGACGCCGAGGCCCATGAAGATCACGTTGGCGGTCCACGCCGCGATCAGCGGCGGCAGCAGGTCCGCGCGCGCGAACGCCAGCGCCACGTAGTGGACCACCAGGTAGCCGGCCATGATCATGATCGCCAGGCCGATCCCGAACAGGCGTCCCCCGCGCGGTGACTGCAGCGCGAACGGGATCGCCACGAGCACCATCACCAGATTCACGAGCGGAAACGACAGCTTCGAATAGAGCTCGACCAGGTACTTCCGGATCTGGAACCCCGCGGCCTCCAGCTGCCCGATGTAATCCCGGAGCTCCCAGAAGCTCATCGTGCTCACGGGCTTCTGGATCCGCAAGAAGTCTTCCAGCTCCTCCTTCAGATCGAGCGCCGTCCACCCGAACGGCACCGTCTGGACCTTGCCGTCGGCCTCGACTTCTCGGTACGCCCCTTCGCTCAGCTCCCAGCCCCCGGCCGTCCAGTGCGCCCGCCGCGCGTCGAGCCGCCCGGTCAGCCGAAACTCCCGGTCCAGCTCCAGGATCGTCACGCCGTAGAGATCGTTCGTCCCCGGGTTCAAGAGCTCGACCCGGTAGAACCGCGTGTCCGCGCTCCGCACCCACAACCGCTGGCGCGACTGCAGGTGTTTCGGCGCCTGCCCTCGGATTTTCACGCGGTCCACTTCGTCTCCGCGCTCGTTGAGCACGGGCAAGGCCAGCTCCTGGAAGAGCCCGGCCCCGATCGCCACCAGCAGCCCTACCCCCAGCACCGGCGCGCTGACGCGGTACAGGCTCACGCCCGCCGCCTTGAGCGCGGTCAGCTCGTGGTAGCGGCTCAGGGTGAGGAACAGGAAGATCGTCGCCACGAGCATGACGACCGGAAGCCCGTCGTGGAGCGCCGCCGGTAGCCGGTAGGCGAAGTGCTCGAGGATGTAGATCAGCGGCGGCTTCACCCGGAGATATTTGTCCAGGGTCTTGACCAGATCGATCACGATGAACAGGGCCGCCGCCACCGCGAGCCCGATGCCCATGAACGCGATGTACTCGCGCACGAGGTACCGATCGATGATGTGCGTGGAGTCGCGCGGCCCGCCCGTCTGGTGGTGGCGGGGGCGCCAGGACGGACGTCCGGGCAGCGCGCGCCGCAGCGCCTCCAGGAGGCGCCACACCGCCGGCATCGCCGGCCACCGCCACTCCCGCGCGGTCGCGATCAGGAGCCCGAGCCCCACGACGCCGAACACCACGTTCGCCGACCAGATCGCGACGGCCGCGGGGATGCGGGTGCGCAGCGCCGCGCCCTCGAGCGACGTCATCGTCAGGTAATAGGTGACCAGGATCGCCAGGCTGCCGACCAGGGCGATGCTCCGGCCGCCGCGGTGCGAGCGGATTGCCAGAGGAAACGCCACCAGCCCGAAGACCAGCGCGGCGATCGGCAGCGCGTAGCGCTTGTGGCGCTCGATCTCGAACGGCGCCCGGCTGTGTGGATCGTTCCGATACTCGGCGATTTTCGCCCCGAGATCCGGGAGGGAGAGATCCTTTTCGGGCTTCTCGACCCGCGGCGCGCCCTTCAGCGGAGAATCGACGGACAGGCTCATGTCGTAGATGTCGAAGAGCGTGTAGCGATAGCGCGAGGCGCCGGCCGCGCCGCCGGTCGGCGAGGGCGCGTCCACCGTCGTCGCCTTCGGCACGTCGACCGGCAGGATATCGGCCTCGTTGACCGCGCCGTTCAGCATGCGGAGCGTGATGCGTCGGTTGGCCTCGTCCGTGAGCAGCCGGCCCTCCCGCGCGGAGATGATGCGCGACAGCGTGGGATCGCGCTCGTCCGACACCAGGAGGCCGCGCAGGGCCACCTGCGAGGCGCTCACGTCCTCCACGTAAATCGTCAGGTCGCCGAACGTCGAATTGAACACTCGCTCCTGCAGCCCACTGGCCGCCCGGGCCTGCACGATCCGGAACAGCTGCCGCTGGAACTCGCCGTTCGCCGCCGGATTCACCATCAACGTCAGCCACGCGGTCACCACCGTGATCAGCAGCGATGCCGCCAGGACCGGACGGAACAACCGCAGCGCGCTCACGCCCGCCGCCTTGCACGCGACGATCTCCAGGTCGCTCGCCAGCCGACCGCCGGCGAGCAGTACCGCGACCAGCAGCGCCATCGGGAGCGTGTGCGCCAGGAACGACGGCAGCATGATCACGAGCAGCTGCATCACGAGATAGAAGGGGACGCCCTTCGTGATCACGAGGTCGGTGAGGTGGTAGATCCGATCGATGACCAGGAAGAACGTCAACAACGCGCAGCTGAACGCGAACGGCGAGACCAGCTCGCGCGCGATGTACCGATCGAGGACCGGGAACCGCACGAGTCTGTTGTACCATATGCGCGTGAGCCGGCTAACTGGTGGCAGGACGCGGAAATTGCTCGCCGGCCTCGCGATGCTCGGCACCGCCGCCCTCGTGACCGACCGGCCGGACGCGGCCGGCCCGGTCGATCGGCTCGACCAGTTCCGCACGCTCGGGCGCGCTCGGTCGCTCGGACACGGCGCGCCCGACGGTTCGCCCGACGCCTATCGCGAGATGTACGCGCTCCTCGACGAGGAGATCGTCGAGAGCCTCGGGACCGGCGGCTTCTACGCCTCGACCGGCTTCCTCCAGGATCGACTCGACGCGTTCGGCGAGGCCTGGGGCGCCGCCGCGGTGGACGTCGTTCGCGTCGGCCGCCTCATGGTCGGCGCCTTCCAGATGAGCGACGTGCCCGGCGTCAACTCGGTGCGCGTGTACGGGCGACTCGGCGGAGAAGCCGCGCTCCTGGCGACGCTCTCGCGCGACGGTCGCCCCGTCGTGTATCCGTGGGCTTCGGCGCCCGGCGGCGCCGCCCAGTTCGTCGCCGCATGGGAAGGACCGACCACCGGTCGGGGCATCCGCGCGCTCCGGCTCGACGTCGTGCGCCAGCACGGCGACGACCTCCGCGTCGTCTGGTCCTCGACCGACCTGTTTCCCGAGGGGCTGATGGTGCGCGGGTACTCGGTGCGCGGCGGCGAGATCCGCGTCCGCTACGAGCCCGACTATCCCGGCCACACACCCGGGTGCGAGGGACAGACCGAGGCCGAGGCGGTGTTCCGCGCCGCGCCCGAGAGCGGCACGCTCGTGCGTCGACCCGGGCGGGAGGTCAACGCCTGGCACCGGGAGCTCAGAGCGACGGTGGCCCAGCTCTTCGACGCGCTGGCGGCGGGGGACGAGGCGAGCCTGGCGAAGCTCGTGGCCGACGCGCAGATCCGTCGTCGGCTGCCGTCCACCTTGCGGCCCGATGCCGCGTGCGACGCCGCCGACAACGCCACCAACCCCCAGTCGGTCTCGGTGGCGGCGACGGCGGAGCACACGCCCTGGGCGCTCACCTTCCAGCGCGGCGGCACGCGATGGCGCCTGGTCGCCGCCGGGCCGGTGCTCCCGTGAGTGCTTCGACGCCGAGCGCGCCGACCGGCGAGATCCCGGATCGGTACGATCCCGCGGCGGTCGAGCAACGCTGGTATCCGCTCTGGGAGGAGCGCGGATACTTCCGCGCGGATCCCGCCGCCAAGGGCAAGCCGTACTCGATCTCGATGCCGCCGCCCAACGTCACGGGGTCGCTCCACTGGGGTCACGCGCTGACGATGACCCTGCAAGACACCTTGACGCGGATGAAGCGCATGGACGGCTTCAACACGCTCTGGCTTCCCGGGATCGACCACGCATCGATCGCCGTGCACGTGATCCTCGAGCGCATGCTCGCCGGCGAGGGCAAGACAAAGGAAGACCTCGGCCGCGACAGGTACCTGGCGCGCGCGTGGCAGTGGAAGGAAGAGTCCGGCGGCCAGATCGTCCGGCAGCTCCGGCGACTCGGGGCCTCGTGCGACTGGTCGCGCGAGCGCTTCACGATGGACGCGGGGCTCTCGAGGGCGGTGCGCGAATCGTTCGTGCGGCTCTGGGAAGAAGGGCTGATCTACCGCGACGACTACATCGTCAACTGGTGCCCGAAGTGCCAGACGGTTTTGTCCGACATCGAGGTGGAGCGCGAGGAGCGCGACGACGAGTTCGTCTACATCAAGTACGGTCCGGTCACGCTCGGTACCGTGCGGCCGGAGACGAAGCTCGGCGACACCGGCCTGGCGGTCCATCCGAAGGACAAGCGGTACCGGCACCTCGTAGGCCAGACGCTCGAGGTGCCATCGGTCGACGGCACGATCACGGTGAAGGTGGTCGCGGACGAGGCGGTCGATCCGAAGTTCGGCACCGGCGTCATCAAGGTGACTCCGGGCCATGATCCTGTCGACTTCGAGATCGGGCGCCGCCACAACCTCCCGATCAAGACCGTCATCGGCTTCGACGGAAAGATGACGGCCGAAGCCGGCCGCTACGCCGGGCTCGATCGCTTCGAGTGCCGCCGGCGGATCGTCGAGGACATGAAGGCGCTCGGGCTGATCGAAAAGATCGAGCCCTACCGCCACGCGGTCGGCATCTGCTATCGCAGCAAGACCGTCGTCGAGCCGCTGGTCTCCAAGCAGTGGTACCTGCAGGTGAAGCCCCTGGCCGAGGCGGCGATCAAGGCGGTGCGCGAGCGGCGGATCACGATCCTCCCGCGCAACTGGACGAAGACGTACTACCACTGGATGGAGAACATCCGACCCTGGTGCATCTCGCGTCAGCTCTGGTGGGGTCACCGCATCCCAGCGTGGTACTGCGACGCCGACGGCTCCGTGCACGTGTCGAAGGAGGACCTGCAGGCGTGCCCGAAATGCGGAGGGCCGCTGCGGCAGGACCCGGACACGCTCGACACGTGGTTCTCGTCCGGCCTCTGGCCGTTCTCCACGCTCGGCTGGCCCGACGACACCGCCGACCTGCGCACCTACTATCCGACCTCGGTGCTCGTCACCGGACCGGACATCCTGTTCTTCTGGGTCGCGCGGATGGCGATGCTCGGGATCCACTTCATGAAGGACGTGCCCTTCCGCGACGTGTACCTGCACGCGATCGTGCGCGATGCCGAAGGCCAGAAGATGTCGAAGTCGAAGGGCAACGTCGCGGATCCGCTCGTGGTCATGGAGAAGTACGGCACCGACGCGTTCCGCTTCACCCTCGCCGCGCTCGCGCAGGGGCGCGACATCCGGATCTCCGAGGAGCGCATCGAGGGCTACCGGAACTTTGCCAACAAGATCTGGAACGCCTCGCGCCTGGTCCTCTCGAATCTGGCCGGTTTCGATCCGGCGCTCGCCAAGAAAACGCCGCCGGCTCTCGCGGACGTCTGGATCGAGAGCCGGCTGGCGGCGGCCGTCGCGGACGCTCGGACGGCGCTCAAGCGGTATCGGTTCAGCGATGCGGCGTCGGCGCTCTACCAGTTCCTGTGGCACGAGTTCTGCGACTGGTACCTCGAGATGGCCAAGCTGTCTCTCTACCATGCGGAGAGCCCGGGTCGGCGCGCGCGCACGCAAGCCACGCTCGTGCGCGTGCTCGAGGCGACGCTCCGGCTGCTCCATCCGTTCATGCCGTTCATCACCGAGGAGATCTGGCAGCGCCTGCCGCACAAGGGCGACTCGATCATGCTCGCGCCGTATCCGCGGCCGACGAAGAAGGATCGCAATCCGCACGCGGAGCGACAGATGACGGCGATCATGGACCTGGTCACCGCCGTGCGTAACATCCGCGGCGAGATGCGGATCGCGCCCGGCGCCGCGCTCGGGGCGACGCTCCGTGCCGGACCCGACGCGGCGGAGCTCTTCACCGCCAACAGCGCGCTGATCGATTCGCTGGCGCGCGTCCGGCTGACCGTCGATCCGAAGGCGACGCGCCCGCGCAGCTCGGCCATGGCGGTCATCGGCGGCTCGGAGCTCTACGTGGAGCTGGCCGGCATCGTCGACCCCGCGGCGGAGCGCCAGCGGATCGAGAAGGAGATCGCCAAGGTCGACGAGCGGATCGGGTTCGCGAAGGCGAAGCTGGCGAAGCCGGACTTCGCCGAGCGCGCGCCCGCCGAGATCGTCGCGAAGGAGCGAGAGCGTCTCGTCGAGCAAGAAGCCGTGCGCGCCAAGCTCGTCGCGAGCCTCGGCTGGTTCGATGACGCCGGGCGGTAGCACGTCGGGCGTCATCGTCCGCCTCGGCACCGTCGACTCGACCCAGTCGGTCGCCTTCGCGCTCGCCGAGCGTGGCGCCGCCGATCGCACGGTGGTCGTCGCCGACCAGCAGCTGGCGGGCCGAGGCCGGCTGGGGCGAACCTGGCGGGCTCCCGCCGGAACAAGCCTCCTGGCCTCCATCATCGTCCGGCCGCGGCTTCCTCAGGCGCTCCTGGCCACGTTGTCGCTCGCGACCGCAGTCGCCACCGCCGAGGCGCTTCGGCGCGTCGCGCGGGTGGATGCGCGGCTCAAGTGGCCGAACGACGTCCTGGTGGCGGGCAACAAGATCGCGGGAATCCTGCTGGAAGCTCGCACGACAGGGAAGGGGGAAGCGGGCAGTCCGGGGCAGAGCAGCCCCACGACGCTCGTCACGATCATCGGTATCGGCATCAATCTCGGGCAGCGCGAGTTCCCATCCGATCTGGCGGCGAACGCCACTTCGGTCGCGCTCGAGACTGGACACGCGCCCAGCCGAGAATCGATGCTCACGGTCTTGCTGGAGGAATTCGACGCGTGGCGGGCCCGCCTCGAGGGCGAGGGCTTCGGTCCCATCCGTGAGGGATGGCGGCGGCTCAGCGACACCCTCGGGCGGCGGGTCACGATCGACACCGTCACCGGCGTCGCGGCCGACCTCGATAGCGACGGCGCCCTTCTCGTCGACGTGGGCGGCTCGCTCAAGCGCGTGCTCGCCGGAGCGATCACCTCCAGCGACCCCGTCGGCGCGCCCGGTCGAGGCTGAGGCCGAGGCGCGCCTCTAGACTGAGGGCCTCGAGACCGAGGAAGGAGACGGCCGATGCTGCTCGTTGCCGATGTCGGAAACACCAACACGAAGATCGGCGTGTTCGACGGCGAGCGCCTGCTCGTCTCGTGGCGCCTCACGAGCCGGCGCGAGCAGACGGCCGACGAGTACGGGCTCTTCATCGAGATGCTCCTGCAGTCGCGGGGGATCCGCCCAGCGTCCATCGACGGCGTGTCGATCTCGAACGTGGTACCCCCGGTCCAGCAGACGCTCGAGTGGATGTGCGAGAAGTACTTCAGCCGGCCGCCATTCTTCATCGAGCCGGGTGTGAACACGCGGCTGCCGCTCGCCGTCGACGCGCCCCGTGAGGTCGGCGCCGACCGGTACGTCGATGCCTTCGCCGCCGCGGCGAAGTATGGCCCGCCGCTGATCGTGATCGACTTTGGCACGGCCACGACGTTCAACTGCGTCAACCGGCGGGGGGAGTTCATCGGCGGCGCCATCGCCCCGGGGATCGTCACGTCCGTGGAGGCGCTGATCAACCGGGCCGCGCGCCTGTCCCGGGTCGAGCTGGTCAGGCCCAAGGAGGCGATCGGACGCAACACGACGACCAACCTTCAATCCGGGGCGATCTACGGTTATGCCGGCCTCGTGGAGGGTTTGGTCGAACGGATGCAGGGGGAGTTGGGGGGAGGGGCCAAGGTGATCGCGACCGGGGGCAACGCCGGGCTCCTCACCGACGTCGCCCGGTGCATCGAGCGGGTCGACGACAACCTCAGGCTCGACGGGCTCCGGATGCTCTACGACGAGGCTCATCCCGACGCTTCCCGGCGTTGACACCGCCCGGCCTCGTGGGTATACTCTACGAAATCTAGTAGGTCAGGTCGGGGTCTATCCCTATATACGGGACTCCCAGGCGAAACCGGCGGACGGCTCTGAAGGAGGGTTGCCGATGGGGATGTGGGTCGGGCGAGGGCGCAAGGCCAGGGTCGCTTACGGGTTCGATGACATCGCGCTCGTCCCCGGAGCCGTCACGGTCAATCCGAACGAGGTCGACATCTCCTGGGAGCTCTGCGGCCACCGGTTCGATCTGCCGATCATCGCCGCGGCCATGGACGGCGTCGTCGGCCCCCGGCTGGCGATCGAGATGGGGCGGCACGGCGGCCTCGCCGTGCTGAACCTCGAAGGCATCTTTTCCCGCTACGCGAACCCCGCCGAAGTGCTCGAACGCATCGTCTCGGCCAGCCAGGAAGAGGCGACCAAGCTCATCCAGTCGATCTACGGCGAGCCGATCAAGGAGGATCTGATCCATCAGCGGATCACCGAGATCAAAAAGGGGGGCGGCCCGGCCGTCGTCTCCTCGATCCCGCAGCGCGCCGAGCGGTTCGCCCAGATCGCGCAGGAAGCCGGAGCGGACATCTTCGTGGTCCAGTCGACGGTCACCACCGCCCGCCACATCGCCACCGAGTACACGCCCGTCGACCTCCGCAAGCTGAAGAAGCAGCTCGCGATCCCGCTCGTCATCGGCAACGTCGTCACTTACGAGGCGTGCCTCGAGCTGATGGACGTCGGCGCCGACGCGCTGCTGATCGGCGTGGGTCCCGGCGCGGCCTGCACGAGCCGTGAAGTGCTCGGGCTGGGCGTGCCCCAGGTGACCGCGACCGCCGATGCCGCCGCCGCGCGTGACTTCTACTGGAAGCGGAGCGGCCGCTACGTGCCGATCATCACCGACGGCGGCATGACGACGGGCGGCGACGTGTGCAAGGCGTTCGCGTCGGGCGCCGACGCGGTCATGATCGGGTCGGCGTTCGCGCGCGCGATCGAAGCGCCCGGACGCGGCTATCACTGGGGAATGGCGACGCCCCACGCCAACCTTCCGCGCGGCACCCGGATCCGGGTGGGGAGCGTCGGCTCGCTCGAGCAGATTCTCTTCGGGCCTGCGTTCACCGAGGACGGCACCCTCAACCTCGTCGGAGCGATCCGGACGTGTATGGGCTCGGTTGGCGCGCGCACGATCCGCGACCTGCAGCAGACCGAGCTGATCATCGCGCCCACGATCAAAACGGAAGGTAAGGTCTTTCAGCAGGCTCAGAAGCTCGGGCGCCCGCGGTAGCGGGGCGCCGATGTCGGCCGGCGCCGGCAAGATCGCGGTCCTCGATTTCGGCGGCCAGTACACCCAGCTGATCGCCCGCCGGGTCCGCGAGATGTCCGTCTACTCCGAGATCTTCTCCTGCACGCATCCGCCCGCCGAGATCCTGTCCGCCGGCTACCAGGGCATCATCCTCTCCGGCGGACCATCGAGCGTCTACGAGGACGGCGCGCCGCTGCCGCCGAAGCAGCTCTTCGAGGCCGGCATCCCGATCCTGGGGATCTGCTACGGGATGCAGGCGATGGGCTATCTCCTGGGCGGCCACGTGATTCCGGCCGAGCGCCGAGAGTACGGCAAAGCCGAAATCACGCTCCAGGGATCGAGCCCGCTGTTCCGGGGCGTCGAACCCGACGACGCCGGCCGCGTCACCGTCTGGATGAGCCACGGGGACACTGTGCTTCGCCCACCGAAGGGCTTCGTGCCGCTTGCGAAGACCCCGAACTGCCCGGTGGCGGCGATGGCGGACGAGGACCGACGACTCTATGCCGTCCAGTTCCACCCGGAGGTTCTCCACACGCCGCAGGGGCGGACGATCCTCGACAACTTCCTCAGCCTGTGCGGCGTGAACCGGACGTGGTCGATGGCCGGCTTCATCGACACCACCGTCGATGCCCTCCGCGCCCAGGTCCGTGGCCAGCGCGTGCTCTGCGCGCTCTCGGGCGGCGTCGACTCTTCGGTGGTCGCCGTCCTGGCTCATCGCGCCATCGGCGACCAGCTGACGTGCGTCTTCGTCGATAACGGTCTGCTGAGAAAAGGAGAGGCCGACTCGGTCGTCCACACGTTCCGCGACGCATTCAAGATGAACCTCATCCATATCGACGCATCCACCCGATTCCTCGACGCGATCCGCGGTGTGACGGACCCGGAGATCAAGCGCAAGCGGATCGGGGCCGAGTTCATCGCCGTGTTCGAGGACGAGGCCAAGAAGCTCGGGGACATCCCATGGCTTGCCCAGGGCACGCTCTATCCAGACGTCATCGAGTCGGTCTCGTTCCGCGGGCCCTCGGCCACGATCAAGACCCACCACAACGTCGGCGGCCTCCCGCTGAAGATGCAGTTCAAGCTCGTCGAGCCGCTTCGCGAGCTCTTCAAGGACGAGGTCCGTAAGCTCGGCGAGCTCCTGGGGCTTCCTCCTGAGATCGTCTGGCGGCAGCCATTCCCGGGACCCGGGCTCGCCATCCGCGTGCTCGGCGAGGTGAGCCCGGATCGGCTGGACCTGCTCCGCGAGGCCGACGCCGTAGTCCAGGAAGAGGTGCGTCGGGCCGGGTTCGAGCGAACGGTATGGCAGGCGTTCGCGGTGCTCTTGCCCATCCGGACCGTCGGCGTCATGGGCGACTACCGGACCTACGCGCACGTCATCGCGTTGCGGGCCGTCATGAGCCAGGACGCGATGACCGCGGACTGGGCGCGGCTGCCCTATGATCTCCTGGGCACGATCAGCAATCGGATCATCAACGAGGTCAAGGGCATCAACCGGGTTGTTTTCGACATCTCGTCCAAACCACCTTCCACGATCGAGTGGGAGTGATCGGGAGCTCGATGCGGCACAGCGAATTCGTCCACTTGCACGTGCATTCCGAGTACAGCCTGCTCGACGGCGCCGCACAGCTCGAGAAGCTGGTCGAGAAGGCAAAGGAGCTCAGGTTCCCGGCGATCGCGCTCACCGATCACGGGAACCTCTTCGGCGCGATCGACTTCTACCTGGCGGCCCAGAAGGCCGGCGTCAAGCCGATCCTCGGCTGCGAGCTCTACGTGGCGCCAGGCGGGCGGAAGGAGCGCGGCTCGCAGGACGGCGGCTACGAGGGCGCGAACCATCTGACGGTCCTCGTTCGTAATCGCACGGGGTACAAGAACCTCGTCAAGCTGGTGTCCCGGGCGTTCCTCGAGGGTTTCTACTACAAGCCGCGCGTCGATCGCGAGCTTCTCGCCCAGCACGCCGATGGACTGCTCGTCCTCTCGGGCTGCCTGAACTCCGAGGTGTCGCGGATGCTCAGCGCTGGCGACGCCGTACGGGCGCGGGAGACGGCGGGGTGGTACCAGGAGGTCTTCGGCAAGGACCACTACTTCATGGAGGTCCAGGCGCACGGGCTCGAAGAGCAGGAACGGGTCATGGCCGAGACCCTCCGCATCGCCAAGTCGATCGGCGCGCCGGTCGTCGGCACGAACGACTCGCACTACCTCGAGGGAGGCCATGCACGCGCCCACGAGGCGCTGCTCTGCATCCAGACCGGAACGAATCTTCAAGATACCGGACGCTTCAGGTTCTCGACGCAGGAGTTCTACATCAAGTCGGCGGAAGAGATGGCGCGCGTCTTCGCCGAGCTCCCCGAAGCGTGCCAGAACACCCTGGCGGTGGCCGAGCGCTGCAACCTCACACTCGACTTCAACCAGTTCCACCTGCCGCGCTACCTCGTTCCCGACGAGCACACGCTCGACAGCTACCTGCACGAGCTGGCCCATGACGGGCTCCGGCGTCGCTATGGATCGACCCCCGGCGACGCCATCGAGGCGCGGCTGGCCCACGAGCTTTCCGTGATCGAGAAGATGGGCTTCGCGGGTTACTTCCTGGTCGTGTGGGACTTCATCCGCTACGCGCGCGAGCAGGGGATCGCGGTCGGGCCCGGACGCGGCTCGTCCGCGGGCTCGCTGACGGCCTACTGCCTGGGCATCACGAACATCGATCCGATGCGTTACGGCCTGCTCTTCGAGCGATTCTTGAACCCGGAGCGGATCTCGATGCCCGACATGGACATCGATTTCGCCGACGACCGCCGGGACGAGGTCATCCGCTACGTCGCCGAGCGCTACGGGCGCGACCGGGTCGCGCACATCATCACGTTCGGGACGCTCGGCGCCAAGGCCGCGATCCGCGACGTGGGGCGTGTCCTCGGCATGCCCTACGCCGACGTGGACCGGATCGCGAAGCTCGTGCCGAACTTCCCGCTGAACATCACCCTCGACGACGCCCACCAGAAGTCGCTGCCGCTCGCCGAGATCGTGCGCAGCCAGCCCAACGTGCGCGAGCTGTGGGAGATCGCCCGCACGCTCGAGGGCTGCACGCGCCACGCGTCGGTGCACGCCTCCGCGGTGGTGATCTCCGACGAGCCCCTCGAGGAACACATCCCGCTCTACAAGGACCCCAAGCGGCCGGAGCTGATCACCGGCTACGCGATGGGACCGATCGAGAAGCTCGGCCTGCTCAAGATGGACTTCCTCGGCCTTCGGACGCTCACCGTGCTCGCCAACACGGTCGCGCTGATCAAGGAATCCCGCGGGCTCGAGCTCGACCTCGACCGGCTGCCGCTCGACGACAAGAAGACGTACGAGATGCTCTCCGAAGCCAAGACGTTCGGCGTGTTCCAGCTCGAGTCGTCCGGGATGCGCGACGCCCTTCGCGGGCTCCGGCCCGAGCAGCTCGAGGACCTCATCGCCATGGTCTCGCTCTACCGACCCGGCCCGATGGAGCTCATCCCCGACTTCATCCAGCGCAAACACGGTCGGTCCAAGATCACGTACGAGCACCCCGCCATGGAGAAGTTCACGCGGGAGACGTACGGGATCATGGTGTACCAGGAACAGATCATGCAGATCGCCTCCGAGATGGCGGGCTTCACCATGGGCGAGGCCGACATCCTCCGCCGCGCCATGGGCAAGAAGGACCGCGAGCTCATGGCCAAGCAGCGCGAAAAGTTCATCACTGGCTGCCGCGAGCGCAACACCTCCGCGGCGAAGGCCGAGCGTGTCTGGGAGCTGATGGAGAAGTTCGCGGGGTATGGATTCAATAAATGCCTGACCGGTGACACGCTCATCGAGATGGCCGACGGCAGCTGTAAGCCGATCACGGCGATCCACGAGGGTGACCTCGTGCTCACCAAGGACGGCCCGTTCCGCGCGCTCGGTGTCCGACCAAGCGGAAGTCGGCAGGTCGGTCGTCTCCAGCTCGCGAACGGGATGACGCTTCGCTGCACCCCCGATCACCCGATCTTCACGCAACGAGGGTGGCTGAACGCCGAAGATCTCACCGATGACGATTTCGTCGCGGTCGCTCGCGAACTCCCGAGTGGCCGGACGACGGTTCCGAAGCATTGGCCCGCCCTGCTCGGATACGCGCTGTCAGAGGGGAGCCACGGCGACGACAGTCACTTCTCCTCATACTCGACAGTCGAGGACGAACTCGAGGCCATGCGGCGCAACGTCCTGGCGTTCGCGAACACGATCGCTCGAGTCGAGCGCCGTGCGAAGCCCAAGGCTTCATCGGTCCGTCCGAGTCGGATCGATCGAACGGTCCCCTCGGAAGCCGTCGCGTTCCTCTTCCGGGACTGTGGCCTCCAGGGAAAGACCGCAACCAACAAACGGACACCGGCGATCGTCGACGCTTGGGATCAACACGCGATCGCGATTCTCGTCGGGAAACTGTTTCAGGGGAATGGCTGCGTCCACCCCAAGACGCTGTCGGTGTACTACGCGACGTCCTCCGAGGGACTCGCCGGCGACGTTCGTCGCCTGCTCCTGAAACTCGGCATCCCGAGCACGATCCATCGGAAGACCTTCGCGTATCGTGGGACCCGCCGCATCGGCTACACAGTCAATCTCATTGGCGGTCGGAGAACTTACGCGCGATTCAATGAGCTCGTGGGAATTCATCTCGTTGGGAGCAAGCGGGCCGCTCTCGCCTCGCTCGTCGCCTCATCCGCGGACACGCGAGCTCTCCTCGCGCGAGGAACTGTCGATGTCATTCCGACGGCGATCTATCGAGAGTCGCTCCGCGAGGCCATTCTTAAACGCTACGCCACACTGAAGGCAGGATGCCGGGCGCTGGGACTCGCCTATCGGCTAGTCGGGAGGGATCGTGTCACGCGAGGCATCCGCCGCGACACGCTAGAGCATCTTGCCGATCGCCTCGAATCGCCGGCGCTTCAGAGCCTCGTCGATCCCGCGATGGGCTGGTCGAGGCCGAAGCGGTTCGTCATCGACGGCGTCGAGCCGACGTACGACTTCGAGGTCCCCGGCGCGCGGAGCTTCATCGCCAACGGGATCGCCGTGCACAACTCCCACGCGGCGGCGTACGGGCTCGTCGCGTACCAGACCGCGTACTTCAAGGCGAACTACCCCGTCGAGTTCATGGCCGCGCTGCTGACCTCCGAGATGGGGGACACCGACAAGATCGTGAAGTACATCGAAGAATGCCGGGCGATGGGCATCCGCGTCGAGCCCCCCGACGTCAACGTGTCGGCTGTGCAGTTCTCCGTCGCGGGCGACACCGTCCGCTTCGGCCTGGCCGCGATCAAGAACGTCGGGGAGGCGGCGATGCAGTCGATCTTGAAGTCGCGCAGCGGCGAGGGGACGTTCAGGACCCTGGAGGACTTCTGCGCGCGGGTCGATCTGCGGCTCGTCAACCGGCGCGTGGTGGAGAGCCTCATCAAGGCGGGGGCGTTCGACTCGCTCAGCCTCACGCGCGCCCATCTGCTGGCCACCACCGACACGGCGCTCGAGAGCGGCCAGCGTCAGCAGCGCGACCGCGCGGAGGGCCAGGGCTCCTTCTTCGAGATGATGCCGGCGGTGGCGCCGGCGGCCCGGACGAGCGCGCCCGCCGAGATCACACCGGAGTGGGAAGCCGATCAGCGTCTCGCGTTCGAGAAGGAGGTGCTCGGGTTCTACATCTCGGGCCATCCGCTGGCGCGATACCGCGGCGTGGTCGAGCCACTGGGCGTCACGACCTCCGGCGATCTGGCCGCCAAGGGTCACGGCTCGCGCGTCCTCCTGTTCGGACACGCGAACGGTCTCAAGGAAACATCGACGAAGGGCGGCAATCGGATGGCGTTTTTCACGCTCGAGGACATGGACGGCACCGTCGAGGTCACGGTGTTCCCGGAGCCGTTCAAGTCGGCGGCCGCGTGTCTGCGCTCGGGCGAGGCCGTACTGGTCCGCGGGCGGGTGGACGACGGTGACAAGGGACGGGTGGTGCTCGCCGAGGACGTCCGCCTGCTCGCGCAGGCGCTCGCCGAATCCGACGGTCGCTCGCGCAACAGCGGCGGCACGAGCGAGCCGAACGCCTGCCGGATCCGCGTGACGCCCGGCGAGGACTCGACCGCCGTCCTCGCCGCCGTGCGGCAGCTCTGTGGAGAGCATCCCGGGCGTGTCCCGGTCTTCCTGCACCTCGTGCTCGACGGCCAGGAAGTCGTCGTGCGGGCGCGTGGTCTTTCCGTAGACGGGAGCCGTGAGCTCGTGGCCGAGGGCGAGAGCCGGCTCGGGCCGGGCGCGGTCAGCGTGGACTATGCCGGACGCGCTTGACTTCGAGCAGCCGCTGCTCGATATCGAGAACCGGATCGCGGCGCTCCAGGCCGAGGACAACGGGTCGAAGGCGCGCGAGGAGATCGCGAAGCTCGAGGAGCGCCTCGCCCGCCTGCGCCAGCGCACCTACGCGAGCCTGACCGCCTGGCAGCGCACGCAGCTCGCGCGCCATCCGAAGCGCCCGCACACCCGCGACTTCATCAAGCTCCTCTTCGAGGACTTCGTCGAGCTCCACGGCGATCGCCTCTACGGCGACGACGCGGCGGTTGTCGGCGGGCTCGGCCGATTCGAAGAGCAGGGGGTCGTGGTCATCGGCCACCAGAAGGGGCGGGACACGCGCGAGAAGATCGCCCGTAACTTCGGCATGCCGCACCCCGAGGGGTACCGAAAGGCGCTGCGTTTGATGCACCTCGCGCAGAAGTTCGCCAAACCCGTCGTCACGTTCATCGACACGCCGGGCGCCTACCCCGGACTCGGCGCCGAGGAGCGCGGACAGGCCGAGGCGATCGCCCGAAATCTCCGAGAGATGGCCGCGCTCAGGACGCCCATCCTCTCGATCGTGACCGGCGAGGGCGGCAGCGGCGGCGCGCTCGCGATCGGCATGGGCAACCGGGTCCTGATGCTGGAGTACGCGATCTACTCTGTGATCTCGCCGGAAGGGTGCGCGGCCATTCTGTGGGGCGACGCCGCCAAGGCGCCCGAGGCGGCCGAATCGATGCGGATCACCGCGCCCGACCTCCTGCGGCTCGGTGTGATCGACGCGATCGTGCCCGAACCCGTCGGCGGCGCGCACCGCGACTGGGAAGGCGCGGCGGGCCAGCTGCGCGAGGCGCTCCGCGAAAACCTCCGCGAGCTCACGCGGCAGTCGGAAGACGATCTCGTCGCGGCGCGCTACGAGAAGTTCAGAAGGATCGGCGCGTTCGAAGAGGGATCGGTTCCGGCCCGCGGCGCGTAGGGCCGTTCAGCTCGCTCGCCGCAGGAGCGCGGCGGCGACGTCTTCGTCGGTGACCAGGACGTTCATGAAGCGGCCCGCCACGGCGCCGCGCACCGCCTCGAGCTTGGCCCGCCCGCCGGCGATCGCGACGACGTAGCGGTCATCGCGCCGCGAGAGCGCCTGCAGCCGGTCGCCCGGCACCGAGAGCACCCGTCGCATGAGCGCCCGAAGCTCCGGGCGATCCACGATACGCCCTTCCTCGTCGAATGGCTGATAGTTGATCTCGCCGACGACGCCGAGCTGAAGCAGCCGTTTGACACTGATGCCGTAGGACTCGGCGAGCGAGCAGAACCCCGGCGTGCCTTCGCCGATGAGCCCGATGCCGACCAGGGCGATGTCCACGTCCTGGGCGGCCTCGTAGATTCGACGGATCGCCGGATCGCGCAGCAGCCGGCGCCGCTCGCGCTCGATCTCGGAGAGCGAAAGGAGATGCTGCACCGGCAGCGCCCAGGCGTGCACGTGCGGCCGGTACTTCGCGGCCATCATCCCCACGAGCGTGTTCGGGAACAGGTCGACGAGCTCGAGCGTGCTCTCGCCGGACAGCGGGTAGAGGGCCAGGTCGCGAAACCGGCGCTCGTGGAGCTGGCGGATCGTCTGGTAGAGCGTGAACCCGCACGAGAGCCCCACGCGCAGGCCGTTGGCGGCGATCTTTTCGAAGTAGGCGGCCGCGGCGGTCCCCAGCTCTTCCTTGACGTCACCGCGCCCGCCGGCCGCGACGACGACCGCGTCGCGGAGACCGAAGCGCTCGACCAGTCCGGCCTCGAGCTGCTCGCGGCGCGGCAGATCCAGCTCGACGCGCACGAGGCCCTCGTCGAACGCGCGCTTGAGCAGGCGCGACACCGTCGCCGCCGACACGCCGAGCGCGTTGGCGATGTCCTTCTGGCTCTTGCTCTGACGATAGTAGAGCTCGAGGCAATGGACCGTCTGCCGCAGCTCGCGCGAGGTGAGGGGAGCCGTTTTCACGCCGGAGTCAGCCCATGAGAAATAAATTTCATTTCCGTAAATTTCTTGCTTGACGGCATCAGTGTACCCCGATATCCTCGAATACGAGAATCCAAATCCCACCCCCACGCAAGGAGGCGTGCATGTCTGCGCGGCGCTATGGCCCCCAGGATGGCCAGCCCATCACCAAGATGTCGGACTACCATCAGTCGAAGGACGAGCTCGCCGGGCTGCCAGTGACCGTCGCCGAGAAGATCCCGGTCACGAACACGCCGAACATCTTTTCGTACAAGTCGTACATCTTCGCGAAGAACCCGGCCCTCGTGCAGCGCTACATCAAGGCCACCAAGGCCGACGTCGGCGGGGTCGGCGGCCACGTTGTGGCGGCCGACGAGGTGAAGTCGATCATCGCGAAGTATGTCCTCGACAACAACAGCTATCGCGGCGAGCCCATCTTCACCTCGATGATCGTCACCCACACCGGCGACGACTGCGCCGTGACCGGGATCATGGCCGAGACGGTCGACATGTCGGTCGTCGACGAGCTCATGTGGGATGCGTTGCAGGAAGGCGCTACCAAGGCGGCCGAGCTGGGCCTGTACGGCCCGGGGCAAGACCTGGTCGCCGACGCCTTCACCGGCAACCTCCGCGGTGCCGGCCCGGCGACCGTGGCGCTGCCGTTCCCGGTCCGCAAGGACAACGCCTCGCAGACCGTTCTCGTATCCTTCGCTGACAAGACCGAGCCCATGGCGTTCAACCACTACGCCACCGGCGCCTACATGCTGCCACGGTTCAACACCGGTCTCGTCATCGCCGCCTCCAAGATGAAGCGCGGCTACGTCTTCGAGATCGTCGACCTCGACACGAAGGCGCAGGCGGTCGAGGCGGGCGCCCACCCGCGGGACCAGCGGGCGCTCGACAACAAGATGGAGGAGCTCGCCAAGGGGTTACAAGAAAAGGTGATCACCCTGGCGGCGCCCGAAGACCTCTACGACATCGAGGGGCTGACGCGCTCCTCGCGCTTCGTGATCGCCCGTGTCTGGAGCCGTAACGAGAAGGGCGAGAAGGACCAGCTCGGCTACATCTGCTCGGCGGAGCGGCTGCACAACATCAAGACCAAGAAGGGCTTCACGTATGGCGGCAAGGACGATCCGGTCCTGCTGGCCTTCGCTCAGGGCGACTGGCCGGCGCCCGGCGAGATCACGTCGCCCTGGGCCACCGCGCCCATGGTGGCCGGCGACTGCCGCGGAAGCCATAACCTGCACATCCTGCCCATGCCGATCAACTCGCAGACCTCGTACTGGTCGGGTCCGATCCTGTCGGCGATCACGCTCTCGTGCAACATCCACACGGGTCGCATCGGCGCCATCTCCGATCAGTTCGCGCTCGGTACGCCGTGGGACGAGGTGCGACGCACCGCTTCGCAGCTCGCCATCCAGTTCCGCCACGCGCACGGGATCAAGCAGCCGGCGACCTTGCACGAGGAGGAGCTCGAGTATCAGGAGGGCTGGAAGGAGCGCCGGAATCGCCTCGAGCGCCAGTTCGAGGTCAAGCCGCCGCTCACCTTCAGCAACGGCAACGGCCATGGCGCCGACGCCGGCAAGAAGCCCGCGGGCGCGCGCACGGGCGGCCGGCCGGACGAGATCGACTAGGTCAGCTTGGCAATTCGACCTCGGGGGGAGCGGCGCCGCTCCCCCCGAGCTGTTTCTCGCAACGCCGCCCGAATCCTCGTCCTCAGCGGCTCGCGACCCATTCCGACAGTCGAGCTTCGATCGCGTCACGGACACGCCGGAACACCGAGAGTCGTGCCTCCTCGTCGCCGGTCGCGCGCGAAGGATCTGCGAACGACCAGTGCAAGCGCTTCGCCGCGCCGGGAAAGAGTGGACAGCGCTCGTTGGCGTCGTCACAGACCGTGATCACGTAGTCCCAGGGCGCGGTCATCAGGCTGTCGTACGTCTTCGACGCGTGCCCGCTGATGTCGATACCACGCTCCGCCATGGCGCGGATCGCGAGGGAGTGAACCGAGGTCTTCTCGGTGCCCGCGCTCTGCACCTCGAAGCGATGACCGGCCATCGAACGCAAGAATCCCTCGGCCATCTGGCTGCGGGCCGAGTTGTGCGTACACAGGAACAGGACTCGCGGCGTGCTCACGCCGTCCTCCAGGCTCTGGCCCCTCAGGCGAGAAGCCGCTCGACGATGACGCAATCGCGCCATGCGCCGTCGAGTCGGCCGTGTCGCTGATAGACACCGACCACGCGGAAGCCGCAGCGCTCGTGCAGCGCCAGGCTCGCGACGTTCTCGGGAAAGATGCGGGAGACGATCTTCCAGAATCCTCGCTCCGCGTACGCTCGGCAGAGCCCCTCGAGGGCGGCGCGACCCGCGCCGGCGCCCCGAGCGCTTCGCGCCACGTAGACCGAGTGCTCGGCGACGCCGGCGTAGGCGTGCCGATTGCGATAGGGCCCGGCGCCGGCCCAGGCCACGACCTCGCCGTCACGCGCGACGACGATCGTTGGATAGCGGTCGCCCTTCTCGGCCATGGCGGCCGCCACCTGCGCGACCGTTCGCGGCTCGGTCTCGAACGTGGCGATCCGGTCCGCGATGCCCTCGTTGTGAATGCGCGCGATGGCCGGGGCGTCCGCCGAAGTGGCCAGACGGACGACCAGCTCCATCACGCGGACCGAGGCGCCAGCCACCCGAAGAGGGCGGTCGCGGAGCCGGCCCCGAGCAGCTGCGCGACGATGAACGCCGGCGCGTCCGCGGGACGAATCCCGGCGAACGTATCGGTGGCCGACCGCGCAAGCGTCACGGCTGGATTCGCGAACGAGGTGGACGCGGTGAACCAGTACGCCGCCGTGATGTAGGCGGCGACCGCGAACGGAATCGCGTCGGCGCGCATACGGGCGCATCCCCAGATCACGGCGAGGAGCCCGAACGTCGCCACGAACTCGCTGAACACCTGGGCGGGCCCGGAGCGCACGTGGCGCGAGGCGAAGAAGAGCGGCGTCTCGAACATCGCGTGCGCCGCCGCGACCCCCGCAAAGGCGCCGGCGATCTGGACACTGATATAGAGGGGCACCTCCCCCCAGGCGAGCCCGCCCTGCGACGCGTCGGCCAGGGTGACCGCCGGATTGAAGTGCCCGCCCGAGATCGGCCCGAACGCGAGGATGAGCGCCACGAGCGCCGCGCCGGTCGCCAACGTGTTGGCGAGTAGGGCCACCGCGACGCTGCCGCCCGCGAGGCGCTCTCCCATGATTCCGGACCCGACGACCGCCGCGAGGAGGAGCGCCGTGCCGACGGCCTCCGCGACGAGACGACGGCCGAGGCTGGTCCGTTCGCGGCCGGTCACACCGACGGCTTGCGCGCCCGCACGAACGCGCTCATGAACTTGCCGTCCACGGCCGGCGCGATGGCGTCCGCGTCGATCCCCTCGCGGTCCAGGAACTCCCGGGCGTCCTCGGTCCGGTAGATCCGGGTCGGCTCCACCTCGATGGCCTCGAACCCCGCCTGCGCGAGCCTCGCGCGATAGTCGTCTTCCTCGAGCGCACCCGCGATACAGCCGATCCACAGCTCGACGCTGCGCCGGATGGCGGCCGGCACCTCTCCGCGCACCACGACATCCGATACGGCGAGCCGCCCGCCCGGCTTGAGCACGCGGAAGGCCTCCTTGAAGACGCGGTCCTTGTCCGCCGACAGGTTGATCACGCAATTCGAGATGATCACGTCCACGCAGTCGTCCGGAAGCGGGATCGCCTCGATCTCTCCCTTGAGGAACTCCACGTTCGCAACGCCGGCTTTCCGCTGATTCTCGCGCGCCAGCGCCAGCATCTCGTCGGTCATGTCCAGGCCGTACGCCTTGCCGGCCGGCCCGACACGCTTCGCCGACAACAGCACGTCGATTCCGCCGCCGGACCCGAGGTCCAGGACCGTCTCGCCCGGTGTCAGCTCGGCCAGCGCCGTCGGGTTCCCGCAGCCGAGCGACGCGGCGACGGCTTGTTCGGGTAGGTCGGCCGTCTGATCGAGTCCGTACAGATTCGAGGTGACGGGGTCACAGCTGCTCCCGGACGCTGTGCTTGCGCAGCACGACGTCGTCCCGGTCGCCGCCGTCACCCTGAGAGCCGCCAGCCCGTACTTCTGCTTCACCAGATCCTTGAGGCCTTCGTCGCTCATGACACGGCTCCTCCGATCAACAAATCTTGATGGCTTCAGCTAAAAAAGGGGGTCACTCGCAGTGCGGCGCGACCAGCCGCAACTCCTTGCGCGGCTTCGTGAGGGCTTCGAGGGTCGTCAGCATCGCGTCGAGCACGTCGAGGTTCAGGGCGTAATAGACCCAGCGGCCTTCCTTCCGATCCCGGATGATTCCGGCGTCCTTCAAGGTGCGCAGATGGAACGACAGGAGTGACTGGCGCATCCCGAGCGGTCCGGTCAGGTTGCAGACGCAGTCCTCTCCGTCCCGGAGGCGATCGATGATCTTCAGCCGTGTTTCGTCGGCCAGGGCGTGAAAGCGACGACTCGCGGTCTCGCCGGTCTTCACGTGCGCCAATGTATCAAATAGTCTTGATCCGTCAAGATCCTGAGCCGACGAGTGCCCGCCCGTCGGTCATTTCGCCCGGTTTCGAGGGCCGTCGTTTGACTTGCCCGACCGCGGGTGCTACGGTCGGACCAACGCAAACGTGGGATTTTCCAAGCACTCATGGCCAAGTTCCACCTGATCACATACGGCTGCCAGATGAACGAGTACGACTCGGAGCGGGTGGCTGGCCTGCTCCGTGAGGAGAGCTGGGAGCTGACCTCGGACCAGGCCGAAGCCGACCTGATCCTCGTCAACACCTGCGCGATCCGAGAAAAGGCCGAGGACAAGGTGTTCTCAAAGCTCGGCGAGCTACGCCTGCTCAAGGCACAGAAGCCCGAGCTCGTCATCGGCGTGATGGGTTGTATGGCCCAGCTCCACCAGCACGCCATCCAGCGCCGGGCGCCGTCGGTCGATCTGGTCTTCGGCTCCCCGGCGATCGCCCGTGTGGCCGAGCTCGTCGATCGGGTCCGACGCGAGCGCCGGCCGGTGCTCGAGACCGGGGAGGGGCCGCTCGTGAAGATCACGACGCGCCCGCCGGCCGCCGGGCGGCTCCGAGAGTTCGTGACGGTGATGGAGGGGTGCGAGAAACACTGCACCTTCTGCGTCGTGCCGCAGACGCGGGGGCGCGAGCGCAGCCATCCGCCCGACGTCATCGTCGACGAGGTCCGCCGGCTCGCCGCCGAGGGCTGCCGCGAGGTGACCCTGCTCGGCCAGACGGTGAACGCCTACGGGCGCGACCTCACGCCGCGCACCGATCTCGGCGAGCTGTTCGCGCGCGTCGGCGAAATCGAGGACATCGCGCGGATTCGCTTCACGACGTCGAATCCCTACAATCTGACGCCCAAGCTGATCCGCGCCATGCGTGACGTCCCGAAGGTGTGCGAGTATTTCCATCTGCCGCTGCAGTCGGGCTCGAACGACGTGCTCGCGCGCATGAATCGGGGCTACACCCGCGAGCGCTACCTGGAGCTGGTGGCGGAGATCCGCGACGCGGTGCCGGAGATGGCGTTCTCGACGGATCTGATCGTCGGCTTTCCGGGTGAGACGGAAGCGGACTTCGAGCAGACACTCGAGATGGTCGAGACCGTCGGCTACGACAACGTGTTCGTCTTCCGCTACTCGCGGCGGCCCGGCACACCCGCGGCGACGATGCCGGACCAGGTCGCCGACGACGTGAAGGCGCGCCGCAACCTGCGCCTCCTCGACGCGGCCACGCGGGTCGGCGCCGAGCGGAGCGGCCGGCTCGCCGGGCAGACGGTGGAAGTGCTGGTGGACGGAAGGTCGAAGAAAAATGCCGGCGAGCTGTCGGGCCGGACCCGCTGCAATCGTGTCGTCAACTTCGACGGGCAGGGGAGCGCGTCCGTCGGTGACCTGACGCCGGTCAACATCGACCAGGTGCTGCCGCACAGCCTGCGGGGGACACTCGCTTCCCAACCGGAGGAGGCCGCATGTTTGTCGAAATGAAGGTCCGCGGACTGGCCCTGGACGCCGTCTCGAACATGCCGATCATCATCCTCCGCGACGAGGAGGACAAGCGGTCCCTGCAGATCTGGGTCGGCATCTTCGAG
>QHSP01000022.1 GCA_003220495.1 Candidatus Rokuibacteriota bacterium | reverse complement strand
TGATGTGGACGAAGAACAGAACACCCACCACCGGACTGAGGAGCGAATACCCGGCCAGGGAGTAGTAGACGATAAAGAGGACGAGCGCCCTCATGCGCTGTGCCCCAGGCGGCGCGACGGCTCGGGGGGCCGTGCCGTGGCCGCGCGTGGCCCGAGCTCACGATAAAGCCGCTCGTATCCGTGGACCATTTTCACCAGGGGGAAATCCTCCATCGCCCTGCGGCGTCCGCTCCGGCCCATCTCGCGTCGTCGATCTCGATGCCGGAGCTCGAGCAGAAGGGCGGTCAGCGCCGGGTCGTCATCCGGCTCGAACAGGTATCCCTCGTGCCCGTCTCGCAACAGATCCACGGTTCCGCCGGTGCGTGTCGCGACCACCGGCAACCCGCACGCCATCGCTTCCAGGACGGTATTGCTGAAGCCCTCGTAGAGCGACGCCTGAACGTAGATATCCAGGCAATTGAGGACATCCCGCACTCGATCGGTGTGGCCGAACAGGCGCACCTGGCCGGCCAGACCCGACTCCCGGATTTCGCGTTCGAGCCGGGGACGCTCCGGGCCTTCACCGATCAGGAGCAGAAAGGCGTCAGTTCCGCGCGCCCGTAGCCGCGCCAGCGCCCGGATGATGACGCCGTGATTCTTCACCGGGTCGAGGCGCCCGACGGTGCCCAGGATCAGGACGTCGCGGGGCAGCCCGAACTCCGCGCGAAGCTCGGCGCGCCGGTCGATGGGTCGAAACACCTCGCCGTCGACGCCATTCGGAATGACGCGCACGCGGGCGGCATCGAGACGACACGTGCGCGTCAGGTCGGCCTTCATGCTGTCGGTGAGCGTGACGATCGCGTCGTAGAGGCGCGGGATGGTCATCTCCGCCAGGCGTCGCCGAGCGCTCTTTCGTCCAAGCTCCGCCGCCGTTTTCCCGTGAAAGCCGTACACCGTCCGGGGGATTCGCGCGGCGTAGCCCGCCACCGCGGTCTCGACGAGGGTCGGCCAGCCTCGCGCATGCAGGATGTCGACGTGGAGCCGCCTGGCCCAGGCCGCGATCCTGAACGGGAGCATCACGTCGTTGCCGGAGCGCTTCCTCAGCTCGACGACCCGGCAGCTCGACGCGCTCACGCGGCTCGCGAGAGGCCCGGCTTCGCCCAGACACAGGATCACGTGACGGAACCCCGTCTCATCGGCCCGATTGACGACGTTCAGGAGCCCGCGCTCCATCCCTCCGTCACTGAGCGACCAGATGGTGTGGCCGACCGTAATCGGCCTCATGCCTCGCTCATCGGTGCCGTGGGCCTTCGCCGCTCCACGGCGAGCTCGACAGCACGGCGCGGGCGCGCGCGAACCCATAGAGCGCATAGAGCAGCGCGAAGTGCGGGAAGAGGGCGAACCTCTGGGATTGCCACGCCGCGCTCGTCGCCAGGATGCAGGCCGGTAAGGCCAGGGCGGCCGTCGCGGCCGGGACGACGCCCAGCGTTCCGCGCCACAGATCGACCGCGACGCCGACCGCCAGGCAGCACGCCATCGCGAGGACATAGAGCGGATACATCACGCTCGGCAACTCGTCCCACCTGAGCCCGTGCGACTTCAAACCGCGGAGATTCCCCTTCCCGCGCCAGACTTCCTTTCGCCAGAAGCGACGGAGGTCGCGAGCTTCTCCCCAGTGAACGGCGTCCATCGCCGGGCTGTACATGTTCCGTCCGAGCGCGCCGAGGCGATAGCACAGGTCGACGTCCTCCGCGGTCTCCAGGTTTTCCGCGAAGCCGCCCACGGTGAGGAAGGCGTTGCGTCGAACGATCATGTTCATCGACGAGAGCCATGCCACGGGCTTCGACGCGCGCTCGGGTCGCTGCGCCCGCTGGTGCAAGTCCCAGACGCGCTGCACCCACGTCGCATCTCGCGGGACACTCGGGAAGCAGCCGGCGGCCACGACCCCGTCGGCGTGCAGAGCGGCCAGGCCCTCGCGCAACCACCCTTCGCCCACCTCCACGTCGGAATCCACGAAGGCCAGGTACTCGCCGCGGGCCAGGCGGGCCCCGCGGTTGCGCAGCGCGCCGACGCTGATGCCTGGAAACACCGAGTACGGCACGCGGGCCGATTTCAAGATGGCGAGGGTGCTGTCGGTCGATCCATTGTCGATGGCGAGGACCTCATAGCCGGTTTCCAGCCCGAGCCGTCGGATCGCGTCGAGGCACCGCGGCAGGTACGTCTCGCCGTTCAGCACGGGTATCACGAATGACACGCGCGGACGGTCCGCGTTCGCGGCCGAGGCCGGGCGGTTCGCCTCCTCCATCGCCGTCGGCCTGGTCACCGTCGGGCGCCCTTGGTGGGATGGCGCACCAGGAAATCTCCGATCGCCAGATAGTCCAGGTTGCCCTGCAGGAACGCGCGGATCGCATCCCCCGGCGAATTGACGATGGGCTCCTCGTGCATGTTGAAGCTGGTATTGATGATCGATGGGATTCCGCTCAGCCGGTAGTACTCGGTGAGGATCCCGTGGAAGCTCGGATTGGTGTCGTCGCGGACCAGCTGGGGGCGCGCCGTGCCGTCCACGTGCACCGCGGCCGGGCAGACCTTTCGCATGAAGTCGGTGCAGTTGAACGTGACGGTCATGAAGCGGGCCGCGTAGTCGGCGCCCTCGATCGACTCGTAGCAGCGGTGACGCTCCTCGAACAGCGTCGCCGGTGCGAACGGCATGAATTCCGTCCTTCCCAGGCGCTGGTTGAGCCACTGATTGACCTCGGGCTCGGTCGCGCGGTAGAGAATCGACCGGTTTCCGAGCGCGCGCGGTCCGTACTCCATCCGGCCGTCGAAGCGCGCCACGACCTGGCCCTCGTGGATCAGGCGAGCGACCGTCGGCTCGATCGGCACCACACGCTCGAACTCCAGGCCCGCGGCGCGCAGGGCCTCGGCGATCAGCGTGTCCGAGTAGTCGGGCCCGAGATAGACCGTCTCGTACCCCTTCGCCTCTCGCCGCGACTCGCGGCTCAGCAGCAGCGCCGCCCCGGTTCCGGCCCCGCCGTCCCCCATGTTGGGGTAGATGAAAATCCGCCGAACGCCGGGGATCTCGAAGAGACGCTGGTTCAGCTTCACATTCGCCATCACACCGCCCGAGAGCACGAGGGTGTCGAGGCCCGACTGCTGGACGTAGTGCCGGACGTATTCGGCCGCGACGATCTCGAGGGTCCGTTGATATACCGCGGCCACGTCGATCTTCGGGAACAGGGTCGCCAGGTACCGGGAGAAGTAGATGTTGTTGCTCTCGACGACCCGGAAGCTCCCCGGCTCGCGCCGGAACCGGCCCAGGACGAGCTCGAGCAGGATCTCGGGATCGCCGTACGCGGCCAGCCCCACGATCTTTCCCTCGTGCCGGCTCGGCTTGAACCCCAGCGACGACGTGACGCTCTCGTAGAACGTCCCTAGCGAATGCGGATACTCGACCGTGTTCAGCCGTCTGATCCGCGTCCCTTCGCCGACGCTCACCGAGCCCGCCAGTCCCGAGCCGTATCCGTCGAGCGTGACGATCAGCGCCCGGTCGAAGCCGCTGGCGTAGAAGGCCCCCGCGGCGTGGGCCTGGTGATGCTCGACTCGCTTCAGCTTGTTGAGCAGGCCCAGGTCGCTCAGATGGGCCTCGAGCTCCTCCTGCCAGCTCTTGTGATAGCTCGCCGTCTCCCGGGACCAGTCGCGCGAGCCCTTCTTGGCGAGATTGCGTGAGAGGACTCCTTCCGATCCGGCGAGTCGGTAGAAGGCCCGATGCGCGAAGCGCTTGTCCATCTTCTCGTTCGGGTCGAGCAGGCCCGGGATCGGCTCCGTGCGCACCGGGACCCTCGCGAGCGCGGCCTCGATCTGATCCTGCATCGTGCCGAATGGCTCGGAATCCAGAAGGCGCTCCTCATTCGCGAGGTTCCTGGTGAAGAGCTCGGTCTCCTGCTGCCAGTCGAGGAACGGGTACACGACGAGGTCCATCTCCTCGGGCTTCAGTCCGGTGTAGTCCAGCGCCGCTTGCAGCGCCTCGCTCGGGAATCCGTCCTGGAGCTTCACGCGGGTGAAGCGCTCCTCGCCGGCCGCGAAGAGCACCCGGCCCTCGTCGACAATCGAAACGGTGGAGTCCTTGTCCAGTGGGGAAATCGCCAGAATTTTCATGACACCTCCGCGGATCCTTGCTCGGGAAGGTCGTTCCATTCCCGCCTGAGCTCGAGTGGGGTGCTCGGCCTGGCGCCGAGCTCGCCCAGCATCAGATCGAACACGCGTCGACAGCGGTCCAGTAACTCCGCCAGCTCGTGCGTCGATCGCACATAGGGCGTGTGACCGGGCTCGGCCGACGGACTGTGGAGCGCGAACGAGAAGACGCGCAGCCCGTCACGCCACAGGGCGCGGCCGAGGCGCCGGAGCTCCGACGCGTGATATCCCTCCGGCGACAGCCACACTTTGTCCAGCAGCCGAAGCCTCGCCAGGACGCCGATCGCGTGGACGGGCGCCAGGCGTGGATGCGACAGGGCGCGATGAGTCACGGCCCCCCAGCGGCGCAGCGCGCCCGAGAACCCCACGGTCAGCGGCAGCTCGAGGAGACGCGGTCGCTGCCCGAACCAGTAGGGGCGCGGGCCGAACGCGCTGAAATCCGGGCCGCCTTCGCCCGAGTAATCCATCCGTGGGCAGACGCTGAGATCGACGGCGTATCCCTGCGCCTCCAGAATCGCCGCGGTGTTGCGCCCGACACCGTATCGGCCGGCTTTGTAGATCGTCGGCGCCGTCCCGAACCGCTCCCCGATGAGCTCGCTGAGCGCGCGGAGCTTGGCGGACTCGAGCTCCCTGTCGAGGTTCCCCGGAAAGCTCGTCCACGTGGACACGGGTTCGGTGAATGGCGGATTCACCCACGGATGCAGGTGCGAGCCGATCAGGCAGCGCCCATCGCGATGAATCTCCTGCAGCGGACCATAGCCCTCCGGCTGAGAGACGATCGGATAGTCGACGACGTAGACCGGGGTGATCTGGTATTCGTCGAACACCGCCTGAAGGCGACCGATGCTGCGCATCGCACGGACGGATGTGTTGTGCCGGGAGAATTTGGTGGACCAGTCGAACTCCTCCTCGGTGTCCACGACCACGACGAGCCTGGCCGGCTTCGCGGGGTCGCCGGTCACGTAGTCGCCGGCCGCAGGGTTGAGCATCGCTCGCGCCCCCCTCAGACCGCCGACGGCACGGGGCCGTGAGGGACGCTCACCCTCGGGCCCCTGTCGATGAAGGTCTGGTGCCACACTTCGAGGACGAGCAGGTCCCACAGGTCCTCGCCGTGGTCAGCTTGGCCACTGATGTGCTCGTCCAGCAGGCGTCCCACGACAGCGGGACGGAAATACGCGCGCTGTACCGCCCGAGGCGAGAGGAGAAGATCTTGCGCCATTTCGCGGAGCTCGTTCCGGAACCAGCTGGAGATCGGGGCGCCGAACCCCATCTTGGGTCGGTCAAGGATCGCATCCGGCACGTCACCGCGCAGGGCAGCCTTGAAGATCCGTTTTTTCTGACCGCCCGACAGCTTGAATGTGGGCGGGAGGCTTGCCACGTACTCCATCAGGACGTGGTCGAGGAGGGGAGAGCGCGCCTCGAGCGAGCTGGCCATCGTCGCCCGGTCCATCTTCACCAGCAGGTCGTCGGCGAGGTAGAGGCCGACGTCCGTGTCCAAGGTGGCGTCCGTCCAGTCGTCGGCGTCGCTCCGCCCGAACGCCTCGACGAAGAGCTGCTCCGGATCGCTGCCCTCGACCCTCTCCTGGAAGGAGGTCGTGTACAGATCTTGCCGCTCGTCCGGCGAGAGATGCCCGATCCACCGCGCATAGCGGCGCTCGGGAGCCTGGGCCATCGCCTCCGCCACCGACGAGAGCTTCCGCCACGGCGCCCGTTGTCGAGAGGACGGCGGCAGGCATCGGATCAGGGCCGCCGCGCCTCGCCGCAGACCCGCCGGCACCCTGTCGCCCCGGTGGGCGCGCCGATTGACCACGTACCGATCGTATCCAGCGAAGTTCTCGTCGCCCCCGTCCCCGTTGAGCACGACGGTCACGTGGCGCCGCGTCAGCTCGGCGATCGCATAGCTCGGAACCGCGGACGAGTCGCCGAACGGTTCGTCATAGTGCCAGACCAGACGGGGCAGGATGTCCAGGACCGCCGGTCGGACGACGAGCTCCGTGTGGTCGGTGCCGTAACGATTGGCGACCATCCGCGCGAACGGACGCTCGTCGAAGCTGGCCTCGTCGAAGCCCACGGAAAACGTTCGGACCGGGCGATCGAGCGCGCGCGACATGTGGGCGACAACGGCGCTCGAGTCGATGCCGCCGCTCAAGAAGGCTCCGAGCGGGACATCGCTCATGAGCCGTAGCCGCACCGCTTCGGCGATGTGCCACCGGAGCTCGGCGAGCGCATCGGGCCACGACACGCGGCGCTTGGGGGCGTAGCGGAGCTTCCAATACCGGCCGATCTCGACCCGACCGTCACGCACTTCCATCCAGTGCGCCGCCGGGAGCTTGCGAATCCCGCGGAACGCCGTTTGGGGGGCCGGAATGTACTGCAGCGCCAGGAAGTGGTCGAGCGCGATCGGGTCGGGCTCGACCGGGACGTGGGGATCCGAAAGGATCGCCTTGATTTCGGAGGCGAACAGGAACCGATCCGAGCCGGCGAAGTAGAACAGCGGCTTCTTCCCGACGCGGTCTCGCGCCAGGAACAGGGTTCGCCGGCGAGCGTCCCAGATGGCGAAGGCGAACATGCCCCGCAATCGCTCCACGCACGCGCGACCGTATTCCTCCCAGGCGTGGACGATCGCCTCCGTGTCGCTGTTGGTTCGGAACACGTGTCCCTTGGCCTCGAGGTCCTCGCGCAGCTGCTTGAAGTTGTAGATCTCTCCGTTGAACGTGATCCAGACGGATCCGTCTTCGTTCGACATCGGCTGTGCGGCGATGGCTCGAAGATCGATGATGGCGAGCCGCCGGTGGCCGAGTCCGACGTTGCCGTCGGTCCACACCGCCTCACCATCGGGCCCGCGGTGCGCGATCGTGTCGGCCATGGTCTGCAGCTCGGCCTCCGAGACACGGTGCTCGCGATCGAAATAGAGCTTGCCGACGATTCCACACATCGCTATTGAGCCTCCTGGCTCACTCGAGGCCTTCCAGCACCGCTCGACGGCCGGAATCGGGTCGCCGTGCCTGCCTGGCCTCGACGACCCTCTCGTAGAGGTCTTCGACCCGGGTCAACCGACCTGTGAAGGAGAAGTTGCTCTCGACGCGTCGCCGGCCCGCGGCGCCCATCCGGGCGCGGAGGTCCGTGTCAACGACGAGGTTCGTGACGGCGGCGGCGAGCGCGGCGGCGTCCCGCTGCGGCCGCACGAAGCCGGTGACGCCGTCGGCGACCAGCTCTTTGGCCCCAGCGACGTCACTGGTGACGACGGGCAGTCCCAACGCCATCGCCTCGAGGATGCTGTTGGGCAGGCCTTCCCGCAGCGAGGACATCATGAACACGTCGAAGGTCGCGTAGACGGACAGCAGGTCCTTGCGATAGCCCGCGAATACGGTGCGCGCGCCGATGCCCAGCGTGCGGGCGAGCTCCTTGAGCTGCTGCTCGGTCTGGCCATCTCGACCGTCACCGACCAGCACGAACCGGGCTTCCGGGACGCGCGCGCCTGCCGCGGCGGCGGCGCGTAGCCACGTCTCGAGGTCTTTCTCCGGCATGATGCGACCCACGTATCCGATCACCGGGGCACCCTCCGGAAGACCCCACTCCGTCCGGAGGCGACCGCCGGCGCGCTCAGAAGACCACGCGTCCGTATCGATCGCGTTGTGCACGACGGCGATCCGGTCGGCCGGCACACCCGCCGCGACCATCTCCGCCTTGGTCGCGTGCGACACGGCGATCAGCTGATCGAACCGTTTCATCAAGAAGAGATCGAGACGTCGATAGAGCTCGCCTCGCCGACCCACGATGACCCAGGCGTGAGCCGTCGACACGAGAGCGGGTCGCCGGCGCCCGAGTGATCGCCCGACGAGATAGGCGAAGAAATCGCTCTTGTAGTCATGACCGTGGATGATGTCGATGCGACGCTCCCGGACGATGTCGCGGATCGCGCGCACCACCCGCAAGTCGAGCTTGCCCCGCTCCGGAATTTCAAGAAAGGTCAACCCGCGAGCCCGAGCCGTCGCGCCGATCTGGAACTCACGGTCCGACTCGTCGCGGATGTACGCGACGTCGACCGACACGCGTTTGGGATCGTGACGCTCGGCCGAGAGCAAGATGGTCTTGTCGGGACCACCCCCCCATTTGTAGGTGTTGCGCAGCTCGAGAAGACGGATCACGCGTCGTCCCCCCGCGCGGCCGCTTGCGGGGCGCTCGCGCGCCGCTCGACGGCGGCGCGCAGCCGGGCGGCGAGGCTTCCCAGACCGGCCCGCAGGCGGTGCAGCTCCGCGAACTGGGGAACGAACGTCCGGGGTCGGCCAAAGTCTTCGGACGGTCCGCTGCGTCGACTGATCGGATCCCCGCGCCACTCGCTCGACCCGTGTATGTAGGCGTTGGTCATCATGATGACGATCGGGCGTGTGAGTCGTGCAGTCTCGAACGACCCGAGATCCGCGACGCACGTCCTGAAGAAGAAATCCGCCCGCTCGGCGAGCGCCGCCGCGTCGTGCTTGTCCGCGTACTTCGCCGCGAACGCCAGGACGTTGGCCTTCCGCACATCCTGAGCGGGCCAGGTCTCTGTCGGGATCTCCACGCGATCGAGGACCACCTTGTACGGCACCTCGTGCTGCACCATCCATCGAGCATAGTGGAGGAGGCTCTCGCGCGCGTAGGAGAACGTCGAGTCGAGCTCGCCCATTTCCGTCTTCATATCCAAGTACTTCCCGAGGGTCTGCAGGAAGACCGTATACGACCAGCGATGTTCGACGTCCTCGAGCGACCGCTCGCGGATGTCGTCCCGCGGATGGATCGACCGGCGTATCAAGGTTTCCGCTTTGCCGAGGAAGCGCCGATCGCCGGTCACCCCATAGCCGTCGATGAGCGCGTTGATCGAGTTGCCGCAGCCGCGCCCGGGCCCGTGATACTCCCGGCTAACCGTCTGGCTCGCGAAGCCCGTACAACGCCGATCGAGCCACCCGCCCCGGCGCCGACGTCCGTCGTCGATTCCCATCACCCATTCGGCGAGACCCTGAACGGCCTCCGCTCCGAGGGGGTCTCCAGTGAGGCAGTGATAGGCCAGGAGCCCGCTCGTGTAGTTGTGCTCGCTCGACGGGCCTCCCCCGCACCAGTTGGGATCCCGGTCGCCGACGTTCGCCCGCGAGTAGCTCCGGTGCGTGCAGGTCGCCGCGCCCTTGTAGTGCTCGGTGTGCCAGAACATTCCGCCGTTGAACGCCGGCCGGTCGCGATCCGTGTGGTAGATGTCGATGTCGATGACGTGCCGCGCCAGATCCCGCATGAGATCGAACCACCGCCGGTCTCCCGACCTCATGTACTGGACGGCGGCCCCGTGCACCACGTCGTACTGGTTGTTGTAGTGCGCGACCAGCGGCTCGGGCCCCGTGTGGTCCACCGCCTCGTGATCGGCGTACATGTCGCCGAAATGCCGCCAGCCGTACTCGTCGACGATCTCGCGCCGCGCGAAGAAACACTCCGGTCCCGTCACGGCCGTCCGCACGAGATCATCGGCCTCACCCAGCGCTCGCGACGCGATCGCCGGGTTGGCGATCGGGGTGAGGTACGCTACCGCGCCGGTCTGCGCGTACCACTCGGGCGTCGCCCTCGGCACCAGCCGGTCGTGAGCCCATCGGAGCGGCGGCTCGATCGAGCTCGGGCCAAAATCGAGCAGCACGACGTGGGTCTTCTGCTCCCCTCCCTGCAGCTCGTGGACGTCGCGATACTGGGCGGGGAACAGCCCGATCGTCATCACCCCCGACTTCACCGAGACGGCCTTGGGGAAGTTCTGCCAGAAGCCCTCGACGGCGGCCGTGAGGCTGTGCTCGCCGTCCCGCACCGTCACGACCGGGGTGGCGCGCAGCCCCTGTTTCCGCGCTGCGCCGTCGACCACGACTCGGTAGCCTCGAAAGCTGTTCATGACGAGGCCGTCACGGTTCACGTGGTTGGCGCTTCGCCAGTTCTCCCCGCCACTGGAGTCCTGGTAGATCTCGAGCTCCTCGCGAACGTCGCCCTCGAGCGCCGCACCGGGCTCGTCGAGCCACGCGACGCGTGCGGCGCCAGACGACGCGATGCCCATCGCGATCGAGAGCTCCCGGAGATAGATCGATCCCGGATCCCCGAGATCCCAGAACCCACCGCGATGCTCGGCCGCGCGTGGATTGCGAATCGTGAATCGAATCTCCGCCGTGCCGCTGCCGCGAAAGAATCCGATCCGGGCGGTGAACTCGGCGGACGGCCCTTGCGTCGAGTCACGGAACCAGCCGCGAGCGAGAACCGTGGTCCGGAGCCGCCCTTCCGTCTCCACCGCCAGGTGGGCGATGTCCGCGGTATATCGCCGCCCCTGGTCGTCGATCAGCCGCGTCTCGGTCGTGCCGTCGCGCAGGACGTCGGCCCCGCCGACGAGCACGCGCTCGAACGGTCTGAACCGCCGGGCATCGAGGACGAACACGGCGGCGTGAGTATCGACAACGAGCCGGTCCGCAGACCGCTCGATCGAGATCCCCGCGTCATCGTTCTCCGCGCACTCGTGGGGGGCGACACCGAGCTCGTAGGCGGTGGTCGAGCGGGGCTCGGCGAACGCCTGGAAGTCGAGCAACGCCCACTTCACGCTGCCGTCGCTCCACCGAGCGAGGGTCCCGGCCTGCAGCGGGACTCGACGGCCACCGGCATCATGGAGGTCGAGCTGTCCGACCGAGCGCAGGAGCCCCTTGGGGAACGGAATTCCCGCGGTCACTGGCTCCGCCACGCGGCGGATGCCGGCGCGCTCTTCGACGATGAGGCGTAGCGATCGCATGGTCGTATCGGGGGTGAGCGACCGGCTAGGGGACCCGAGCGCTGCGGAGCCGACGCATGTGCTCGGCGAGCACGCCGGCCAATCGGGTCACATCGAACTCGTCTCGGCCGCGACCACTCGCCCCCAGCGGCTTCCCCGTCGCCTTCCATCGCAGGTACATGGCGTGGACCGCGCTCGCGATCTCCGCCGGGCTTCGGGCATCGGCGACGTCGCCCAGCCCGTGGCGGCTCATCACGTCGGCGACCGCGCCTTCCTTCTCGGCGATAGCCAGGATCGACTTGCCGAGACCCACGTACTCGTACAGCTTGGACGGCACCTGCGTCCTGGTCCCGGGTTGCAGCAGGATCGCCACGTCGGAGCGCGCCACGCGCTCCAGGCTTTCCTGATACGGGACGGGCCCAGGCAGGCCCACGATCGAGTCGAGGCCATGGTTCTTCACGTACGCGGCCAGGTCGTAACGGAGCTCCACGGGGCCGACCAGCTCGACCTCGAGCTCGCGACCATCGACGCCATAGCCGTCCCGCAGAAGCGCGATCGCTTCGAGAAAGGTCTTCGGGTCTCTCTCTCCGTAGAGGAAGCCGCTGTGAACCAGCCGGAAGCGCGCGCCCGCGTCGCGCGCCCGCCCGTGATCGCCCAGCCCCCGATAGTCCTCGGGATCGAAGCCGTTGCCGATCTCGATGCAGTTCGCCGCGGCCTCGGGGAATCGGCTCGCAAATTCCTCACGGAGGTAACCGGTGTTGGCGACGATGAGATCGGCCGATCGAACGACCATCCGCTCGAGCCGCCGCTCGACGCGATCACGAAAGGCCGAGTATCGCAGGCGGAACGGGTTGGTCATCCAGGGGTCGCGGAAGTCGGTGACCAGCGGCCGCCCGGTCAGGCGTTTGAGCGCGCAGCCGATCAGGTGGGCCGTCCACGGCCGACCGCTGGAGCACAGGACGTCGATGCGCTCCCGGCGCACGATCCGCACGCCGGCCGCGACGGCCGGCAGCAGCCAGCCGATCTCTTCATCAGGAATCTCGAAGAGATCTGTGATCGCGTCTTTCAGCGCGCGATACCGGCCCCCGCCCGTGGCGCCGCGGTCCGACTTCGCCTCGCCCGGGCTCGCCTGCAACGGTCCGGTCCGATCTGGCGGCGCCTGCGACGACCGGATGGCGCCGGCGATCCGGCGCTTAAACTGGAGCAACGGCGTCAACCCCCGGATCACCGAGGTCCGACTCACCGTGGTGTCCGGCGGCAGCTTGGCCAGGAGGCTCGAGTCCATGGCGAGATAAGGCTCGTAGCTCGATTCCCGAGCCGTGAGCACCGAGACTTGCCACCCGTGCTGCGGCAGATATCGCGCGAGACGGCACATGCGCTGAGAGCCGGCCGCTCCCAGTCCACCGACAGGAGGAAAGTAATAGGCGATCATCAGGACTCGCCCGTCGAGCGTTCTCACTTTCGTACCTCGATGATCGCGGACCAGCAATAGCGCTGGAGCGCGGGCAACCGCGGAAGCAGCCATCCGTCCATGGCCTCCGAGAGACGAAGGCCTGCCCGAAAGAGCGAGCGGCTGCCGGTGACCCAGAGAACGCCCTGGGGAAGGATCGACACGAGCTGGTATCCGCGAAAATCGGTCCAGCCGAATTCCTGTGTGAACTCTGCGATCTGACGCATCGTCATCGGCTGCTCTGTCGGGGTCCGGCGTCCGGGCGTCAGCTTGCGGAAGGCGCGCAGGAGCGGGTTGTGGGCCAGGGGCTCCATGAACAGCGCGCGACCACCGCGCCGCAGAACGCGCGCGATCTCGCGGCGGACAAATGGGAGCTCGGTGTGATGGAGAATGCCGACGCCGAGCACCAGGTCGAAGGAGCCAGCCCGATATCCGAGGTGCTCGGCGGCCATGACGGCCGGATGAATGACCGGTCCCTTGACCTTTCGGACGCTCTCGACCGAAATGTCGAAGGAATGAACCGTCGCGCCCCGACGCGCGTATTCCGCGGCGGCCCAGCCCTCGCCACAGCCGAAGTCCAGGATGGTCTTGCCTTCGAGGGGCCCGACCTGGGTGAGGTACGCGCGCCACACCTCGTCGAGACCACCGGCCGCGTAGAAGTCGTGGGGGTCGGAGTCGGGTCGACTCTTGGCCTTGTGGTCGTGGAAGTGGCGCTCGACGTCGTGTCGCGTCTCGAGAGACCGATCGGTCATCGATAGACTCCTATCCCCGCTCTGCCGATCGCGCTTGGGCGCGCGAGGCGTACGATTCGTGTCGGAATCCAGGCCGTGACTTGATCGTTGCCGGGACGCCGACCGCGAGGCCGCCCTCCGGCACCGAAGTCAAGACGACGGCGTTGGCGCCAATCTTGGCGTCGTCGCCCACTTCGATCGGCCCCAGGATCTTGGCGCCGGCGCCGATCATGACGCGGTCACCGATCCGAGGCGCGCCCGTTGCGACCCCCATGTCCCCGAGCGTCACGCCGTGATAGATCGTGCAGTCCGCCCCGACGACGACCTCCGGGTGAAAGACGATGCCGCCGAAATGATGGATGCGCAGGCCGGGGCCGACCCGCGCCATGACCGGGATGGAGATTCCCGTCGTGATCTCGACACAGCGCTCGACCACGAAGCGGACGGGCTGCGTGGGTATCCCTCGCTCGTAGAACCACCGGAATACCCGATAGACGATCAGCGCGTGGAATCCCTGCGACAGTGCGCCACGGATCGTCGGCCGCAATCCGGGCCCCTCCTCGCGGAAGCGAGCCAGGTCGGCGCGAATCGATCGCCAGAGGGGTGAGCGCGACGCGCTGGCGGGGGTCGTCATCGGCGGGTGGTGCTCGCGCGAGCCGGATCGCTCACGCCGGCAAGTCGCCGCTGCGTGACCCTCCGGAGGCGCGGATGCATGACGTAGTACTGTCGGCCCTCGGCGGCGCGCTGCGGGAGGCGTGGCAGCGGGCGGGAACACGCCACGCCGACGGCCCATGCGAGCAGATGCGCCTGAGTCGTGGCCGCCCTCGCCCGGACACCCTCGATCGTGTCGGTGGACCGGACCTCGATCTCCTCGGTCGCGACGACGTCGCCGGTGTCGATGCCGGGATCGACGAAGTGAACACTCACCGAGGGCACGCTGCCATCGAAGATCGCCCACTCGACCACGTTCATACCCCGGTACTTCGGCAGCGCCCCCTGATGCGCGTTGAGCGTGCCGATCCGCGGAATGCCCAGGATATTTGCGCGAACGATCGGGGCACCCGCCAGAACCAGGATGTCGACCCCGAGCTGTCCGAGGATCTGGCCGCACTCCGTCCCGTTGGGATCCTCGACCAGCACGAAGCGTCCGCCTTGCCGTTCGACGTCGGCCGCCAGCCCAGTCGCCGGGCCCCGCCGAGAGAAGAATGATGCGAGCGGACGGACGGCTCCCCGGGCCAGCCACTTCGCGACGACCCACGGCAGGCTCGGGCCGTGCGTTCGAAGGAGGCCCGGCAGATTTCGCGGCCCGCTCTTCCACGTCCCCGCGACGACGTGAACCTTGCGCACGCCCCGCCCGTTGATCGCGCGCAGGACATCGCCCGCGTAACGATTCTCCGGATGCCCGGTCAGGATGACGACGGTCATGAACGATCCTCGAGGCCGGCCAGCGCTTCTTCTTCCCGGAGAAGGCTGTCCACCGTGAACTTCGCCGCCCAGCTCGGAAGGCGGAACCGCATGTAGGGTCCCCACACGGGGTGTGAGCCCTTCACCGCGCCTCTCATCTCGGGCCACGCGGAGCGAAGATCGATGAACGTGACCACGAAGTCGTTGATCTTCAGGGCCGCATTGAGGTACCGCGCATCGCCGGTCACCTGGTAGAGGCGACACCATACGAGACCGACCTGCGCGCACCCGGTCATGCAGGCGAACGAGTGGTCGCCGCGCCAGCCGCGGTCGTAGGCACCGGCCAGATGCCGGCGTACCTCGTAGCGATGAAGCAAGCTGTCCGCAGTCCGCTGAGCGACGCGCAGCCAGCGGTCCGTACCGAGCAGAACGCTCGATTCGAGGAACCCCTCCATCGTGTACGCCAGCGTATGCGTCAGGGCAGGCTCACCGGGTTCGAGCGAGCAGTGGTCGAACCATCCGGACTCGTCCTGGCAGCGGGCAGCCCACTCGAGATAGCGGACGGCCGCTTCCTCGAACCGGCGCTCGCCGGTGGCTCGGGCCAGATCGACGAGCGGCCAGGCCACCCGAGTCGAGTAGGAATTCGCGAAGCCCCGATAGGTGTGGCGCCGCCACGCTCCGTCGACATCCTGATTCGCGACGAGCCACCGCCCACCGCGCGCCGCCGCTTCCAGATACCGGGCGTGGCCAAACGCGCGGTGCGCGGCGATCAGCCCCTGAATGACCTGCCCGGTGTTGAACACGGCAGGAACGGGCGGGACGGTCGTCAAGCCCGATTGCCAGGCGCCTTCGGGCATCTGCACTTCGAGCTCCCAGTCCGCGAGGCGGCGGGCGCGTGCGGCGAGATCGGGATCACCGAGCCGGTCGGCTGCCTCGAGGCACGTGTTGATGATGTACCCGGTCGTCTCCGGGTAGGCTGCGCTCCAGCCTTCAGCGAAGCCGTAATAGGCGGCCACGCCTTGTCCGCCCACCGCGTCGTGGCCGCGCTTGAGCCAGTCGACGAGCGCGCGCACGTATTGCCGCCGCTCACCCTCGGGGCGGGCCGGTCCGCTCGGGTTCGCCCGGGCGTCGCGGATCAGCGTCAAGAAGTGCAACGGCCGGTAGAGGCGCTGGTGGGCCGCATCGTCCACGGCGCGCAGCCACGCCTGGAGGCGGCTGGGTAGTCGTCGGACCGCCCTCGCCCGAAGCCCGGCGCGTACCGGCTGGTTGGCTGTTTCCGAGGCCGCGGCGCCGACGCCGTTGGGCGAGGGTGCCACGCCTACCTTCTGTGAGACGCCCATATGATGTCCGCGCGCCCCGCCATCGCCATCGCGATCCCGAGGACGGCCGCGCAATTCACGATGTAGAAGTAGAGAGCCGCATGGGTGAGCTGGGCCAGCCGTCCCAGGCGGTTTCCCAGGGCTGCGCCGATGACGGCCAACCCCAGGCTGCCGACGAATCCCAACACGATAGCCTGGTAGAAGAGGCCGAGGGGAAGGGCGAGCGAGGACGCCACCACCGCGACGACGACCAGGGGGAGCACCAGCCATCGTAGGACCTTGTGTGACCACACCTGCAACGCGAACACTCCGGTCCGCCAGGGATTGAGGACCCCGGGCACACTCATGACGCCCCGCCAGCTGCGCGTGACGATCCTGCGCTTGCGGCGGAACTCGGCGCCGAAGCTCCCGGCGGAGGATTCGTACCCGACGGCCTCCGGCTCGAACACCGCGCGGAATCCCCTGGCAACGATCTGCAGCGGCGTCACCAGGTCGTTGATCGCCTCGGGCGCGAGCGGCGTGTAGAGGTGCCGGCGGATGGCGAAGATCGCGCCGTCCCCCCCGACCGTGCTTCCGAGCCGACTCTCCATGTCACGAACTTCCCGCTCGTAGCTCCAGTAGGAGCTCTCCTGGATGTGCGCAGCGGTGGAGGCGGCGCTCACATAGCGTGAATCCCCGGTCACGCAGCCGACCCGCGGGTCGGCGAACCCACGGACCAGGCATCGAATCGCGGTCCTCGTGTACAGGATGTTCGCGTCGCTGAACGCGACGATCTCGTTGCTCGCCTGGCCGAGCGCGACGTTGAGCCCGGCGGTCTTCCCCTGACGCTCGGGGAGACGGAGCAGGCGGACTCCCCGGTCGCCGAACGACTTGACGATCGCGTCGGTGGCGTCGGTCGACGCGTCGGACACGACGATGATCTCGAGCCGATCAGCAGGGTAATCGAGGGCGAGACAGTTCTCGATCTTCTTGCCGATGATCGCCGCCTCGTTGAATGCCGAGATCACGAGCGTGACGGGCGGCGTGATCCAAGCCCGCCGAACCGGGTGCGAGGACACGCGCGTGACGAGCCACAGCAGCGCCGGATACCCCGCGTAGACGTAGGCCACGCTCGCCAGCATGATCCAGGCCACCACGGCCGCGGCTTCCATCAGGACACGCTCACGCCGAACTGCTCCCGCCACACTTCAAACGCCAGCAGGGCGAAGATCGCCTCGGTGTGGTCCTCCTGCCCGGCATCGTGGGCGGCGCGCATCCGGCGCACGGCGTCGGCGCTGAAGAGACCCACCCGCCGGAGGCGAGCGTCGTGCAGCAAGTCGTCCACCATCGGCCGGAGATCCGTGCGGAGCCAGGTCCCCATCGGCGTTCCGAACCCGCGCTTCGACCGCCGCAGCACGAAGTCCGGCACGATGCCCTGAAGCGCCGCCCTCAGCAATCGCTTCAGCGAGACGCCGCGGAGACGATACCGGCTCGGGATCCGTTGCACGAAGTCGACGACTCGATTGTCGAGGAACGGGACCCGGACCTCGAGCGACGTCGCCATGCCCATCTTGTCGGTGAGCAGGAGCAGGCTCTCCGGAAGCGCCGTCTTCGCGTCCACGTACAGGAGCGCGTCGGTCGGATCCAGACCGGGCTCCCGCTCGAACGCCGCGCAGAAGTCCGCCTCCGCTCTGGCGGAGGACACCGTCCCGCCCAGCAGCGACTCGACCTGCTCGGACGACAGAATCGAGACCAGCCCGAGGTATTGCTGCGCGAGCGGCAGGTGCGCGTGCCGCGACCACGCCTTGGCGTAGCGTCCGAGGTTGCCCAGCACGGTGCCGCGGTCGGCGCGGAGCCTCCGGGCCACGAGCGTTCCCGCCTCCTGCCGCCATCGCCGCGGCAGCCACGCCGCCGCGTGCGCCAGAGTCGGCGCGAGGTAGCGCCGATAGCCACCGAAGAGCTCGTCGCCCCCGACGCCGGACATCGCCACCTTCACCTGGCGATGCGCCAGCTGCGAGATCAGGAACGTCACCAGGAACGACGTATCGGTCAACGGCTCGTCGAGGTGCTGGATCAAGGTCGGGAGGAGGTCGACGACCCGCGGCTGAACGATCAGAGTCTCGTGCTCGGTGCCGAAGTGCTGCGCGACACGCTCGGCGTAGGGCGCCTCGTTGTGATAGCCGTGCGCGCCGTCGAAGCCGATACTGAACGTGCGCACGCCGGCGCCCGCCGCCTCGCGCATGAAGGCCACCACCGCCGTCGAGTCGATGCCGCCGCTGAGGAACGCGCCCAGCGGGACGTCGCTGATCATCTGATCCCGCACGGCCTCCCGGAGGAGCGTGACCAGCTCCGCGCGGCACGCCTCGAAGCTGGGCCGGGGCCGCTGCTTGTCGAAGCTGAGATCCCAGTACGGCTCCGTTCGGACCTTGCCGCCCTCGGCGACGAGACGCCAACCGGCGGGAAGCTTGCGAATGCCCCGGAACAAGGTGCGCGGCGCCTGCACGAACCCCAGCCGGAGGAACTCCGCGGTCGCCTCCAGATCGGCGCTGCGGTCCACGCCCGGGAGCGTCAACAGCGCTTTGATCTCCGAAGCGAACGCGAGCCCCTCCCCTCGCTGGACGTAGTACAGCGGCTTCACGCCGGCGCGGTCACGCGACATCAGCAATCGTCGGCGCTCGAAGTCCCACAACGCGAACGCGAAGATGCCGTTGAAGCGGGTGACGCACTCGTCGTCATCGTCCTCGTAGGCGTGGACGATGACTTCCGTGTCCGACCGGGTGCTGAAGCGGTGGCCCTTGCGTTGCAACTGATCGCGGAGCTCTCGGTAGTTGTAGATCTCGCCGTTGAACACCACGGCGACCGTCCCGTCCTCGTTGTAGATCGGCTGGTGGCCGCCGGCCAGATCGATGATGCTCAGCCGCGTCATGCCGAGGCCGATGCTGTCCGCGACCATCGTGCCTCGGTCGTCGGGACCCCGATGCGCGATCGACGCGCACATCTGCTCGAGCGCACGCTGCAGCTCCGCGCGTCCGAGGTCCCATCCATGCAGTCCCGCGATCCCGCACATCGCCTAGCTCCGTGTCGGCCGGGGCAGCCGTCCCATCAGTTGCTGATCTGCTTTCTGAGAACGGGTCCACACAGTCGTGTGATCGCAATCGGCAGGTGTTTCCAGACGCGCGCCGCGGCGGCATACCTGGCGTCGCTCGACTGAACCAGGGCGCTTTGCTGGCCGTTCCGGCTCCAGATGGTCCACGGGAGAGGCTTCTCGACCGCCCCCCATTGCTTCTTGAACTGGTACGTCCCGCTGCCGCGAGACGAGCGGCCGAAGTCGAGGCGTCGCAGCCCCTCTTTGCAGCCCCAGCGGATCGCCTCCCAGTAGAGCAGGTTGTTGGGGCATTTCGAAAGATATTCCCGCCGCGAGGATGCCCAGGGGACGAGGAGGGTGTCTCTGAAGGAAAGACAGAGTCCGCCTCCGACCGTTCGGCCTCCGTCGGCGATATGAATGAGGCGCGCGCTGTCCGGAAACTCCTCGAGGATCCGGGCGAAGAATTTCCGGCTGTGAACCGGCGAGCCGAGGTCACGCATGTTCTCGACGAAGACGTCGTAGAAATCGTCCAGTCCTTCGAGCCCATGCCACGAGGCCACGAGTCCCACCTTTTGCGCTTTCCTGACCTGGTTCCGGACCTTGGCGTCCAGGCGGCTCCACGCCGCCTCGGGTTCGGGGGCGAACTCGAGCACGACGGTGACTTTGTCGTCCTGCGCGGTCAGGCCGAGGCCGCTCGACTCGCCCTGGCGAAGATCCAGCCGGTCCGCCCCGAGCTCATCGCACAAGCGCAACGCTCTCGTGTACAGCGCGGAGGCGGCCTCGTGGCTTTCGGCGCAAATGCCGCCGGTATCCACGAACGGCAGTGACGCCATCGATTTTCCCAGCAGCATGCTGCGGACCAGGACCAGGGGAAGGATCCCCTTCACCTGGCCGCCGTCGATCGCCCACAGGTAGAACGGGCGATGGCCGTAGCTTCGCTGGATGACGCGGCGCCACGCGCTCTGGTGAAAGTGGCTCGCGCCCGGAGCCCGCAGGACGAACTCGTCCCACGCCCGCTCCTGCTGGCTGTCCTCGAAACCGCAAAGCTCAACGATCATCGGCGCGTCTCCCGTGACACCTGAAAATCTGCGTGATCTCATCGAGCCCCGATTCGATGGTTCGAGTCTGCGGATTTGGCGTAAGCTGCGCGCCAGAATCCACGAGGAGATCGAGAGGATGCGATCGGTGGCCACGCGACTGACACTCCTGCTCACGCCGCCGCTGCTCGCGTCGATCCCGGCGGAGGCGGCGGACGGCGGAGAGTCCGCGAGCCTCACGTCGCTCCTCACGCCGGCGCGACCCACCGCAACGTGTCGTCGAGCAGCTGGGCGCCCTGGAGCTTCTTGATCTGCTTGAGGCGCAGGTACTTCGTGCTCTGGAACTCGTCTGCGGTCAGCCCGTGCTCCTTGAACGCGGCGTAGAGCTGCTCCACGCCGCGGCGCACCGTCCACTCCGGCCGGAACTCCGAGAGCGTCCGGGCGATCTTGTCGCAATTCACCCGGTAGCAGCGCGGATCGGGTCCGCCGCCCTCGGCGTACTTGATCCGGCTGCCGGGGACGACGTCCTTCACCATGTCCGCGATGTGGCGAATCTGGTAGTTCTCGACCGTCCGTCCCACGTTGAACGACTGGTTGTGGACGACCTCGCGGGGCGCGTGCAGTACCGCCAGGAACGCGCGCGAGATGTCCTCGATGTGGACCAGCGGCCGCCAGGGCGTGCCGTCGCTGGCGATCAGCACCTCGCCGGTGGTGTAGGCGAACGCGACCAGGTTGTTGACGACGAGGTCGCCGCGCAGCCGGGGCGACACGCCGTACGCCGTGGCGTTGCGCAGGAACGTCGGGCTGAACGTCGCGTCCGCGAGCGGCGACACGTCTTGCTCGACCAGGACCTTGGAGGTGCCGTACGCCGTGACCGGATTGAACGCCGCGTCCTCGGCCAGGAGCCCGTCGCCGGCGGAGACGCCGTACAGGCTGCAGGAGGATGAGAACAGGAAGCGGGGAACGCCCGCTTCCTTCGCCAGCCGGGCCAGCCGCACGGAGGCCCGGTGATTGATGTCGTAGGTGCAGTCGGTGTTGAGGTCGCCCAGCGGATCGTTGGAGAGCGCGGCCAGATGCATCACCGCGTCGAAGCCGACCAGCGCGTCCACTTCGACTTCGCGCAGATCGGTCCTGAGCGTCGGCACGCCGGCGAGGCCGTCACCGAAATCGCAACCGGCGAAATACTCGGTGTCGAGACCGACGACCTCGTGTCCGGCCGCGTGAAGCGCGGGAACGAGGACGGCCCCGATATACCCGGTGTGGCCCGTGACCAAAACCTTCATCGGATCTCCAATCCCAGCACCGCCTTGCGGACGTAAAACCCCTCGGCGGAGCCGGTCGGCGAATTCGCCTCCATACCGCGCAGGCGGAGGATGGCGGCGAACACCTCGCGAGAGAACCAGGACCGGTCACCCTGGCTCTGGAAGTGCTCGAGGATGTAGTCGATCTTTCGCTGATGGGTCGACTCGTCGAGCGGCACGAAGAAGTTCGGCGCTCCGAGATCACCGTCGTACTTGGGGATCTCGTATTCCAGGATCAGGCTCCGCCGGAAGGTATTCCAGGTCAGCTCCGAGATCAGCCGGTGGTCCTGGTGGAGATCGTTCCGGTAGTGGGTCAAGATCAGATCCGGCGTGCCCGTCAGCTTCAGCTGCTCGAACTCTTCCTTGATCTGGGCGCCCACGTACGGGAAAAAGCCGTCACGGAACGACTTCACGACGACGGTCTTCTCCTTGGCCGCGACGAGAAACGCCTCGGCGCTGGCCCGGGCCTCGCGCTCGCGCGTGGGCGTCGAGCTGAACACCACCCAGTCCACGGCGGTGTCCCGGTGCTGTTCGGTGAGCGCCAGCACCGTGCCGCCGCAGCCGATCTCGATGTCGTCGCAGTGCGCGCCGAGGCAGAGGACCCGGAGCGGCCGGTCGGTCGGAATACTCGGGACGAGAGGCAGCATGCGTGTCCCGATCACCGTCGAGCGGACGCGGCCTGACCGACGTGCGGGACCGTGTCCATCGGGCGGGGCGCCGGGCTTCCGGGGGGCGCCCCACTCCGCCCGGGCGCCTTCCAGAGCTCCCAGGGGGCTGTGCCGCGCGCGTACATCTCGTCGAGGATCTGCTTGTCCTTGAACGTGTCCATCGCGGCCCAGAAGCCGTCGTACTTGTACGCGAGCAGCTGCTCCTGCTCCACGAGCCTCTGGAACGGCTCGTGGAGAAGCTCTTCACCGTCCCGCATGTAGGTGAAGATGTCCCGGCGGAACACGAAGTATCCCCCGTTGATCCGGATGTCCGATCGCCCCGCGTCCTTGATGGCTTGCACGACGCCCCCGGGGCTGAGCGTGATGAAGTGACAGCTCAAGTTCGGCTTCACGCACAGAAAGCTCGCCGCCTTGTCCTCGCGCTTGAAGTGGTCGATCTGATCGTCCAGGGGAACGTCGGTCAGGCCGTCGCTGTAGTTGGCGAGGAACATGTCTTCGTTCTCGAGATACTTCTCGACCGCCTTCAGGCGCTGACCGATGTTGGACGTCGTGCCGGTGTCGGCGAAGGTGATGCGCCAGTCGTCGATGTCACTGTTGAAGAGGCGGAGGCTCTTGCCGCCCTCGGACAACGTGAAATCGTTGGAGAGGCACTCGTTGTAGTTCAGGAAGTAGTTCTTCACGTAGTCGGCCCCGAATCCGAGGCACAGGATGAAGTCCTTGTGGCCGTAGTGGGCGTAGTACTTCATGATGTGCCAGAGGATCGGGCGGTAGCCGATGTTGACCATCGGCTTCGGGATCGTCTCCGAGTATTCACGCAGCCGCATCCCCATGCCGCCGCAAAAGAGCACGACTTTCATCGCAGGGTCTCCTCTTCGTTGATGCGCCGGACGGGGACGAGAGGCTCGCCCTCCGCCATCAGCTCACGGCGATACCAGTCGACGGTCCGCTCCAGACCTTCGGCGAGCGACGTGACGGGGGTCCAGCCGAGCTTTGCGCGGGCGTCCGCGACGTCCGCGACTCGGATCTGCTCGGTCGGTCGATCGGTGAGGGCCCCGAACTGGGGCCGTGCCTGGCCGCCCACGAGTCGCACGATCTGCTCCACGACCTCACGGATCGGAATCAGGACGCCGGAGCCGAGGTCGATGGTGGAGCCCTCCACGCCTGGCGCTCGCGCCGCGGTGACAACGCCGTCGATCACGTCGTCGACGTAGATCCAGTCAACGGGCCGAGTCCCGCTCGACAGCTTCGGCGCTTCCCCGCGCAGCAGGGCCTGCGTGACGTACGGGATGAGCTTGTGGGCGCGCTGACCGGGTCCATAGGTCATGAACGGCCGGACGGCGACGACCGGCGTGCGGTAGACCTGGTGGAACATGCGGGCGTACGCCGTGCACGCGACCTTTGCGGCAGCGTATGGCGACGCCGGCGCGACGTCGCGCTGATCGGGCCGCGGCTCCTCGAGCGACGCAGCCAGGACCAGGCGGCCGACGCCGAGCCTGGTGGCGGCGGTCAAGACGTTCACGGTGGTCAGCAGATCGTTCCGGAGGCTTGGCAGGACGTGATCGAGGGCTGGATCGCCGACGCCGTGGCCGGCGAGATGGAAGATCACGTCGGGCTTGATCGCCAAGGCGAGCCGGTCGACGGCGTCGGCGTCGGCGAGGTCACCGCACCACCACTGGACGCCGTCGTCGCTTCCCGGGCGAGGGTGCCGGGCGATGGCGTGCACCTCGGCGGCGCTCACCGACAGGCGGCCGCACAGATGCGACCCCAGGAAGCCCGACGCCCCGGTGACCAGCACCCTCTGATTCGGGAATCGATGGACGGTCATCGCGTCCCGCCTAGGCCGTCGAGGCCCCATGCGCTCCGAGCGCGGCGACTTCGGCGTTCGGCGCCGGCGTATCGTACAGGGCGATGAGCTCGTCCGGGATGTGGGCGAGATCGTCGCCGCGGAGGTAATCCCGCATCGTGGTCCCGGTGCAGGCGGAATCGACGTTCGCGGCGCCCGCCCCGGCCCTGACGTCGTCGACGTGGACGGTCCTGAAGTCGATGCTGAAGCGCGTGTACCCCGACGTGTTGGGCACCGTCGAGTGCAGGTGCGCGCCCGAGAAGAGGAGCAGGCCCCCGACCTTGGCGACCACCCTGATCTGCGGGTCGAGCTCGACCGGCTCTTCCGGCCGCGGCTGCTTTCGCGTGTCGCTCGTGATGTGTTGAGCCGCCGTCTTGCGGCTCACGCGGTTCCACTCGTCGTAGTTGTAGTCGCGCGATCCGTTGCGCACCGGCTGATTCCAGTACCTCAAGTGAAACGCCATCGAGTTTTCCGACTCGATGTCGTAGATCGGGAACCACCAGTTGATCTGGCAGAACGGCGCGGAGTACCAGGTGTCGCGATGCGGATGGAAGGCGTACGCGATCCCCGAGGTGAGGTAGTCCCCATGCGTGGCCGTCCGCATCCGCGGGACGTCGAAATAGGTCTTGGTCAGGTCGCACCCGACCTCGCGCAGGATCCCCTGGATGAGCGTCTTGGACGTCGGATGGTGGATGAACGCCGGCTTCAGCTCGGCCAGGATCGCGGCGTATTTCTCGACCGTGAGGTGGTACTGCGCCGTCCGCGGATCGAGGGGCGCGAAGGCGTCCCGCGCCATGTTCCGGGCGAACTCGCAGAGCGCGGTCGCGCTGGGGCACGGCGAGTAGACGAAGAGCTGTCCCTCGTAGAGCTGCCGGCGCCGCGTGTCGTCGTTCACACTGGAATCGAAGTAGATCGCGTTCATGATGCCATCCTCTGGTCTGCGTGAATTTGGGAGGTCACGACTGGGACCCGGTGGCCAGCGCGAGCAGATCGTGGTCCCGCAGGACGTCGGCCGCTCGCTTGATCGCCTCGAACGAGCAGCCGGACCGCTCGGCGATGTCGAGGAGCGAGTGGCGACCGTCCGAGAGATTCAGGACCCACAGCATGGCGAGCTCGCTCACGGCCGCATCGGTTCCACCCATGGTGCGGTAGATCCCGCGCCGGCCCAGCTGCGGCTCGCATTTCGGGTTGAGGTTGACGAAGGTTCGATTGTGCTCGAGCGTGGACAGGATCTCTGCCGCGGTGGCGAACGAGTGCGCCAGCGCCTCCGGTCGAACCAGCTCGGGGCTGTCGGCGGACGTGTGGTACTCGGGGAAGCGTCCGTGAGGCGTGCGCATGAAGCAGCCGACCGGCAAGTCGATGCCCGGCGAGCAGAACTGCCGCTCGTCGTACCCGTACGGCGAGAAATCGAGAATCTCGAACGGGCGGCCCGAGTGGCGCAGGACGCAGGCCACGGCGCGGTCGATCTCCGCGTCTCCGCGGCGACTCCGCTTGTACGTCACCGGGCCGGCGTCGCCGACGCACGCGAGGACGAGGCCGTGACGGATCCGCGACGTCGCCGGCTCGTTCCGGCTGAGCCATGTGATCGACCCGATCGTGCCCGGGATGAACAGGAACCGGTACGAGTAACGACGCGGTTGCGTGGCGAGATGCTCGGCCAGGGCCACCGCGAGGGCCACGCCCGACAGGTTGTCGTTCGCCAGCGACGGGTGACAGGTGTGGCAGGACAGAAGGACCTCGTCGGTGGTCTCCCCGGGCAGGAGGTATTCGCCGTACGTCAGATGTCCCGGCTCCAGGGTCGAATCGATGCAGACCTCGTACTCGTCGTCGGTGAGGGCCGCCAGCCGATCCTGCGCGAGGCAAAAGCCCCAGGTCTCGTGGTAGTACGACGTCCGCCACGGGATCCACGCCGGATGTTCGGGCAGCGTGTGGAGATGCGTCCGAAGCTCCGAGGCCGAGACGCGCCGCCGAACCGGCACGCTGTAGCCGACCACGTGGAGGTTCGACTGCTGGAAGTCGATGACGCGCTCCCCCTGCCCGTTCTTCACCCACGCATCGTTGATGTTCCATTCCTTGGGCACGGTCCAATCGAATACCGGAGTGCCCGACGGAACCTCGTGAAGCGTGAGGGGGATGTGCTTCTGCACCCGACGAAGGGTCTCGCGGAGCCCGTTGCCGGTGATGCTCCGGCAGATCGGATAGAGCTCGGCGACGAGCTGATGCATGTCGCGACCGATCTCGCCAGCGTCCGTCATGTCGCTCACGCGGGACGTCATCGCGGCGCTCAACCCGTGAAGTCCGGATACGTCCGGTCGCGATCGTTGATGAGTCGATCGGCGTCCGGCCAGGTGATGCCGAACGCCGGGTCGTTCCAGCGGACGCCGCGGGCCGAAGCCGGTTCGTACGACTCCGTCATCTGGTAGAAGATTTCGGTCTCGTCTTCGAGCGTCTGGAAGCCGTGGGCGCAACCCTCGGGAACATAGAGCATGGTGCGGTTCCCCGCGCCCAACACGATCGCGAAGTGGCCCAGAAAGGTCGGGGAATCGCGACGGAGATCGACGATCACGTCGTACAGCGACCCTCGAGTGCAGCGGATCAGCTTCGCTTCTTCGTGCGGCGCCGCCTGGTAGTGCAGGCCGCGGAGGGTGCCCTTCCGGAGGTTGAACGAGATGCTGCACTGCACGAGCCGTGGATTGAGCCCGTGGGCCTCCATCTCGTGCTGGCACCACGTGCGCGCGAAGAAGCCTCTCGCGTCGTGGCGGCGCTCCGGCTCGATGACGAACGCGCCCTTGAGCGGCGTTTCCGCGAAGATCACGGATAGACCTTGACTTCCGGGATCGGCACGACGAACTGGCCGCCCCACTCCCGGATGTTGGCCATCTGCTCCATGACTTCGTCCTTGATGTTCCACGGCAGGATCAGGACGTAGTCCGGTCGAGTCTCGCGGATCTTGTCCGGGTGGAAGATCGGGATGTGGGTTCCCGGCAAGAACTTGCCCTGCTTGTGCGGGCTGCGATCCACCGTGTAGTCGAGGAAGTCCGTCCGGACCCCACAGTAGTTCAGCAGCGTGTTGCCCTTCCCGGGCGCACCGTAGCCGGCGACCGACTTGCCCTGACGCCTCGCGGTGATCAGGAACTCCAGGAGCTTGCGCTTGGTTTCCCTCACCTGCTCACCGAACGCCGAGTAGCGATCGATCCGGGTGAAGCCCGCGATCTCCTCGCGCGCGCGCAGCTCGAGGACGCGCCCGCCGACGGGCTTGCCCGTGTCCTCGACGTGCCGGGCGTAGATCCGCAGCGAGCCGCCGTGGGTCGGAAGCTCCTCCACGTCGAAAAGGGTCAAGCTGTGCGCGGCGAAGATCCGCTCGGCGGTGATGAACGAGAAGTACGAGAAGTGCTCGTGATAGATCGTGTCGAACTGGTTTTCCTCCATCAAACGCATGAGATGGGGAAACTCGATGGTGATGACGCCCCGCGGCTTGAGCAGGGTCTTGAGGGCGCTCACGAAGTCGTTCAGGTTGCTGACCTGGGCCAGGACGTTGGCGCCGCAGAGGAGATCGGCCTGGGTGCCGGCGGCGGCCAGCTCGCGGGCGACCTCGGTGCGGAACATCGTGGTCAGCGTCCGCACCCCCCGATCGACCGCCACCCGCGCGACGTTCGCCGCCGGCTCGATGCCGAGCACGGGGATCCCCTGCGTCACGAAATACTGCAGGAGATAGCCGTCGTTGCTGCCGACTTCGATGACCTGGCTCCGCCGATCGAGACCGAACCGCTTCACCATCGACTCGGTGTAGGCCTTGGCGTGGCGGAGCCAGCTGTCCGAATACGAGGAGAAGTACGCGTAGTCGGTGAAGATCTGCTCGGGCCGCACGTACTCCTGCACCTGAGCCAGAAAGCACCGCTCGCAGACCCACACGTGCAAGGGATAGAACGGCTCCATCTGGTTGAGTTGGTCCGCGGCGAGATAGCTCTCGCACAGCGGCGACATCCCCAGATCGACGAGGGTGTGACGCAAGCGCGCCCCGCAGAACAGACAATTGGGTGTCATGCTGATGCTGGCCCTTTCCCTTGGCGATAGTCGTCGAGGACATCCAGGATCCGCTCGGCGGCGTGGCCGTCCCAGAGCGGCGGCGCCCCGTGGGGCCGCGGCGGATGCGCGAGCGTCTGGAGCGATGCGCTCAGGATGCGACGGCCGTCGCCGCCGATGAGGCGATTCGTTCCGTGCGTAATGGTCACCGGGCGCTCCGTGTTGTCGCGGAGCGTCAGGCACGGGACCCCGAGGATGGTGGCCTCTTCCTGGATACCGCCCGAATCGGTCAGGACCAGGCGCGCCCGGCTGACGAGGGCGACGAAGTCCAGGTACCCGAGGGGATCGACGTACGCGATTGCCTTGCCTTCGAGCGGTTGCGGCGCGTCGCCGAGGCGGCACCCCTGCTGGACGAGGCGCTGGCGGACCCTCGGATGGACCGGAAAGATGATCGGAATATGCCGCGACAGCATCTGCAGCGGCTCGAGGAGATTCGCCAGGGTCCGCGGATCATCCACGTTGGACGGGCGGTGCAGCGTGAGCACGGCGTAGCCGGCCCCCGGATCGAGGCCGAGGCTCTGCGCGATCGCCGAGCCTTGCCAGCGGTGCCGAGAGCTCTCGAGCGCGTCGATCATGACGTTGCCGACGAAGTGAATCTTCTCGGGGCTCACGCCCTCGCGCAGGAGGTTGTCGCGTCCGCTCTCCTCCGTCACGAAGAGGAAATCGGAGACGGCGTCGGTCAGCACCCGATTGATCTCTTCGGGCATCGAGCGATCGAAGCTCCGAAGTCCGGCTTCCACGTGGGCGACCGGGATCGCTCGCTTGACCGCGGTGATGGATGCCGCCAGGGTGGAGTTCACGTCGCCGACCACGAGCACGATGTCGGGCCGGACCTCTTCGAGGATCGGATCCAGACGCTCCATCACGTGAGCCGTCTGGATCGCGTGAGCCCCCGAACCGACCTCGAGATTGAAGTGAGGCGGATGGATCTCCAGATCCCGGAAGAAGCGCTCGGACATCGCGGCGTCGTAGTGCTGGCCGGTGTGCACGAGCGTCGAGGTGAACGCCGGCCGACGCGTCATCTCCCGAATGAGAGGCGCGATCTTCACGAAGTTGGGGCGCGCGCCGACGATGCTGAGGATGTGCATGGCGATCGCTAGATCGCGAGGATGTCTCGGATCGTCGTGAACTTCACGTCGCGCAGGAGGCCGGCGAGCTTCCGCTCCTCGCGCTCCATCCCGACGTAGTGACGAACCCGGTGACGCCACGGCATCGGAGGGCGGGGCTGATGCGGGTCCAATTCCCACGGGTGGAAGTAGAAGAGCATCGGCCGTCGCTCATGGACGTTCACGCGCTTGATCCCGGCGAGCGTCCACGCCAGGGGCAGTAGACGGAAATATCCGCCTCCCCCGATGGGGAGGTTGACGCCGCAGAGACGGGTCGTCCCGATCGGGAACTCGACCAGCTTCTGGTCCGCGTGCCGCCACACTTCGACGGGAAAGCGCGACGCCGTGTGATCGCCGTAGCTGTCGTGGAGGATGGGGTAGGTGCTGGAATCGTAGCGGAATCCCTCGCTGAGCAGGATGTCGTACGCCCACGCCTGGGCACGGCCGATCGAGAAGTTGGGAGCCCGGTAGCCGATCACGGGCTTGCCGGTCACGTCTTCGAGGACGGTCTTCGCGCGCCGCACATCGGTGCGAAACTCGTCGGGCGTCTGCCGCGAGACTAGCTCGTGACCGTCGCCGTGGCAGGCGATCTCGTGATGCTGCTCGGCGATCCGGCGAACGAGACCCGGATGAGCGGCCGCCACCTGCCCGAGAACGAAGAAGGTCGCCTTGGCGCCTCCCGCGGCCAGCAGCGCGAGGACCCGGTCGGTGCTCATCTCCACACGGCTTTCGAGACCGGCGACCGCGCCGCCGATCCCCTCTTGAAAGACTCGGGCGTGGAAGTACTCCTCCACGTCGATGCTCAGCGCATTGAGGATGTCAGCCTTCGCATTCATCGGATGTCTACAGTCTGACGACCTTGCCGTCCGGCGCGGCGATGCCCCAGGTGGCGTTACGGGTGTCGACCACCAGCGGTGCCTGGGCCACGATCTGCCGATAGTCGAATTCCGGGTGGTCGGTCAGGATCAGCGCGCAATCGGTCGCCGCGAGGGCCTCGGCGGTGGCCTCGACGGCCTTCATCGCCGTGGCGTCCAGGACGACCGACGGCACGCGCGGATCCGCGTACGAGATCTCGGCGCCGTGCTCACGGAGCCGCTTGAGGATCTCCAGGGCCGGTGACTCGCGGATGTCGCCCACCCCGCGCTTGTAGGCGACGCCCAGGCACAGGATCTTCGCGCCGTTGAGGCACCGACGCTGACGGTTCAAGGCCTCGGCGGTCACCTCGACCACATAGGCGGGCATGGCTCGATTGATCTCGTCGGCGAGCGCGATGAAGCGCGACTCGTAGCCGTCGAGCCGCAGCCGCCACGACAGATAGAGCGGGTCGACCGGAATGCAGTGTCCCCCGATGCCCGGCCCCGGATAGAACGGCATGAAGCCGAACGGCTTGGTCGCGGCGGCATCGATGACTTCCTTGGTGCTCACGCCCAGACGACGGCACATCAGAGCGAACTCGTTCGCGAGCGCGATATTGACGTTGCGGAAGACGTTCTCATAGAGCTTGGCCAGCTCGGCGACCTTGGGGCTCGAGACCTGGTAGACGCGCGGGACGATCTGCCCGTACAACGCGGCGGCCAGGCGCGTGCACGCCGGCGTGACGCCGCCCACGACCTTGGGAATGTCGCTGACCTTGAAGCTCGGGTTCGCGGGATCGATTCGCTCCGGCGAGAAGGCGAGAAAGAAGTCCTCGCCGACCGTGGCGCCCCGCTGACGAAAGATCGGGAGCAGGAGCTCCTCGGTGGTCTCTGGATACGTCGTGCTCTCGAGCACCACGAGCTGCCCCGGATGGTAGCGCGCCGCGACTTCCGATCCGGCGGCGACGATATAGGAGATGTCCGGGTCCTTCGACTTTCGCAGCGGCGTGGGAACGCAGATGATCACCACGTCGGTCCGCTCGAGCACGGCAAAGTCGGTCGTCGCTTCGTAGCGACCCGCGCGGATCAGCGCGCGGAGATCTTCGTTCTCCAGGTCGGGCGTGCAAGATTGGCCGGCCTGGAGGGCGCCAACCCGATCGAGGTCGTTGTCGACACCGGTCACCGCGAAGCCGGCGCGGGCGAATTCGACCGCCAACGGCAGACCCACGTACCCCTGGCCGATGATGGCGACCCGGGCGCTTCGGTCCGCGATGCGGTCAGCAAGAGATGAATAGTTCACTTTGCCGCCTCCAAGGGGGGTTGCGATGCGACATGGCTGATCCGATTGGCCGCGCCCGGCGCGACGGGGCGCTCGGTGGAGTCCACCGACTGTGAGCCGAACAGAACGGTCTTGACGGTGTCGAAGAGAATGCGCAGATCGAACGAGATCGACAGGTGCTTGATGTAGTAGAGGTCGTAGCGCATCTTTTCGATTTCTTCGTCGAGGTTGTTGGCGTAGCGGTAGCGAACCTGCGCCCATCCGGTGATCCCCGGGCGAACGCCGGACCGCAGCGAGTAGTACGGGATGTTCGCGTTGAAGAGCTCGAAATTCGAGACCGGGTGCGGACGCGGCCCCACCAGATTCATGTCGCCCCGGATCACGTTGAAGAACTGGGGAAGCTCGTCGAGCCGGAACTTCCGGAGCCACTTCCCGACCCGGGTGATTCGCTGCGTGTTGTCACAGGCCCACTCCGATGTCGGACCGTCGACCAGACGCATCGTGCGGAATTTGATCAACCGAAAGCGCTTCGCGGCCATGCCGACCCGCTCCTGGACGAAGAACACCGGACCGGGCGAATTCAGCTTGATCAGCAGCGCGATGAGCCCGAGCAGCGGCGACAGCAGGATCATGCCGGCGAACGACACGACCAGGCTGATGGTGCGGCCGATGGCCAGGTCGAGACGCGACTTCTTGAAGTCTCCGGAGAAGATCAAGTTGCTCGGCGTGAGCGCCTCGATCGCCAGCTTGCCCATCAGGCGCTCATAGACGTTCACCCCATCCTCCACCACGCAACCGCGCATGCGCGCTTCCAGGAGCTGGCGAACCGGCAGGCGGGCCCGCCGCTCCGCCAGCGCGACGATCGCGCGGTGAGGCCGGAGCTCCTCGAGGATCTGCCCGAGGCGCTCCAGCGGCTTCAGCGCGGTCTCCGGCAGCGGGAATCCGGCGGGGGCCGACGCGCTGTCAGCGACGCCCAGGATCGCGTAGCCGAGTTCCGGCCGGTTCGTGATCTCCCGAATGAGGGTCGAAGCGAGCGGCGTCGTGCCCAGGATGAGGATGTGCTCCTGGAATGACTTCCCGCGGACCACCAGGTGGCAGATCGCGCGCAGCGGCAGGAGGATCGCCGGGACTGCCAGGACGCTGACCAGAAAGGGCTCGCTGGAGATCTTGACGTCCGGCAAGAGCGCGTAGAGAACCGCGAGCAGGATGAACGTCACGCCGAAGGCCTGGACCAGGCGCGGCGCGAAATCGGCGAAGGTCCGCACGATCCGCAGGTCGTAGAGGTCGTTGTAGTAGAACGAGACGGCCCAGCAGAGCGCGATCGCGAGCGCCTTGGCCAGGACGAGCGCGACGTCACTCCAGTGGGTCAGCAGCGGCGTGCCCCACAGGACGATCGTCCCGCAGACCGCCGCGAAGATCGCCACCGCCTCCAGCATCGCGAGCCTGGGGATCATCGGGACTGCTCCACGCGGAGGAGAGGGCGAACGATCATTCCACCGTCACGCTCTTGGCGAGATTTCGCGGCTGGTCCACGTCGCAGCCACGCAGCGCCGCCATGTGGTACGCGAACAGCTGGAGAGGCAGCGCCACCAGCAGCGGCTGGAGCCATTCCAGGCTCGGCGGCACGGGGATCACGACATCGGCCGCGGCCCCGATCGCATCGTCTCCCTCGGTCGCGATGGCAATCACGATCCCGTCGCGCGCCCTGATCTCTTCGAGATTGCTCGTGATCTTCCCGTAGGCGGCGCCCCGTGGGGCGATGACGACGACCGGCATGCGCGAGTCGATGAGGGCGATCGGTCCGTGCTTCATCTCGCCCGCCGCGTAGCCCTCGGCGTGGACGTAGGAGATCTCCTTGAGCTTGAGCGCTCCCTCCAGCGCGAGGGGGAAGTTGAGTCCGCGGCCCAGGTAGAGGAAGTGGGCGTGGTGGGCGAAGCGCTCGGCGATCTTTCGAATCGTGTCACTCTGCCGGAGCACGACCGCCAGGAGATCCGGGAGCTCCGCCAGTCCTTTGATCACCTGGCGCACGAGCGCGGGCTCCGCGAAGCCGCGCGCGAGACCGAGCTTGAGCGCGAGGAGCGCGACCGCCGCGAGCTGAGCCGTGAAGGCCTTCGTCGACGCGACGCCGATCTCGATGCCGGCCCGCGTGTAGATGACGCCGTCGGCCTCTCGGGCCAGCGAACTGCCGACCACATTGCAAATGGCGACGGCTCGGGAGCCTTGATCCTTGGCCTCGCGCAGCGCGGCCAGCGTATCGGCCGTTTCCCCGGACTGCGAGATGGGCACGGTGAGCACGCGGCCGTCGAGGACGGGCTTTCGGTATCGGAACTCCGAGGCGATATCCACCTCGACCGGGAGCCGCGCGAAGGCCTCGACGAAGTACTTCCCGACCAGCGCGGCGTGCCACGAGGTCCCGCACGCCACGAAACAGAGTCGGTTGAGACCCGCGAGATCACGATCCCGGAGCCCCAGCTCGGGGATCCTGACGTCGGGGGTTTCCGCGTCCACGCGGTCGCGGATCGTGTTCTGAAGAGCCTCGGGCTGCTCGAAGATCTCCTTGAGCATGAAGTGCGGATACCCTGACTTCTCCGCGGCTTCGCCGTCCCAGTCGACGACCCGGGAGCTTCGCTGGACCGGCTCGCCGTCGAGGGTGAACAGGGAGATGCCGTCCGCCGTCAGCGCCGCGAGCTCCCCGTCGCCGAGCACGAGGACGTCCCGAGTTTTGCCGAGCAGGGCCGGCACGTCCGACGCAAGGAACATCTCCCCGTCTCCGAACCCGACGACCAATGGGGAGTTTCCGCGCCGGACCGCGACGAGCGTGTTCGGGGCGCTTGGTGCGATGCACGCGAGCGCGAAGGCGCCCTGGAGGTCGCGGGCCGCGCCGAGGAGCGCCGCGACGAGGCCGTCCGCCTCGCGGCGCTCGAGCAAGTGCGCGATGACTTCGGTGTCGGTCTGAGATCGGAACCGGTGACCCTCCGCGGCCAGCACCTTTCGAACCTCACGATAGTTCTCGATGATCCCGTTGTGGACGACCGCGGTTCGAGACTGGCAATCGACATGGGGGTGCGCGTTGGCGTCCGACGGCCTCCCATGAGTCGCCCATCGCGTGTGACCGATCCCGACGCGGCCGTCGAGCGGGTCGGAGGCCAGCAGCGCCTCCAGATCCGCGATCTTGCCCGTCGTCTTCCTCACGTGGAGGACGCCGTCGCCAAGCGTGGCGATGCCCGCCGAATCATAGCCGCGGTATTCCAGCCGGCGAAGACCCGGGAGGATGAAGGAGGCAGCGTCTTTGGGACCGACGTACCCGACGATTCCACACATGGTCTTCGGATGACCTACGCCGCTTCGAGCAGCGTGCAGTCCAGCTGGACGGCGACGCTGCGACGAAGGAGCTCGACCGAGACGACGAGCAGTCCCTTCTTGGGATTCGTGTCGACCAGGATTCCTTCGATATTGGCGAGCGGCCCCTCGGTGATTCGTACTCGCTGTCCGTGCCGAAGGTAGGGATACGGCAAGACGGTGAACTCGGAGTCCGCGAGTCTCCGGATCGCCTCGAGCTCCGAGTCGGGAACGACGTCCAGACGGTCCCAGCGCTCCCCGAGCACGCGTACCAAGCCGCGCGCCTTGCAGACCTCGAGGTAGCTCGCCCGATCCATGTCGTGGCGCACGAAGAGGTACCCGCGGAGCAGCGGAACGCGCGCGCGCGTTCTCACCCTGCCCCGACGCGACCACGCCTCGGTGGTCGGGAGAAACAGGTCAAAGCCCCGGACCGCGAGCTGATCGTGGACGAGCCGCTCGCAGTTGCTGTGCGTCCACAGGACACGCCAGGGTTTGATCAACGTCTCCGCGCTCTCCGGCAAGGCTTCGCCCCCTTTGGTCTCAATCCCGGGTGTCCGGTGCAAGACCAATCGGTCGTGCATATTCACGCCTTCGACACGAATCAACCGAACCGACTCTCGTCACGAAAAGCCGCCCGTGACGAGCGCTACCCATCTACGGCGGTCTGTTTCCCGTTCGTCATGCCCCGAAAGCCGCGCCGCTGCTTCGAGGCATAGAAGCCGCGCGACACGTGACGATCGTCTCCGTTGAATACGAGACCCACGATCTTGGCCGGCTCCATGAGATTCAGGGCTTCCTGCAGGAGCGGGCGCGGAGTCCGGTGCGCCGCGACGACAATCAGAAATCCGTCCACCCATTTCCCGATGACCCGGCTGTCGGGGACCGAGACCAGAGGCGGCGTGTCGAGGATGATGTAGTCGTACCTTTCCCGGGCCTCGGCGAGTATGGTCCCCACCCGAGGGGACTTCAGCACCTCGTACGGGGAGGCCGGACTGCAGCCCGCGGTGACAACCGACAGGTTGAGGTCGGGACGCTCCTGCGTCACGCTCTCGAGCGACAGGCTCGAGTCGAGGATCACGTCCACGAGGCCGGCCTCGCCGCTGCCGCCCAGCCCGAGATTGGCGGCCAGACTTGGGCCGCGGAGATCGGCGTCGACGAGCAACACTCGCGCGTCGGGCGCCTGGGCGAGTGTACCGGCCAGGTTGATGGCCGTCGTCGTCTTGCCGTCAGACGCATCCGGACTGGAGACCGCGATGACCGAGAGCTCAGCCGACCGCCGGAACTGTTCGATCGTATGCCGGAGCGCCCGATACTGGTCGGCTTCGAACGAAGACGGTGCGAGTAAGCTCACGAGATGCTCCTCGAGCTGTCTGTCGCGCCCCTCGGGATCGCGATCCGCCTCGCGGCGAGGTCGGGGGGCTACGGCCGCCGGCTTGCGTGGCCTCGGCGTCGGCGCGGTCGGGCTCGGCTCCCTCGTCGGGTCGGGCAGAGTCACCGGCGGCTGAGGGGCGAGCTCCTCCCGGGCCGGGACGACGGCCGCCGCACCGGGGATCGCTTCCTCGGAGGGTGCCGGCGCCGGCATTGTCGTGCGCCGAAGGGCGCGCTCCTGCTCGGCTCGCTCGAGGGCCCTGAAGAATGTGCTCATGGCATCACCAGGTGGCGGATGGACTGAACGAATGTCATCGCCGTCGAGTCGAGGCGAAGCACGAGAGCCACGACCGCTAGGGTCGCGACCAGGGTGCCGAGGCTCCATCGCACGAACCGCGCCGTCGGCCTGTTAAGCTCTCTCGGCTGGGGTCGCGTGCCCGCCTCCAGGTACTCGATCGCCTGATTGACGATCTGCCGGCTGATCCGGCGCTTCTGATCGGCATAGCCGAACAGCAGACAGTGGTCGCAGACGGTGTTGATGACTCTGGGGATCCCGCCCGAGTACGCCGAGAGGCGGACCACCGCCTCGTCACTGAACAAGCCGAGGTCCTTGGCTCCGGCGATCCGCAGGCGGGTGCGAATATACGCGCGCGTTTCCTCCAGGGTCAGTGGCGGGATCTGGCATCGCAAGCCGACGCGCTGCTTGAGTTGCCTCAGCTCGGGGAGGTCGAGCTTGGCCTTCAGCTCCGGCTGACCCACCAGCAGGATCTGCAACAGCTTGTTCGTGGGGGTCTCGAAGTTCGAGAGCAATCGAATCTGCTCGAGGGTGGCCGCATCGAGATTCTGCGCTTCGTCGATGATGAGGATCGTGTTCTGGCCGGCCCGCTCCCGTTCGATGAGGAAGTTGTTCAGCGAGATGAGTCGCTGCGCTCGGGAATCACCGCCCTTCGCGATGCCCAGGTCCTCGAGGACGTATTCCAGGAGCTCGTCGAACCGCAGCGTGGAATTGACGACAAATGAGAATGCGCTCTGTCCGTTGAGCCGCTGGCAAAGCGTGTGGAGCAGGGTGGTCTTCCCGGTTCCCACCTTCCCGGTCAGAACGATGAAGCCCTTTCGCTCCTGAGTGCCGTAGAGGAGCTGGGCGAGCGCCTCACGATGCCCCGGACTCATGTAGAGGAACTTGGGATTCGGGGTGGTGTTGAAGGGTCGGTCGGCGAGCCCGTAGAAGTTCAGATACATGTCGCAATCCTCAAGAGGCTAGCCGCGCTAGCAATAGAACGAGTCGTTCGTTCCCGTTGGCGGCGACATAGGTGGTGGCGACGATCGCGACCAGAGCGATGACAACCCCGCCGGCCTTGAGCGGCACCTGCCACCACCTGCGATGCACGTCCGTTCGCGTCACAATGCGCGGGATACTCACCAATACAGGTACGTTGCTGAACGATCGAAGATCGTCGATCTCGTGGAAGGAGGTGTCGATCCTCTCGATGAGCATCACCGAGCCGATCGCTAACCCGAGCGCACCCGCCAGGATGACCATCAAGAGGCGGGGTCGGTTGGGCGCGGCCGGCTGCGAATTCGGGACCGCCGGGTCGAGGATCCGAAATTGTTCGCCCTTCTGCCGTTGCTCCATGCTTTCCGCGAGCTGAGCCTCTTCGTAGCGCTTCAAAAGTGAGCTGTAGAGCTCGCGAGTGCTTTCATAGTCGCGGGAGAGCTCCTTGAACTCCTGTTCTCTCCTCGGGACGTTTTCGACCCGGCCCTGATACAGCGCGGTGCTCTCGCGGAGGTGGCTCTCCTCGCCCTTGAGAACCTTGATTTCAGTCTGCACGTCCGTGAGGGCCTCTTTGAGTCGCAGCACGTAGGGCGAGGTCACCGCCGCCGGCGGCGCCGGGGTCGTCGGAGTCGCTTCCGGTTTCGGAGCCCGGGCTCGGGCTGCGGCGAGCTCACGCTCGAGCTCGGCAACTTCCGCCGCGAGCTGGACGACATCCGGGTATTTCTCGTGGAACTGACTCCGGGCCTTCGCCAGCTCTTCCTTCTTCTGGGCCAGCCGGTTCGCTTCCCGCAGCTCGGGCGTCGCGAACGTCACGACGGGCCCGTTGGGGCTATTGGCGTAGGTGGTCGCGAACGATTCGACCTCGGCCAGCTGGGTCGCGAGCGCCTGACGCCGCTCGGCGGCTCGCGTCTGACTGTCGGCGTTCTGCCGAAGCTGAGCGTGGAGTCGATCCAGCGTTTGAAGGTTCATGTCCATCTGCTGCGGCAGCTCCCCGAGGTGTCGCCGCTTGAACGAGCTGACGCGCTGCTCCTGGTCGTCGAGCCGCTTTTTCGTATCGCTGAGCTGGACCTTCAGGAATTCCGCGGTTCCAGTCGCCTGGCGCTCCCGCGCCTTCAAGTTCTCGTCGATGTAGAAGCTGGCGAGCGTGTTCGTGACGAGCGCGACCGTGGCCGGATCGTTACCCTGATAGGTGATGGCAAAGGCGACGGTGGCCTCGCGCAGGCCGCGCAGCTCCGCGCTCTTGATCTCCAGCCTGATATCGCCGCGCATCCGACCGATGACGTCCTCGAGCGCCGCCCGCTTCCGGAGCTCGACGTACAGGTCGAAGCGGTTGATCAGCGCCTCCAGCCGCGAGCGGCTCAGCACTTCCTGGCTGATCGTGTGGAGGCGGGTCTCGAGGGCGCTGGTGACCGTGGATCGCACGAAGGCCTCAGGGACCTGCTGCCGATCGACGAGAACGGTCGCGGTGGACCGATAGAGATTCGGCAGGAAGGTGATGAGGCCGAGACCTGCCGCCGTAGGAATGACGAACGCGAGCATTGCCAGCCATTTCCGACGGCTCCAGACCGCCAGCAACGTGTCCAGCTGAGATCGTTTGCGAGGCTCTCCGGTCATCTCAGAGTCCCTCAGGGCACCACGACGATGTCGCCGCTGCTGAGATAGAAATTTTCCTGATCGCCCGGCACCTTGTTGTAATTGAAGGGGATCCGCTTCATGGCCGCGCCGCCGTCGGGCCGGAGGACTACGATTCGCGATCGAGTCGCGTACTGGGAGAACCCACCAGCCAGCGCGAGCGCGTCGAGCACGGTCGTGCGGCTCTTAAGCTCGTAGCGACCCGGCCGGACGACTTCGCCAATGACCGATACCTTGAAGCTGCGAATGTCCGAGACGATCACGGAGACCTCGGGGTTCGGCATGAATTCCGCGAACTTGCGAGTCAAGATGTCGCGGAGCTCGAGAGCCGTGAGTCCGCCCGCCTGCACGTCATTGAGAAGAGGGAGCGAGATCTTGCCGTCAGGCCTGACCGGGACCTGGCGAGTCAGCGCCTCGTTCTTCCAAACGGAGATCAACAGCATATCTTCGGGGCCGATCCGGTAGGCCTCGGGCGCGGTGACGCCGTTGGCGTCACGGGTCGGCGAGGCGGCCGCCGATCCTTGGGCGTGCACCGGCGCGGTCGCGATCAGCACGGAGGTGAAGATCGCCCAGATGACTCCTGCGTTGACGATGACGTGGTTCATGTTCTCCGCCGCCTTATAGGGCCGAACGGGCCGAAGGTCGCTCCGCACCCAGCCCGGCCTGCTTGATCTTGTAGAGAAGAGCGCGGTAGCTGATCCGCAGCGCTCGCGCAGCCCGAACTCTGTTCCACCCCGTTAGCTCCAGTGTCTTGGCAATGGCCTCGCGCTCGGCGGCCTGCGACGCTCGGCGCGAGATCTCCTTGAGCGAAGGTTCTTGCGGCGGGCCAAGCGATTCCGGCGTCGATGGAGCGACCCGAGCGGTAGGCCCGTCGGCGACCGCGTCGGGCAACGGAATCCTGGACAGGAAAGGGTCGTCGAGGACGATCATGCGCTTGACCAGGTTTTCCAGTTCCCGGACGTTCCCGGGGTAGCGCAGGCGCGTGAGGCGGTCCATCACGGACCGGGGCACGGTGAATCCCTCGCGACGGTAGAGCTTCGCGTAGCGCTCGACGAAGTAGTCGATCAGAAGCGGGATTTCGAAGACGCGCTCGCGGAGCGGCGGGACGAGCACTTGAATCACGTTGAGCCGATAGTAGAGATCTTCCCGAAACCGGCCTTCGGCAACGGCCCGCTCGAGATCCTGGTTGGTCGCGGCGAGGACCCGAACATCCACGCTCAGCGTCGATTTCCCGCCGATGCGCGAGAATTCTCCGTCCTGCAGGACATGGAGCAACTTCGCCTGGAGCGCCGGGTGGAGGTCACCGATTTCGTCGAGAAAGATGGTGCCGCGATGAGCGGCCTCGAACCGACCGATCTTGAGCTTGTGCGCGCCGGTGAAGGCGCCCCGCTCGTAGCCGAAGAGCTCACTTTCCAAGAGCTCGCGCGGCATGGCCGCACAATTCACCTTGACGAAGGGACCACCCCGCCGGGAAGAGAAGTGGTGGATGGCGCGCGCGACGAGCTCCTTGCCGGTGCCGGTCTCACCGGTCACGAGCACGGTGACGTCGACGCGGGCCGCCTCGCGGATGATCTCGCGAGCTTCCAGCATCCGGGGGCTGCACCACAGGTCGATCTCGCGGCGAATTCGCCCGCCGAGCTGCTCGGGGGCGGGCCCCAGCGCCTCGGCCTGGGGACGAACGAGCTTGTCGATGGCCTGCTGCAGCTCATCGAGGTTGAGCGGCTTGTAGAGCCATGTCTCCACGTCGAGGGGTGAGAGCGCGAGACCGTCATCGCGACGGTTGGCGACCGCGATGAGAGGGCCCGAGTTCGGGCCGCGCACCTTGAGGCACTCGACTAGCTTCGCGTCCGCGCCGTTGCCGCTCAGACCGACCAGTGTGAAGCTGAAACGCCCGTCGGCCAGGGCCTCGACGGCTTCGTCGGCCGACGAGACCGCGATGCATTGATATCCGCGGGCCCGGAGAAATCCTAGGAGTCCCAGCTGGGTCGCTGCGTCGACTTCCACCACAAGCGCTCGTCGCTCAGTCATTACCCACCTGTTTCTCCCTCCTCGTGGAGCGGAACAAGAACTAGGCAAGTCGTGTACCAGGGGGGTACTCGAGGCGCGCGGATGGGTCCATGCTCTCGATTTCTCAGGGGACTTCGGCGGCGACCGAGCATGCAACGAGCTTCACAGTGGCGAAGGTCGATGTGGGTAGTTCGGGACCCATGATGAAAACGTTTACACTTCTGGAAATCTGCACAAGAACTGTCGAACGTTGCATATCCGGAATGGAGCCCGCTCCCCACGTGATGAATGCCCGTTTAGGAATTGCGCAAAGAAATGCATCTCGGTGGGGGCAAGCGCGCTGAGAAATCGGCCGCGAAATCAGCGCGTTGTCTCAACGAAGCGTCATTGGCACACGGCGTGCACCGGTCGTAGCCGCTTTGAGAGCTGTTGGAGAAATCTAGGACGAAGGGAGCGGGAGCATCACGAAAACGTCGAGCATTCTCGGTCTGACGTTCGTTTGCGTCGTCACGATGGCTTCACCCTTTGCGGCTGCTTCCGCGGCGACTGACATCGTGCCCGCTGACCTGAATCGTCCGGAGGTGGTCGGCGGCGCCGGCTTGATAGCGCGGAACGGAAGCCCGGGCTTCGTCGTAACCGAGCCGGGGACGCTACTGCTCCTCGGAATGGCCCTCGTCAGTGTAGGCGCGTGGACGAGGCGGATGCTCGTGCACCAGAAGAGAGACCTCTAGGAGACCGTTGCCTAGAGGTCTCTCCCAAGCCGTCGGAAGGACCCTACGGCGGCCCCGAAGCTCGCACAGCAGATTTCGACTCATCGCCTGATAAGCCTCATCCAGAGCCTTCCTCAGCTCGGCGACGTGAGCGATCTGGCCGGTGTGCACGCAGGCCATTGATGGCCGCTCGGAGCGCCTGAACGTGGACGGTCCTGATGGGCGTGCTCGTCGCCACGAACGGCTCGTCGCTGAAGGCGATCGGCGAGTCCCCTTGCTCTGCCGGCCCCGTCTCGCAACAGGAAGAGTCGGTCGACACGTTCTCGGTTCTCGCCTACCCGAACAGGCCCCGACGCGCGAACAAGCCCCGGTGCGCACCACGAGACACGGCCCCGGCCAGGGCGATCCAAGACGTGATACACCTCGTGAGAGCAGGCCACGGTACGCATCCCGCTTGCCCGAAGTCTTCCTACATTCTTCACACTCTCTGCAACTAGGTTCATGTTCGCGGGTAACCACGAACTTCCCTCGGAGGGCTAAGCGTTCGATTTCCGGAAGGCCGTGGGCCTTTGAGGGAATGGTGGCGCGGGGATTGCTATTCCAGCGGTGCCACACCGCGTATGCGAGACCTCATGACTGAAGGACCCGGCGTTGGACCGCTCCCTGTGAGTGGCGGCATGATCGTCGATGAATCGCTGTTCGGACTTCTCGTGGACTTCGAGATTCAGAAGGCCCGGCGACTGCGCTACAGCATCTCGCTGGTGTACTTCGACATGAAGCCTGAGTCCGGCGGGAATGGGGAGCCCACGGTCCGCGAATCCCTCGCGGAACGCGTCACGCGCCATCTGCGGAGCACTGACGCGGTCGCGGTGTCGTCCCGAGGATGGGTGTCGCTGCTGCTCATCGACGCCGAGACGACTCACCTCCCCTCGATTCTTCAGCGAATGACCGCGCGTCTGACCGGCTGGAGTGCAGGTGGCTCGTGTTATCCAGGAACCGCAATGCGAGCGGAGGACATGCAGACGCAAGCTGTGGAATCGCTGATCAGGGCGAAGGAGACCGGCGGGAACCGCCTCTACGTCGCGTCCTGAGGTCGGGCGCGATCCCGGCGGGCGATGCGTGCCAGCGCATCGCCGAAGTGCTTCAGGACCTCTGGCTTCTCGACGATCTCGGTCACTCCCAGTCGTCGAACTTCAGCGAGCTCTCCCGCCGTGGCGAGTCCCGTCATGATGATCACCGGGAGCGTCGGATCGGTCGATCGGATCTGACGGAGCACGGCGACCCCGTTGAGAGTGGGCAACCGGACGTCGAGCACGACCGCGTCCGGGCGGTCGCGCGCGAGATACGCGAGGCCGTCTTCCCCTGTGTGCGTGATCGCCGTCTCGTGGCCGTCCGCCGCGAACGCGTCGGCGAGCACTTCCGCCACGTGCTCGTCGTCTTCGATCAACAGGAGCTTCATCTCCCACCTCCGCTGATCTCTGCGACATCCTACCACTGCAGCAGATAGGGACCACTGCAGCAGATAGGAAAATATTTTCCGCGTGACAGGTATCTTGGGTAATGGCATACTCTCCTCCCTTTCAATGGGAAGAGGTGCTGCATTTCCGGAAACACCTGAAATTTTGGGGGTTTAGGTGGGCGCGGGTGAGATCGAGTCAGCGGATAGGCCGCTGGCGCAGCACGATGTGAAAGATCTCGTCAACACCCCTCCGCTCTTCGACGGTCACCCTCGAATGAGGGCGATTCGCTCGCTGATCGAGAGCATCGCCGATACCGACACGACGGTCCTGATAAGAGGCGAGAGCGGTGTGGGCAAGGATCTGATCGCGCGCGCCCTCCACGCGGCGTCCACGCGCCGGCAGGGTCCGTTCATCAAGGTCAACTGCGCGGCCATTCCCCAGGGGCTGCTCGAGTCCGAGCTGTTCGGCCACGAGAAAGGCGCCTTCACCGGCGCGCATCGTCGGAAGCCTGGCCAGTTCGAGTTTGCGAACAAGGGGACGATCTACCTCGACGAGATTGCCGAGCTTCCCCCGGCACTGCAGGCGAAGATCCTCCACGTCCTGCAGGATTTCCGGTTCTCGCGCGTCGGCGGCCATGGAATGATCGACGTCGATGCGCGGGTGGTCGCGGCGACCAATCGAGACCTCGAACAGGCGATGGAACGCGGCGAGTTCCGGGAAGACCTGTACTACCGCCTCAACGTGGTCGAGATCCGCGTGCCGCCGTTGCGGGAGCGGCGCGAGGAAATTCCGGCGCTCGCGGCGTGGTTCCTGGCGAAGTTCAACGCGCAGTACGGCAGGCAGAAGCAGCTCCCTGCCGGCACGCTGGCCCGCTTGAGCAGTTACTCTTGGTCGGGCAACGTGCGCGAGCTCGAGAATGCGGTCAGGCGCCTGGTCGTCCTCTCCGACGGCGAGCAAGCGGTCGAAGCGCTGGTCGATCGCCGTCGGCCCACGCCCGTGGACGCGCTGCGGCCGCTTGTCACCGAGAGCCTGCGGGAGATCGCGCGCCGCGGAGCGCGCGAGGCCGAGCGCAAGGCGCTGGCCGAGGTGCTCGAGCGCGTGCACTGGAATCGTGCCGAGGCCTCGCGCATCCTCAAGGTCAGCTACAAGACCCTGCTCAACAAGATCTGCGAGTGCGGGCTCACTCCGCCTTCGCGTCGGGAACCCTAGACCGGCGATTCTCCCCACGAGAGCCGTGACGGCGCCGAAGCTCGCCTGATGCCGGGCGTCGTCCTCAAGACGCTGACCAAGCGCTACGGCGACCTCGCCGCCGTCGCGGGACTTTCACTCGAGGTCGAGCCGGGCGAGCTGGTCTCGCTACTCGGTCCTTCCGGCTGCGGCAAGACGACGACCCTGCGGCTGGTCGCGGGCTTCCTGCAGCCCGAGGCGGGCGAGGTCTGGGTCGGCGAGCGGTGCTTGTCGTCTCGCTCGAGCGTCGTGCCGCCCGAGCGCCGGCGCATGGCGATGATCTTCCAGAGCTACGCGCTCTGGCCCCACATGACCGTCGCTCAGAACGTCGCCTACGGTCTTCGGTTCAAGTCGGGCGTGACCCGGGCCGACCGGGAGCGCCGCGTCGCCGAGATGCTCCGTGTGGTCCAGCTCGCCGGATACGAGCCGCGCTATCCGGGAGAGCTCTCGGGCGGCCAGCAGCAGCGGGTCGCGGTCGCCCGCGCGCTCGTCGTCGAGCCCGAGATCCTCCTGCTCGATGAGCCTCTGAGCAACCTCGATGCAAATCTCCGCGAGGAAATGCGATTCGAGATCAGGCGTTTGCACGAGACTTTCGGAATCACGACGCTCTACGTCACGCACGACCAGGCGGAAGCGATGGTGATCTCGGACCGGGTCGCGGTCTTGAACCAGGGCCGCGTCGAGCAGGTCGGAACGGCCGAGGACCTGTTCCGGCGTCCGCGCACACGCTTCGTCGCCGAGTTCATCGGCCGGACGAACCTGCTCGACGCGGTGACGGCCGATCCGGGAGTCGCCGTGCGTGGCGCGCTTCGGCTACGCCTGGAGTCGCGAGAGCCCGCATCTGGATCTCCAATCGTCGTCTCCATACGCCCGCACGAGATCGAGCTGGTGACGGCCGGGCGCACGGCACCGGCGGGCGCGAACGTGCTGCCCGGCACCGTCCAGCGAACGAGCTATCTGGGGGACGCGGTCGACTATCAGGTCCAGGTGTCGGGAACCGACGTCGTCCTCCGCGTCACCGCGCCGCCGCCGGTGCGCGCCAGCCCGGGCGACGCGGTGACTCTGGCCGTCGCGCCCGAGGCGTGCGTTCCCCTGACCGGCGGCGGCGACGGCGGGCCGACCGCGAAGCCCGGGATGGAGTAATCTGGTCGCGGGCAACTGCCCCGGGGACGGGATCGCAACGTGGACGAGTTCTTCCGAGCCGCAGTCGAGGAGGCCGAGCGAGGTCTGGCCGAGGGCGGAATTCCCATCGGCTCCGTGCTCGTGCACCGCGGTCGAATCCTCGGGCGCGGCCACAACCGCCGCGTGCAGCGCGGGAGCGTCGTGCTCCACGGCGAGATGGACGCGCTCGAAAACGCCGGCCGCCGGTCGGCGCAAGTCTATCGAGAATGCACGATCTACACGACCTTGTCGCCCTGCGCCATGTGCAGCGGCGCGATTCTCCTCTACGGCATACCGCGGGTCGTCGTTGGCGAGAACCGGACCTTTCTCGGCGAGGAAGAGCTCTTGCGATCGCGCGGGGTATCCGTAGAGGTCCTTCAGGATGCGAGGTGCCAGGCGCTGATGGCACAATTCATTCAGGCGCAACCGACGCTCTGGGCGGAGGACATCGGGAATGGTGACGATCGAATCGACAGCTGAAATGGCCGCGAAGGTCTACGAGACGATGGAGCGGAACCTCGCGATCGTGCGGCGCCGCCTCGGCCGGCCGCTGACCCTGGCCGACAAGGTGCTGCTGGGACACGCCGACGATCCCGAGCACCAGGAGATGGAGGCCGGCAAGAGCTACCTGTTCCTGCGTCCCGACCGCGTCGTGCTGCAGGACGTGCTCGGACAGACCGCGATGCTCCAGTTCATGCAGACGCGGCGGCAGAGAGTCGCGGTGCCGACATCGATCCACTGCGACCACTTGATCCAGGCGCGCGTCGAGGGCCAGGCCGATCTGCGCGAGTCGCTCGCCGAGAACCAGGAGGTCTACGACTTCCTGAAGTCGGCGGCCGCCAAGTACGGCGCCGGATTCTGGGGCCCGGGCGCCGGGATCATCCACCAGGTCGTCCTCGAGCAGTACGCCTTTCCGGGCGAGCTGATCATCGGGACCGACTCCCACACGCCGAACGCCGGCGGGCTCGGCGCATGCGCCGTCGGTGTCGGCGGCGCCGACGCCGTCGAGGTCATGGCCGGGCTCCCGTGGGAGGTCCTCTACCCGCGTCACATCGCGGTCTACCTGACCGGAAAGCTGAGCGGCTGGACGGCGCCCAAGGACGTGATCCTCTACGTCGCGGGTCAGCTGACCGTCGCCGGCGGCACCAACGCGATCGTCGAGTACATCGGCCCAGGCGCCAGGACCATCAGCGCGACCGGTAAGGCCACGATCACCAACATGGGTGCCGAGCTCGGCGCGACCACGTCGATGTTTCCGTTCGACGACCGCATGGCGACGTACCTGAAGGCGACTGGCCGCGGTGATCTGGTGCCTTTCGCCGAGCGCTACCCGCAGCTCCTGGCGCCCGACAAGGAGGTCGAGGCCAATCCCGAGAAATACTACGAGCGCGTGGTGAAGCTCGACCTGGCGACCCTGGAGCCGTACGTCGTCGGCCCGCACTCTCCCGATCGCGCGCGTCCGATCGGCCGGCTCGCCGCGGAGATCGCCGACCCGAAGAACGCGTTCCTCGACAAGATCTCGACGACCTTGATCGGCAGCTGCACCAACTCGTCCTACGAGGACATGAGCCGCGCGGCCGACGTCGCCGAGCAGGCGAAGGCGCACGGTCTGAAGACGGCGGTGCCGTTCCTGGTCACGCCCGGCTCCGAGCAGGTGCGCGCCACCATCGAGCGCGACGGGCAGATGCAGTCACTCAAGGACATCGACGGCGTCGTCCTCGCCAACGCCTGCGGGCCGTGCATCGGGCAGTGGCGCCGGTCCAAGGAAGCCTCCGAGGTGCCGAATACGATCGTCACCTCGTACAACCGTAACTTCCCGCGCCGCAATGACGGCCAGCCGACGACGATGAACTTCATCGGCAGCCCGGAGATCGTGACCGCGATGGCGCTGGCCGGGCGATTGTCGTTCAACCCGCTCACCGATTCGCTGACCGGCGCCGATGGCAAGACGTTCAAGCTGTCGCCGCCGAAGACGGCGCCCGAGGTGCCGGCGCGGAATTTCGATCGCGGGCGCCCGACCTACGTAACGCCTCCCGAGAACGGGAGCGCGATCACCCTGCAGGTCGATCCACGGAGCGAGCGCCTGCAGCTGATGGAGCCGTGGCCCCCCTGGGACGGCCAGGACTTCAGGGACATGCCGGTGCTCCTCAAGGCCAAGGGCAAGACCACGACCGATCACATCTCGCCCGCCGGCTCCTGGCTGCGATACCGCGGCCACCTCGACAAGTTCAGCGACAACATGTTCATGGGCGCGACCAACGCCTATACCGGCGAGGCGGGCAAGGGGAAGAACGTCCTCACCGGACAGACGGGACAGCCCTTCTCGGCAATCGCCCGCGACTACAAGTCCAAGCGCGTGAAGTGGGTCGTCGTCGGCGACTCGAACTACGGCGAGGGCTCGAGCCGCGAGCACGCCGCCCTCTCGCCGCGCCTGCTGGGCGGCGCCGCGGTCATCGTGCGCAGCTTCGCGCGGATCCACGAGTCCAACTTGAAGAAGCAAGGGCTCCTGGCCCTCACGTTCCAGAACCCGGCGGACTACGACAAGATCCGCGAGGACGACCGGATCAGCCTGATCGGGCTCCGCGACATGGCGCCGGGGAAGCCGGTCGAGTGCCTCGTGAAGCACTCCGATGGAACGAGCGAGACCCTACGGCTCTCCCACTCGTTCGCCACCTCGCAGCTCGACTGGTTCCGGAAGGGCTCGGCGCTGAACCTCTTCCACGGGAAGTAAGCCGGGTCAGAGCTCCCACGGCGGGTCGACCGTCATCCGCAGCTCGAGGACGGTCGGCCCATCGGCGGCGAGCGCCGTCTTGAGCGCGCCGCCGAGCGCGTCCGCGCCGGCCACGCGTTCGCCGCGAGCCCCGAACGCGCGGGCGAGCGCCGGAAAATCGGGATTCGTCAGGTCCGCCTCGCCCCACCGCCCGTCGAAGATCGTCTGCTGGAGCCATTTGATCGCCCCGTAGCGGTCGTCGTTCATGACGAGGAACACGATCGCCAGGCGATATTTCACGGCCGTCGCCAGCTCGTTCACCGAGTACATGAAGCCGCCGTCGCCGACGACGGCGACGACCGGCCGGTCGGGCCGGGCGATCTTGGCGCCGATCGCCGCGGGCACGCCGTAGCCCAGGGTGGCCGAGCCGACCGGATACAGGAAGGTCCGCGGCATCAGCACCGGGAACCGCCACTCCATCCAGTAGTTGATGCCGGTCTGGTCGTTCACGACGATCGCGTCGTCGGGCAGATTTGCCCGCAGGGTTTCGATCAGGTGGGCGACCTCGCGCGTGTAGCGCGCGCTCGCCGCGGGTCGCAGGCCTTCGCGCCAGCGATGGTCCCAGCCCGTCCGCGCCGTTCCGGAGCCGAGGCCGTCGAGCAGGCGCGCGAGCCCGTCCTTCGCGTCGCCGACGATCGGGAGCTGCGGCTTGAAGAGCCGGCCGATCACGGTCGGATCGAGATCGAGGTGGATCAAGGTCTGAGACGGATCGAACGAGAGATTCAGCAGGAGCCCCTGCGTCGACCGGTGAGCGAAGCGGCAGCCGACCGCGAGGATCACGTCGGCGGCTTTGATGACCGCTTCGGTGGCGCGGCTGTTCGGCAAGACGCCGTGCCACAGGGGATCCCGCTCGCTCAGCGCTCCCCTGCCCATGACCGTCGTGATCACCGGCGCGCCCAGCCGACGGGCGAGGCGAGCCAGCTCGGCGTGGGCCTCGGCGGCGATGACGCCCCCGCCGGCGATGAGAAGGGGCCGGGACGCGCCCGCCAGCCGCCGTGCGGCCTCGCCGATCGCGTCAACGTGACACGGCGGCCGCCGACCGTGGCCGCCGCTTCTCGGCTCGGCGTCGAAGCGGGCCGTCAGGAAGTCGTTCGGGACCGAGATCGCGATCGGGCCGGGCCGGCCGGTTCGGAGCAGGTCGAACGCGCCGTGCACCGTCGCCGGGACCGCCGCCGCTTCGGTAACCGCTTCCGCCCAGCGGGTGACCGGCTTGAAGCAGTCGATCTGGTTCGGGACCTCGTGCAGCGCGCCGATGTCGCGCCCGACCAGCGGCGAGGCGACGTCGGACATCACGACGACGACCGGCATCGAGCCCGCGTAGGACTCCACGAGCGGCGTCAGCGCATTCGTCGCGCCCGGGCCCGTGGTGACGACGACGACGCCCGGCGCGCCCGACGCGCGCGCGTAGCCGTCGGCCATGAAGGCGGCTCCCGCTTCGTGACGCGCCAGCACGTGCGTGATGTCCGTCTGACGAATCAGCGCGTCGTAGATCGCCAGGTTGTGGACGCCGGGGATTCCGAAGACGTGGCGCACGCCCTCGGTCCGGAGCGCGTCCACGATCCACTCGCCGCCCGTTCTCGACGTCACAACATCGCCTTGAAGCCGCGATCGATCGCGACGTCCACGAGCGTCGGCCCGGGATGCGCCAGGCACGCGGCGAGCACCTCGTGGAGGCTCGCGGGCTTCTCGACGCGCTCGGCCCGCACGCCGAGCGATCGCGCCAGGCTGACGTAGTCGATCGTGGGCTCGACCAGGTCCATACCCGGGTAGATCCCGCGCTTGGCCGACGCGAGGTCGAGGCTCAGCATGCCGGATTTCAGGATCGCGTACGAAGAGTTGTTCGGGACGACGTAGGTGATCGGGAGCTGATAGTGCGCCGCCGTCCACAACGCCTGCGGCGCGTACATCAGCGAGCCGTCGCCGATCGTGGCCACGACCTTGCGGCCTGGCGAGCCGAGCTGAACGCCGATCGCCGCGCCCATTCCCCATCCGAGCGTGCCGGTCTTGCCACCGAAGAACGAGCCCGACGCCGAGAAGGGCACGTAGCGGAGGACGAACGGAAGTGACGTCGCCGACTCGTCGACGACGATCCCGTCGCGCGGGAGCAACGAGGCCAGGGTGTGCATGAGGTGCGCCTGACCGATGGGCGTGCGGTCGGCCTCGGCCTGCGCGGCGGCCCGCACGCGCGCCATCACGGCGGCTCGCGCCGCGCCGAGCTTCTCCACGCGCGCGGCGGCCGCGCGGCGTTCGGCCTCGCTCATCCGGCCGCGCAGCGCGCTCGATAGCTCAGCCAGGGTTGTCTTCGGATCCGCGGCGATGCCGAGCGCGACCGGGTAGCTGCGGCCGATCTCCCAGGGATCGTCGTCGATCTGGATCACGCGGAGCCCGCGCGGAAACGGCGCGCCCTCGGTGTGGAGGAACCACGTGAAGACGTTCGCGCCGACGATCAGGAGCGCGTCGCACTCCTCGAGCGCCTTGCGCACGCTTCCCGGCGACGGAAAGAGGCCGCCCCGCCACAACGCGTGGTCGCCGGCGATGTTCGTGCGGCGGTACACCGGCTCGCCGTGCACGCGCGCGCCGATGAGCTCGGCCAGCGCCGTCAGCTCGGCGACCGCCTGCGAGCGGGCGACGCCGTCACCCGCGATGACGATCGGCGCCCCGGCACCGGCGAGGAGCTCGGCGGCTCGGGCGACGGCTCCAGGATCGGGCCGGGTGCGCGCGGCGATCGGCGTTGGTCCGACGCCCGTATCCTCCACCGCCGGGCCCATGAGGTCCATCGGCAGCGACAGGAACACCGGGCCCGTCGGCGGCGTCAGCGCGACCTGAAGCGCGCGCCGCAGCGCGACCGGGGCCTCCTCGGCGCGCCGGATCTCGTACGACCACTTCGTGAACTGCTCGGCCATGCGGACGAGGTCGCCGGCGAGGATCGGCTCGTCCATGAGAAAGCGCGTGTCCTGCTGACCCGCCGTCACCAGGAGCGGCGACTTGGACCGCGCCGCGTTGTGCAGGATCGAGAGGCTGTTCGCGAGGCCGGGCGCAACGTGGACGTTGGCGACGCCGACCTGTCCCGACGCCTGCGCGTAGCCGTCGGCCGCCGCCACCGCGGTCGCCTCCTGAAGCCCCAGCACGTACTCGAGCCCGGAATCGGGCAGCGCGTCGAGGAACGGGAGCTCGGTCGTGCCGGGGTTGCCGAAGAGATAGCGGACCCCGGCGGCTCGCAGGATCTCCATGAGGACGGCCGCGACGTTCATGCGCCGAGCATACTACCGTTCGAAAGTCTCGCCCGCTCGCCTCGGGCGGGGCCCCAGCTCCGCGACATCCAAAGGTCCGCGCGGCCGATCAGTTCGGCCGCGGGGTCGGCGTGGCCGGTCCGAAGCGGAGGTACTTCTCGTCGATCGCGGCCCGGATGGCCGCCAGCGGCTTGCCCTCACCCTTCATGCGCATCACGTCACGCGTGATGTCCAGGCACACGGTTCAGGTCGCGGCGTGGCTCGTGAAGGTGACGCGCCCGTCCGCTTCGGCCTTCACGTAGCAGGATCGGTTCGAGACATGTCCGACGTTCGTACAGCCGCACGTGCACGGCATCCAGCGAAGCGTGTCGGCATTGCCGGCCGCGAAGGCGTAGAGCCGGGCCGCGTCGCCCTTCGCTGCGAAGCGCGGCAGCTGGCCCTGCGGCACCGTCTGGTTCTCGTCACCGATCTCGTCGACGGTGACCGGCTGGGCATCGGCGCCGATCCACCAGGCCACGCCGGCCGCCGCCAGCCCCAGGATCAGGACCAGAGCGATCGCCTTGTTCACGCGCTTCGCCGCAAGATGTATTCGCGGCCGCCAAGCCGCAACGCGCCACGTCCCGTGGACTCGTCGTAGTCGGCCAGCCCGAGCAGCTGGAACGCCGCTGCGCGGGACAGGCGCGCCTCGAAGGCGCCGTCCTTGACGGCGCAGTAGGGCACGTCGTCGGAGCCGACCCGCAAGGTCGCCGGGTCGACGTCGGCCTCCGTGCCGTCGCCCAGGAACGCGTGCAAGGTCTCGCCGCGGCGCTCGATCCTCGTGACCACGAAGGGGACGTCCTCGACCTCGACGGGGATGCGAGCGCGCGTCTGGATGAAGTATCCCTGGTCGTCGCGCCTGAGGATAGACCTGAGATTGGCGAGGATCCCGGCGTGGGTGATCGCGACGTCGTCGTCGTACCAGTCGCCGTCGACGTCGACCCGCAGCCGAGGCAGCCGCCACTCGGCCGGCCGCGGCGCGTCGGGGTTCTCGAGGCTCGGACCGTCGTCTGTCGCCGTCACTCGAACACCACGCTGGCGAAGGACACCACGCCGTTGGGATCGGGCCACTGGCCGTATCGCGTCACACTCCCGGTGGCGCGGCCGAGCGAACGCAAGAGGGCGTAGATGGGGGAATAGCCGCAGATGCGGCGCCGGTCGCCGTCGCCGGCCACCGATTCGAAGAACGCGTGCGGGTCGCCCGCCTCCACCGACTCGAGCATGGCGGTGTCCTCCCGCTCGATGCGCGCCAGCTCCGGGGCCCCGACGGGCTCGGGGTCGCCGAAGCGCGGGCCGACGTGGGCGAGATCGGCCCCGGCGATCAACGCGACTCGCCGGCCGCTGGTCGCGATCGTCTCGGCGAGCGCGTCGAGGAATCTGGGAATCCGGGGGTCGTCGTCGGGACGCTGCCCCCGGTGCATCGCCTCGTGGGCGAAGCTCGCGAGCACCGGAACGATGCGGACGTCGCGCCGGTCCGCGAAGAGATAGCGGAGGAACACGGCCTGAAGCTCGATCGAGTGCTCGACGCGGTGGGCCAGCTCGGAGCCGAAGCAATCCTGACGGGCGCGATTCGCGAGCGCCTCCACGAACTCGCGGTCGACGGGGACGGCGCCCAGCGGACTCGCGAAGTCCTTCCGCGTGAGCGCGAACGGGTGCTCCATCCCGGCGTGGCAGGTGCCGAAGATCACGAAGAGGTCGGCCTGGCTTCGCTCGGCCAGCTCGCGATAGGCCCACGCGTACGCGGGGCCGCCGCGATGGTAGTCGATGTGGGGCGCGATCACGCCGCGCACCTCGGGCGCGGTCGCCGACGCCCCGTCGATCGCCCCCGGCCCATCCGGAGGCGTGAAGAATCCGTCGAGCATCGCGCGCAGCTCGGCGGCCTCGCCCGCGTACGCTCCGCCGGCGTGCGTGGCCGGACGGGTCGGCGAAGCCAGGAAGCTGCCGTCGATGACGGCGCGCCGGTCGGCAAACCTCGGGCTGTCGAGGAATCCCTGCTCGTCGAGCGCCTCGGCGATCTCCTCGATCTGTCGCCGCTCGACGAGCTGACCGTGACGGCGCATGACGGCGGCCTGGATGTCGGCGACCGTGTGCTCGCCGTCGAAGAGGGACACGATCTCGAGGAGGGCCCCGTGCAGCAGGACGATCGCGTCCGTGTAGCCGCCTGGGTCGCGAAGGGCGATGCCGGACCGTCCCTCGTGCTCGACGGGAAAGGACTCCACCGCCCGCAGCCGGGGAACCGCCTCGCTCATTCGAGGAAGTTCAGTGCCGAGGCGACGTAAATCTTCGCCGCGTCGACGAGCGCGGCCACCTCGACGTACTCGTCCGCCTGGTGCGGGATGAGCCGGTGACCGGGCCCGCACGTCACGATCGGGATGCCGAGCTGCATTCGGAGGATGGTTCCGTCGGTCGATCCCGGAACGCCGCCGAAGACGGCGCGCCGTCCGGTCGCCTGACGCACGCCGGCGACCATCGCGCGCACCAGCGGCTCACTCCGCTCGACCCGCGTCGCCAGCCGGAATCCGTTGACCGGCTCCCACTCGATCGCGGTCCCCGGGCATCGTGCCATCGCCAGGCGGCACGCCGTGTCGATCTCGCGCGCCACGGCCGCCTCGTCCGGTCCCGGCGTGAGTCGGACGTCGAGAAGCGCCCGCGCGCTCGAGGGAATCACGTTCGACTGCTCGACGCCCTGCACCGGCGACCGCGCGATCGTGGGCGTGACGGTCGGCGGACGCAGATGTGGGCTCTTGCGGCAGAGCTTTCGCAACCTCCGCTCGAGCGCCGGCAATTCTTGAAGGAGGGCGCCCAGCGCCGTGATCGGATTGACGCCGGCTTCGGGCATCGCGCCGTGGGCCATACGGCCGCGGATCGCGACTCTCGCCCAGACGACGCCGCGCTGCTCGAGACACAGCTCGTTCTGCTCGGGCTCGCAGATGATCGCCGCGTCGAGCTCACGGCCGATCGCGGTCGTGCAGAGATGCTTGGCGCCGATCATGTCGCCTTCTTCGTCGACCAGCGCGCCGACGACCAGCCGCCCGTTCAGGGTCGCTCCGCTTCGCTTGATGGCGGTCGCGGCGACCATCGCGGCCGCCAGGCCGCTCTTCATGTCGGCGGCGCCACGGCCGTAGATCCGGCCGTCGACCAGATCGGCGCCGAACGGTGGATGCGTCCACTCGGCGGGATTGCCCTCGGTCACGACGTCCGTGTGGCCTTCGAGGAGCAGGCTCCGGCCGCTCCCCTTTTCGCCGAGCCAGGCGACGACGTTCGGGCGTCCGGGGGCGACCTCCTGGACATCGAGGTCGAACCCCTGCTTGGTGAGCCAGGCTTCCACGTGGCGGGCGACGGCGGCCTCGGTGGCGGCGGCTTCGCCGGGCCGGACCACGCTGGGTATCCGGATAAGGGCTCGGGTGAGGTCGATGAGCTCCGCCTCGTCGAGGCAACCCAGTGCAGTGTTGACGGCCGTGGCGCCCGCGCGGGCCACGGAGAACTACTCGTGCGGAAAGGACAGGATGACTGCGTCGAGCCTGATGACGCGATATTCCTCGCCCGCGATGTAGAAGTAGTGCCCCTCGACCTCTTCGGCCGACTCCTCGAAGGCCACGACGGCCTTCAGGTCAGGCATTTCCCGGAACGCGTTCGCGCCCTCGTCGAAGCCGTCACCGCGCGCCGTCACCTCGCCGTAGCGGATCGGGGAGCCTTTCGGGCAGTGCACGCGGACGTCGGCGGGGCCCTCTGCCATCAGTCGCACCAGGAGGTTGATTCCGTAAACCTGGATCGGGATGGACGGGGTCATGGGCCGATCATACCACGCACGATTTTGTTGCTCAGGCCCGGCGACGCACCGGGTCAGGAACCAACTTCTGGAAGCTCTGCCTGGGCTCCTCCCTTACGCTCGATCGTCTCGAGCTTCGCGCCGAAGCGATCGAGCGCGCGCTCCGCCTCGGTGAACTGGCTCTGCGCGTTACCGATATGCCTGCCCAGCGTCCGGAGTGGCTCGCGGACTTTGTCGAGATCGCCGGCGAGCCGAGCGAGATCGTTGAGAATGTTTTGCGCGTTGGCTTCGATCTTCAGACCGCGCAGTCCCAGGATGATCACCTGCAGGTAGGCGTAGAAGCTGTTCGGCGAAACCGGCACGACCCGCTTGGAGAGCGCGTATGTCGCGATCGGGTCGTCGGCCAGATCTGTTTCGTCCTTGATGATGATCTCGTAGTAGACGTTCTCAGCCGGAACGTACATCAGTGCGAAGTCGAATGTGCCCTCGTCGGGGAGGATGTATTTCTTCGCGATCTCGTCGATTCGTGTCCTGACGTCACGCACGAACTGCCGACGAACCGGCCGGCGCTTGTCCTCTTCCCCCTCGTCGAGCATCCGACGGAAGTTCTCGAGCGGGAACTTCGCGTCGACCGCGACCAGCCGATCGCCGATCCGAAGGGCGGCGTCGACCCGTTCGCCGCTCTTGAAGGGGTGCTGGAGCGTGTAGTGCTCCTGCGGAAGCATCTGTGAGAGCAGCTCGGCCAGGAGCGTCTCGCCGAGCCCGCCCCGCACCTTGGGCGACTTGAGGATCTGCTCGAGTCCCTGGATGTCCTTGCCGACCTCCACGACGCGCAGCGTAGCCTCACCGAGCTTGCCGAGGCTTCCCTGCACCTCGGCGACAACCTGGGCGGCACGATCGAGCCGATCGCCCATCGTGGTCTGCGCGTTTTGGATGAGCTTCATCCCTTCGTGCAGCTGGTGCGTCACTTCAGTGCTTACCCCCTTCAACTCGGACGCCACGCTCTGCTGGAGGCCCCCAATGTCTCCGCGCATGCGGAGCGCGAGGTCGCTGACCTCACGTCGAACCGCCTCCTGGCCATCGCGACCCTCGGCGCGGACCGCTTCGATCTGGCGGCGGAGCAGCTCGGTGACCGCATCCGCAGGGGCCGTGGCCTGCCGGAGCTCGCCGAGCTCCCGCCGCGTGGTTGTGAGCAGCCACAGGACGAGCGCCAGGAGAACGAGCACGATCGCGGCGAGGAGCAGCTCAACGAGCATGTCGAGCTTCCGTCGATCCTCTCCCCCGCCAGTGGCGGCAGACGGTCTTGAGGCCGCAGGGGCCGCAGACCTGCGTGTCCCGACGGTCGAGACAGTCGCCCGACATGCGCTTGTGGCAGAGCGCGAAGTCGAACTTCACCGGATCGGCCGGGTCGATCACCGCGAGCCGCCGCGTGATCTCCTCGGCCATGCGCCAGGTGCGCGATCGGCGGCTCGTGAGCCCGATCGAGCGGCTGATGTTCTCGATGTGCGTATCGATCGGCATCAGCAGACGCGACGGCGACACCGACGTCCACAGGCCGAAGTCCGGCGGCTCCCGCCGGACCATCCAGCGCAGGAACAGGTGTAATCGCTTGCACGGGCCGCCGAGCGATGGCAGCGGGAACAGGTGACGGTAGCCGCGCGAGATGCGCCCGCGCGGGAACACCTCGCGCAGATCAGCCTCGAGGAAGGCGCGAGCGAACCGCTCGAGGGTTGGTCCGATCGGGCCGCCCGTGCCGGCGTCGCCCGCCAGGAAGCACTTCTCGAGGGTGCCGAAGCGCGCGAGGAGATCGCGGGCGGCGATGCAGAAAGCCACGAGGTCCCGCGGGCGATTGAAGCGATACCAGAAGTCGTCGAAGGCGACGGCATCGCGCCGCGGGTCGAATCCGGCCACGAAGGCGGCGGGCGACGGCCCCATGCGCCCGAGGACGCCCTCGAGCTCGCCGCTGAAGAGGTCGACGCGGCCGTAGGCGAGGCACGCGGTGAGCAGGCCGACGAGCTCGCGATCGCGCGCGGCGGCGTAGCGAAGGGGGAATCGGATGGCGTCGAGCTCGACTCGAGTCCCGTAGTCGAACTCACGATAGAGCCGCTCGAGCGGCTGCCGCAGACGCTGCGCTGCCGTCATTCGAGTGCCTGGCGGCATGATACCATGCGCGATGATGGAGGTCGGCGTCGTCGGGCTCGGCGCGATCGGCCGGCAGCTCTGCCGTGCCCTCGACGAGGGTATCGCGGGCCTCCACCTCGCCGGCGCGACCGCGCGCGACCGCGAGAAAGCCGAGCGCTTCCTGAAGAGCCTCGGCTCGCCCGCGCCCTTTCTCCCCCTCGACGAGCTCATCCGCGCCTCCGATCTCGTGATCGAGGCGTCCACCCAGGCGCATCTCCGGGACGAGATCGCGCCCAGGACCCTCGGGGCCGGAAAGGATCTGGTCGTGCTTTCGTGCGGTGGGCTCATCGGCCGCCAGGACTGGATCGACCTCGCCGCCGCCAGGGGCTGCCGGATCTACGTCCCGTCGGCGGCGATCGCGGGGCTCGACGGGGTCAAGGGCGCCAAGGTCGGCGCGATCGACTCGGTCACGATGGAGACGCGCAAGCCGCCGCGGGGCCTGGCCGGCGCGCCGTGGATCGAGTCGCAGAAGATCGACCTCGAGTCCATCACGCGCGAGACGCTCATCTTCGAGGGCACGGCGACCGAGGCGTGTCGCGCCTTCCCGGCGAACGTCAACGTTGTGGCGGCGCTGTCCCTCGCCGGCATCGGCCCCGAGAGGACGCGGATCCGGATCTTCGCCGCGCCGGAGCAGCCGCTGAATCGCCACCGGATCACGGTCCACGGGGAGTTCGGGCGGCTGACGATCGAGATCGAGAACGTCCCGTCGGAGAATCCGCGGACCGGGAAGCTCTCCTACCTGTCGACGATCGCCTTTCTGCGAGACCTGTCCGCGACCCTCCGCGTCGGAACCTGACGTCGCCTTTCCGGAACGTTGCCGGGCCGCGATCCAATGCGGCCATCTTCTTCGCTCTGGCCGCCGGCTTCTGGGCGATTTCGCCGATTCTCGGGCTCGTTGGCGCTCTCCATGCTGGCCTGGTCGTCTGCCTGCCCCGGGTCTACGTCGGCCTCCACTATCCGTTATCCGTTCGACATCCTCGCGGGTGCCCTGCTCGCGATCGGAACCGTTCGGCTGGTCGGCGAGGCCTTCCGAACGAGCTGGCTCGCCCGGGAGCCGTGAAGACGGTTCTTCACCTGGTGGGCCCGACTCAACTCGCCCGGATCGTGATGTACTGAGCAGTCCTCGGCGCGCGTCCAGTGGACGAGCCGGAAGCGGAGCGGGTCTCCCTTACCGGAGAAGTAGAGCTTCCTGACTATCCGCTGGTGGACGAATCGCCGTGGTGGCGGTCCAGGACCTTCGCCATCGCGCGGCCCTTGTCGGGATGCTCGTCGCGCACGATCCCATAGGCGTCCCGCCCCTCGTGCCCCTCGGGCAGGTACTCGGTGATGGGCAGCCCGTCGGATCTGACGAAGAGCAGGCAGTGGCAGTACTTGTACTTCTGCATCTCGTCGCAGGCGCAGATCCAGCGGCGCTGCTTGGCCTCGGCGGCCGGATCCGGATAGAAGTTGCACGGGCAGAGCGGCTTGCCGACCTGTTCGATGTGGCGGGCGAGGCCCGTCACCACGGTCTCGGTCACGGCCCGGTCGGGATGCAGTGACGTCCCCGATTTCTCGGCGTACTTCCGGGCATAGGCCCACATCTTGTCGATGTTGCCGGCCGAGGGTTCTTGCATGCGGCCTCCTCGACTACGACGCGTTCAGCGCCGCGTCGATCGCGTTCGGGTTGAAGCCGGTGAGCCGCTTGTCGCCGATGATGATGACCGGCAAGGACAAGAGGCCGAGCGCCATCAGCTCCTCGCGCGCCTTGGGATCTTTGCCCACGTTTCGCTCGGTGAACGGGATGCCTTTTTGCGATAGATACTCCATCGCTTTATGGCAGGGCCCTCAGCCGACGTTGCTGTAGACAGTGACCGCGACGGCCATCTGATCGCTCTCCTTATCTAGAGTCGTGGGACCGTCATCGTCCCGATCGCGCCGGATGAGCCATCATAGCGCACCTAGCGGGCCTCCGCGGCCTCGAGGTAGCGCTCGGCCTCGAGCGCGGCCATGCAGCCGGTTCCGGCGGCGGTGACCGCCTGCCGATACGTGAAGTCCTGGACGTCGCCCGCCGCGAAGACGCCGGGCACGCTGGTCTCGGTGCTCCCCGGCTTGACCTTGATGTAGTCGTTCGGCAGGAGCTCGACCTGGCCGCGGAAGATTTGCGTGTTCGGCTGGTGACCGATCGCGACGAAGAGCCCGTCGACGGGCCGCTCTTCACGGGCTCCCGTCTTCACGTTCTCCAGACGCACAGCGGTCACCTTGCCTCGCTCGACGTCGAGGATGTCCTGGACCACCGTGTCCCAGATGAAATCGATCTTCGGATTCTTGAACGCCCGCTCCTGCATGATCTTCGAGGCGCGAAGCGTGTCGCGCCGGTGGACGACTTCCACGCGCCGGCCGAGGCGCGACAGGTAGAGCGCCTCCTCGAGCGCAGAGTCGCCGCCGCCGACGACCATGATGTTCTGGTCCTTGAAGAAGAAGCCGTCGCAGGTCGCGCAGGTCGAGATGCCGCGCCCCATCAGCTTCGATTCGGCCGGAAGACCGAGAAGCTTCGCCGAGGCGCCGGTGGCGATGACGATGGTATGCGACTCGAAGGTCTGCGCGTCGGTTGTCACGACGAACGGCCGCCGGGTGAAATCCACCGCGGTCACGTCGTCGGGGATCATCTCGGTGCCGAAGTGCGCCGCCTGCTTCTGCATCGTCTCCATCAGCTCGGGGCCCTGGACGCCCTCGACGAAGCCCGGGTAGTTCTCGACGAGCGTCGTCAGCATCAGCTGGCCGCCGTGTTGCGCGCCCGTGAGCATGAGCGGCGCGAGATTGGCGCGGGCCGCATAGATGGCCGCCGTGTAGCCGGCCGGGCCCGATCCGACGACGATGATCTTGCGTGTGGTGGTCATATGGTTATTGTAGCGGGGTTCTCGAGGCCGGCTTGTTCCGGGGGCGGCCTGAGAACGGCGCGACCCGGCTCCGCACGCCCGATTTCCCGCTGGTCCTCAGCATTTAGGATGCAGGCGGGCGCCTCAGAGCTTCAGGATCGCCGCCAGCTCGCCGAGGTCGCGGATCTCGTAGGTCGGTCTCGAGATCCCGGCTGGTAGCGGCTCGCCGTCTCGGTTGATCCACGCCGTGTCCATGCCGATCTGCTGGGCTCCCAGCACGTCCATGTCGGCGCGGTCGCCGACGAAGAGCGACTCGTCGGCCCGGACACGCAGGCGGTCGAGGGCCGCGTCGAAGATGTCACGTCTGGGCTTGCGCCAGCCGACCTCGTCGGACACGACGATCGTGTCGAACAGCTCGACGACGCCGGCGCGCTCGAGGATGTCGAGGGCCGTCGGCGTGTAGTCGAAGTTCGAGACGACCGCCAGCCGGTAGCGCTCGGCCAGCCGGCGCAGGAGCGGTCCGTGGTGGGGCGGGAACTGCGCGGCGCGTCCGAGCGCGTTGCGATGCGCGTCGATCAAGGATCGACCGAATCCGCTGGGCAGCGAGGCCTCGTCGAGCCCGAGCGTCTGGAAAAAGTGCGTGAAGCGCGCCGCAGCCGGCACCTCGCGGTGGTCGATCGAGCGAAGGCGCTCGGCCTCCCGCCAGCTCTCGCCCAGCGCCTCGTAGCATCGCTCGAGCCCGACCTCGGGCGCGTGAGTCTTCAAGATCGCGTGCAGGAGCCCGGCCGAGGAACGCACCGTCTTGCCGTTGACCTCGATCTCGGGCATGCGCTCGCGGTCGAAGCGGACCAGGGTGTCGAAGAGATCGAACAGGACGGCCGTGTACGGCATCAGAGTGGCTTTCTCCCGGCGTAGCCTTCGTCGAGGCCGTGCCAGTGACGGACCTCGCGCTCGCCATATTTCCAGCAGAGGTTGACCTCGCGCCCATCACGAAGATGGAGGAAGTCGACCAGCCCGAGGCCGAGATCCTTGGGCGCGCCGCCGAGCTCGACGATCTCGCCGAGCCCTTGCTGCATCTGCGCGGTCAGGCGCTCGATGCGGTCTCGGTCGGCGCGCCAGGCTCTGCGGTCGAGGACGCCTCCGCCGGCCAGTGCGATCCGCTGCTGCTCGGCCTGCAGCCGCTCTCGCGCCTCGCTCGCCTCGGCGTTCGCCGACATCACGTGCTTCATGAGCCGCGTGAGCGCTGGGATCAGCGCCTCCACCTCGGCGACCGAGAAGTAGCGCTCAGCCACGGATGGGCTGCTCCACGAAGATCGCGTGCACTTCCTTGGGTCCGTGTACGCCGCGCGTGAGCGTGAGCTCGATGTCGGCCGTTCGGCTCGGGCCCGTGATGAAGTTGATGGCGGCGCCAGCCGCGGGCGGTCGGCCGTCGCCGTGCCAGGCCTCGAGCAAGACGCCGACCTGGCGCAACGATTCGACGAGGACCGTCCGGTCGAAGACCGCGATGTGGCATGGCGGTAGCAACGACGTCGACCGCGGTCTCCCGGCGCCCGACACCAGGACCAGGGTGCCCGTCTCCGCGATCGCGAGATCGACACCGGTGAGCCCGAGGTCGGCTCGGGCGGCGATCGCCCGGAGCCGCTCGCGCTCGGCGACACCGCCGGGCTCCGACTCGGGCATCGGGTGGACGTCGAGGCCGCGCGCGCCGAGGGCCGGCGCCAGGTCGGCGCCGAGGGCGGCGGAGTGCCAGGTCACCAGCTCGCGCGCCTCGCGCTCGTGCGCGATGCGGGAGACGACGGCCGGAACCATATCGATGGTCGCAACCCTGTGGAACACGCCGGCCACGCCCTCGAACTCACGGCGGAACGCTTCGAGGGTTTCCGGCCAGCGTTCGGCGAGCTCTCGCCGGATCGTGTCGGCCTCGGCGGCCGGATGCTGGGGGCGCCTGGCAGAAGCCGCTGAGAACCGACCGGGTGTCTTCTGTACCTGCTCGCGAATCCTGCTGATGAATTCGGCCCTGGTCGTCACGCCTGGAGGTCCTTCTCCGAGGCCCAGCGCTCCTGGAACGTACGCGAGGCGACGGGGGGTAAGTCGCGCGTCCGCGTCCACTCACCGAAGAAGAGCGGCAGCCGGCCGATCCGTCCGTCGCTCGCGAAAGGCTTCTGCATGATACGGCCAGCTTTCGCCGCGAAACGGTAGAGCCGAGGATGCTGGAGCAACCTCGCCAGGAGCTTGAAGGCGACGCGCTCGGTCCACGGCGCGATCTTCTTGTCGTCCACCTCACGCCGCAGATCGATCAGCATGCGCGGAATGTCGATCCGCACCGGGCACGCCTCCACGCACGCACCGCAGAGCGAGGAAGCGTGGGCGAGGTCCTTCACGGCGGGCGCGCCCTCGAGCATGGCCGTCAGAAGGATTCCGATCGGTCCGGGATACGTGTAGCCGTACGCGTGGCCGCCGATCTGCCGATACACGGGACAGACGTTCAGACAGGCGCCGCAGCGCAGGCAGGACAGCGCCTCGCGAAGCGGGCCGCCGATCTGAGCGATCCGGCCGCCGTCGAGCAGCACGAGGTGGAACTCGTCGGGGCCCTCGAGCTCGCCCGCACGGCGCGGTCCCTGGACCATCGAGGTGTACACGGAGAGCTTCTGCCCCGTGGCGCTCTTGGCGAGGATCGCCAGGAACACCATGAGGTCGGTGAACGAGGGCACGACCTTCTCGACGCCCATCACCGCCACGTGCACCCGCGGCAACGAGGTGACCATTCGCCCGTTGCCCTCGTTGGTGACCAGGACGACGGTGCCCGTGTCGGCCACGGCGAAGTTCGCGCCGGTGATCCCGAGGTCGGCCTGGAGGAACTTCTCGCGCAGCTCGCCGCGGGCGATCCGCGTCAGCGCTTCGGGATCGGGCTCGGCCGGGCGCTTAAGCTCCCGGCTGAAGAGCTCCGCCACCTGCCCCTTCGTCTTGTGGATCGCCGGCGCGATGATGTGCGAGGGGCGCTCGTGGGCGAGCTGGATGATGTACTCGCCGAGGTCCGTCTCGACCGGGGTGATCCCGGCCGCCTCGAGCGCCTCGTTGAGATGGATCTCCTCGGTCGCCATCGACTTCGACTTCACCGCCATCCGCGCGCCCGTTCGCCGCGCGATGTCGACGATGATCGAGCGCGCCTCCGCGGGTGTCGCCGCGTAGTGGACGTGGCCGCCGAGCCGCTCGACGTTGCCGATCAACGTCTCGAGGTGGTGATCGAGGTGCTGGAGGGTGGCCTCCTTGATCGCGCGGGCCTGGTCGCGAAGGGCCTCGCCCTCGGGGAAGCCCGCGAACGCGTCGCGGCGGAGGCCGATGAACTTGGTCGTCGCGATCGTGAGGGCCTCCTGGAGGAACGCGTCCTTCATCGCGCCGTCCGCGCGCTGCCGGAACGGGGTCGCCAGCTCGGCGTCGCTCACCGCCCACCGTCCAGCAGCTCGGCGAGGTGGAGCGCCCGCACCCGCGACTTCGCGCGCTTGAGCCCGCCGCCCATCTGCATGAGGCAGCCAGCGTCGCACGCGACGAGACAGCCGGCGCCGGTCGACTCGACGTTCGCGAGCTTCTTGGCGAGGATCTGCGAGGAGACCTCGGGCAGCCGCACCGCGAACGAGCCGCCGAAGCCGCAGCACTCGTCGGCGCCCGGCAGCGGGACCAGCTCGGCGCCCTTGAGCTTGCCGAGGAGCGTCCGCGGGCTCTGAGACTCGTGGAGCCCGCGGAGGAGATGACACGAATCGTGGTACGTCACGCGTCCAGGCACGGCCGCGGTGAAATCCGTCACGCCGAGCACCCGGACGAGAAACTGCGAGAACTCGTGGGTACGCGCGGCCAGCTGACTTGCCTCGCGCGCGAGCGCCGAGTCGGCCAGGAGTCCGGGGTACTCGTGCTTGACCATCCACGCGCACGATCCCGAGGGCACGACGACGTGCTCCGAATCTCTGAAGAGCGCGACCGCCCGACCGGCGACGGCCGCGGCGTCGGCGTGATAGCCCGAGTTGAACAGCGGCAGCCCACAGCACGTCTGGTCGGCGGGCACGTCGACGGCGACACCGAGCTTCCGGAGCAGCCGCACGATCGAGACCCCGACCTCGGGGAAGAACAGGTCGCCGAGGCAGGTCACCATCAGCGACGCGCGGCGAGCGGTCATGCGTGGGGCGGCGGTGGCGTCACCAGGACGACGACGAGCAGGCGCGAGTCGCCGTCGTTGACGAGCCCATGCTCGACACCGGCGGGCGCGACCAGCGCGTCCCCGGCCTCCAGGGCATGCTCGGCGGCGCCGAGCCGGAAGCGCCCGCGCCCCTCGAGGACCACGTAGAACTTGTCCTGGTCTCCGTGAGTGTGTGGCTTCTGCTCCTGGCCGGGCGCCACGCAGTAGAGGTCGAGCAGCGCGCGGGGCGTGGCCGCGAGGGCGATCTTCGCCATCTTGTCGGGCTGGAGCTTCGCGACGTCCTTAATCCTGATACGCATCGGCGGCTCTCGCCAGCAACTCTACGGGATGAACGATCGCCACGTCCAGACCACGCTCGCGGCACCCCCAGGCGATCTGGAGGAGACAGCCCGGGTTCGCCGCCGCCACCACCCGCGCCCCGGTCTCGGCGATTCGCGCGAGCTTCTCGTCCAGGAGCTCGCGCGCCATTTCGGGCTCGAGGAGATTGTAGACGCCGGCGCTGCCGCAGCAGAGCTCGCTGTCGCCGAGCTCGACGAGGCGAAGCCCGGGAATCCGGCCGAGCAGCTGGCGGGGCTCGTGCCGGACGCGCTGGCCGTGCACCAGGTGGCAGGCGTCGTGATAGGTCACCGTCAGGTCGAGCGGGCCCAGCCGCAGGTCGGCTCCGGCCAGGACCTCCGTGACGTCGCGGACCCGCCCTGCGAAGGGCGCGAGCTCCGGGATCCGGTGACCGTATTCCTTCATCGCCGCGCCGCAGCCCGCCGCGTTGGTGACGATGAAGTCCAGATCCGCGGGAAACGCCGGAGCGAGCGCCCGGGCGCGAGCGGCATGGGCCTCGGGCCGTCCGGCGTGAAGCTCGAGCGCGCCGCAGCACCCCTGCCCGCGCGGGATCACGACCTCGAAGCCGGCGAGCGAGAGGAGACGCGCGGTGTCCCGGTTCACGTGCGGATAGAGGTGGCGCTGGACGCAGCCCGTGAGGAGCCCGACTCGTCCGGCGAGGCGCCCGCACGCGGGCACGACCTCGGGCATCGGTATGGCCGCAGGAACGTCGTCGAGGAGCGCCTCCATCGCCGCGAGGCTCGGAAGCCTGCGCAGCGCGCCGCTCGCGCGCCCGAGCGCGCGAAGCCCAGAGCGCTTGTAGAGCTTGAACGCCGCGAGGACGAGGCCGAGCCGCACCGGTTCCGGGAAGACCGAGAACACGAAGGCCTCCAGGAGCCGCCGCCTCGCGGGCGATCGGCTGCGCCGAAGCTGGGCGCGCGTCGCTTCGAGGAGCGACCCGAACCGGACGCCCGACGGGCACGCGGTCTCGCATGCCCGGCAGCCGAGGCAGAGATCGATGTGGCGCTGAAACGTCTCGGTCAGGCCCACCCGGCCCTCGGCGGCCGCCCGCATCAGATAGATGCGGCCGCGCGGCGAGTCCATCTCCTCGCCGAGCACGCGATAGGTCGGGCATTGCGGGAGACAGATTCCGCAGTGCACGCACTTCCTGATCTCGTCGATGTCCGGCGCGGCGGACCCGGGCACGAAGGCCATCAGAGACCCCCGACGTAGCGACCGGGATTCAGCACGCGTCCGGGATCGAACTCGTCCCGCAGGGAGCGCATCAGCGCGAAGGCGCATGGCTCCACGGGCCCCCATGGGTCGATGGACCTCCGGAGCTCGACCGAGCCGCGAGCGACGACGACGCTGCCCCCGACCTCGCCCACCAGCGCCCGCAGCCGCGTCGTCACCGCGGCGGTCTCGCCAACCCCTGCGTCACTCACGAGGACACGCAGCGTCCCGAGCGCCGCGCAGCCGCTCAGCCGGACGTCGGCTCGAGGGGCCACCGTCCGAAAGGCGTCCTCGACCGCGCCGATCGTTCCCGCGAGCCGGTCGGAGAGTGTGGCGACGTGCAGCACCGTGGCGCCCTGCGGCGGCGCCATCGCGGACTCCGCCTGGCTCCAGAATGCCTCCGACAGCGCAACGAGACGCCCGGCGCTCGACCCCGCGATCACGGTCAGACGCTCGCCCTGCTCGCGCACCGCCTCGGCGACGCTCCCGATCGAGACTGCCACACCGACCCCGCCATACTCGGCGGAGACGAGCCTGAGCGCGCGTTCGTTGAAGAGCTCAAGCCGGCTCGGCTGGAGCGGTGAATCGAGGACGCGCTCGACGAGCACCTGCGCCGCTCGGGCGTTCTCGAAGAGAACGAGCCAGGAGCGCTCGGCTTCCGGGAGGGGGTGGAGTCGGAGCGTGACCTCGGCGAGGACACCGAGCGTGCCGAGCGCTCCGACCATCAGCTTCGGCACGTCATATCCGCTGACCGACTTCACGACCTTCGACCCGCCCCAGGTCACCACACCGTCGGCCTGGACGAAGCGCACCCCGAGTAGCAAATCGCGCGAGGCGCCATATCGCATGCGGCGCGGACCGCTCGCGTTGGTCGCGACGATGCCGCCCACGGTTCGCGCCGCGATGCCGGGAGGGTCGAGCGCCAGCCACTGTCGGCGCGGCGCGAGCAACGAGGCGAGCGCGCCGGCCGAGATTCCCGCCTGCACCGTGATGGTGAGGTCGTCCGGGTTGTACTCGATCACCTGATCCAGCTCGGCGAGCTCGAGCACGACGTCGACGCGTGCCGGCGGGTTGCCGAGCTCCAGCGAGCTCCCCGCTCCGCGCGGGATCACGCCGAGTCGACCATCGCAGGCCAGCGCCAGTACCCGGCTCAGCTGCTCGATCGAGGCCGGTCGCACGACCCAGCGCGGGCGGAGACCGTCGACGGTCGCGGCCGCGAGAGCCTCAAAGTCGTCACGGACCCGGTCGCGACCGGCGATCGAGACGAAGGCTTCGCCGATCGAGCTCCCCGCGACCGACATCGCGGTCTAGATCCAGGCGCCGTCGGGCACGCGAGGTCGCGCGGGACGGAATCCCTCGCCGCAGGCGGGGTGCGAGGGCAGGAGCTTGCCGGGGTTCATGATCGAATCGGGGTCGAACGCGCGCCTCAACCGATACATGAAGTTCAGATCGGCTTCGCCGTACTGGAGCGGCAGATTCTTGGCTTTGTCCAGGCCGACGCCGTGCTCGCCCGTCACCGTGCCGCCCATCTCGATGCAGGCGCGCAGGAGCTCTTCGTTGGCCGCTTTGGCGCGCGCGAGCTGGTCCGGCTCGCGGTCGTCGTAGAGGATGAGCGGATGGAGGTTGCCGTCGCCGGCGTGGAACACGTTGGCGATCTGGACGCGGTGTCGCGCACCGATCGCGATCAGCTCGCGCATGATCGCCGGCAGCTTGGAGCGCGGAACGACTGCGTCCTGCAGGAGATAGGTCGGCGCGAGACGCCCCACCGCTCCCGCCGCTTCCTTTCGCCCCTTCCAGAGGAGGGCGCGCTCCGCCGCGTCCGCGGCGACGCGCACCTCGAGGGCGCCGCGCTCCCAGCAGATCCGCGCCGCGCGCTCGCCCTGCGCTTCCACTTCAGCCGCCGGGCCGTCCAGCTCGATCAGGAGCACGGCGGCGGCGTCCTTCGGGTATCCGGCGCCCGTGCCTTCGTTGATGGCGCGAATCATCAGCTCGTCGAGCATCTCGAGCGCCGCCGGGACGATACCGGCCGCGATGATCGCCGAGACCGCCTCGGAGGCGTCCTCGATCGCCGTGAACGAGGCGAGGATCGTCTTCACCGCCTCGGCAGCGTGGAGCAGGCGCACCGTCACGGCCGTCACGATGCCGAACGTTCCCTCCGAGCCGACGGCCGCGCCCAGGAGGTCGTAGCCCGGCCGATCCACGGCCGTGCCGCCGAGCCGCACCAGCTCGCCCGCTCCGGTCACGAGCTCGAGGCCGAGGATGTGGTTGGCGGTGATCCCGTACTTGAGACAGTGGGGTCCGCCGGCGTTGGTCGCGACGTTGCCGCCGATCGAGGAGACCATCTGGCTCGATGGGTCGGGCGCGAAGAAATATCCGCGGCTTGCGACCGCTTGGGTCAGAGAGAGGTTGATCAGGCCGGGCTGTACGGTCGCGCACCGATTCGGGAGATCGATCTCGAGGATGGCGTCCATCCGGTTCGTGCCGATCATGACGCCGCCGACCGGCGCCATCGCCCCACCGATCAGGCCCGTGCCCGAGCCCCGGGGCACGATGGGGACCCGCTCTCGCCGGCAGAGGTTCACGATCTCGACGACTTCCTCGGTGCGCGTGGGCAGGGCGACGGCGTCCGGGGCGCCCTTGTAGAAGGTGTGCATGTCGCACTCGTAGACGAGGCGACCTTCGAGGGTGCGCACGAGGCCGCTCGCGCCGACGATGCGCTCGAGCTCCTGGAGGAACGGACCACTCAGGGGCATGCAGAACGCCCCGCGCGGCGGACTACGAGATCTTCCAGGTGTCTCCCGAGGTCAACAGCTTGGCGATGTCGCCGGGCCCGCGCTCAGAGATCGCCTTCTCCTCTTGCTCGAGCATGATGTCCTCGTAGACCGGAGCGTCGACCGCGGCGAGCACACCGACCGGAATCGGGAACTCCGGCGCGAAGAGATCGGCGAGGAGCTTTGCCGCGTTCACGTTCTTCTCGTCGTGAACCCAGAGCGTGCTCTCCGGGACGTCCTTGGCGCGGACCACCTTGGGGGTAACGCCCTCCATGATCAGGGCGCGACGGTCGTCCTGCGGCCCGAAGAGCAGTGGCTTGCCGTGCTCGAGCCGCAGCTCGTGCTGGACCTTGGACTCGCGGTCGTAGATCACGTTCCACGCCAGATCGTTGTACACGTTGCAGTTCTGGAGGATCTCCACGAACCCCGTGCCCTTGTGCTTGGCCGCCCGCTTCAGCATCTCGTCCATGTGCGGAATGTTGCGGTCGACGGTCCGCGCCACGAAGGTCGCACCGCAGCCGAGGGCGAACGCGAGCGGATTGACCGGACGGTCGGCCGAGCCCACCGGTGTCGACTTCGTCACCTTGCCGAGCTCGCTCGTCGGCGAATATTGCCCCTTCGTCAGCCCGTAGATCCGGTTGTTGAACAGGAGGATCGTCAGGTTCACGTTACGGCGCAGGACGTGCAGCATGTGATTGCCGCCGATCGAGAGCCCGTCGCCGTCGCCCGTGACCACGAAAATCTTCAGCTCGGGTCGCGCCACCCGGAGGCCCGTCGCGATCGCCGGCGCGCGGCCGTGGATCGTGTGGAAGCCGTAGGTGTTCATGTAATACGGGAAGCGGCTCGAGCAGCCGATCCCAGAGATGAACACGATGTCCTCTTTCGGAATGCCGAGGTCGGGCATCGTCTTCTGGATTGCCGAGAGAATGGCGTAGTCCCCGCACCCGGGGCACCACCGCACATCCTGGTCCGACTCGAAGTCCTTCTTCGTGTATTTCGGCGCTTCTTTCGCTCCGGCCCCGCTCGGGGTCATGGCTTGCTCCCGAGAAGCTGGTTGATGGCTTCGTAGATTTCCTCGGACGCCAGCGGCAGCCCGCGAACCCGATTGAACCCGACCGCGTCCACCAGGTATTCGGCGCGGAGTACCCGCACGAGCTGCCCGCTGTTGATCTCGGGCACCAGCACCTTGCGGTACTCCCGCAGGATGTGGCCGAGATCCGGAGGAAGTGGATTGAGGTGGCGCAGGTGGACCGAGGCGACGGACTTCCCGGCCGTTTGCGCCTGCTCGACCGCGGCCGTGATCGCGCCGTACGTGCCGCCCCAGCCGACGACGAGGAGGTCGCCGGTCGCCGGTCCGTTGATCGAGGTCGGCGGAATCTCCTGGGCAACGCGTCGCACCTTCTCGGCCCGCGTGCGCACCATGTGGTCGTGGTTCTCCGGATCGTAGGAGATGTTGCCGGTGACGTCCTGCTTCTCGATCCCGCCGATGCGGTGCTCGAGTCCAGGCGTTCCCGGGCGCACCCACGGGCGCGCGAGGGTGGCCGGGTCGCGGAGGTACGGGAAGAAGCCTTCCTGCTCGGTCCTGAACGTGATCTCGATCGGCGGTAGCTTCGTCGCGTCGGGGATGAGCCACGGCTCCGAGCCGTTGGCCAGGAACCCGTCGCTCAGCACGATCACCGGCACCATGTATTTGGCGGCGAGCCGCACGGCCTCGTAGGCGACGTAGAAGCAGTCGCCGGGCGTGGCCGGCGCCAGCACGACCACCGGGGCCTCGCTGTTGCGACCGTAGAGCGCCTGCATGAGGTCGGCCTGCTCGGTCTTCGTGGGCATGCCCGTCGACGGGCCGGCACGCTGGATGTTCAGGACGACGAGCGGGAGCTCCGCCGTCACGGCGAGGCCGATACCCTCGCTCTTGAGCGCCACGCCCGGGCCGCTCGAGGCGGTGATGCCGATCGCCCCGCCGAACGAGGCGCCGATGGCCGCGGTGACCGCGGCGATCTCGTCCTCGGCCTGGATCGTCCGCACGCGAAAGCGCTTGTGCATGGCCAGCTCGTGGAGGATGTCACTGGCCGGCGTGATCGGGTAGGCGCCGTAGACGACCGGGACCTTCGACCGCTGAGCGGCCGCGAGAATACCCCACGCCAGGGCGCGATTGCCCGTCATCGCCCGGTAGAGCCCGGGCGCCATCTCGGCGGGCTCGATCGCGTAGTGCTCGCCGAAGATCTCCGCGGTCTCGCCGAAGGCGTGACCGGCCTTGAGCACTCGCGTGTTGGCTTCGGCGATGTCCTTGTTCTTCGCGAATCGCTTCTCGATCCACGCCAGGGTCGGCTCGAGCGGTCGCGTGTAGATCCACGAGACCAGGCCGAGCGCGAAGAAGTTCTTGGTCCGGTCCTTCTCCTTGGTGTTGAGCGGAAGGTCCTTGATGGCCTCGTGGGTGAGGCCGGTCATGTCGACCTTGTGCAGGCGGTAGCGCTCGGCCAGCGCCGGCTCGTCGAGCGGATTCGCCGCGTAGCCCGCCTTGTCGAGATTCCGCTTGTCGAACGCCTGCGTGTTGACGATCAGGAGGCCACCCGTCTTGAGGTCGCGCAGATGCACCTTGAGGGCGGCCGGATTCATCGCGACGAGACAGTCGAGGCGGTCGCCGGGCGTGTAGACGCGCTGGCTGCCGAACTGCAGCTGGAAGCTCGAGACACCGAAGAGCGTTCCGGCGGGCGCTCGGATTTCGGCGGGGAAGTTCGGCAGCGTGGCGAGATCGTTTCCCGCCCACGCGGACTCGGTCGTGAACTGTTCGCCAGTGAGCTGCATGCCGTCGCCGGAGTCGCCGGCGAAGCGGATCACGGCCCGATTCAGCGCTTTACGCGACTTCTCGACGCCGGTGGCGGGAGTCGCTATTTGGCTCATCTCGTCGTGTCTCCTCGCTCGCCTCGCGCAGTCATATCCCGCGAGCCTGGCACGGGAAATTCGCTAAAGAGGCTGCAGCCGGCGTCGTCAGGTCAGACACCGGCAGACCATCGGTCATTCTATCGAACCGGAACGGCACGGGCAACTTTGCTTGTCGGACCCGGTGCGCAAAAGCTGCGGAACCCCCCATCAGCCGGCGTCGACTTCCTGGGGGTGCTTGATGGCATCGCCCGGCCGAAGGTTCAGGACCGCCTCGGGGAACAGGCTCGCGAGCCAGCGGACCACGTCGCCGACCGTGACGATTCCGATCGGCCGTCGTTCCGCGTCGACCAGGGGGATCGTCCGGTAGCCTGCCACGCTCATGCAGTGGATGGCGTAGGCCACCCGATCGCTGGCCGCCAGGGCTTCCGGGTTTCGCGTCATCACCTCGCCCAGCGGTGTCCGGCGGGCGTCGAGATCCCGACCGACCACGCGCGTGAGGACGTCTCGCTCGGTGAAGATCCCCACGAGACGGCCCTCTCCGTCTGTCACGAGCACCCCAGCCTGCCGATGGGCCAGCATCGTCTTGACCGCCTCGTGCACCGTCGCGGCCTCCGAGAGGCAAATCGGCTCCGCCGGAGAAAGCGCCGCGATGGTGTCGTTGAGGAGAGCCCCACTGGTCTCGCGCAGGTCGTCGGTCTTCCGGAGGTCGTCGTCGATCGTCGCGGAATACTCATCCTCGAACTCACCACTCATGACGGCTCCTCTGCTCTGATCCTAACTCCTCGCTCCGGGCGCGGCAATGGCGCGGTCCGCTTCCTCGTTGGCGTCCTTCAGGAGCTGGATGAACCGGCTGACCGTCGGCGTGAGAGGCTTCTGGCGCCGATGGATGAGGCCGACCGGCCGCACGAGGTCGGCGATGCCCATCGGCACGACGGCGAGCGTGCGGATCGAGGCCTCGTTCTGCACGGTGTGGCGCGGGAGGATCGAGACGCCGGCCGCGATGATGATCGCCTGCTTGATCGTCTCGATGTTGTCGAACTCCATCACGGTGTTGACCCGCACGTTGTGCTGGCGGAGCGTGCGGTCGATCGCCTTGCGGATCGTCAGGCCGGCGTCGAACGCGATGAATGTCTCGCCGTTGAGGTCGGCGGGCGTGACGATGCGCCGGCGCGCCAGCCGGTGGTTCGGATGGCACACGAACGCCATCGGCTCGGAGCGGAGCGGCACGATCGAGAGCGCGCGATCGGCCGGCGGATACGACATGATCCCGACGTCCGCCTCGCCCTGGACGACCGCCTCGACCACCTTGTGCGGGTGCAGGCACTCGAGCTGGACGCGCGCCTCGGGGTAGAGAGACATGAACCGCTGCACGTGGCGGCTCACGTCGTGGAGGCCCACGGAGTAAATCGCCGCGACCCTCACGGTGCCATCGACCCGCGCCTTCACGGCGGCGATCCCCGCCTTGGCCTTGTCCCACGACTCCAGGAGCCCTCGGCACGCCTCGTAGAAGGCCTGGCCTTCGGGCGTCACGACGAACGGGCGCTTGGTCCGGTCCAGGAGCGCCACGCCCAGCTCCGCCTCGAGCTGCTGCATGGCCTGACTGGCGGCCGACTGGGAGACGAAGTTCTGGGTCGCGCCCCGCGAGAAGGAACGGAGGCGGACGACGTCGCAGTAGAGCCTGAGGGTCTCGAGGTGCACCGCGTGATTATAAGAGTTTCTGATACTTATCATCCAACTTTTTGGGGATGACTAATAGTGGGATTGCCGCTACTATCGTGCAACCGTTTTCACAAAAGGGGATGCTGATGGCTGAAGGACAACGTCGAGCAGCCGTGCCCGGACCGCCGCCCGCTCAGGGGCTCTACGACCCCCGGTACGAGCACGACGCCTGCGGCGTCGGATTCGTCGTGGACATCAAGGGGCGACGCTCGCACACGATCGTCCAGCGCGCCCTTGCGGTCCTGATCAACCTGCTCCATCGGGGCGCGTGCGGCTGCGAGGCGAACACCGGTGACGGCGCCGGCATCCTGATCCAAATTCCGGACAAGTTTCTCCGGCGCGAGTGCGGTCGCCTGGGCATTCCCTTGCCGCCGGCCAGGGACTACGGCTGCGGGCTCGTGTTCCTCCCGCGCGATCCGGAGCAGCGAGACCGCGTGCGCGCGCTCCTGCACTCGATCGTCGAGGAGGAGGGCCAGTGCCTCCTCGGCTGGCGCGAGGTGCCCACCGACGACCACCTCATCGGCGCCAGCGCGCTCTCCGTCGAGCCGCACATCATGCAGGTGGTCATCGGCCGCGGGCCCGCCGTGCGGGATCACATTCATTTCGAGCGCAAGCTCTACGTGATCCGCAAGCTCTTCGAGAAGGCGGTCGTCGCGCTCGATATTCCGGAAAACAAGTACGCGTACATCCCGAGCCTCAGCTCGAACACGCTCATCTACAAGGGCATGCTCAGCGCGGACCAGATCGAGACGATGTTCCCCGATCTGACCGATCCCGATCTCGAGTCCGCGCTCGCGCTCGTCCACCAACGGTTCAGCACCAACACCTTCCCCTCCTGGCCGCTCGCGCACCCGTATCGCTACATCGCCCACAACGGCGAGATCAACACCTTGCGGGGCAACATCAACTGGATGCGCGCGCGCGAGGTGCTGTGCCGGTCGGAGGCGCTGGGCGACGACCTGAAGAAAGTCCTCCCGGTGACGCGCGACGGCCTCTCGGACTCCGCCACGTTCGACAACGTGCTCGAGTTCCTGGTGATGAACGGGCGGTCCTTGCCGCACGCCATCCTCATGATGATCCCCGAGCCCTGGCAGAACCACGAGTCGATGAGCCCGGAGCGGCGGGCGTTCTACGAGTACCACGCCTCGTTGATGGAGCCCTGGGACGGGCCGGCCTCGATCGCCTTCACCGACGGGACCGTCATCGGGGCCGTCCTCGATCGGAACGGCCTGCGTCCGTCGCGCTACTACGTCACCACGGACGGCATGGTCGTCATGGCCTCCGAGGTCGGCGTGCTCGACATCCCGGCCGAGCAGATCCTCATGAAGGAGCGGCTGCATCCCGGACGCATCTTCCTGGTCGACACCGCCAAGGGTCGCATCGTCGACGACGAGGAGATCAAGGCCCAGCTCGCCGCCGAGCACCCGTACGCCGACTGGCTGCGAGACAACCTCGTCCATCTCGAGGAGCTCCGGGCTCACGAGGTGCCGGCGCCGGACCATGCGACGGTGCTGACGCGACAGATCGCGTTCGGCTACACGCACGAGGATCTACGGATCATCCTCGAGCCGATGGCCAAGAACGGCGAGGAGCCCGTGGGCTCGATGGGCACCGATACGTCGCTGGCGGTGCTCTCGAATCGGCCCCGTCCGCTCTACGACTACTTCAAGCAGCTCTTCGCGCAGGTGACCAATCCCCCGCTCGACCAGATCCGCGAGGAGCTGGTGACGTCGATGGAGTCGACGGTTGGACCCGAGCGGAATCTCCTCGTGCCGGAGCCCGAGTCCTGCCGCCAGATCGTCCTGAAGGATCCGGTCATCACGAACGATGAGCTGGCGAAGCTCGCCCACGTCAGCGAGCGCGGCTTCAAGGCGCTCACCTTGCCCATGCTCTACCCGGTCGCCGAGGGCGCGGCGGGGCTCAAGCGGACCCTCGAGCTGCTCCAGCGTCGCGCGAGCGAGGCGATCGCCGAAGGCTACAACGTCGTCATCCTGTCGGACCGTGGCATCAGTCGTAAGACCGCGGCCATCCCGAGTCTCCTGGCCACGGCCTCGATGCATCATCACCTGGTCCGGCGCGGAGAGCGCACCCGGTGTGGGCTCGTGATCGAGACCGGCGACGCGCGCGAGGTGCACCACCTCTGCCTCTTGATCGGCTACGGCGCGGGCGCCGTCAATCCGTGGGTCGCCTTCGAGACCATCGACGACATGATCAGCGAGGGGCTGCTGCCCGGCGTCGATCGGCCGAAAGCGATCAAGAACTACATCAAGGCCTTGAACAAGGGAATCCTCAAGGTCATGGCCAAGATGGGAATCTCCACCCTGCAGAGCTACACCGGCGCCCAGATCTTCGAGGCCATCGGTCTCAACGGCGACCTGGTGCATCGCTACTTCACCGGGACCGTCTCGCGCGTGTCCGGCATCGGGCTCGACGTGATCGCCGACGAGGTGCGGCGGCGCCACGAGCACGCCTTCCCCGAGCGGCCCGTCGGCGCCGAGCTCGACTGGGGCGGCGAGTACCAGTGGCGCCGCGACGGCGAGCACCACATGGTCAATCCCGACATGATCGCCAAGCTGCAGCACGCCACGCGCAGCGGAAGCTACGGGCAGTTCAAGGACTTCACGCGTCTCTGCGACGACCAGAGCAAGCGGCTGGCGACCCTACGCGGGCTGATCGAGTTCCGTCCGTCGGCCTCGCCCGTGCCGATCGAAGAGGTCGAGGCGGTCGAGTCGATCCTGAAGCGGTTCGCCACTGGCGCGATGTCCTACGGCTCCATCAGCCAGGAGGCGCACGAGACCCTCGCCATCGCGATGAACCGCATCGGCGGGCGCTCGAATACCGGCGAGGGCGGCGAGGACGCGGCGCGGTACCGGCGCGATCCCAACGGTGACTGGCGTCGGAGCGCGGTCAAGCAGGTGGCCTCCGGGCGGTTCGGCGTCACGAGCGAGTACCTGGTCAACGCGACCGATCTGCAGATCAAGATGGCCCAGGGCGCCAAGCCCGGCGAGGGCGGCCAGCTGCCGGGACCGAAGGTCTATCCGTGGATCGCGAAGGTGCGCTTCGCGACGCCGGGCGTGCAGCTGATCTCACCGCCCCCGCACCACGACATCTACTCCATCGAGGACATCAAGCAGCTCATCCACGATCTGAAGAACGCCAACCCCGAGGCGCGCGTGCACGTGAAGCTGGTCGCCGAGATCGGCGTGGGCACCGTCGCGGCCGGCGTGGCGAAGGCCTTCTCCGACGTCGTGCTGATCTCCGGCCACGACGGCGGCACCGGCGCCTCGCCTCTCACCTCGATCAAGCACGGCGGCGTTCCCTGGGAGCTCGGACTCGCCGAGACCCAACAGGTCCTCGTGCTGAACAAGCTTCGCGACCGCATCGTCGTCCAGGTCGACGGCCAGATGAAGACCGGCCGCGACGTCGTCATCGCCGCCCTGCTCGGCGGCGAGGAGTACGGCTTCTCGACGGCGCCGCTGGTGGTGCTCGGCTGCATCATGATGCGCGTCTGTCACCTCAACACCTGCCCCGTCGGCATCGCGACGCAGGACCCGGAGCTCCGCAAGCGCTTCGCCGGCCGGGCGGACTACGTCGTGAACTTCTTCCGGTTCCTCGCCCAGGAGGTCCGGGAGCACATGGCGAGTCTCGGGTTCCGGACGATGGACGAGATGATCGGGCGCGTGGACCGGCTCGACTTCAAGCCGGCGCTCGAGCACTGGAAGGCGAGCGGGCTCGACCTGTCCTCGATCCTCTACCAGCCGGATATGCCGGCGGACGTGGCGCGGCGGTGCGTGCGATCTCAGGACCACGCGCTCGAGAAATCGCTCGACAGCACCACGATCGTGCCGGCATGCCGGGAAGCCGTCGAGCATCGCAAACCCGTCCGGCTCCGGATGCCGATCCGCAACGTGAACCGTACGGTGGGTACGACGCTCGGCTATCACATCACCAAGCGGTGGGGCGGCGAGGGGCTGCCCGACGACACGATCCGCGTCCATTTCACGGGGTCCGCCGGACAGAGCTTCGGCGCGTTCGTCCCGCGGGGCGTCACCTTCACGCTCGAGGGCGACGCCAACGACTACTGGGGCAAGGGGCTCTCCGGCGGCAAGCTCACCGTCTACCCGCCGCGCGCGAGCACGTTCGTGGCCGAGGACAACATCGTCATCGGCAACGTCGCGCTCTACGGGGCGACGGGCGGTGAGGCCTACGTCCGGGGCGTCGCCGGAGAGCGCTTCTGCGTGCGCAACAGCGGCGTCCACGCCGTCGTCGAGGGCGTCGGCGATCACGCCTGCGAGTACATGACCGGCGGCCGCGTGGTGGTGCTCGGGCGGACCGGCCGGAACTTCGCCGCCGGCATGTCGGGCGGCGCCGCGTACGTCCTCGACCTGGACGGCGACTTCAAGCGCCGCTGCAATCTCGGGATGGTGGATCTGGAGCGTCTCGACCAGCCGGAGGAGATCGCGCTGGTGCGCGACCTGATCCGGCGTCACGTCGAGTACACCCGATCGACCTACGCGGCGGGTATCCTGCGCGACTGGATCGACATGCAGCCGCGCCTCGTCAAGATCATGCCACGGGACTACAAGCGCGTCCTCCTCGCCGAGGCGCGCGCGCGAGCGGAAGGGCGCCCGCCGACCTTCGCCGAGCTCGTCGGAACCAGCGGTGGGTAAGGTCACCGGCTTCCTCGAGATCAAGCGGAAGAAGCCGCCCGCGCGTCCCGTCGCCGAGCGCGTCCGCGACTGGAAGGAGTACTACCTCCCTTATCCGGTCGACGAGCTGACGAAGCAGGCCGCGCGGTGCATGGATTGCGGCATTCCGTTCTGTCATCAGGGCTGCCCACTCGGGAACATCATTCCGGACTGGAACGACCTCGTCTACCGCGACCAGTGGCGCGAGGCGATCGATCGCCTGCACGCGACGAACAACTTCCCGGAGTGGACGGGCCGCCTGTGCCCCGCGCCGTGCGAGGGCGCCTGCGTGCTCGGCATCAACGACGATCCGGTGACGATCAAGGGCGTCGAGGTCGCGATCATCGAGCGGGCGTTCGACGAGGGCTGGGTCGGCGTGGAGCCGCCGGTCGCCCGGACCGGTAAGAGCGTCGCGGTGGTCGGCTCCGGCCCGGCGGGCCTCGCCGCGGCCGATCAGCTCAATCGCGCCGGCCACCTGGTGACGGTCTTCGAGCGCGACGACAGGATCGGCGGCCTCCTGCGCTACGGCATACCCGAGTTCAAGATGGAGAAGCGCTTCGTGGACCGCCGGCTCCAGCTGATGGAGAAGGATGGCGTGCGCTTCCGGACGGGCGCGCACGTCGGCGTCAACGTGCCGGTCGAGACCTTGCGCCGTGACTTCGACGCCGTGGTTCTCGCCGGCGGCGCGTGCTGGCCGCGCGATCTGACGATCCCGGGGCGCGAGCTCGGCGGTGTCCACTTCGCGATGGAGTACCTGACCTTACAGAACCGGCGGTGCGAGGGGGATCACGTTCCCGACGAGCGGTTCATCACCGCGCAGGGCAAGCGGGTCGTCATCATCGGCGGCGGCGATACGGGCGCCGACTGTCTGGGCACGGTGCATCGCCAGGGCGCGGTCTCCGTCCACCAGTTCGAGCTCTTGCCGCGACCCCCGGACGAGCGCGCCCCTGACAATCCGTGGCCCCAGTGGCCGAACATCTTTCGGGTGTCCGGCGCCCACGAGGAAGGCGGCGAGCGCGTCTACGCGGTGGCGACGCAGCGCTTCCTCGGAGACGACCGCGGCCGGGTGAAGGCGCTCGAGGCGGTCAAGGTGGACACGGTTCGTGAGGGCGGCCGGCTCGAGTTCAAGCCGATCGCCGGGAGCGAGTTCACGCTCGAGGTCGAGCTCGTGCTGCTCGCGATGGGCTTCCTCGGCCCCGAGCGTTCGGGGATGCTGACCGATCTCGGCGTCAAGCTCACGGAGCGCGGCAACGTCTGGCGCGACACGAACTGGATGACCAGCGTGCCGGGCGTCTTCGCGTGCGGCGACATGCAGCGCGGCCAGTCGCTGATCGTCTGGGCCATCGCCGAGGGCCGTTCCGCCGCGCGGGGCGTCGATCTCTACCTGATGGGCAAGTCGGCGCTTCCCGCGCCTCTCTAATCGAAGGGGGCCTCGACGGCCCCCTCCGAGCCTCCCCCAGGACTGGATTGCGCGGGCAAAGCCCGCGCTCGAAGCGGCAACACCTCAGCGCGATCGGAGGGGCTCGCCGATGAGCGCCCACCAGGGCAGCGCGACGACGAGGATCGCGACCCAGCCGACCAGGGTCATCCACAGACCGAACTTCAACATCTCGCCGGCCGACACGTGGCCACGCTCGTAAATGACGAGCGCCGACGAGCTCTGCGCCGGGTAGTAGACGACCGCATCGCCGGTCATCATCACGACGAGCGCGCACACCAGCGGGTTGACCCCCGCTTCGCGCCCGACCGACATCGCGATCGGCAGCGCCAGCGCGAGAAAGCCGGAGATGTTGGGCACGACCGCGCGCAGCAGGGTCGCGCCGAGCATCAGAAGCACCACCACGTTCAGCGCACTGTCACCGAACGCCGGTAGCCCGCCGACCAGAAGCCGGCCGAGCCACGGCGCGGCGCCGCTGGTGACCAGCGCGTGAGCCAGCGAGATCGACGCGGCGATGACGAAGAAGTTCGCCCAGCCCACGCCGCGCTCGAGGTCTGCCCAGGTGAGCGGTCCCAATCCCGGGGTGAGGAGCGCGGCGAACGCAAGCAGCGCCGGAAGCGCCGGATCCAGATGATGCACGCCGTCGGTGAGCCACAGGGCCGACGCGCTCAGGATGATCCCGATCGTCCGCCACTCCGCCCCCGAGATGGGGCGCCGGCGAGCCGGCTCGGGGGTCGGCAGCCCCTGGGCGAAGCCGCGGCGATAGAGCGCGTAGGTGAGCGCGCCGCCGAGCAGAAGGATCGCGTAGTACGGCACCGCCATCAGCGCGAACCAGCCCGTCCACGACATGCCGCCGATGATGGCCGCGCTCATGACGGGGGTGATCCCACCGGTCAAGAGCGAGGTCGAGGCGAGGCGATTGATCGACGAGAGCGCCAGCATGACCGCCTTGGCCACGTCCGCGCCCCGCGCCACCCGGCCGAGCGCGAAGACTTCGTCGTAGATGTGGATCAGGATCCCGGAGCGCGTCGTCGCCGACGGCAGCAGGAACGTCAAGACCGGGAACGACAGGACGAGCTGGAGGTAGACCGTGAGACTTCGCCCGCGCGCACGCTCCAGGATCGTCCGGGCCAGTCGCTCGGCGAGCCCGCTGCGCACGACGGCGACGCCCATCGTCAGCACGCTGATCAGGAAGAAGGGCACGGGATTGGCGAAGCCCTGCAGCGCGTCGCGGAGGCTCGTCGTGGCGCCGCTGAGCGCGAGCAAGGTCACGCTCAGGAGGGCGGCGACACCCGGCGCCAGAAGCTCGCCCGTCCACAACAGAATCGTGATCACGGTGACGATCAGCGCCCGCTGGCCGGCCAGCGGGAGACCGGCGAGCAGCGGAGGCAGGAACAGCGCCGCGGTGAGGCCGGCCAGCGGGACCACGAGCGCCTTCGTCTTGCGTCGGGTCGACCCCGCCACCGCCGCCTCCGTCCGGCTCATCGGGCCGCGCCATCCTCCCACGAATGACGTTCGCCTGCGCTAGACTCTTCGCGGAGGTACCTCGTGCCCACCCATCAATCGCTCGGCGGCGCATCGGACGAGGAGCTGCTTCAGCGGATGGTCGCGACTCACGGAGAGCGCTTCGAGGCGACGTTCTGGGCGTTCTTCGACGCGCACGTGGGACGACGGCTCCCGCCGCGTGCGGTGATGATCGACCTGGGCTGTGGCCCCGGGCTCCTTCTGCGCGACCTCGGCGAGCGCTACCCGGACGCGGTCCTCTACGGCTACGACGTCACCCCTGCGATGATCGCCTACGGCCGGCAGCTCGTCTTCAAGGCGGCGTCCGCGACGTTCGCGATCCACGACGTGGTCGCCCAGCCGCTGCCGCTCGCCGCTGCCACCGTGAATCTCGCGAGCATGTCGTCGGTGCTCCACGTCTTCGACGAGCCGCTGCCGACCCTCGCCGAGATCCGCCGGGTGCTCGTCCCCGGCGGGATCTTCCTGCTGAACGACTGGATTCGCCAGCCGCTCTCCGCCTACCTGGCCTATCGGCGCGACGTGATGAAGGAAAGCGGCCCGGACAGCCTCAGGCGAGCTTTTCGTCTCTTCCCCGTGCACAGTAAGTACACGGCCGAGGACTGGCGGTGGCTCCTCGGCGAGGCCGGCTTCGAGATTCTCGCCCAGACCGAGCTCCGCGCGTCGCACCGGATCTTCGTCGCGACGCCGGCTCGCTGAGCGCCGCGGTCAGGCGCGGAACGCGTTCATCGCGGTCACCAGAGCCGGCGTGCCGCCGAAGAGGTAGGCCACCTCGACCGCTTCCTGGATCTCCGCGTCCGAGGCTCCCGCGGCGCGGGCGCGTCCGGCGATGTTCGCCACGCCGTCCGGGTGCGACAGCAACGCGTCGACGATCATCGTCATGAGGATCTTGTACTTCGCCGGGATGGCGCCGTCACGCAAGATGCGCTCGCGCTGCGCCATGTACGAGCTGACGAATTCGGGGTCCCGTTGTTGGAGCGCCTGGATCCACGGCGGCAAGGTCGCCTGGGCCATCGAGTCCTCCTCGTCCGAGCTATCCCGCGAACGGGCTCTGCCAGAGCGCGTGGCCCACGAAGAAGGGGCCGAGCGTCTGGAGGTACTGCGCGGTCTGCGTGGTCTTTCGCATGGCCTGCACGAGGTGCGAGAGCGGGTGGAGTTGGCGCCCGACGAGGCCGATGACGAAGTCGTTGTCGTTGACGTCGAGGCCGTGGCAGGCCAGCCGCACGTCGTGAGCCAGATCGCCGTCGCCATAGGCGCGGCCGAGCACGCTGTGCTCGCGGATGATGGCGCCTTGCTCCTGCGGCGTCAACTTGCTGAACGACCCGGTGCGGCGCAACGGATACCAGATCCCCCACGGCCACGCCGGGTTGAGCGCGGCGCGGCGGGGACGCCGAAGTAGCCAGTCCTCGAGGTCCGTCTCGAAACCCGAAGCGTACGTCCGTCCGAACATGGTCAGCTCGGGTTTCTGAGAAAGCCCGGCGAAGGGCTCGGCGTTGAGCACCTCGCGGAGCCCCGTCACGAAGAAGGTCGGATCCTCGCTCATCGAGACCACGGCGACGCCGCGCGGGTCGTTGACGTCCTGGTACAGGACGGCCTCGAGCCGGCTCGACTCGAGCGCCCGTTGGAGCGGCTTCGCGTCGAGGCAGTTGCCGAAGGCAGAGAGCTGCATGAAGAGCCGCCGATCGGAGGTCTGCCGGTCGGCGCCGTGCTCCTGGACGTCGATCTTGGTCGTGTCAGAGGCGCTCACGCGTCTGCCCTCCAAATCTACCGACGCGCCTCGGCGGGGTGGGGTTCTGAGCCCACGACGGCCTGCAGCGCGCGCTCCACGCTACCCGCCCCGCGTGTGCATCTCCAGGTGCGGGTCCTCACGCAGGCGACCGATCTGCACGAGGGGGGTGCGGTCCCGCAGCCTCAGCCGTTCCTCGGCGCCGCGGTCAGCGCGCCGGCTCCATGCGCCTGCGATCAGCGCGGCGAGCTCATCACGCGACGCCCCGCGGCGAAGCGGCCCCCGGAGGTCGACGCCCTGCTGGGCGTAGAGACAGAGATAGAAGACGCCGTCGGCCGTGAGCCGGCTGCGGTCGCAGCTCGCGCAGAACGGCTCGGTCGTGGACGAGATGATCCCGAAGACGGTCCCGTCGGCCAGCCGATAGCGATCGGCAGGCGCGGTGCTCTCCTCGATCACCGGCTCGATCCGCCCGTATCGGCGCGCCAGGGCCTCCAGCATGTCGGCCCGACTCACGACCTTGTCCATCGACCAGCGGGTTGCGCCGCCCACGTCCATGTACTCGATGAAGCGCACCTCGGCCGGTACCGTCCGGCCGTATTCGATCAGCTCGGCCAGCTCGTCGTCGTTGACGTCCCGCATGACCACCGTGTCGAGCTTCGTCCCGGTGAAGCCCGCCGGCGCCAGCGCCGCGATCCCGGCGAGCACCTGCCCGTGATTCGCACGGCGCGTGAGCGCCGTGAAGCGATCGGACCGCAGGGTGTCGAGGCTCACGGTGACGCGATGGAGTCCGGCGACCCGGAGCAGGCGCGCCTGCTCGCCGAGCAGGACGCCATTGGTCGTCAACGCCAGATCGCGGAGCTTCGTTTTCGCCGCCAGGAGGCGGATCAGCTCCGGGAGGTCGCGCCGCAGCAGCGGCTCGCCTCCGGTGAGTCGGATCTTGTCGACGCCCAGGTCGATGAAGACGTCGGCGAGCGTGCTGATCTCCTCGAAGTTGAGGATCTGCTCGCGCGGGAGCCAGACGTAGTCCTCTTCGGGCATGCAGTAGCTGCAGCGCAGGTTGCATCGGTCGGTCACCGAGATCCGGAGATTGCGCAGGGGTCGCTGATAGACGTCCCGGACGGCCATCAGCGCGCTCCGGCGGCCACGGCGTCTTCCGCCGCGGCCCGCTCCCACTCGCGGAGCAGCCCGGTCTTCTTGACGCCGACATCGAAGTGATCCCACGGCAGCCGCTCTTCCGGCAACCGACGGCGCGTCGTGTAAAAGGCCGCGTCGCCGTCCCACTCGCGCAAGGCCCGGCGCCAGTCGCCCTCGTGGCAGGCCGCCAGCTCGAGAAACTCGCCGACGCGCCGGTCCCCTCGGGCGAGGAGCGCCTGCAGGGCCGCTTCGCGAGGGTTCTCGTGGAGCACGCGCACGTTGGAAAAGCGGCGCACCCGGCGCTTGATGATCTCGAGCTTCGACTGGAGCGATTCGGCGCCGTCGAAGGGCGCCCACTGGAACGGCGTCCACGGCTTCGGCACGAACGACGACACCGACAGGGTGAGCCGCCCGAACGGCCGGCCGGTCGGATCGAGCACGCGCAGGCGCTCGAGCATCCGCCCGGCCAGATCCGGGATCGCCTCGACGTCCTCGATGGTCTCGGTCGGCTGGCCGATCATGAAGTACGTCTTCAGATTTGGGATGCCGTGAGACCGGACGAGGTCGCACGCGGTCATCAGCTGGTCGTCGCTGATCGACTTTCGGATGACGCGTCGCAACCGCTCGGTTCCCGCCTCGGGCGCCACGGTCAACGTCCGGTGGCCGCCCCGCGCCAGCGCGGCCACCAGCCCTTCGCTGAGGCTGTCGGCACGCAGGGACGAGATCGAGAGCTCCATGCCGTTGTCCTCGACGACCTTGAGCAAGTCGGCGAGCCACGGATAGTCCGACACGCACGCGCCGACGAGGCCGATGCGACGCTCGCCGCCGGCCGCCATCCGCTCGACGGTCTCCCGCAGGGCGTCGACGCTGCGATGCCTGACCGGGCGATACACCTGACCCTCCAGACAGAAGCGGCAGCCTCGCCCGCAGCCTTTGCCCACCTCGAGGAGCGCCATGTGGCCGTACTCGGCGTGGGAGGTCTTCACCGCCGCGACCGTCTCGAAGGCGTTCACGTTGCGGAGACGACGCTTGGCGACGACCGCGGGCGCGCCGTCACACGCGTCGACGCTCGCGATGGTCCCGTCCGCTCCGTAGCCTATCTCGTATCGCTCGGGCACGTAGACGCCGTCGAGACCCGCGAGCGAGGCGAGGAGGACCGCGCGGTCGCGATAGCCCCCGCGATAGGCGGCGATCAGCTCGACGACCAGCTCTTCGCCCTCGCCGACGACGACGAAGTCCATGAACGGCGCGATCGGCTCCGGATTCGAGAAGGCGCAGACGCCGCCCATCAGCACCAGCGGGTCGTGCGGACGTCGGACGCTCGCGCGCAGCGGGATCCCCGCCATCGCGAGCAGCCGCAAGACGTTGACGTAGTCACCCTCGTAGGTCACCGAGAAGCCGACGAGGTGGAAGTCGGTGAGGGGCCGGAGTGACTCGAGCGAGAACGGCGGCGTCTGCGCTCGGCGCATCTCGTCCAGGTCGGCCGGCTCGGGCATGAACACGCGCTCGCAGACGACGTCCGGCATCGCGTTCAGATGCCGATAGATGGTCTGGAAGCCGAGGTTCGACATGCCGACGGCGTACGTGTTCGGATAGACGAGGGCGACGGAGATCTTGCCGCCCCAATCCTTGATCACGGTCCCCTGCTCGTCGGCGAGCAGCGCTTGTGATTTCTTCTTCAGTGACCAGGACATCGCGTTAGTGTACCACGCGGCGCGGGGTCACCCCTTGATGACGGCCAGCGGCTTGAGGCGCGCGACGCGCGTCGAGATGCCGAAGCGATGCACCACGTCGACGACGTCGGCGACGTCCTTGTACGCCTCCGGCATCTCCTCGGCCAGCGCGTCGCGACCGGTCGCGCGGGCCAGCACGCCGCGCTCGCGGAGCTCGTCGCCGATCCTTCGGCCGCGCGCCGCCTTCACCGCGGCCGTCCGGCTGAGTCGCCGCCCCGCCCCGTGGCACGTGCTCCCGAACGTCTCCCGCATCGCCTGCTCGGTCCCGAGCAGCAGATAGGAGTAGCGTCCCATGTCGCCGGGGACGAGCACGGGCTGGCCCGGAAACGCGCGCGTTGCGCCCTTGCGGTGCACGATGAGGCGCCGGCGGGCGCCGTCCACGTCGTGCTCTTCTTCCTTGGCGATGTTGTGGGCGACGTCGTACACGACGCGCATCCCGAGCTCGCGCGGGCCGATCTGGAGGCTCCGCTCGAAGACCTGCCGGGTCCAGTGCGTGAGCACCTGACGATTCGCGAAGGCGAAGTTGGCGGCCGCGCGCATCGCGCCGAGGTAGGCGCGCGCCTCGTCGGAGTCCACGGGCGCGCACGCCAGCTGGCGATCGGGCACGCTGATGCCGTAGCGGCGGAGCGCCCGGCCGGTCACGTCGAGATAGTCAGTGCACACCTGGTGGCCGAGCCCTCGCGAGCCGGTGTGGATCATGACCGTCACCTGCCCCTCGCTCACGCCCAGCGCGCTGGCCGCTCGCTCGTCGTAGACCACCTCGACGGTTTGCACCTCGAGAAAGTGATTACCCGAGCCGAGCGTGCCGAGCTGCCGCCGGCCGCGCTCGCGGGCGTGGGCCGAGACGCTGTCGGGCGCGGCGCCCTCGAGGCCCCCGCCGGACTCGATTCGCGCCAGATCCTCGGAGTCGCCGTATCCGGTCTTCACCGCCCAGGCGGCGCCGCGCGCGAGGACGTGATCGAGGGCGTTCGCGTCGAGCGTCAGCTCGCCGCGGGAGCCCACGCCGGTCGGGATCGCGGTGTAGAGCGCGTCGACGAGCGCTTCCATGCGATCGGCGAGCGTGTCCGCGCGGAGCGCGGTGCCGAGCAGGCGCACGCCGCAGTTGATATCGAACCCGATGGCGCCCGGGCTCACGACGCCGTGCCGCGCGTCGGTCGCGACGACGCCGCCGACCGGGAGCCCGTAGCCCTGATGGATGTCGGGCATCGCCATCGCGGCCCTCACGATGCCCGGCAACGTCGCGCCGTTGGCGATCTGATCGAGCGACGCGTCGGAACGAATCGACTCGATCAGCTGCTCGTCGGCGATGACGAGGCCCGGGACGCGCATGCCGCGGCCCGTGTCCTGAGGAATCTGCCAGAGATACGTGCCCACTCGCTCGAGGCGCACCCTGCCCTCGCGCTCAGCTGGTCGCTGGCGATTCGGTGGCGCGGCGGCTCGTCCAGGCCATCCCGACGACCGCGACGAGCACGCCGATGATGCTCGCGAGCTGCGGCACGCGGACCGGACCGAGCCAGAAGCTGTCCAGCCGGAGCGCCTCGATGGCGAAGCGGCCGATCGAGTAGAGGCCGACGTACGCGAAGAACAAAGCGCCCGGCCGCGCCTGAAGCCGCGGGCGCAGCAGCCCGACGAGCAAGATGAAGACCGCGAAGTCCCACAACGACTCGTAGAGGAAGGTCGGATGGAAGTACTCGAACTGGGCGTAGCCGAGCGGGCGGTGCTCGGGCGAGATGTAGAGCTTCCACGGCAGGTCGGTTGGACGGCCGAAGGCCTCTTCGTTGAAGAAGTTGCCCCAGCGGCCGATGGCCTGACCGAGCACCATCGACGGGGCGGCCACGTCGAGCCCTCGTAGAATGGGTAGCCGCCACCGATACGCGAGCCACGCGCCGACCAGCGGCCCGACGATGAGGCCGCCGTGCATGGCGAGGCCGCCCTCCCACACCGCGACGATCTTCGACGGATAGCGGCCGTAGTAGTCCCAGTTGAAGATGACCTCGTAGAGCCGCGCGCCGGCGAGTCCGGCCAGAATCGCCCACTGCCCGGCGCTGATGATGTCATCGGCCGGAAGACCGTCTCGCTTGGCCTGCCGGTACCCGAGCCAGAGTCCGACGACGATCGCGGTGGCCATGAGAATGCCGTACCAGCGGATGACGATCGGACCGATCTGGAACGCGATCGCGCCCGGTGAGCTCATGACGAGGGGCAGCACACAACGCAGGATATCACGGGGTTAAGAGTGGGCTGATGCTCCCGGCGCTCGGCTCCGCGCCTTCGCCGAGCCCGAAGAGGCTGTCGAGCGTGGCCACGTCTGCGCGTCGCGCCAGCGAGATCGTCACGCGGTTCGCTTGGCGCGGATGTAGCCGGAGCAGGCCGCACGCCCAGACGAAGAGCTGCAAGATGTCCGGCGAGTGATTCGTGAACGAATAGGCCGGGTAGTTGCGCCCTGCCACGATGCGCCGGTGCCTGCAACCGTCGGACTCGATACATCCCTGAAGAAACTCGACCGGATGCTGCTCCACGATGCTTCGTTGCCAGGGCTCCAGGACGATCGGCCGCTGATGCTTTCGTCCCGCGCCGTGCTGTGGAAACAGCACCGGCCAGGCGTTGGAGTACGCATTGACGACCGTGACCGGACCGCGACGACGAAGGCCGACCGGGTGGCCGGGACGCAGCACGGAGATGGCGCGCGCAACGCGCTCGATGACGCGCGCCTGGCGTTTGTGTAACGAGACTTCGAGGCGATATGTGCGAGGTGTGCGGCCAATGTAGCCGTCGCCGAGATACATCCCGAGCAAGTAGCTGTACGCCGCATGCTGTGCGGCGTCGAGATCTGCGGGCATTTGAAGCGGCGAGGGTGGTAGGGGCGGCAGGATTCGAACCTGCAAGTCCTTGCGGACAGAGGGTTTTAAGCCCTCAGTGTATCCCTGTTCCACCACGCCCCCGTCGATCGACGGGCTCAGAGATTCTTGACCTTCTCGTTGACCTGACGGATGCGCTTCTGCCGCTCGTCCTCCTCGACGAGCGCCTTCGTCTTGCGTTGCCGCTCGGCCTCCTCCTGCTCCTCCATGCCCCTGTTCGCGCCGCCGATCCACTTGTCGATGTACTGCACCCAGGTCGCCAGGTGGCCCTCGTCGGATTTGAAGACCAGGGCCTGGTGCATCATGCCGAGACGCCGGGGATGACAGAGCACGGTCGACTCGGCGGGCTCGGAGAAGAGCCGCGACCATTCGCGCGACGGCGCGACGCTGAGCTGGATGGTCCAGGTGAATTCCTCACCTTTGAGGTCGGTCGCCTTCGGCGGACCCACCCGCTTGATTAGCTCGGCCATGAAGACGCTCCGGGAATCCTCAAGACGTTGGTGACGACGTGGGTGACATGGAGGCGGCGAGCGGATTCGAACCGCTGAGTAGAGGTTTTGCAGACCTCCGCCTTAGCCACTTGGCTACGCCGCCCCGATGGTGGGAGCCGGTCGATCGAAAGATTCTGGAGCGGGAAACGGGATTCGAACCCGCGACCCCGACCTTGGCAAGGTCGTGCTCTACCACTGAGCTATTCCCGCGCCACAGCCGGTGATGTTATCACGATCGACCGGTACCTGCCCGTAGAGCGTCGGCGGCGTCCTCGGGCGGCACGGGGTTGATGAAGAACCCGCTGCCCCACTCGAAGCCGGCGACCCGCGTGAGCTTCGGGATCACCTCGAGATGCCAGTGGAAGGACTCCAGCTGGGCCTCGCGGAACGGCGCCGTGTGCAGCATGAAGTTGAACGGCGGCTCGCCGAGCACCTGGTTCACGCGGCGAAGGACCTCGCCGAGGATGGAGGCCGCGCCACGCAGCTCCTCCTCCGTCGATTCCTCGAAGGCCGCCCGGTGCCGCACCGGGAGGATCCAGGTCTCGAAGGGAAACCGCGGGGCGAACGGCGCCAGCGCCACGAAGTCGCTGGACTCGACGACCAGCCGGCCCCTGCCCCGCCGCTCCTGGCGGACCATGTCGCACCAGACGCACCGCTCCTTCATGTCGTAGTACTGGGCCGACCCGGCCAGCTCCTCGGACACCATGATCGGGATGATGGGCGTCGCGATGAGCTGCGAGTGCGGGTGCTCGAGCGAGGCGCCGGCGGCCTCGCCGTGGTTCTTGAACACGAGGACGTACGCGAACCGCGGATCCTTTTTGAGATCCAGCATGCGCTCGCGGAACGCGAACAAGACGTCGGCGACGGCGTCGACCGAGAGGCCGGCGAGCGACGCGCCGTGCTCGGGCGTCTCGATGACGACCTCGTGGGCGCCGACCCCGTTCATCCGGTCGAAGAGGCCCTCGCCCGAGGGCTCGAGCTCGCCCTCGATCCGGAGCGCCGGAAACTTGTTCGGCACGACCCGATAGGTCCAGCCCGGGCCGTTCGGCTCGCCATCGGGCGGGCGGCCGGCGAGAATCTCCGGCGGCGTCTGGGACTCGTGGCCCGCGCAGAAGGCGCAGGCACTCGCGCGAGGACGCACCGGCTCGGCGACGAAGTCGGACGGCCGCCGCGCGCGCTCCGTCGCGATGATCACCCAGCGCCCGACGACCGGATCCTTGCGCAGCTCGGGCATCGCGCTAACGGTCCTCCCGTTTCACGGGCCGCTCGAGAAGCGAGGCCAGCGCGTCCGCCGGGGGCTTGCCGTCGAAGAGCACCGCGCCGACCTCGTGGCAGATCGGCAAGGTGACCGAGTAGCGGCGGGCGAGCGCCAGCGCCGAGACCACCGTGCGCGCGCCCTCGGCGATCATGCGCGTCTCGCGCTCGACGGCCGCCGCAGTCCCGCCCTTCGCGAGCGCCATGCCGAGCTGCCGGTTGCGCGACAGGCTCCCGGTGCACGTGAGCACGAGGTCGCCGAGGCCGGCGAGACCGGCCATGGTTCCGGAGATGGCGCCCAGCGCGACCGCCAGGCGCGTCATCTCGGCGAGCCCGCGCGTGACGAGAGCGGCGCGCGCGTTCTCGCCGAGGCCGAGGCCGTCGGCGATGCCGGTGGCGATGGCCATGACGTTCTTCACGGCGCCGCCCACCTCGACGCCGATCACGTCGCGGTTCGCGTAGAGCCGGAACTCCCGCGTGCCGAGCCTTCGCTGGAGCGCAGCGGCCAGGGTGTCGTCACGCGTGGCGATCACGGCCGCCGTCGGACGCGCGAGCGCCACCTCGCGCGCGAACGTCGGGCCCGAGAGCACGGCCACGCGCGCGTCGGGGAATCGCTCGGTGATCACCTCGCTCATCCGCAGATGGCGCTCGGGATCGAGCCCCTTCGTCGCCGACAGGATCGGCACGTCTGCCGGGATGGACGGGAGCGTCTTCAGGGTCGCCGCCACGAACTCGGACGGCACGACGATGATCGCGAGCGTGGCGCCGCGGAGCGCCTGGTCGATGTCGTTCGTCGCCTCCACCGGAGGCGGCACGTCGATATCGGCTAGATACCACGGGCTCCGGCGGCGCGTTCGGATCCCGTCGACGACCTCGCGCTCACGGGCCCAGAGTCGGACCGCCGCGCCGGTCCGCGCGACGTGGATCGCCAGCGCCGTGCCCCAGCTTCCCCCGCCGATGACCGCGATGCTCACGCCGAGCGCCGGTGGCCGAGCTTCGGCTCGTGGCCGGCGAGGAGCCGGGCGATGTTTGCGTGATGCCGCGCGACGATGATCGCGCCGATGGCGAACGCGGCGATCACGAACGGAGGCGGCGTGCCGAGGAGCAAGGCGCCGAGCGGGACGCACGCGGCCGCGAGGATGGAGCCGAGCGAGACGTACCGGAAGCTGAGCGTGATCACCAGCCACACGAGCGCGGCCGGGAGCACCGCCCACGGGACGATCCAGAGGAGCGCGCCCAGCCCGGTCGCCACGCCCTTGCCGCCGCGGAAGCCGAGGAAGACCGACCAGCAGTTGCCGATGACCGCGGCGACCGCGGAGGCAGCCATGACGCCCGTGTCGGGCCCGGACGGGCTCGCTCCGAGCGCGGCGCCCGTGACCACCGCGAGGAAACCCTTCGCGATGTCGCCGCCGAGCGTGAGGATCGCCGGAAGGCGACCGGCGGTCCGCAGCACGTTCGTGGCGCCGATGGTCCCGCTGCCATGGCGTCGGATGTCCGCGACGCCGAACGCGCGCCCCACGAGATAGCCAATGGGCACCGCGCCGATCAGATAGGCGGCGGCGATCGCGAGGATCGCGCTCACGACCAGCGTTCTTCGCCCGGCACGATCGCGCGGTAGTCGGCCTTCCGGAAGAACCGATAGAAGTAGTCGACCGCCGAGACGATGGTGAGCGCGAGCGCCGCCCACAGGGTGACCGTCGCCGCGACGCGGAATCCCGGAGGATCGAACCCCTTTTCGATGATCAGCATCGTGATCGCGACGTACTGACTCACCGTCTTCCACTTGGCCAGGCGCGACGCCGGCACGATAACGCCGACCGACGCGGCGACCGCCCGCAAGCCGGTCACCGCCAGCTCGCGTCCGACGATCACCACCACGATCCACGCATCGATCTTGTCGATCGCGAGGAGCGAGACCAGGGCCGCCGCGACCAGCAGCTTGTCGGCGATCGGATCGAGGAGCGTCCCGAGAGTCGTGACCTGGTTTCGGCGCCGCGCGAGCATCCCGTCCGCCCAGTCGGTGATGGCGGCGAGGATGAAGATCGCCGCGGCGATCAGCGCGTGCACCCGCGACGACGAGATGAGGAACACGATGAGCAGGGGTACCGCGACGATGCGAGTCAGGGTGAGACCGATCGGCAAGTTCACGCTCGAGCTCCGTCGCCGGAACGAATGACCACCGTCAATTATTGGCGGTCGCCCACGATCTTGTCAACGTGCGGCAGGTAGCGCGGCACGAGGTTCGTGGTGTCCAGACGCAGGCACGCGTCCACGTCGGCCGCGCGCCCCGCCGCGATCAGCCGGCGCGCCCACGGCGCGTCGTGCTTGAGGCGGCCGACATCCGCGCCGTAACGGCGGCCCGTCTCCAGGGCGTCGCGGGCGGCCTCGGTGAGCACGGCCGCCGGCACCGCGGCGAGGATGCGGGCGACCGCGAGCCCGCCGCACGTCCAGTCCTCGAGCGACGGGGCGCCGTGCGAGCCCGCGCAGAGGATGGCCACGTCGTGCCCCGCCTCCGCGGCCCACGCGGCCGCCGCGGTGACGTTGACGAGCGCCGCGACGCCGATCGCGTGGGCGGCCCGGGCCGCCAGCAGCGCACGGGTCCCGTTGCTCGTCGTGAAATACACGGTCATGCCCCGCACGCGCGGGCTCTGGAACTCCACGGGCGAGTTACTGAGATCGAACCCGGGAATCGGCTCGCCCTGACGCTCGCCGGCGACCAGGGCGCCGCCGTTCTGCGTCGCGAGCGCCCGCCGCCGAGCGTCGAGCGGCTCGGCGACCGGGACGATCGCGTCGCATCCGTTCGCGAGCGCCGTGATGATCGTCGTCGAGGCGCGGAGGACGTCGATCACCAGCGCGGTGACGCCCGCGAGCTCGGCCGGGACAACCGCATCGGCTGTCGGCGCGACGTCGATCCGCACGGGTCAGGCGTTACGGTCCCGGAGCGCGCGGATCTTGAGGCGGAGCGCGTTCAGGTTGATGAATCCCTCGGCGTCGCGCTGGCGGTAGACCGAATCAGCCTCGAACGTCGCGAAGTCTGTCCGGTAGAGCGACCGCGGCGACCGCCGGCCGGTCACCGTGACGTTGCCCTTGTAGAGCCGGAGGCGCACGGTGCCGGTGACGTCGCGGGCGCACTCGTCCACGAGCGACTGCAGCAGCTGGCGCTCGGGCGCGAACCAGAAGCCGTAGTAGATCATCTCGGCGTAGCGGGGCACGAGCGAGTCGCGCAGGTGGAGCACCTCGCGGTCGAGCGTGATCGACTCGAGCGCCCGCCGCGCCACGTGCAGGATCGTGCCGCCGGGCGTCTCGTAGACGCCGCGCGATTTCATGCCGACGAAGCGGTTCTCGACCAGGTCGACGCGACCGACGCCGTGCTCGCCGCCGAGGCGATTGAGCCGCGTGAGGAGCGCCACCGGCCCCAGACGCTCGCCGTCGACGCTCACCGGGTCGCCGTGCTCGAACCCGAGCTCGAGCGCCAGCGGGAAGTCCGGCGCCGCTTCGGGATCGCTGGTGAGCTGGAACATCTTGGCCGGCGGCTCGGCCCAGGGATCCTCGAGCACGCCGCCCTCGTAGGAGATGTGAAACAGGTTCCGATCGGTGCTGTAGGGCCGCTCCACGGTCACCGGCACCGGGATGTCGTGACGCTTTGCGAACTCGATCAGGGACGTGCGCGAGTTGAGCTCCCACTCGCGCCACGGCGCGATCACCCGGAGATGGGGCGCGAGGGCCGCGTAGGTCAGCTCGAAGCGCACCTGGTCGTTGCCCTTGCCGGTTGCGCCGTGCGCGACCGCGTCGGCGCCTTCCTTCGCGGCGACCTCGACCTGTGCACGCGCGATGAGCGGCCGCGCGATCGAGGTGCCCAGCAGGTACGCGCCCTCGTACACGGCGTTGGCCCGCAGCATCGGGAAGATGAAGTCGCGGACGAACTCCTCGCGCAGGTCGACGATGTGGACGGCCACGGCGCCCGTCCGCGTCGCCTTGTCGCGGATCGGGATCAGCTCCTCCCCCTGGCCCAGGTCGGCGCAGAACGCGACGACGTCGCAGCGGTAGCGCTCGATCAGCCAGCGGAGGATCACCGACGTGTCGAGCCCGCCCGAGTAGGCCAGGACGACCCGCTTCGGATCAGGCGTCATCGAGCGAGCCTCCCAGGAGATGGAGCATCACGGCCTTCTGCGCGTGGAGTCGATTCTCGGACTGCTCCAGCACGACGGACCGCTTGCTGTCGAGCACGCTGTCCGTGATCTCTTCGCCGCGGTGAGCCGGCAGGCAGTGCATCACGAGCGCCGACGGCTTGGCGAAGCCGACCAGCGTGTCGTTGACCTGGTAGCGGCTGAACGCCTCGAGCCGCTGCTCGTGCTCGGCCTCCTGCCCCATGCTCGTCCACACGTCCGTGTAGATCACGTCGGCGCCGGTCGTGGCCGCCCGCGCGTCCTCGGTGAGCTCGATCCGACCGCCGAGACGCCGCGCCGTGGCCACCACCCCGGCGTCGGGCTCATACCCGGGCGGGCACGCGACGACGATCGAGGCGCCGAGCAGCGCGCCGAGGAGCATCACGGAGTGGCAGACGTTGTTGCCGTCGCCGACCCACGCGATCCGCACCGTGGCGACGTCGACGCCGCGCTCCCACAAGGTGAAGAAATCGGCCAGCGCCTGGCAGGGATGCTCACGGTCCGACAGGCCGTTGATCACGGGGACCGACGCGTGTCGGGCCAGCCCCGTGATCGTCGAGTGGGAATAGACCCGGGCCATGATGCCGTCGACCCACAGGGAGAGATTGCGCGCGACGTCGGGCACGGATTCGCGCGTGCCCAGGCCGATCTCGCGGCCGACCAGGTGGACGGCGCGCCCCCCGAGCTGAATCAGGCCGACCTCGAAGGTCACGCGCGTCCGGAGCGAGGGTTTCTCGAAGATCAGCGCGCAGGTCTTGCCGGCCAGGGGGGCCGAGAGCCGCCCGGCCTTGCGCCGCTGCTTGACGTCGGCGGCGAGGGCGAAGAGCCCGAGCGCGACGTCGCGCGTCAGGTCGGCGGCGGACAGGAAATGCCGCATCGTCAGGGGCGTCCGAGGGCGGTCTTGATGATCGCGAGCGCGCGATCACAATCCCGCTCCTCGACGATCAGCGGCGGCGTCAGCCGAAGCACCCGCTCGCCGGCCGACAGCACGAGCAGTCCGGCTTCGCGGCAGGCGTCGACGACCGGCCCGGCAAGCCCGGCGAGCTCGGCCCCGATCAGGAGTCCCTTGCCGCGGACGGCGCGGACGGCCGGGTTCGAGGCCTGGATCGCGCGGAGCCCATCCATCAGGTAGCGGCCCATCTGAGCGGCGCGCTCCCAGAGCTTGTCGTCGAGAATCGTGGTGAGGGTCGCCAGCGCCACCGACGTGATGAATGGCGTGCCGCCGAAGGTGGAGCCGTGCGTGCCGGCCACCAGCACGCTCGCGATGTCATCGCGGGTCAGCATCGCGCCGATCGGCACGCCGTTGGCGAGAGCCTTCGCCAGGGTCATGATGTCCGGCTCGATCCCGTAGTGCTCGTAGCACCAGAGCCGCCCGGTCCGCGCCACGCCCGTCTGGATCTCGTCGATGATGAGGAGCGCGCCGGACTGATCGCAGAGCTTTCTGAGCCCGCGCAGATAGTCTTCGTCGCCGACGTTGACGCCGCCCTCGCCCTGGACGCACTCCACGAGCACACCCGCGGTGCGGTTGTCGATCGCGCGCTCCATCGCCCGGAGATCGTTGTAGGCCACGTGCTTGAAGCCGGGGACCAGCGGCTCGAAGCCGTGGTGGTACTTCTCCTGGCCGGTGGCGGCGACGGTCGCGAACGTGCGCCCGTGGAACGAGTTGCGCGTGGCGACGAACTCGAAGCGGTCCGAAGAAATCCGTTCCTTCGCGTACTTCCGGGCGAGCTTCAGCGCCGCTTCGTTGGCCTCGGCGCCGGAGTTCGAGAAGAACACGCGGTCGGCGAACGAGTGCTCGGTCAGGAGCTTTGCCAGATGGATCTGCGGCGCCGAGTGGTAGAGGTTGGAGACGTGCAGGAGCGTCGCCGCTGCCTCCTGGATGGCGCCGGTCACGCGCGGATGGCAGTGGCCGAGCGAGGTCACCGCGATGCCCGCGCCGAAGTCCAGGTATTCGCGCCCGTTCGAGTCCCACACGCGGACGCCTTCGCCGCGCACGAGAACGATGGGCGCCCGGGAGCCATAGTTCGGGGTGTGATACTTCGCCGACCATTCAAGGAGCGTCTTGGTGTCCATCGCCGTCGACCTCACAGAACGATTTCCGTTCCGATGCCTTCGCGGGTGAAGAGCTCGAGCAGGATCGCGTGCTCCTGACTGCCGTCGATGATGTGGGCTTTGCCGCTCCCGCCCTCCAGGGCCCGGAGCGACGACTCGACCTTCGGCAGCATGCCGCCCTCGATCACGCCTTCCTTGATGAGTCGCTCCGCGTCCTTTCGGGTCAAGGTGCTCACGAGCCGGCGCTCGACGTCGAAGATCCCCTGGACGTCGGTCAGGTGGATCAGCTTCTCGGCGCGGAGCGCCGCCGCGATGTCACCCGCGACGAGATCCGCGTTGATGTTGTACGTCTCGCCGTTGGTCCCGACCCCGACCGGCGCGATGACCGGGATGACGCCATGGTCCGTGAGGAGCCGGATGGCCTCGGTATTCACCGCCTCGACCTCGCCGACGAGTCCGATGTCGACTTCCTCGCCCGTCGGCAGGCGATGGGGCCGCCGGCGCGCCCGGAGGAGCCCGGCGTCCTTGCCCGAGAGACCGATGGCTCGGCCCCCGTTGTGGTTGATCCGCCCGACGATCTCCTTGTTGATCTTGCCGACCAGCACCATCTCGACGATCTCGACCGTCTCCTGATCCGTCACGCGCATGCCGCCGACGAAGCGCGGCTCCTTGCCGAGCCGCTTCATCATGGCGCCGATCTGCGGGCCGCCGCCGTGGACGATGACCGGGTTGATGCCGACCAGGCGCAGGAGGATCACGTCCAGGGCGAACGGGTCCTTGAGGTCGGCTCGCTCCATCGCCGCGCCGCCGTACTTGATGACGATGGTCTTCCCGCGGAACTCGCGGATGTATGGGAGCGCCTCGAGCAGGATCTCCGCCCGGTGTGGGTCTGTCACTAGAGAATGTACCTCGACAGGTCCTGGTCGCGGGTGATGTCGCCGAGGCGCTGGCGCACGTAGGCGGCGTCGATGGCCAGCTCCTTGCCCGGCAGATCCGGCGCCTCGAACGAGATCTGCTCGAGGAGCTTTTCCATCACCGTGTACAGACGCCGGGCGCCGATGTTCTCGGTGCTCGTGTTCACCTGCATCGCGATCTCCGCGATCGCCTCCACCGCCTCCGGGGCGAACCGGAGGGTCACCTGTTCCGTCTTCAGGAGCTCCACGTACTGCGTGATCAGGGCGTTCCGAGGCTCGGTAAGAATGCGGACGAAATCGTCCCGCGTCAAGGGGTCCAGCTCCACGCGAATCGGGAAGCGTCCCTGGAGCTCCGGGATCAGGTCCGACGGCTTGGCGATGTGGAACGCGCCGGCGGCGATGAACAGGATGTGGTCCGTTCGGACGACGCCGTACTTGGTCGTGACCGACGATCCCTCGACGATAGGGAGCAGATCGCGCTGCACGCCCTCACGGCTGACGTCGGGGCCGTGGCCCCCTTCCCGTCCGGCGACCTTGTCGAGCTCGTCCAGGAAGACGATACCCGAGTTCTCGGCGCGCCGGATGGCCTGCGTCACCGCCTCGTCCATGTCCACGAGCTTCTGGGCTTCCTCCTGGGCCAGGAGCCGCCGGGCCTCGGCGACCCGCACCTTCCGGCGCTTCGTCCGGCTCGGCATGATGTTCGAGAGCATGTCCTTGAGGTGGATGCCCATCTCCTCCATGCCCTGGCCGGAGAGCACCTCGATCATCGGCAGGGTCTGCTGCTGCATCTCGAGCTCCACGAGCCGGTCGTCGAGCCGTCCGGCTCTGAGCTGTGTGCGGAGCTTGTCCTTGGTCGTCTCCCGCGAGGCGTCCGGCGTGACCTCCTCGAGCGAGCCCGACGAGAACGGCTCCTGGCCCCGCCGGGGCAGCAGGACGTCGAGCAGCCGCTCCTCCGCGAGCTGCTCCGCCCGCTCCTGCACGCCGGCCGTCATCTCCGCCTTGACCATGTTCACCGACAGCTCGGTCAGGTCGCGGATCATCGATTCGACGTCGCGGCCGACGTAGCCGACCTCCGTATACTTGGAGGCTTCGACCTTCAAGAACGGCGCTTGGGAGAGCTTCGCCAGTCGCCGCGCGACCTCGGTCTTCCCGACGCCGGTCGGGCCGATCATGATGATGTTCTTCGGCGCGACCTCGTCGCGGAGCTCCGGCGGAAGGTTCTGCCGCCGCCACCGATTGCGGAGCGCGATCGCCACCGCGCGCTTGGCCTTCTGCTGGCCGACGATGTAGCGGTCGAGCTCGGCGACGATCTGCGCGGGCGTCAGCGTCAGATTTGCCGGCTTCACAGGACTTCGACCGTCAGATGGTCGTTGGTGAACACGCAGATCGTCGCGGCCACGCGCATCGCCTCGGTCGCGATGGCCTTGGCGTCGAGATCCGAGTGGGAGACCAGCGCCCGCGCGGCGGCGAGCGCAAAGGGGCCGCCCGAGCCGATGCCGATCAGGCCGTCGTCGGGCTCGATGACGTCGCCGGTTCCGGAGACGATGAACGAGTGCTCACGATCGGCGACCGCCAGGAGCGCTTCGAGCCGGCGCAGGACGCGGTCGGAGCGCCAGTCCTTGGCGAGCTCGACCGCGGCGCGCGACAGGTTCCCCCGATGCTCCTCCAGCTTGGCCTCGAATCGCGCGAAGAGCGTGAATGCGTCGGCGGCCGCTCCCGCGAACCCCGCCACCACCCGATCGCCGTAGAGCTTGCGCACCTTGCGGGCGCCGGCCTTGACGATGGTGTTGCCGATCGAGACCTGCCCGTCCCCGGCGACCGCCACCTGAGCGTGGTGGCGAACCGCGATCACCGTCGTCGACCTGATCTGTTGTCGCGGGGCTAATTGTCGCGGGGCTGATTGTCGCGGGGCTGATTGTAGCGGGGACCATGAGCTGGCCTTGGACCGAGGGTGGCCTGACACAGGTGCGGTGTGGCTCCGCACGCCCGTTCCGCCGTTTGCGCTCATTTTGGGCGGGCGCGGGGGTGGGCGGCGTCGTACACGCGCATGAGCTGGTCGGCGCCCACGTGCGTGTACCGCTGCGTCGTCGACAAGCGGCTGTGGCCGAGGAGCTCCTGGATCACCCGGAGGTCGGCGCCGGCGTCCAGCAGGTGGGTCGCGAACGTGTGGCGCAGGGTGTGCGGGCTCACGCGCCTGGTTATCCCGATCGACGCCGCGCTCCGCCGCACGATCGTGTGCAGGGAGCGGACGGTGAGCCGCCCTCCACGCCGGTTGGTGAACAGCGGTCCCGCAGCGCCGCCGCGGCCCTCGAGGTACGCGGCGAGCGCGCCGGCCGCCCGGCTCCCGTACGGCACGATCCGTTCCTTCCGCCCCTTGCCGAGCACGCGGACCGTCTGCTGCGAGCCGTCGACGTCGTCGAGGTCGAGGCCGGCGAGCTCGGAGACGCGCAGGCCGGTCGCGTAGAGGAGCTCGAGCACGGCGGTGTCGCGCGCACGGGCCGGGCCGTCGGGCGCCCTGGCGTCCATCAGGGCCGTCGCCTCGTCGATCGGCAGGAAGGAGACGAGCTTCCTCGGCGGCCGCGGGCCGCGGACCTCGCGGGCGACGTTCCGTTCGAGCACGCCACGCCGCACCAGGAACCGGAACCAGCTGCGCACGGCCGCCAGCTTTCTCGCCACCGTCGCCGCGTCGAGCGAGCGCGCGTGCAGGCGGGCGAGATAACCGCGGATCGTGCGGATGTCGACGTCGGCGAGCCAGGTGGAGGGATCGCCCGTGCCGGCGTACTGCGCGAACTCGAGGAGATCGGTCCGGTAGCTTCGGAGCGTGTGGGGCGAGGCGTCCTTTTCGAGCGAGAGGTAACGGAGAAACGCGGCCAGCGAATCCTTCATGTCACCGGGAGCTCGACCTCCCGCTCGAAGTCACACCCCTCGCGCGCGCAGCTGCGGACGACGCGGCTCTTCAGCGCCCGCTCGGTGACGAAGGCGGCCCCGCACTTCGGGCACGGCTCGGGCACCGGCCGCCGCCAGACGATGAACTTGCAGTTCGGGTAGGCGGAGCAGCCGAAGAAGGTGCGGCCCTTGCGCGAGCGGCGCTCGACCAGCTGTCCCGTGCAGCCGGGCTCGGGGCACGCGATGCCGAGCGTGACCGGCTTGGTCGTCTTGCACTCCGGATAGCCGGAGCAGGCGATGAACTTGCCGAAGCGCCCGTGCTTGATGACCATCGGCTTGCCACACGTCGGGCAGTTCTCATTCGCCGGCTCGTCCTCGGCGCGGCCGCTCCCGTCGAGGTTACGGGTGTAGCGGCAGTCGGGGTAGGACGAGCACGCCAGGAACTTCCCGAACCGCCCGCGCTTCTCGAGGAGCTCGCTGCCGCACTCCGGGCACGCCTCGCCGGTGGGCTCGCCCACCTTCTCGCTTCGCATCTCGCGCTTGGCCCGGGCGAGGTCGCGCTTGAACGGCTCGTAGAACTCCCGGACCGTGTCGACCCACTTGCGCTGGCCTTCCTCGATCTTGTCGAGGTTGTCCTCCATCTGCGCGGTGAACTCGACGTTCATGATGTCCTGGAAGTACGGGATCAGCTTGTCGGTCACCGCCATGCCGAGCTCGGTCGGCGACAGGGTGCGCCGCTCGCGGTGCACGTAGCCCCGATCGTTGATGATCGTGCCGAGGATCGAGGCGTAGGTCGACGGCCGGCCGATGCCGAGCTCCTCGAGCGCCTTGATCAGCGACGCCTCGGTGAAGCGCGGCGGCGGCTGTGTGAAGTGCTGCTTGGGATCCAGTTCGAGCAGCGTCAACACCTCGCCTTCTTCCAGCGGCGGGACCGCGCCCTCCTGCTCCTGCTCGGGCTGGGCCTCGTCTTCCTCGCGACTCTCCTCGTAGACCGCGGTGAAACCCTTGAACTTCAGCGTGGCCCCTTGCGCCCGGAAAAGGCAGTGCCCGGCTTCGATGTCGGCGCCCACCGTGTCGTAGACCGCCGGCATCATCTGGCTTCCGAGGAAGCGCTCCCAGATGAGCCGGTAGAGTGCCATCTGGTCCTTGGAGAGAAACTGCGCGACGGCTCTGGGCTCGTTCCTGAGCTCCGAGGGACGGATCGCTTCGTGCGCCTCCTGGGCGCTCCCGCGCGAGCGGTAGGTCGGCGGCGCCTCGGGCACGTACTCCTCGCCGATCCGCGCGATCACCCACCCGCGCGCCGCGGCTTGCGCTTCGCGGGCCACCCGGACCGAGTCGGTCCGCATATACGTGATGAGTCCCTCGGCGCCCTCCGACCCCAGATCGATACCCTCGTAGAGCTGTTGCGCGATCGTCATCGTCTTGCGCGCCGTGAAGCCGAGCTTCTTGCCCGCCTCCTGCTGCAGCGTCGAGGTGATGAACGGAGGCGCCGGGTTGCGCCGTCGCTCGCCGCGCGTGACGGACTTGACGACGAAGCGGGCGCCGTCGAGCGAGGCCATGAGGGCGCGCGTGGTCTCCTCGTTGCCGAGCGACGCTTTCTCGCCCGCGACTTCCTTCAAGGTGGCCACGAACTCGGGTGGGCGCGCCGCGTTGAGCTTGGCGTGGAGCGACCAGTACTCGACCGGCACGAACGCCTTGATCTCGCGCTCGCGGTCGACGATGAGTCGCACGGCCACCGACTGCACGCGCCCGGCCGAGAGGCCGCGCTGGACCTTCTCCCAGAGCAACGGCGAGAGGCTGTAGCCGACGAGGCGATCGAGCACGCGGCGCGCCTGCTGGGCGTCGACCTTCTTTAGGTCGATCTTGCCCGGCTGGGTGAAGGCCGCCTTCACCGCGCGCTCGGTGATCTCGTTGAACGTGATGCGGTAGACGTTTTTCTTGGCGACGCCGAGCTCTTCGGCGAGGTGCCAGCCGATCGCCTCGCCCTCGCGGTCGGGGTCGGTGGCGACGTACAGGGCTTCGACCTTCTCGGCGGCCTTCTTCAGGTCGTCGAGGATCTTCTTCTTGGCCGGCGAGACGACGTACTTCGGCTTGAAGTTCTTCTTGGGGTCGACGCCGAGCTGTGACTTCGGCAAGTCCCGGACGTGGCCCATCGAGGCTTTGACGATGTACTTCGAGTCCAGATACTTCTGGATCGTCTTCACCTTCGTGGGGGACTCCACGACGACCAGTGACCGTTTCGCCGCCACTACGCTCTCCTCGCGCGCGTCTCGAGCGAGACCCACCGCTGTCCCGCAAGCTGCCGGGCCCAACCGCCCAGCTCGAGGGTCACGAGCAGCGCCGCCGCGCGCGCGGGAGCCAATCCGGCGCGCTCGATCAGCTGCTCGATGTGCTGCGGCTCATCGGGAGCCAGGAGCTGAAGCATTCGACCCTCGTCACTCCCAGGTTCGGGCGCGTGCTGCTCGCCCGGCGGCGCCGACAACCCGCGTACGGCGCGGCGCCATTGCTCTGGCAATTCTGACACGATGTCCTGCCAGCATGTAACGAGTTTAGCACCGTCCTGTATGAGGCGATTGGCGCCGACGCTGGTCGGCGACGTGATTCGGCCTGGAACGGCGAAGGTTTCTCGGCCGAGATCGCCAGCGAATCCCGCGGTGATCAAGGCACCGCTCCGCTCGGCGGCCTCGACGACGACGACGCCGAGCGCCAGCCCGGCGAGCGTGCGGTTGCGCGCGGGAAAGTGGCCGGCCAGCGCGGGCATGCCCGGCGGGAATTGCGACAGGATCGCGCCGTGCGACTCGATGGCTCGCGCGAGCGGCGCGTTCTCGGGCGGGTACACGACGTCGACACCGCAGCCGAGCACGGCCAGGGTGCGCCCGCCCGCCGCCAGCGCGCTCCGGTGCGCGGCGGTGTCGATCCCGCGCGCCAGGCCGCTCACGATCGTCACGCCGCGCCCTGCCAGGTCGGAGGCGAGCTGCTCGGTCGCGGCGATCCCGTACGGTGTGGCGCGACGCGAGCCGACGATCGCGATGGCGAGCGCGTCGTCAGGGTGAAGCTCGCCGCGCACGAAGAGCGCGGGCGCTGAGGACACGGCGCCGAGCAGCGCGGGGTAGCGAGGATCTCCGGGGCGAAGCTCAACCATCGGTCGCGGGTCTTCAGTATAGCGAAGCGGTCGGGCTCGCCAGAGAGCCCGAACGGATACGGCGCGAAACGCTACCGCCGGGCGGCGTGCGTGGCGATCAGGGACCGGGCCATCGCGGCCGACTCGGACTTCGGGTACTCGTTGACCACGCGCTGCCACGCCTGCTGTGCGCGGGGCACGTCGCTCAAGCGCAGATAGCAGAGGCCGATCTTCAGCAGCGCGTCGGGCGCCTTCCCGGGACCGTGCTCGAACACCTTCTCGAACTCGACGAGCGCTTGCCGGTAGTCGCGCTGCGCCCAGTACGCCTCGCCGATCCAGTACTGGGCGTTGCCGGCCAGCGGGTGCTTCGGATATTTGGCGATGAAGTCCAAGAAGTCGATCACGGCCTGGCCGTGCTCGCGCGCGCGATAGGTCGCGAGCGCGGCAGCGTACTCCTGCTCCGGATTGTCGGGGGCTTTTGGAGTCGGCTTCCCGGGTGGGACGATCGGCGCCGGCGGCGGAGGCACTCTGGGCCTCTCGACGGCGGCGGTGGGCGGCGGTGTCGGCGTGATCGTCGCTCTGTTCGGTGGCGGTGGGGCCGGCGCAGGGGTCGTCGCGGCGGGATCGGGCGGCAGCGGGGCCGGGACCGGTGATGTCGAAGCAGCAGGCGGTGGCAGTGGCGCCGGGACGGACGATGTCACCGGTGCCGGCGGCGCGCTCGGCGCGCCCGTCGGAGCCGCAAGGGCCTCGACCGTCGTTCGCGTGGCGGCGAGCGCCGCGTCGACCGCATCGGTGCGCCGGGTGAGCCGCGCGACCTCGTCTCCGAGTGCTTTGACGTCGAGAGCCTGGAGCTGCGAGGTGACGTTGGCGAGATCCCGGCTGGTGACTTCTTGAGCGACCCGCATCTCGGCCAGCTCCGAGCGGAGCCGCCCGACGTCGGATTCGAGTCGGTCCACCGCGCGCCGACTCGCGCAGCCGCCAGCGAGAATCGCCATCGCGGCCAACACGCAGAGGCCTCGGCTCATCCGCGCCGACCGTAGCACGCGGCCGAAAACCATGTCAACGATTCAGCGTGTTCTCGGCTCGAGCGATCGGAGCACGATGACGTCGACCGACTCGCCGGCGGCGATGGTGGTGTCCGGGGCGACGACGGCGAGTCCGTCGGCGAGCACCATCGAGCGCAAGATGGCCGAGCCCTGGTCGCCGGTCAGGCGCGCGGCGTAGCCCTGCGCGTCGGAGGTCAACGTGACGCGAAGATAGCCACGTCGCGAGCCGGGGTTTGCGATTGGCTCGAGCGCGCGCGCCCGAAGCCGGGGTCGGTCGATGACGTCGGCGCCGGCCATCCGCCGCAAGGGAGGGCGTACGAAGAGCTCGAAGGTCACCATCGCCGAGACGGGATTGCCCGGCAGCCCGAAAACCGGACGGCCGCTCCGGGTGCCGAACGTGATGGGCTTACCCGGACGCATCGACACCTGCCACAGATGGAGCTCGGCGCCGCTCCGCTCGAGCGCCTCGCGGACCAGATCGAGCTCACCGACCGACACGCCCGCGGATGTGACGAGGACGTCGGCGGCCGCCAGGCCCCAGCGCACCCGCTCGGTGATCGCCTCGAGCTGATCGGGAGCGATTCCGAGATTGACGGGCTCGCCCCCTGCCTCGATCACCTGTGCCATCAGCGAGTAGGTGTTGGTGTTCGGGATCTGGGCCGGTCCCGGCTGGGTGCCGAGGTCCGCGATCTCGTTCCCGGTCGAGAGGATCGCGACACGTGGGCGACGATGCACGCGCACCTGCGAGTATCCGAGCGTCGCCAGGAGCCCGACTTCGGCGGCGCCGATCACGCCGCCCGGTTTCACGACGACGTCGCCGGTGCGGACGTCCTCACCGGCGTGGCGGACGTACGCGCCAGGGACGATCCGGCCGCGGACCGTCACTCGCTGACCGTCGGCGGCGACGTCCTCCTGCGGGACGACGGCGTCGGCGCCTTCGGGAAGCGGCGCCCCGGTGAAGATCCGCATCGACTCGCCGGCTCGCAGCGGGCGGGACGGCATCGCGCCGGCGATGATCTTGCCGACGACCGCAAGCTCGACGGGCTCGCCGGTCGTGTCCTGAGCGCGCACGGCGTAGCCGTCCATCGACGAGTTCGGCCACGGCGGAATCGTCGCGCGCGAGACGATAGGCTCCGCGAGCACACGCCCGAGCGCCGCCATGATCTCGACCCGCTCAACCCCTAACGGCTCTATGCGTGAAAGAATGCGTTCACGCGCGTCCTCAACCGTCAGCACACGTTTACTTTACTACACGCGCCGGGCGCCGAGGGGCGGACCGGGGTGCCTCCCGCGACCTGCGCACGAACGCCACGCGAGGTTGAACTCCGGGCGTGTCGTTCAAGTCACCCTGCCTACACAGGTCGCGGGAGGCACCCCGGTCCGCCCCTCGGCGCCCGGTGACGCGGAGCCTAGTGGCCGGTGTGAGGAAGATTGAGGACGGGCTTGAATTGAGCGAAGAACCAACGTCGGCTCAAGACGAAGAGCGCGAGGAAGCCGGCGGTGATCGCGAGGTCGCGGAGCGTGAGCGGTAGTCGGGCGCTCGAGGAGACCGAGGGGAAGACGACGAACACGCGCTCGAGGAAGATCGCGACCAGCCCGAAGACCGCGACGACGACAAGCGGCGCGTGCCGCTGCGGCGGCCGGCCGGTGAGCCGCTTGAGCAGATACACGAAGGGGATCAGCCAGCCGACCACGAGGACCACCCACGCCACGGTCGTCCACGGCTGCACGAAGACCCGCTGGATGAAGAATCGAGTCTCGACCGGCACGTTGCCGTACCAGATCACGAGGTACTGCGACCAGAAGAAGTACATCCAGAGGATCGACATCGTGAACTGCAGCTTGGCGACGTCCTGGACGGCGGCTGGCGGGATCGAGGCGCGCCCGCGGGCGTTCGTCCGGACCGTGAGGATCGCGAGGAGGCAGAACGCCGTGTAGAGCGTGCTGACGGCGAAGTAGCCGCCGAAGAGGCCGCTGTACCACTTCGGGTCCAGCGACATCAGAAGATCGAATCCCCACAGCGAGACCGTCACGAGCCACAGCATCAGGAGGATGACCGCCACGCGGTTGCGATGCGCGCGCTCGCGCTCGTCGTCGGGCGGAATCGCGTCGCGCAGGAGCGCCCGCACGAAGGCGAAGCACACGGCGAAGAGCACCGCGGCGCACGCGTACGTCCGCAGCCAGAAGAACGGCACGTTGAGCCAGCCGGCCTTGGCCGGGATCGGCTTCGTGACCCACGGATAGAGGACCGTCTGTCCGGCGTAGAGCACCAGCAGCAGCACGAACGAGATCGGCAGGAACCCGGCGGTCGTCAGCGCGATGCGGCGCACGCTCGGCGACCAGCGCGCCTCGGTCACCTGCATCATTCCCGCGATCGCCGGTCCGGTCACGGCGAGCCCGGACCAGAAGACGAGGTTCACGAGGTAGATCGACCAGACCTGCTGCGCGTCGGACGAATTCGCGCCGACCAGGAACACGACCGCGCCGAGGGCGGCCACGAGACTCCACAAGACCATCATTTCTGGGCGATGGACCGCAGGAAGTTCACGATGTGCCACGCCTCTTGCGTCGACAGCGCCTCGCCGTACGCGGGCATCACCGCGCCGCCGACGACGATGTAGCTGTGCCAGTACCCGTCGGTGCGCTGCTTCTGCAGCTCCGCGTTGGTCAGGTCCGGGGTCGGGATGAACTTCGTCGCGACGAGCCCGGAAGTGCCGCCCTTACCCTCGGGGCCGTGGCACGGCGCGCAGAAGGTCGCGTAGCGCTCCTTCCCGATCGCCACGGAGCCCTCGGACGCCTTGACCGGATTCGGCTGCTTGGCCGCGACGTCCCGCTGCTCCTTCGGGATGATCAGCTCGCCGCCGCGCGGGACCACGCCCGGCGGCATCGAGAACACGCCCGACGGCGTCGACCACGCACGCTCGCCCGGAACGATCCGCGCGGTCTGTGTCATGTTGTCGTTCCAGCGCACGACGATGGCCGCGCCCCACGCTCCGGCCGCGGCGCCGACCACGAGCAGCATCAAGATGAAGACGTATTTCATTGGAGCGGGAGCCTCGAGGCCGGCTTTAACCGCGGGTAGCCTGAGACAGGAGCGAGTGGCTCCGACACGCCCGATCTGCTCGTCGTGGTTTCGCTCATCGCGATTTCACTTCTTCTGCGCCCGACACGCGCAGGAGCTCGTGGACCGAGGCGGCGCGCTCGGGGGCGCAGTGGACCGCCACGCCGAAGCGGTCGTTGGTGAACCGCGGATCGTAGGAGGCGCTCGGCCGCAGCCGCGGTAGCCGGCCGAGGACCACCATCCCGATGACCGTCGCGAACCCGCCAAAGAGCACCATCAGCTCGAAGGCGATGATGAAGAAGGGGGGCAGCGACGCACCGGCGATGCCGCCCGGCACCAGCTGCATGAACTTGCCGCCGGTGACCTGCCCCCACACCATTGAGCTCCAGATGGTCAGCAGGAAGGCCGAGGCGATGCCGGTGAGCCCGCCGATCAGCGTGAACAGCCGCACCCGGCTGACCGGACGGTCCCGCTCGAGCACTTCCTCGATCTCGTGGACCGGCAGCGGCGTGTAGACGGTGAGGTCGTGATAGCCGCGCGCGCGCAGCTCCTCGAGGGCGCGCACGGTCGTGTCCACGTGGGCGAAGACGCCGAGAACCGTCTCAGTGGCCATGGGCTCTCTCCCGCACCGGCGGCGGGATCGTCTCCTTGACCTCGACGATCGAGAGCGACGGCATCACCCTGATGAAGCCGAGGAACAGGAGGAAGAAGAACGAGAAGCTGCCGATCACGATCATGGTGTCGGTCGGGCTCGGATAGTAGATGCCCCACGTGTAGGGGTAGAAGTCGTGGCCGAGCGACGGGACGATGATGTTGAAGCGCTCGAACCACATCCCGATGAGCACCAGGATCGACACGACGTAGAGCACGACCGGGCTCGTGCGGGCGCGCCGCCAGAAGAGCACCAGCGGAGCGATGCAGTTGCAGAAGTACATGGTCCACAGCGCCCAGGCGTAGGTCGCGGTCACCTTCCAGAAGAGCGACGCCTTCTCGATGTGCTCGCCGCTGTAGAGCGAGGTGAAGATCTCGCAGATGTAGAAGTAGGTCAGGATGAGGCCCGTGACGAGGATCAGCTTGCCCATCGCGTCCAGGTGCTTTTCCTGGATGTACGCGTGCAGGTGGAAGAAGTGGCGCATGGGCAGGATGAGGATCAGCACCATCGCGAACCCGGAGAAGATCGCGCCGTCGACGAAGAACGGCGCGAAGAGCGTCGAGTGCCAGCCGGGAACGAGCGCCATCGCGAAGTCCCAGGACACGACGCTGTGGACGGAGAGGACGAGCGGCGTCGCCAGCGCGGCCAGCAGGCCGTACGCGCGCCGGTAGTGCCGCCACTGTGTGTCGGAGCCCTCCCAGCCGAGTGCCAGCATCGCGAAGATCCGACGCCGCCAGCCGGTGGAGGCGTCACGCAGGGCGGCGATGTCCGGAACGAGCCCGACGATGAAGAAGACGGTGCTGATCGAGAGATAGGTCGAGATCGCGAACACGTCCCAGACGAGCGGCGACCGGAAGTTTGGCCAGAGGAAGCGCTGGTTCGGGTACGGCAGCAGGAAGTACGCGAACCACATGCGCCCGGCGTGGATGAGCGGGAACAGCCCGGCGGTCATGACCGCGAAGATCGTCATCGCCTCGGCGCCGCGGTAGATCGAGGTGCGCCAGCGCGCCCGGAATAGATAGAGGATGGCCGAGATCAGGGTGCCGGCGTGGCCGATACCGATCCAGAATACGAAGGTGGTGATGTACATCGCCCACATCTGGGGCACGCGCTTGCCGGCCATGCCCATCCCCCACCAGACCTGCCCGGCCCAGGCGGCGAAGAACCCGGCCAGCAGGAGCGCCACGAAGCACATCCAGGCGAAGTAGAGGTTGCCCGGCGGCTCCAGGGTGCGGAGGACGTCGCGGTTGACGTCGGCGAAGGTGGGGGACGTGGTGGTCCGGCCGTCGCTCATCGGCTCACGCGTGTCCGCGGACGACCTTGCGGAGATAGGTGATCGAGGGCCGTGTCCCGATCTCCTCCAAGACGTGGTAGGCCCGTGGGGAGTGCGTCAGCTTCGTCACCGAGCTCCCCTCGTCCTTGAGGTTGCCGAACGTGATCGCCTGCGTCGGGCACGTCTGCTGGCACGCCGTCTGGATGTCGCCGTCGCGTACCGCGCGGTTCTCGTCGCGCGCCCGATCCTTGCCGGCGATGATCCGCTGCAGGCACATCGTGCACTTCTCCATCACGCCGAGCTGGCGGACCGTCACGTCCGGGTTCAACTGAACCTCGAGGGGCGCAGGAAACTCGTACTGAAACCAGTTGAACCGGCGCACGTGGTACGGGCAGTTGTTGCCGCAGTAGCGCGTTCCGACGCAGCGATTGTAGACCTGTCCGTTGAGTCCTTCCTCGGTTCGGTAGGCCGCGTACACGGGACAGACCGGCTCGCACGGCGCAACTTCGCAGTGCTGGCAGAGCATCGGCAGGAACGTGTTCGTCGGATGCTCGGGCTTGCCGTCGGCCCAGCGCTCGAGCCTGATCCAGTGGAGCTGGCGACCGTACGCCGCCGATGCCTTCCCCACCACCGGGACGTTGTTCTCGGCCTGGCAGGAGACCACGCACGCCTGGCAGCCGACGCACGCGTCGACGTCGATCGTCATGCCCCAGCGCGGTCCCGGATATTTCTGATTCTCGTACAGGGTCGGCGGCGGCGGTTCGGGGGCGCGGCCGCGTAGCGCCTGCTCGCGCGCCGCGCCGAGGTCCACGTGCTGGGCGAGCTCGCGGCCGTCCTGATCGTGCGTCGCCTGGAGCACGGCGAGCGGACGCCGCGTGCCGAGCTTGCTCAGGGTCACCTTCGCGCTCATGAACGCGAGACCGCCGGACGTCGGATCGGACACCGCCGGCAGGATGTCCATCGGGTTCAGCGAGCGCGGGTCGGCGGCGACGTATCGCGGGCGCTGATACGGCGTGAAGCGGTGACCCATCGGAATCGCGACCGCGGAGGGATGGAGCGTCGGCGAGATGTACGCCGGCAGCTCGAGTGTGCCCTGCGTCGATTTCACCGCGACCATGTCGCCCTGGACGACGCCGAGCCTGCGGGCGGTCTCGGTCGAGATCTCGACCCACGCGTCCCACACCGCCTGCGTCATCGTGTCGGGCGCTTCCTGGAGCCAGGAGCTGACCGCGCTGCGCCCGTCGTAGAACCTGAGCGACGGATACGCGAGGAGCGTCAGGCCGCTCGCCTCGCCGTCGAGCTTCGCGGCAGTGACCTCGCCCGCGGTGACCTTCGCGGTGACCGGTGCCGGTGCCACGTCAGCGAACACTCCGCCGCGCCGGAGAGCGCCTTCAAGGTCTCCCTTAACCAAAGGAGCCCAAGCCCCTTTCACATATTGCTCAAAGGTCGGCCACGGAATCGGTCCCTTTCCCTCCTCGACCCCGAGCGCGCCCCGGCCGATTCGAAGGAGCGTGTCCCCCATCGGGCGCGAATCGCGGATCGGAGACATGGTCGGCTGCAGGAAGCCCACCATGCCCTCGCGCGGCGAGTAGTCGCCCCACGACTCGAGCCAGTGTGTGGCCGGCAGGACGACGTGCGCGAGCTCGCTCGTCTGGTCGGGCACGCTCGCGAAGCTGACGACCAGCGCCACCTTGCGGATCGCGTCGGCGAGCTTGAGCCCCGACGGTAAGGTGAAGGCCGGGTTCACGCCCGGGCCGAGGATCAGCACCTCGACCTCGCCGCTCGCCATCGCGCCCGCGAGGCTCGCGACCTCGGAGTACGGGGTCACCTTGCCGTACGCCGAGTCGGCGCCGAAGCGCACGGTCTTACCAACGTTACCCGCCGCCGCGTTCAAAAGATTGATCGCGACCTGGGTCTGGGTCGCGTTGGTCCCGGTGACGGAGACGCCGCCGCCGACGGCGAGCCCCGGCTTGGCGTGGGCGAACACCTTCGCGAGACGCTTGATCGTCTCCACGCCGACACCGCTCTCGTCCGCGGCGCGCTTCACGTCGACCGACGCGACCGCTTCGCCGAAGCGCCGATCGGCGGTTCCCTCGTCGACCATCACGCGGAGGATCGCGAGGGCGAGCAGTCCTTCCGTCCCCGGGGCGTTCCGGACCCACTCGTCCGCATTCGACGCGGTCAGCGACTGACGCGGCTCGACGTGGATGAACGTGCCCGCGCGCCCGTCCCTGAACGAATGCATGCGCGCGAACGTCCGGGCGTAGTTGACGTTCGAGAGCCAGGTCTCTATGAAGTCGGCGCCGAACGAGAAAACGACCTCGGCGTCCTCGAACGCGTAATACGGGATCGCGTCGCGGTTGAACGTGAGGCGGTTCGCGGCGCGGATCGACTCATACGCGAACGGCTCCAGGGTCACCCGCGGGCGCGCGCCGAGCGCTTGCACCCAGCGGTCGAGCAGCCCGCCCAGGCTCCCGTTCTCGAGCTGCGTCACGACGGCGATCGCCCGGCCCTTGCCGCCGGTTCTGAGCGCACCGATCTTGTCCGCGACGATTTTCCCAGCGGCGTCCCACGGGGCGCTCTTGAATCCGGCGCTGCCCTCGCGGACCAGCGGGCCCGCGATCCGGTCGGGATGATAGAGCCCCTGGAGCGCGGCCTGGCCACGCATGCAGAGCGCGCCGGCGTTGACGGGATGATCGGGGTTCCCCTCGAGCTTGACGACGCGACCTTCGCGATTGCGCGCGATGACGCCGCATCCGGCCGGGCACTCGCGGCACACGGTGGCGAACCAGGATGCGACACCCGGCACGAGCTGCTCGTTGGGCACCACCAGCGGCAGTATCGTCTCGCTCGCCTGCTGGCAGCCTCCGGTCGCGGCCGCGGCGCCCGACACCGTGACGATCTTGAAGAAGTCGCGTCGGTTCATCTACGTGGTTCTCCGCACGGACACGCGTGGCGCAATTTCATCGACGGCTCCAGCCCGCATCCGACGAGGGTGCGAGTGATGGACACTCGTGGCTTTGTTTTCAGTGATGACATGTCACGCAGTCGAGCGGGGCATGCCGGCCGGCCGTTGCGTTCTGCACCCGGTGGCATTCGACGCACCAGCCCATGGTCAGAGGCGGCGGCGCCGGCTTGAAGCCCACGAGATGCAGCAGGTCGACCGTCAGCGACGGTCCGGTCTCGGCTGCGAAGGTCGTCATGGTCTCCACGGGTCCATGACAGCCCTGGCACTTGAGGCCCGCGCGGATGTGCGCCTTGTGCGGGAAGTACGTGAACTCCGGCAGCTTGTTCACGCGCACCCAGGGGATTGGCTCCTTCTTCGCGTGGTACTCGGCGATCTTCTTGACCTCCGGCTTGTCGGCAGCGGCGATCTTGTGGCACCCCATGCAGCGCTCGACGGACGGAAGGCCCGCGTACTCCGAGCGGCGCGCGTCGCTGTGGCAGTACTGGCAGTCGATCTTGTAGGTGCCGACATGGACGTTGTGCGGAAAGTTGATGGGCTGCGCCGAGGGCTTCGCGGCGGCGGCCGGCTGGCGGCTCCAGGACGAAATCGCCAGGAAGACCAGAACGGCCAGGAGCGCTGCGCCGAGTGCGCCTACTCCTGCCTTCGCCATCATCGACGGTCGATCGCCCTCCGGCGGTTTTCTAGATTGCTCGTGAACGCTATCACGTAGTCACGCCGGCCGTCAATCGATTCACGAGGTTCGAGCGGTCTGCGCGACGAGTCGACGGCGCGGCCGCGCGCCGCCTCAGGCGGTGGCCAGCGCCTCGGCCGCGGCCCGGGCCGCGAGCGCGATGTCCGCATCCGTGTGCGCGAGCGAGACGAAGGCCGCCTCGAATTGCGAAGGCGCCAGAAACACGCCGCGCTCGAGCATCCCGTGGAAGTAGCGCGCGTAGCGCTTGGTGTCGGAGCGCTTGGCCGACGCGTAGTCGGTCACGGCCGCGTCGCAGAAGAAGCCCGTCAGCATCGATCCGACGCGGTTGACGGTCAGCGGGACGCGCGCGCGCTCGGCGCCGGCGCGCAGTCCCCTCTCGAGCTCGGCGCCCAGCGCATCGAGGCGCCGATAGACTTCGCGGTCGCGCAGCCGCGCCAGGGTCGCCAGCCCCGCGGCGACCGCGAGCGGATTGCCCGACAGCGTGCCGGCTTGATAGACGGCGCCGAGCGGCGCGACGTGGCTCATCAGCTGTCGCGATCCGCCGTAGGCGCCGACGGGCAGTCCGCCGCCGATGACCTTGCCGAGACACGTGAGGTCCGGACGCACGCCGTAGAGCTCCTGGGCGCCGCCGTACGCGACGCGGAACCCGGTGATGACCTCGTCGAAGATCAGCACGGCGTCGTGAGCTCGCGTGATCTCGCGCAGGCCTTCGAGAAATCCCGGACGAGGCGGGACGACGCCCATGTTCCCGGCCACTGGCTCGACGATGACCGCCGCGATCTCGCGGCCGCGCTCGCGGAAGATCGACCTGACCGCGTCGAGGTCGTTGAACGGCGCGGTGACCGTGAGCTGCGCGAGCGGGCCCGGCACTCCGGCGCTGTCGGGGATGGAGAACGTCGCGCCTCCGGAGCCGGCCTTCACCAGCAGGCTGTCGGCGTGACCGTGGTAGCAGCCGTCGAACTTCAGCAAGATGGATCGGCCGGTCGCGCCGCGCGCGAGCCGGATCGCGCTCATCGCCGCCTCGGTTCCCGAGCTGACGAGCCGCACGAGCTCGATCGAGGGATAGGCCGCGGTGATCGCCTCGGCCATCTCGACCTCGAGCCCGGTGGGCGCGCCGTAGCTCGTGCCGCGCGCCGCCGCCTCGGTGACGGCCGCGACGACCGATGGCGCGGCGTGGCCGAGGATGAGCGGTCCCCACGAGCCGAGGAAGTCGAGATACGATCGGCCGTCGACGTCCCAGAGCCGCGCGCCCTCACCGCGCGCGACGAAGAACGGCTCGCCGCCGACGCCGCGGAAGGCGCGGACCGGGCTGTTGACGCCGCCGGGGATCAGGCGAGAGGCGGCTTCGAAGAGGCTCTTCGAGTCGCGCATCAGGAGCTCCGGCCGAGCAGCGCGCCGATGCCCAGCCGCTCCCAGATCCGGCCCGCCGCGAACGAGAGTCGTTCGTGCCAGTGCCAGCGATCGGCGTCGAGCGCGACCGGCACGAAGTCCCGCTCGGATGCGTTCCACCGAAACGCGGCGACCGCCTCGGCGCGTCCCGCCATGACGGACGTCACCAGGTAGGTCGCCGCCGGGTACGTCGGCTCGCCGCCGATCTGCGCCTGCTGACGATCGGTCGGCGAGAAATAGGCGCCGGCGTCGACATGGGAGTGATAGATCACGGCGATTTCGTACCCTTCGCCCTCGAGCCGTCCGATGCGGAGAAGATCCTTGGGGTCGATGAAGTAGGCCGTCCGCGCGTCTCGCGGATGGCGCTGTGGATCCTTGGCGTGAAGCTCGTCCTGGATGTTCCGGCACCGGACGAGCCGGCGCAGCTGGCCCTGCTCGAGAATGACCCCGCACGACTCGCGCGGGTACTCCTCGACGGCTTGCCGGCGGATCGCCTCGAGCTCCTCGGCCGTGACGATGGTGCGTGCCCCGCCGGCCAGCGCCGGGATGATCGCGACCTCGTCTCCGTCCTTGAGAGGCGTGCGAAGCCCCTGGAGGGACTCGATCGCCTCGCTGTTCACGTAGATGCTCACGTGGTGATGCACCTCGCCGCCCTCGTCGCGCACCAGCCCCTTCAGGCCGCCGTACGAGGCCTCGAGCTGATCGAGCAGCCGGCTCACGTCGTTCGCGGCGAGCTGGATCCGATCGCGATTGTCGGTGGCCCGACGAAACGACGTCGGGATGTAAACCGTCACGGCCATGTCTAGCCTCCGGGACTGAGGTACCGCTCGCCGGTATCCGGGAGGACCGTGACGACCAGCTGGCTCGGTGTCATCTCCGCGGCGACCAGGCACGCGGCGAACGCGGCGGCGCCGGCCGAGACACCGACCAGGAGCCCTTCCTCGCGCGCGAGCCGTCGCGACCACGCGAGCGCGTCCTCGTCGCGCACCTGGATGATCCGATCGATGATCGCGCGATTGAGAACGCCGGGGACGAACGAGGCGCCGATGCCCTGGATCGCGTGGGGCCGCGCCTTGCCGCCCGCGAGCACGGGCGACGCCGCGGGCTCGACGGCGACGATGCGGACCGCCGGGATCTTCTCCTTGAGGACCTCGCCGACTCCCGTGAGGGTCCCGCCGGTCCCGACGCCGACCACGAAGGCGTCGAGCCGGCCGTCGACCGCGTCGAGGACCTCGAGCGCCGTCGTGCGCCGGTGCGCCTCCGGATTCGCCGGGTTCTCGAACTGCTGCGGCATGAAGTAGTCGGGGTGCTCGCGGAGCAGCTCGCGCGCGGCGTGGACCGCGCCCGTCATGCCTTCGATGGCGGGCGTCAGATGGAGCTCGGCGCCGAACCGCGCCAGCAGGCGCTGGCGCTCGACGCTCATGTCATCGGGCATCGTCAGGATCAGCCGGTAGCCGCGCACCGCGGCCGCCATCGCGAGCCCGATGCCGGTATTGCCGCTGGTCGGCTCGACGATCGTCGCGCCGGGCTTGAGCACGCCGCGCCGCTCGGCGTCCTCGAGCATGGCGACGGCGATGCGGTCCTTGACGCTTCCCCCGGGATTGAGCGACTCGACCTTAGCCGCGACCACCGCGCCGCCCGGCTTGGGCAGGCGGTTCAGCCGGACCATCGGAGTCCGGCCGACCAGCTCGAGCACCGACTTCGCGATCTTTGGCGGCGCGGTCATATGTGGTACATCGGACGCGCGGCGCTCCGGCGCGCGAGCGCCCGGACGGCAAGATCGCCGAAGGTGAGCTGATCGACCACCTTCGAGACCGCGTTCGAGATCTCGTCCCAGAGCTCGGACAGATCGTGGCGCTCGCCCGTGCCCCGGCCACCGCGGCGCTGCGCCTCGAAGGGCGCGGCGGTCCCCTCCACCGCTCTCAGAACGTCCCCCACCGTGATGTCCTCCGGCGGCCGGGTGAGCTGGTAGCCGCCCGCTGACCCTCGCTTGGACGTCAACAGACCGGCGCGCTTCAGCGCGAGCAACACCTGCTCGAGATAGCGCTGCGGGATCGCCTGCCGCCGCGCGATCTCCTGAATGGCGGTGAGGCCGCGCTCCCGGTGGAGCGACAGGTCCAGCACCGCCTGGATCGCATACTCGCCCTTCGCTGAGATACGCACGTCCTCAGCTCAGCTCACGCGGTTCAGAATTGAAGGGTTCGCTTCGCCACGCAGAGCCATGGCTCAGCTCACACCGCCACGCTCGAGAAGACGCGCGGCGTCGCGGGCGAAGTAGGTGATCACCACGTCGGCGCCCGCGCGACGGATGGCCGTGAGCGCCTCCATCATCGCGCGCTCCTCGTCGAGCCAGCCCAGGCGGCCCGCGGCCCGGATCATCGCGTACTCGCCCGAGACCGAATAGGCGGCCAGCGGCACGCCGAACTCCGCCTTCGCCCGAGAGATGATGTCCAGGTACGGCAGCGCCGGCTTGACCATGACGATGTCCGCGCCCTCGTCGAGGTCGAGCGCGATCTCGCGCATGGCCTCGGCGGAGTTCGCCGGATCCATCTGATACGACCGCCGGTCGCCGAATTGCGGCGCCGAGTCCGCGGCGTCCCGGAAGGGGCCGTAGAAGCTCGAGGCGTACTTCGCCGAGTAGGCCATGATCGGCGTGTCGGTGAAGCTCGCCTCGTCGAGCGCCTCGCGGATCGCGCCGACCCGGCCATCCATCATGTCCGAGGGCGCGATCATGTCCGCGCCGGCGTCCGCGTGCGAGACCGCGACGCGCGCCAGCAGCTCGAGCGTCGGGTCGTTGCGTACGGTGCCGCCCTCGACGACGCCGCAGTGTCCGTGGCTCGTGTACTGACAGAGGCACACGTCGGTGGCGACCAGCAGGTCGGGCACCACGTCCTTCACCGCCCGCACCGCCTGCTGCACGATGCCATCCTCGGCGTACGCCTCCGAGCCGCGCGGATCCTTCTCGACCGGGAGCCCGAACAGGAGGACGCCCGGGATCCCCATGCTCGCGATGTCCTTCATGTCCTTCACCATCTCGTCGATGGAGAGGCGAAACTGGCCGGGCATCGAGCCGATCGGCTCCCGAACGCCGCGGCCGTGGACGATGAAGAGCGGATAGATGAGATCGTCGACCGCCAGCGCGGTCTCACGGATCAGCTTGCGCAGCAGCGGTTTCTCGCGCAGACGTCTCGGACGGAACATCGCAGGGGCCATCACACGCTCCTTCTGGGTCGGCGGCCGGCATTCCAGGCGGCACGGGCGAAGTAATCGGCGAGCGCCCGCGCGAGCGCGGGGATCGTGTACTCGCTCGGCATGACATCGGTCGACAGGCCGTATTCGGCGGCCGTCGCCGCCGTGATCGGGCCGATGGAGGCGACGGTGATGCGCCCGCGCCAGGCGCTCCGCTCCTCGTCGCTGAACTGCTCGGCGAAATTCCGGGCGGTGGACGAGCTCGTGAACGTGACGGCGTCGACGGCGCCCGACGCGAGCGCCTCGCGCAGACGGACGACCCCGTCGTCGATGCGCCGGGTCTGGTACGCCGGCACCTCGGTCACGGCCGCGCCGAGCCGGCGGAGCTCGACGACCAGCACGTCGCGCGTCTCCTTCGCCCTCGGCAGCAGCACCCGGTCTCCCGGCCCGACGACGGTGCGAAGCCGGTCGACCAGCGCCTCGGCGCGGTACTCGGACGGGACGACCTCGGGCCGGACGCCGTGCTCGGCGAGCGCGTCCGCCGTCGCCGGCCCGATCGCCGCCACCCGCTTGCGGGCGATCGCCGTCCACGGGGTGCCCCGCGCCGCCAGACGCCGGTCCACCATGGCCACGCCGTTCACGCTCGTGAAGATCACCCACGCGAACGACTCGAGCGCGGCGATGGCCGTGTCGAGCGGCTCCCACGACGCCGGCGGCTCGATCACGATCGTCGGCGCCTGCAGCACGCGCGCGCCCGCGGCCTCCAGGATCTCGACGAATCGCTGCGCCTGGGCGCGCGCGCGGGTGACGACGATCGTCCGCCCCTCGAGGGGCCGCTCCACGGTCGCGCGACCGACTCGCCCCATCAGATCACCGGCCTGAGCGGCGCCACCGTGGCTGCGCCTTGTTCGAGCAGCGATTCGGCGGCTCGCCGGCCCAGGCGCTCCGCGTCGTCGGCGGCGCCGGAGGCGGTAGCGCGGAGAACCTTGCGCCCATCGTCGCTCGCGACGAGCGCGGTCATCCGGAGCCTCGTGCCGTCCAGGACGGCGTGGGCGGCCACCGGCGAGCTGCACGACGCACCCAGACGACCGAGGCACGCGCGCTCGGCCAGCGCGCACGCGCGCGTCGCGGCGTGATCGAGTCGGCTCAGGACGGCCAGCACGCGCCGATCGTCGGCTCGAGTCTCGACGGCCAGGACTCCTTGGCCAACGGCCGGCACGAACGCGTCTGGATCGAGCGCCTGCACGTGCCTCGGCGCCACGCCGAGCCGCTTGAGCCCGGCCGCCGCGAGCAGGACGCCGTCCAGCCCCTCGCTCTCGAGCTTGCCGAGCCGGGTGCCCACGTTGCCGCGGATCGGCTCGACGACGAGATCCGCGCGCAGCGCCAGCGCGAGCGCGCGCCGGCGCGGGCTGGCGGTGCCGAGGCGCGCCCCCGGGCGCAGGTCCTCGAACCGGCGGGCCTCACGCGTCACGAGGACGTCGCGCGGATCTTCGCGCTCGGGGAACGCCGCGAGCGCGAGGCCCGCCGGCGTCTCGGCCGGGAGATCCTTGAGGCTGTGCACGGCGCAGTCGAGCGCGCCGGCGAGGAGCATCTCCTCGATCTCGCGCACGAAGAGCCCCTTGCCGCCGATCGTCGCCAGCTGGACCTCGAGACGCCGGTCGCCCTCGGTCCGTACCGGCACGATCGCGACGTCGCTGCCCAGCGCGCGCAACGGCGCGGCGACGCTCTCGGCCTGCATCAGCGCGAGCGGGCTTCCGCGCGTTCCGATCTTGATGGTTATTGTAGCGGGGGCCATGAGCATGCCTTGGACCGAGGGTGGCCTGAGATAGACGCGAGCCGGCTCCGACACGCCCGATCAACCCTCGCCGGTAAAGCGCAGGCAGGTTTCATCGTCGTGTCAAACCGAAGAGCTCGTGGACGAGCTCGAGCCACGACCGGGGCGAGCCGGCGCGGGACGATTCCCGGAGCTTGGTGATCGGCGCGTGCAGGATCTTGTTCACGATCGCCGTCGACAGGGCCTCGATCGCCTCGCGCGTCTCGGGTGTCGCCCCGGGAAGCCGCGCGAGCGTCCGCTTGACCTCGCCGGTTCGAATCGCCTCGAGCCGCTCCCGGAGCGACACGATGGTGGGGATCACCTCGACGTCGCCCTGCTTCGCCAGGAACTTCGCGACCTCGCGGTCGATCAGCGCCTCGGCGCGGTGCGCTTCGCGGACTCGCTCGCGGATGTTCGCGTCGACGACCTGCTTCAGGTCGTCGATGTCGTAGCAGTACACGCCGTCGAGCGAGTCGACGGCGCCTTCCACGTCGCGCGGGACGGCGATGTCGATGAAGAACAGCGCGCGTCCGCGTCGCCCGTGCATGACGCGCTGGACCATCTCGCGCCGGATCACCGGCTCGGGCGCAGCCGTGGACGTGATGACGATGTCCACCGCGGCGAGCGCGGTCGAGAGCTCGTCGAAGGGCACGGCGGTGCCCGAGAGCGCGCGCGCCATCTCCTGGGCGCGCGCCCACGTCCGGTTGGTGACGTAGACCGGGAACACGCCCTGCTCGACGAGGTGGCGGGCGGCGAGCTCGCTCATCTTGCCCGCGCCGACCAGGAGGACGGCCTTGCCCTCGAGCCCGCCGAAGATCTTCTTGGCCAGCTCGACCGCGGCGAACGAGACCGACACCGCGTGCCGCGCGATCTCCGTCTCGGTCCGGACCTTCTTCGCGACCGCGAACGCTTGCGTGAACAGCGAGTGGAGCGCGGGGCCGACCGCCTCGCACGATTGGGCGAGCGCGAAGGCGTCCTTCACCTGGCCGAGGATCTGCGGCTCGCCGATCACCATCGAATCGAGGCTCGACGCGACGCGGAACGCGTGGCGCACCGCGTCCCCCTCGGCGTAGGTGTAGAGGACCGCTTCCACCGAGGCCGGCTCCACGCCGCGGTGGCGGCAGAGCTGGCGGAACGTCGTGGCGCGCGCCTCGCCGGGCACGTCGGCCACCGCGTACACCTCGACCCGGTTGCAGGTCGAGAGGATGATCGCCTCGCGGACGACGCCCGCGGCGGCGATGTCGCCCAGCAGCTCGCGCAGCTTGTCCTCGTCGACGGCCAGCTGCTCGCGCAGCTCGACCGGAGCGTTCCGGTGCGAGAGGCCCGCGACGAAGAGCGCCATCTACCCGCCGTGCTTTCCGGGCAGGAACAGGCCGGCGCCGAGGGTCAGCATGAGGACGGCGAATCCAACCAGCGCGAAATACGCGGCGCGGCGGCCGTGCCAGCCGCCCGCAGCGCGTCCGGCCAGGGTCGCCGCGTACACCGCCCACGCGACGTAGGACGAGAGGGCGAGCGGGTCGAACGTGAAGACGCTGCCCCAGGCTGTTCCCGCCCAGAGAACGCCCAGGATCAAGCCGGTCGTCAAGAAGGGAAACCCGAAGGCGAGGGTCCGATACGTGAGCCGATCGAGGGTGGCCAGCGCCGGAAGGCTGTAGTAGAACGTCCCCGGCCGCTTCGTCCTGAGCTGGTGCTCCTGCAGCAGATACATGACGGCGCCGGCGAAGTTGAGCACGAGCGCCGCGATGCCCACGAGGGCCAGTCCGATGTGGACCCACAGCCACGCGCCGCTGAGGGTCGGCCCGATGAGCGAGCGCGTCGGCGTCGACTGCAGGCTGAACACGAGGGCGACGGGCAGGACGAATGCGCCCAGGACCGAGAGCCCGTAGCGACGCTCGATCCACATCTCCAGCAGCACGACGACCCAGACAGAGACCGAGACGGCTTCAGGCATGCTGGCCAGCGGGGGGCGCCCCAGATCGATCGCCAAGGTCAGCAGGGCGACGGTGTGCAGTACCCAGGCCGTCAGGGTCGCCAGGGCGGCCAAGCGGTGCAGCAACTCCTCCCGCTGGACCAGGTAGGCCAAGGCGAGACCCGTCGCGGCGACGTAGCCGATGATCGCGACCGTCAACAGGGTCTGGTGCATAGGCTCCAAAAGGTCAAGTGCAGCGAGAGTTTACCATATTCCCGATGCGAATTGCCCCAACCGTCCCGGGCCCTCCAGGGGCGGAAGACTCTCGCCCGCTCACCAGTCAATACCGGATCGCACCGCGCAGCATGCCTCGCCGGACGCGGGCCCGCCGCCGGAGCGTTCGGTGGCGCCAGCGCACTAGCGTGAGTACATCACGCGGATCAGTGCGAGGCCTTGAGCCGGGGCCGTCGGGCCCGCCTGTTTGCGGTCGCGCGACTCGCGGACCGCGCCGAGCCAGGCGGCATCGCGCGCTCCGCGGCCGACCGCGACCACGCTGCCGACGATGTTGCGCGCCATATGATGGAGATACCGATCGGCCGACAGCAGCACCGCGAGCCGCTCCTTCCGGCGGATCACATGGAGCGCGCGCACGACGCAGACCGGATCCTTCTCGCGGCCGGGCGCCGCGCAGAACGCGCCGAAGTCGTGGCGGCCACGAAGGGCCAGGAGAGCGCGTCGCATCGCGGCGACATCGAGCGGCTGAGGGACGTGCCAGGCGTAGCGGGACAGGAGCGGATTCGCGATCGGGCCGTTGTCGATGAGGAAGGCGTAGCGCTTGCCGCTCGCGGCGCGCCGCGCGTCGAAGCCGGCCGGCGCGTCCTGCGCGTCGAGCACGCGGATGTCGCGCGGCAAGTCGGCGTTGAGGGCCCCACGAAGACCCGCCGCGGTGATGCGTGCCGCCGTGGTCAGCGACGCGACCTGCCCAAGCGCGTGGACACCCGCGTCGGTCCGGCTCGCGCCGGTCACGCGCGTGTCGGCGCCGAAGCGGTCACGCGCCGCCTGGACCAGGGTCCCCTGCACGGTGCGGGCGCCGGCCTGGGCCTGCCAGCCGTGGTAGTCCGTGCCGTCGTAGGACAGCACCAGACGGAAGGTCGAACGGGCCGAGGCTATCGCGGCGGCGGCGGGTGTCGTCCCGGGCTTCGCGCCGGGACGAAGGTGAGCCAGACGACGGCCACGAGAAGGAACAGGATGACGTCGATCATGATCTCCCACGAGAATCCCGGGATCACCGTCGGCGCGACCTGGCTCTTGATCCAGGCCTGGCGCTCGAAGTCTTTGGGCTCATAGTAGGCGGGATCGTATCCGCGGACGGCGTCGACGAACCGTACGACCTGCGGCACGGCGACGTACGCCACCACCAGGATGGTGAAGAACACCGCCAGGTGGAATCGATCGTAACGGCGGAAGCGGCGGCGAAGGTAGCGACGGAGGGACACTAGCGCCGACCTTCCGGGCCGCGCCTGCCCGACGCTCTCCTAGGAGTGGAGCAGCAGCTCGGCGATCTGGACCGCATTCGTGGCCGCGCCTTTGCGCAGTTGGTCGCCGACCACCCAGAAGCTCAGTCCGTTCGGGCTCGACAGGTCTTCGCGGATCCGGCCAACGAAACAGTCGTCCTGCCCCTCGACCGCGATCGGCATCGGATAGCGGTGCTGCGCGGGGTCGTCCCAGAGCTTGAGCCCGGGGAATCGAGCGAAGAGATCGCGAGCACGGCCGGCCGTGATCTTCACCTCGGTCTCGGCGGTGACCGAGATCGAATGGGACGTGAAAACCGGCACCCGCACGGTGGTCGGCGCCACCGGCAGCCCCGGCGCCTCGAGGATCTTGCGTGTCTCGTTCACCAGCTTCATCTCCTCGGCGGTATAGCCGTCGGGGCCGATGCGGTCGATGGCCGGGACGAGGTTGAAGGCAATCTGGTGGGGAAAGTGGCGCGCGACCATGGCCTCACCCCGGGCCCACGCGAGAGTCTGTTCCCGCAGCTCGGCGATGCCGTTGACGCCGGCGCCGGAGACCGCCTGGAAGCTCGTCGCGATCACGCGGGTGAGCCGTCCCGCGTCGTGCAGCGGCTTGAGCGGCATCACCGTCACGATCGTCGTGCAGTTCGGACACGCCAGGATCCCGCGGTGACTCCGTGCCGCGTGAGCGTTGATCTCGGGGACGACGAGCGGCACAGCCGGGTCCATCCGGAAAGCGTTCGATTTGTCGATCACGGTCGCGCCGGCCTTGACGATCATCGGCGCATATTCCTTCGACTGCGCCGAGCCGGCCGAGCAGAAGGCGATGTCCACGCCCTTGAATGCCGCCGGCTCGACCCGCTGGATCGTGACCGGCTCGCCGCGGAAGGTCACGGTCTTGCCCACCGACCGCTCCGAGGCGAACGCGCGGAGCTCGCGCACCGGGAACTTTCGCTCCTCGAGGATCCGGAGCGTGGTCTGCCCGGCGGCGCCCGTGGCGCCCACCACGGCGATCGAGAGTCCGGACGCCATCAGTACTGACGCTCCAGCTCGCGCACGATCAGGTCTCCCATCTCCCGGGTGCCGGTTGCTCGCGCCCCCTGCGCGACGATGTCCGCGGTGCGATGCCCCTGCTCGAGCACCCGGAGGACCGCGTGCTCGATCCGGTCGGCGTCCTTCTCCATGTTGAGCGAGTAGCGCAGCAGCATCGCCGCCGAGAGAATCGCCGCGATCGGGTTCGCAATGCCCTTGCCGGCGATGTCGGGCGCGGTGCCGTGAACCGGCTCGTAGAGGCCGACCGACCCGCCGAGCGACGCCGAGGGCAACATCCCCATCGATCCCGCGAGGATCGCGGCCTCATCCGACAAAATATCACCGAAGGTGTTCTCGGTCACAATCGTGTCGAACTGCGTGGGCCGGTGCACGAGGGCCATCGCGCAGTTGTCGACCAGGACGTGGTCGAGCGTCACGTCCGGATACTCGCGACCGACACGCGTCACCACCTCGCGCCAGAGCTGCGACACCACGAGCACGTTCACCTTGTCGACCGAGGTGAGGCGCCGGCGGCGCTTGCGGGCGACGTCGAAGCCGATCCGGGCGATGCGCTCGACCTCGCGCGAGGTGTAGGCCATCGTATTGATCGCCCGCGCGCCGCCGTCGGCGAAGCGCTCGACCCCCCGGGGCTCGCCGAAGTAGAGCCCGCCCGTCAGCTCGCGGATGACCATGAGATCGGTCCCCTCGACCACCTGCCGCTTGAGCGGCGAGGCGTCGACGAGCATCGAAAAGCACTTGGCCGGACGGAGATTCGCGTAGAGGTCCAGCTCTTTGCGGATCGTCAGGAGGCCTCGCTCGGGCCGCTGCTCGTGGGGCACGTCGTCCCACTTGGGGCCGCCGACCGCGCCGAAGAGGATCGCGTGCGCCCCGCGGCAGAGCTCGAGCGTCCCCGGGGCCAGCGGCTTGCCCGTCGCGTCGATCGCCGCCCCGCCCACGAGCCCGCGCTCGAATTCGAACCCGGTGCCCGTGCCCTTGCCCACGGCCTCGAGCACGCGGACCGCCTCGGGCGTGACCTCCTGGCCGATTCCGTCCCCCGGCAGAACCGCGATCCTGTAGGTCGCCATCACCTGACCTCCTAGGGGCCGACTTCCTTCATTCGCTGGGACGACGAGCGCGCGATTCGGTTCAGGGCGCTGAGGTACGCGCGCGCGCTGGCCTCGATGACGTCGGTCGAGGCGCCCTTGCCCGAGACCACCGTGCCGTCGAAATCGATCTTCATCGCGACCTCGCCGATCGCGTCCTTGCCGGAGGTGGCGGAGCGCAGCGAGTAGTCCTGTAGCCGACCCTTGAGGCCGGTGATGGCGTCGATCGCCGCCAGCACCGCGTCGACCGGCCCGTCGCCGACCCCGGAGTCCTGGTACGTCTGCCCTTCCTTCTTCAGGCGCACTGTCGCCGACGGCACGACCCCCGTCCCGCTGATGACGTGGAGGTAGTCGAGCTCGTAGAGCGCTTCTCCCTGCGTGGCCTCGTCGGTGACGATCGCCATCAGGTCCTCGTCGTAGACCTCCTTCTTCCGGTCCGCGAGATCCTTGAACGCCTTGAACGCCCGGTCGAGCTCCGAGCCGGCGAGCGAGAAGCCGAGCTCCTTGAGCCGTGAGGCGAGCGCGGCGCGCCCGGAGTGCTTGCCGAGGACGAGCTTGTTCGACGGGCGGCCGATGTCCTCGGGTCGCATGATCTCGTAGGTGAGCTTCTCCTTGAGGACCCCGTCCTGATGGATGCCGGCCTCGTGGGCGAAGGCGTTCTCGCCGACGATCGCCTTGTTCGGTTGCACGTGGACGCCCGTGATGTGGGAGAGGAGGCGCGAGGCCTTGAAGATCTCCTCGGTCCGCACCCGCGTGTCGACGCCGAAGAAATCCTTGCGCGTCCGGAGCGCCATCACGATCTCCTCGAGCGACGCGTTGCCCGCGCGCTCGCCGATCCCGTTGATGGTGCACTCCACCTGCCGGGCGCCGTGCATGATGGCAGTCAGCGAGTTCGCCACCGCCTGCCCGAGGTCGTTGTGGCAGTGGACGGAGAGGACGACACGGTCGAGTCCCTCCACCTTCTCGTGGATCCGCGCGATGCGCTCGCCCCATTCGCGCGGGATCGCGTAGCCGACGGTGTCGGGGATGTTGATCGTGCGGGCGCCGGCCTCGATCGTCGCCGACAGGACGTCGCACATGTAATCGAAATCCGAGCGCGAGGCGTCCTCCGGCGAGAACTCCACGTCCTCGCAGTACGCGCGCGCGTGGCGGACCGCGTCGACCGCCGCCTTGAGGACCTCGGCCCGCGATTTCCGCAGCTTGTACTTCAAGTGGATGTCGGACGTCGCGACGAACGTGTGGATCCGTGGCTTCCGGGCGTACTTCACCGCTTCCCAGCAGCGGTCGATGTCGGCGAGCCCGACGCGGGAGAGGCCGCAGATGGACGGCGCGTTGTCCAGGGTTCCGACCTGGCGGGCCACCTGGCGAGTGGCCTCGAAATCCTCGTCCGACGAGATTGGGAAGCCGGCCTCGATGACGTCGACCTGGAGCCGGGCCAGCTGCCGCGCCATCTCGAGCTTCTCCATCGTGTTCATGGAGAAGCCGGGGGCCTGCTCGCCGTCCCGCAACGTCGTGTCGAAGACGATGACGCGGTCCATACGGCCTCCTAGGACGATTCCTTGCTGGTCAGCTCGGCTGGCGCCGAGAGCGAACGCCCGACGAGCACGCGTCGCACCGGCCCGGAAATCGCGTAGCCGGTGAAGAGCGCGAAGAGGAAGACGTCGTGCTTGGTGGCCACGATCATGATGGCCAGGACGACGACCAGCAGCGTCTGCACCGGTCGGCGCCGCACGAAGTGGACCTCCTTGAAGCTCCAGTAGCGGAACGTGGAGACCATGAGCAGGGCGAGCACACCGGAGGCGACCGCCAGGGCGATCTGCGCCCATCGCTCCAGAGGCTCGTCACCGAGCAGCACCACGCTCGACGCGATCACGCCGGCCGCCGCCGGCGTGCTGAGCCCGATGAAGAAGCGCCGATCGACGGTGCCGGTCTGGACGTTGAAGCGCGCGAGCCTGAGCGCGCCGCAGATCACGAACAGGAAGGCGCCGAACCACGCCGGGCGGCTCAGGTCCTTGAGCGCGAAGGAATAGACGAGGAACGCGGGGGCCACGCAGAAGGAGACGACGTCGGCCAGCGAATCGAACTCTACCCCGAACTGGCTGGTGGCCTTCATCAGCCGCGCGACCCGTCCGTCGAGCAGATCCATGACCATCGCGACGAAGATCGCCAGCGCCGCCTCGGAGAACCGCCCCTCCACCGTGAGCAGGAGCGCGAAGAAGCCGCAGAAGAGATTGCCGGTGGTGAGGAGGCTCGGCAGCAGGACGATGCCCCGCCCGCGTTTCTCGCGAAGCTCGTGCCACCGTCGCCGCCGCGGTCCCTTGTGACGCCGGATCACGAGGCCGCTCCCAGGACGGTGACGCCGCCGGTGACCCGGTCGCCGGCGTGGACGTGCACCGGCGTGCCGCGCGGCATGTAGCAGTCGGTGCGGGAGCCGAAGCGGATCATCCCAAAGCGCTCGCCCGCCGAGAGCTTGTCTCCCGGGCCCACGCGGCACACGATGCGCCGCGCGACCGCGCCGGCGATCTGGACCACCGTGACCCTGATGCTGTCGCCCTGGAGATTGACGACGCAGCGCTCGTTCGCCTGCCCCGCCTCCGCCTGATAGGCCGCGAGGAAGCGGCCGCGCGAATAGGTGACGGCGACGACGAGGCCGGCGATGGGCGCGCGGTTGACGTGCACGTCGAGCGGCGACAGGAAGGTGGCGACGCGCACGGACGGGCCGACGAACGGGTCGTCGAGCTCATCGACGGACATCACCTGGCCGTCGGCCGGCGACAGCACCGCGCCGGGAATGGCCGGCGTCTCCCGCTCCGGGTCGCGGAAGAAGCCGAGGGAGGCCAGCGACGCCGCCACGAAGGGTACCGCGAGGGCGCGCCGGCCGGTCAGCGCGAGCCCGGCGGCGATCGCCGCCGGAATCGCGATGAAGGGCCAGCCCTCGCGCGCGACGGGAAGCTTCGACATCATCCCATTCGCGGCGGCGCGATCCACGCCATCATCGAGCGCAGACGCTTGCCGACCTCCTCGATCGGATGCTCGGCGTCACGCCGCCGCATCGCAAGAAAGCCGGCGCGGTTGGCCTGGTTTTCCAGCACCCACTCGCGCGCGAACTGGCCGGACTGGATCTCGCCGAGAATCTTCTTCATCTCGGCCTTGGTCGCGTCGCTGACGACCCGCGGACCGCGCGTGTAGTCGCCGTACTCGGCCGTGTCCGATACGGAATAGCGCATGTACGCGAGCCCGCCCTGGTAGAAGAGGTCGACGATCAGCTTCATCTCGTGCATGCACTCGAAGTAGGCGACCTCCGGCTGGTAGCCCGCCTCGACGAGGGTCTCGTAGGCGGCCTTGATGAGGTGCGAGATGCCGCCGCAGAGGGTGGTCTGCTCGCCGAACAGGTCGGTCTCGGTCTCTTCCTTGAACGTCGTCTCGATCACGCCCGCGCGCGTGCAGCCCACGCCCTTGCCGTACGCGAGCCCGAGGTCGCGCGCCCGGCCGGAGACGTCCTGGTACACGGCGAGGAGCGCCGGAACGCCCGGGCCCTGGCTGAAAAGGTCGCGCATGACGTGGCCCGGCGCCTTGGGCGCGATCATGGTGACGTCGACCTCGGGCGGCGGGACGACCTGGTTGAAGTGGATGTTGAAGCCGTGGGCGAACATGAGCATCTTGCCCTTGCCCAGGCCGCCCTTGATCTCGGTCTCGAACACGTGGCGCTGGCTCTGGTCCGGGAGCAGGATCATGATCACGTCGGCCATCTGCGCCGCCTCGTTGACGGTCGCGACCCGGAGCCCTTCCTTCTCGGCCTTCGCCCAGCTCTTCGAGCCCTTGTAGAGCCCGACGACGACGTCCTGCCCCGAGTCCTTGAGGTTGAGCGCGTGGGCGTGCCCCTGGCTGCCGTAGCCGATGATCGCGATCTTCCGCCCCTTGAGCAGGCCGAGATCGGCGTCCTGGTCGTAGTAGATCTTCGCGGGCATCTCGTGTCCTTTCTTGGCGGTAGTGCGCGCTGCAGGCCCTCGCGGGGCTGGGGCCCCGCCGGCCGAGGCGCGGCTACTATTCTAGTCGGCGAAGCCGACCACCTTCGGGTCATCCGCGACGCGCGGCTTCTTGGGGGCCTCGACGCGGCGCACGCGCGTCTTCGGGCCGCGCGCGATCGCGACCTTACCCGTCCGGACCAGTTCCTGGATTCCGATCGGCCGCAGCAGCTCGAGTAGCGCCTCGAGCTTGCCCTCGTCCCCGGTGGCCTCCAGGACGAATGAGACCGGCGTCACGTCCACGACCCGCGCCCGGAAGATCTCGGCCGTCCGGAGGATCTCCGCCCGGTTCGACGGCTCGGCGTTGACGCGGATGAGGACCAGCTCGCGCTCGACGTGGCCCTCGTCGGTCAGGTCGGTCACCTTGATCACGTCGATCAGCTTGTGCAACTGCTTCGTCACCTGCTCGATGACGAACTCATCACCGCGCACGACGAGCGTCATCCGCGACACCGACGGGTCGAGCGTTTCGCCAACCGACAGGCTCTCGATGTTGTAGCCGCGCGCCGAGAACAGGCCGGCGACACGCGAGAGCACGCCGAACTTGTTCTCGACCATGACCGAGATCGTGTGCTTGCGGGGCTCGCTGCCGTTTTGCATCAGAACCCCGTCTGCGACTTCGCCGCCTTGTCCCGCACCTCGCGGGTGGGCGGCGTCAGGATCATGTCGGTGTTGGCGCCGCCGGCCGGCACCATCGGGAACACGCACTCGTCCTTGTCGACGCACACGTCGAGGATGACCGGGGCCGGTGTCGCGATCATCTTCTCGATGGCCGGCACGAGCTCGCTCGGCTTCGTCACGCGCAGCCCCACGCAGCCGTACGCCTCGGCCAGGCGCACCCAGTCCGGGATCTGCGGCAGGTCGATCGCGGAGTACCGCTCCTTGTAGATGATCCGCTGCCACTGCCGGACCATCCCGTGGCCACCGTTGTTGATGATCACGGTCTTGACCGGCAGCCCCTCGGTGAAGCAGGTGGCGAGCTCCTGGCTGTTCATCTGGAACGACCCGTCGCCGTCGATGTTGATGACGAGCTTACCCGGGTTGGCCGCCTGGACGCCCATCGCGGTGGGCAGCCCGTAGCCCATCGTGCCGAGACCGCCGGAGGTGCACCACATCCGCGGATGCTTGAACTTGTAGTACTGCGCCGTCCACATCTGGTGCTGGCCGACGCCGGTGACGATGAAGGCCTCGCCGCCGGTCGCGTTGGAGATCTCCTGGATGACGTACTGTGGCTTGACGACGTCGTCGCTCCATTCGTACTGGAACGGGACGTCGTGCTTCCACTGGGCGATCTGGGCCGCCCACTGGCGGCGGCCTTCACGGACAACCGGCGACAGCTCGTCCTTCAGCTCCTCGCGGAAGGCCTCCACCAGCTTGACGAGAACCCGGCGGCAGTCGCCGACGATCGGCACGCCGACCTTGATGTTCTTCGAGATCGAGGACGGGTCGATGTCGATGTGGACGATCTCCGCGTTCGGGGCGAACGCGTCGACCTTGCCGGTCACCCGATCGTCGAACCGCGCGCCGATGGCGACCAGGACGTCCGAGTGGTGCACCGCCATGTTGGCGTAGTAGCTCCCGTGCATGCCCAGCATGTCGAGCGAGAGCGGATGCTCCATTGGAAACGCCCCGAGGCCCATCAAGGTCTGAGTCAGCGGGAACTGCCCAAGCTCGGCCAGCTCACGGAGCTCGGCGCTCGCGTCGGCCGAGATCACGCCGCCGCCGACGTAGAGCACGGGCTTCTTCGCGCGCGCCAGGAGCTTGGCCGCGCGCTTGATCTGACCGGGGTGCCCGTCGTAGTTCGGGTTGTACGAGCGCATCTGGACCCGCTCGGGCCAGACGAGATCCCACTCCTTGACGAGGATGTCCTTCGGCAGGTCCACGTGGACGGGCCCCGGACGCCCGGTCGACGCGATGTGGAACGCCTCCCGGATGATGGGGCCCAGGTCGTTGCCGTCCTTCACGAGGAAGTTGTGCTTCGTGCACGGGCGCGTGATCCCGACGTTGTCCGCCTCCTGGAACGCGTCGTTGCCGATGAGGTGCGTCGGCACCTGGCCGGTGAAGGCGACGATCGGGATCGAGTCCATCATCGCGTCCTGCAGGGCCGTCACCAGATTCGTCGCGGCGGGACCCGAGGTCACGAGGCACACGCCCACCCGGCCGGACGTCCGCGCGTACCCTTCCGCCGCGTGTCCGGCGGCGGCTTCCTGGCGTACGAGGATGTGCCGTAGGCCCTCGAAATCGTACAGGGCGTCGTAGATGGGGAGTACCGCGCCGCCGGGCAGACCGAACACGAGGTCGACACCCTGGCGCTTGAGGCACTCCAGAACGATTCGGGCCCCGGGCATTTTCACTTCGCGTCCTCCTCGAGTTCGAGCCTAAAAACGGTAGTCCCCGCTGCCGCCGACCTGGCGCTCCCTGATGCGCGCCTGCGCCGCGGCGAGCCGCGCGCCGGGAATGAGGTAGGGCGAGCACGACACGTAGGTCATCTTCACGCGGTGGCAGAACTCGACCGACGAGGCCTCGCCGCCGTGCTCGCCGCAGATCCCGATCTTCAGATTGGGCCGCCGACTGCGCCCGCGCTCGATCCCGATCTTGACCATCTCGCCGACCCCCTCCTGGTCGAGGACCGAGAACGGATCGTGGGGGACCAGGCCCATATCGAGATACTTCGGCAGGAACTTCGCGACGTCGTCGCGGCTGTAGCCGTAGGTGAGCTGGGTCAGGTCGTTGGTCCCGAACGAGAAGAACTCGGCGAACTCGGCGATCTGCGCGGCGATCAGCGCCGCCCGCGGCACTTCGATCATCGTGCCGATCAGATATTTCACCGGAACACCCGTCTCGGCGATGACGCCGTCGGCGACGCGCTTGGTCTGCTGGAAGGTCTCCTTCATCTCGCCGACGGTCCCGGTGAGTGGGATCATGATCTCGGGCTCGGCGTGAATGCCTTGCTCGGCGACCGTGCAGGCGGCCTCCATGATGGCGCGGACCTGCATGCCGTAGATCTCGGGATGGGTGATCCCGAGCCGGCAGCCTCGATGGCCGAGCATCGGGTTGGCCTCCCGCAGCTTCTCGACATTGGCGATGATCGTCTCGAGGCGAGCCTGCTCTTCGGGGTTGATCCCGAGCGCTTCCAGGCGGCTTCGCGTCTCGATGAGCTCCTTGTACTCCTTGTGATTCGGCAGGAACTCGTGGAGGGGCGGGTCGAGGAGGCGGACGGTCACCGGGAGCCCGTTCATGGCGCGGAAGATGCCCATGAAGTCGTCACGCTGGAACGGTCGGAGCTTCTCGAGCGCGGCGCGACGCGTGGCCTGGTCGGCGGCCATGATCATCTCGCGGACGATCGGGATGCGATCGGGCGCGAAGAACATGTGCTCGGTGCGGACGAGCCCGATCCCTTCGGCGCCGAACTCGCGCGCGCGCTGGGCATCGGTGGGCGTGTCGGCGTTGGCTCGCACGCCGAGCCCTTCCGTCCTGTAGCGATCCGCCCAGGCCAGGAGCTCGCGAACCTCGTCGCCGAGCTCGCCCTCGACGGTCTTGACGGTGTCGAGAAGGACCTCGCCCGTGCCGCCGTCGACCGAGATCCAGTCACCTTCCCGGACGATGCGCCCCCCGACCTCGAAGACACGGCGGTGCTCGTCCACGACGATCTCGGCGGCCCCGACCACGCAGGCCTTGCCCATCCCGACCGCGACCACGGCCGCGTGCGACGTCCGGCCGCCCCGCGAGGTGACGATCCCCTCCGCGGCGTACATCCCCGCCACGTCTTCCGGCGAGGTCTCGGGCCGTACGAGGATCACCTTCTCGTTCGCGCGCGCCCACTCCACCGCGCGATCGGCGTCGAACACCGCCTTGCCGACCGCCGCGCCGGGGGCCGCGGGCAGCCCGCGGGCCAGCAGCCGTCCTTTCTGAACCGCTGCGGACTTGTCACGGTCGTCGAAGACGGGTCGGATCGCCTCGTTCACTTCCTGCGGTCGCACGCGGAGCAGGGCCGTATGCTGGTCGATCACGTGCTCGTTGACCAGATCCCGAGCCACCTTGACGGCCGCGCGCGCGGAGCGCTTGCCGGCGCGGGTCTGCAGGAGATAGAGCTTGCCCTCCTGCACGGTGAACTCGATGTCCTGCATGTCCTTGTAGTGGCGCTCCAGGCGACCCGCGATCTCGAGGACCTCGTCGTAGATCGCCGGCATCCGCTGGTGCAGGGCCTCGATCGGCAGCGGCGTGCGGATGCCCGCGACGACGTCCTCGCCCTGAGCGTTCGGGAGGAACTCGGCGTAGAAGCGCGGCTCGCCCGTCCGGGGATCGCGCGTGAAACCGACGCCGGTGCCGGACGTCTCCCCCAGGTTGCCGAAGACCATGGCCATCACGGTCACCGCCGTGCCCCACTCCTCCGGGACGTTGTGGATGCGCCGATACTCCGTGGCCTTCTTCGCGAACCACGAGTCGAACACGGCGTTGATCGCCAGCCGGAGCTGTTCCTTGACGTCTTCCGGGAAGGCGCGGCCCGTCCGCTCGCTGACGATGCTCTTGAACGCGTCGGTCAGCTTTCTGAGCTCCGCCGCCGGAACTTCCGGATCGGTCTTGACCCCCAGGCGCGATTTCGTCGCCTCGAGCTCGGCGTCGAAGATCTCGCGCCGAACGCCGAGGACGACATCGCCGAACATCGTGACGAAGCGCCGATAGCAGTCCCACGCGAACCGCTCGTTGCGGGTGAGCGCCGCCAGGCCTTCGACGGTCGCGTCGTTCAAGCCGAGATTGAGGATCGTCTCCATCATCCCGGGCATCGATACGCGGGCGCCCGAGCGGACCGACACGAGGAGGGGCCGTTTGGGGTCGCCGAATCCGGCGTCCGCGGCGGACTCGACCCGCTGGAGGTTTTCGAGGGTCTGCTCCCACAGCTCCTCGGGCCACTCGTGCCCGGATCGGTTGTAGTGAGCCCAAGCCTGCGTCGTCACGGTGAATCCTGGCGGCACGGGAATGCCGAGGTTGGTCATTTCCGCCAGTTCGCAGCCTTTGCCACCGAGCAGGTTCCGCATGACCGAGGAGCCTTCGGCACGGCCCCCACCGAAGAAGTAGACGTATTTCGTCATAGGCGCGGGTCTCCGTCCCCGATGACCAAAAAAGTCTTGTGATGTTAGTGGATGACGAGCACCAGTGTCAATTATTCTACCGCTCGTTACCACCGCCGCGCCTTCTCTCATTTGGCTTTCCCCGGCATTCCCGGAAAACGGTTGCACAGACACGAAAGGCCACGGGTCGTTCGACCCGTGGCCTCTGAGGGGTTCCTGCGCCACGGGCCGTCCCCGCCCGTGGCATCCGTTGTCGGCTTACGTCGCGGATGCTCCAGGCAGGGCTGGCAGTACCAGCAGAATCAGGCCCAGGAGCGGTACTCGCGACCTCGTGCGAATCATGACGCGGAGTATACGGAGTCGCCCTGGTCGGGTCAAGCGCGCGACCGGCCGCTCCGCGGGCGCTCCCGCGTCGGGCCGAGCACGAGCGCCTCCACGGCGACGAGATGATCGAGCATCGCCTGCCGCGCCGCGCCGCTGTCCCGGCGCGCGATCGCCTGGACGATTCGCCGATGGTCTTGATGCGAGCGGGTGGGACGACCCGGGGTGTTGATCGCCTCCTCGCGGCTCTGGGTGAGGAGATCCATGATCGCGTGCACCAGCCGCGTGATCGCGCGATTGTGCGCAGCAGTGCCGACCGCGGCGTGAAACGCGGCGTCCTGCGCGAGCCCGGTGCGCCCGGCGGCGATCTCCCGCGCCTGGTCCTCGAGGATCCGCTCCATCTCCTGGACCTCGTCGGGCGTCGCGCGACTCGCCGCGAACGCGGCGATGGCCGGCTCGAGGACCCGCCGGGCTTCGAAGAGCTCGCCGATCGCCTCCCGCTGCGAGGTCATCACCAGGGCCAGTGGGCCGACGAGCGCGTCGATGGACACCTCGCGGACGAAGGTCCCCTCGCCCGGGCGGATGTCGATGAGTCCCAGGCTCTCCAGCGTCCGCAACGCTTCGCGCACCGAGGTGCGGCTGACGACGAACTTCTCGGCGAGCTCGCGCTCCGGCGGCAGCCGATCACCGCTCTTGAAGCGTCCTTCCGCGATCAGCTGCTTGACCTGCCGGACGATCTCCTCGTAGATCCGCGTCGACTTGATCGGTCCGAGCTCGACCGCGGGATCGTCCGCTCGCCGGCGGCCGGGCGTGCTCATCGGCGCCTCAGAGATTCTCCGGCACATGGACGTGCCGGCGGCCGCGCCCGAGCCACCATCCGAATGCCGTCACCGCCACGCCGATGCCGATGGGAATCGCGTAGTGGAGCCACGCGGCGCTCTCGCCGAGCCGGCGCTGGACGACCGGGTCCTCGATCAGCATCTCGCCCGCGACATAGCCGAGCAGGCCCCCGCCGAGCCAGACGATCCACGTGTAGCGGTTCATCAGGAGCGCCAGGAGGCCGGCGCCCCAGATGACGATCGGCAGCGAGAGCCCGATGCCGAACATCACGAGAAGAAAATCGCCGTGGGCCGTCGCCGCGATCGCGAGCACGTTGTCGAGGCTCATCGTCACGTCGGCCACGATGATGATCCAGATCGCCTCCCAGAGGGAGGCGCCCCGGCGGACCCGGCTCTCGCCGGCGGTCTCAGGCCTGACGAGCCTGACCGCGATCCACACGAGGAGCAGCCCGCCGACGAGCTGGAGCAGCGGGATTCTCAAGAGGACGCTCACGATCCCGACGAAGATCAGCCGCAGCACGACCGCGCCGGCGGCGCCCCAGATCTGTCCCAGCAGCCGCTTGCGCCTGGGCAGCGCCCGCACCGCCAGCGCGATGACGAGGGCGTTGTCGCCCGAGAGGAGGAGATTGAGCATGCCGATGCCGAGCAGCCGCAGCCAGAACTCGGGGTCGGCGAGGAGCGCCATCACGTCCTCCGAGAGGCGGGCACCGAGGCGCCGCGGACCCGGCGCCACCACGGCGTCAGCACCGGGAGGACGAAGAAGAAGATCGCGGCGGCCGTGATCACGCCGGCGATCGGGCGGTTCAGAAAGATCGCGAGCGAGCCCTGGGACATGATCAGGCTCTGGCGCAGCGCGTTCTCGGCGAGGTCGCCCAGGACCAGCGCCAGCACCAGCGGCGCGAGCGGGTAGTCGAGCTTCTTGAAGACGTAGCCGACCGCGCCGAAGATCAGCATGTACCAGATGTCGATCATGCTGTTGTGGACGGCGTACGAGCCGATCGCGCACACGACGACGATCAGCGGCGTGAGGATCGCGAACGGAATGCGAAGGATCGCGGCGAAGAACGGCACGAACGCCAGGACCATCAGGACGCCGATGAGGTTGCCGGTGTACATGCTCGCGATGAGCCCCCAGACGAAGTCGGGCTTCTCGGTGAACAGGAGCGGCCCGGGCTGGAGGCCCCAGATGATGAGCCCGCCGAGCATGACGGCCGCGGTCGGCGAGCCCGGGATGCCGAGGGTGATCATCGGCAGGATCGCGGCGACGCCGGCGGCGTGGGCGGCCGTCTCGGGAGCGATGACCCCCTCGATCTCGCCCTTGCCGAAGCGCTCGGGGTGCTTCGAGAACCGCTTGGCGAAGGCGTAGCTCATGAACGAGGCGGGGGTCGCGCCGCCCGGCTTGAATCCCATCCAGAAGCCGATGAAGGCGCCGCGCACGAAGGTGCGCGCGTAGCGCGGCAAGGTCTTCCAGGTGTCGAGCACCACGCGCAGGTTCATGCCCGTGCTGGCGCCCTTGAAGCTGAGCCCTTCCTCCACGCTGAGGAGGATCTCGCCGATCCCGAAAAGCCCGATGACCGCCACGATGAAGTCGAACCCCTTCATGAGATCGACGAACCCGAAGGTCATCCGGAGCTGCCCCGTGACGACGTCGAGACCCACGGCGGCGAGGATGAACCCGAGCACGATCGACACGAGCGACTTCAGCGGGGCGTCGCCGCCGAGGCCGATGAAGCTCGAGAAGGTCAGGAGCTGGATCGCGAAGAACTCGGGGGGCCCGAAGCGCAGGGCGATCTCGGCCAGGAGCGGCGCGAAGAACGTGATCAGCACGATCGAGAAGAACGCGCCGACGAACGAGGAGCTGAACGCCGCGGTGAGCGCCTGGCCCCCCTGCCCCTGCCGCGCCAGCGGATATCCGTCGAAGGTCGTCGCGACGGACCAGGGCTCACCCGGGATGTTGAACAGCACGGACGTGATCGCGCCGCCGAAGAGCGCGCCCCAGTAGAGCGACGTCAACAAGATGATCGCCGAGGTGGGCGGCATCGTGAACGTGAGCGGCAGCAGGATCGCGACACCGTTGGCGCCGCCGAGCCCGGGCAGGACGCCGATGATGGTCCCGAGCGTGATGCCGAGGACCGCGACGAACAGGTTGAACGGCGTGACGGCGATCTGAAAGCCGTGGAGGAGGTTCTCGAGGCCCATGGGCTCAGTACCCGAGCCACGTCTCGAGCGGGCCCTTGGGCATCGGCACCAGGAACCATAGCTCGAACACGACGAACGTGACCAGCGGCACGCCGATCGCGCACAGAATCACGGCGAGCCAGCTGTGCCGCCCGACCCAGCGCATGTAGAAGCCCAGGTAGAGCGCCGACGCGACGTAGAGGCCGAGCGGCGTGATCAGGACGACCATCAGCGTGGCCGGCCACAGCACCTTGAGCACCGGACCGAGCCGCGCGCGCGTGACGAACGGCTTGTCCGTCGCACGGTGCCACGCCTGCATGCCGATCGTGACCGATGCGAAGATCAGGATCACGCCGAGCCAGAACGGGAAGAATCCGGCCCGGGGGCCATCGGTCCCCCAGCCGATGCCGATCCGCAGGGAATCGAGGACGACGACTCCCCCCAGCAAGATCAGGATCGATGCGGTGGCGAGGTCGGCGGCGCGCATCCTACTTTTTCAACAACCCGCCCTTGGCCATCAGCTCCTTGTGGAGCTGCTCGTTGTCCTCCACCCACTTCACGTACTCGGCGCCGGTCGCGAAGGCCGGCTTCAGCGCGCCGTCCTCCGTGTACTTCTTCCATTCTGGCGTCTCGGTGACCTTCTTCAAAAAGGCGACGTACCAGTCGACCGCGTCCTTCGACATGCCCGGTGCGCCGAAGATGCCGCGGAGCATCAGGTAGCTCACGTCGACGCCGAGCGCCTCCTTGACGGTCGGGACGTCCTTCCACTCACCGACCGTGATGCGCGCGGTGTCGAAGACCGCCAGCGGACGGACGCGCCCGGCCTTCCAGTGGCTCACGCACTCGATGGGGTTGTTCACGGTCGAGTCGACATGCTTGCCGACCAGGTTCACGCAGACCTCGCCGCCGCCTTTGAACGGCACGTAAGAGAACTTGGTCCCGGGCAGCGCCTGCTCGAGCTGGATGGTCAGGATCTGGTCTTCCTGGGCCGAGCCTGTCCCGCCCATCAGGCACTGACCGCCCTGGCGCTCCTTGCACTGCTTGTCCTTGACGGCGGCCAGGTACTCTTTGGCGGTCTTGTAGGGGGTATCGGCATTCACCCACAGGATGAACTCGTCGAGCGCCATGCGGGCGAGCGGCGTGTAGTCGCGCCAGTTGAACGGGAGATTGTTGTGTAGCGGCGTCGTGAAGAGATTCGAGAGCGTGATGATGATGGTGTGGGGATCGCCCTTCCTGCCCTTGACGTCGAGGAAGCCCTCGGCGCCGGCGGCGCCCGACTTGTTGATGACGATGAGCGGGCGTGGCGAGAGCCTGTGTTTCTCGGAGATACCGGCGATCAGGCGCGCCATCTGATCGGCGCCGCCACCGGTCCCGGCTGGCACCACGAAGTCGATCGGCCTGGTCGGCTCCCATGCGACGGCGGAGGCGGGAGCCGCGACCAGCAGCGTGAGGACGAGTACGACGACTCTGTCGAGCTTCATCGCTCGCTCCTTTGCTCGAGGCCAGGCCCCGAGTCCATGTCGTGCGGTACGCGTTGCAGGCCGTCGCGGGCTGGGCCCCGCCGGCCGAGGCGCGCCTGTAATCCATGGAGACGCTTATGGACACGAAAGGGCCGGGTCCCGTTTCCGGGAGCCCGGCCCTGCCCTGCTAAGAGCGCCGAGGAGGAGCCAAGGGCGATTCGGGGGCTACTTCGCCGACAGCGCCGCGCGCGTCGCGTCGAGGCGACGGAACGGCACCACCGCCGGAATCTCCCACTTCTCCCACATCTCGTCGACCTTCGCCTGGAAGTAATCGAGGTCCTCCTCGACGAAGTGGGCGAACCGCCCCTGCTTCAGGAGGTACTCGCGCACCGGCTTCCTGGCGCGCCCCTCGACGATCGCCTTGGTCTTGCCGTAGTACTTCACCTGGCCGTCTTCGACCTCATAGAGCGGGAAGATCCCGGTCTCGATGGCCAGCTCGCCCAGCTCGTGCGACAGCATCGGGTCGTAGTCCCAGCCCTTCGGGCATGGATCGAGCGAATGGATGAACGTCGGGCCGCCGATTGTCAGCGCGCGCCGCACCTTGTTCATCATCTCCACCGCGTACGAGGCGCAGACCGTCGCCACGTAACGGCACTCCGGATGCCCGGCCGCCATCAAGCCGGCCATGTTCTTCTTCCACCGCGTGTGGATGAGGCGCTTCACCTTGCCGGGCGGGCTGAACGTGGTGTTGGCCCCGTACGGCGTCATCCCGGAGAGCTGGATGTCGGTGTTGGCGTACGACTCGTTGTCGTAGAGGAGGATCAACGAGTTGTACTCCTTGTGGGTCAACGTGGCCGAGATCGCGCCCAGCCCCATGTCGGCCCCGCCGCCGTCGCCGCAGAAGGCGATGACGTTGATCGGCTCGGACTTCATCTTGCCTTTGCGCATGAGGGCCTTGAGCCCGGCCGCTGTGCCGAGGGCCGCTGAGCCGGACGATCCGAGCTGCGTGTGCATCCACGGCACCACCCAGGGCGTGGTGTAGTACGTCGTGTTCGCGACGTACATGCAGCCGGTCGAGCCGAGCACGATCGTGCGCGGGCCGGATGCCTTGACCATGAGCTTCATGACCAGCGCGGACTCGCACCCCTGGCACGTCCGGTGCCCGGAGGTGAAATACTCCTCGATCGTGACCCGCTTGACCCCGCGGAAGGGCTCGAGGATCTGCGTCGCGTTGCCGAAGGTCGTCGTCTCGGCCATGGTGGCTTCTCCTATTCCCGCACGCCCAGCCAATGGGTCTTGGGGTCGGACTTCCCGGACGTCGCGGCCGCGTAGCAGAGATCGGTCGCCTTGTAGACGTCCTCGAGCGTCACCTCGCGGCCGCCCAGCCCGCAGATGAACGACAGCAGCGGCGGCCTCCGCTCGGCATTGTACAGCGCCGCGCGGATCTCGTTGGCGACCACCCCCGAGCCGAACGGCGAGCCGAACGAGTAATCGCGGTCGATGACACCCACCGCCTTCGCCCTGGAGAGCGCGGCCACGAGCCTCTCCGTCGGAAATGGTCTGAACCACCGCAGTCGAACCAGTCCGACTTTTTTGCCTTTCGCGCGCAGCTCGCGGATCGCGACCTTGATCGGCAGCGAGATCGTCCCCATGCCCACCAGGATCACGTCGGCGTCATCGGCCATGTACTCCTCGAACCACGGATTCTCCGGACCGCGGCCGAAGACGCGCCGGAAATCGGCGTACGCCTCGTCGATCACGGTGACCGCGCGGGCCATCGCCTCGTAGTTCTGGCGCCGGATCTCGATGACCCAGTCCTCGTTCGCCTGCGGTGCGACCGTGATCGGGTTGTCGGGATGCAGCAAGAGATCGCCGCGGTCGTAGCGCGGCAGGAACCGGTCGACCTTCGACTTGGGCGGCACCATCGTCAGCGCCTGCGAGTGCGTGAGGAACGCGCCGTCCGCCGAGATCGCGAGTGGGAGGAACACGCGCCGGTCCTCGGCCACCCGATAGGCGATCAAGGTGGTGTCGAGCGCCTCTTGCGAGGTGTCGATCCAGCAGAGCATCCAGCCGACGTCGCGGACCACCAGGGCATCGTTGTGCTCGACGCCGAAGGCGCCGGGATCGTCGAGGGCGCGGTTGCCGACGAGCGCGACCATGGGCACGCGCAGGGGCGGCGTGACCACGAGGCACTCCATCGCGTACATCCAGCCGACGCCGGACGAGCCACAGAAGACACGCGCGCCGACGGTCGAGGCGTGCTTGACGATCTCGAACTGGCTGTGCTCGCCCTCGGCGACGATATACTCGGCCACCAGCTGGCCGCCCGAGATCTTCTTGGCGATCGCCTGCATGACGGTGTCGTATGGCCGGATCGGATACGCCGTGACGACGTCCAGATCGGCGAGAGTGAGAGCTTCGGCGACGGCCTCGCTCCCGGAGATCAGGAGCTCCTTGTCCTCTTCGGTCGCGGCTGGAGCCGCCGGGGTGACAACCGCCATGTGCTAGCCCTCCTTGTGCTGCGCGTTCTCGCCCGGGATGCCTGCGGTGATCTCGGCGCCACCGCCCTCGAAGTTCTTCTCAAGCTCCTTCTCGTACTGGCCGCGGAACCGGAACCCGTGCGAGCGGACGGTCGCGTTCTTGTCGCCGATCTTCTCAGCCATCCAGGCTTGATACGTCTGCTTGTCCTTGCGCCACATCTCCCACTGGCTCGCGTTGTCGTCGAACACCGACTCGTTGACCATCGTGATGCAGTTCTCGACGGGGCACACCGCCTCGCAGACGCCGCAGCCGCAGCACGCCTCCATGTTCGCGTCGTACGTGCCATCCGGCATCACGTCGAAGCAGGAGTCGGGGCACTGGATCCAGCAGAGCGTGCACTTCACGCACGTGTCGAAGTTGACCACCGGGCGCATGGTCCGCGTGGTGAACTTCTTGAAGTAGGGGTTCCGCTCGGGGACGTACCCCTTGCCGGCCTCCTTGGGCTTGCCCACGGGGATCGCCGGGATGGTCACGCCCTCGCGCATCTCCCACCACTTCGGCATCTCGAACGAGTACGGGATCTCGGCGTTGCCCTCGGTCATCGTGACGTCACGGGATTCCAGGCGCTCGTACGCCTTCTTCGCCGAATCGACCTTGAGGTCGGAGCCCCACTCGCTCTCGCGGATCGCCTCGCCCACGCCCTGCAAGGTCAGGAACGACGGGGCGATCTTCGCGAGCGCGCCGAGGATCCGAACTTCGGTGTGGTCCTCGCGGTAGACCCAGAGCCCCGAGAACGACGCCTTGGCGCGGATCAGCGCCAGCTTGTAGGGCGCGTCCTTCTTGTGAATGTCCTGCAGCAGGCTGTCGTAGCTCTGGAGCGACGTCATCAGGAGGGTGCCGTCGGGCACCGTCAGGCGGTTGATCGGCTGGAGCCCGTACCACGCCCACGACTCGACGCCCTTCGAGAGCGTATCGTCGACCGCGATCGTCACGTCGACGTGCTTGGGCTCGTAGCGCGCCATGTTCTGCTCGAGCTCTTCCTTCGTGTCAGCGACGATGGCGAAGTCTTTCGCGGGGATTCCGTTCCGCTGCGGGCTGTCGCCGTAGCGGCCGAATGCGATGCCCCACCGGCCCGACTTGCGCGCCGACAGCACGATGCCGCGCGTGATGCGGGCGGCGAGGTTCTTCTGAAAAATGCCGCGATAGACGACTTCACAGATCAGGGCTGCCATTCGGTCCTCCTCGGCTCGCTCTCGCTCCGTCGTGAGGGTTTCATCGCGGTCGGATGGTCTGACCAGAGCCTACGGCCCCCTCCTGACCCTGTCAAGACCGGGGATTCTCACGATGGCTCCGTCTGTCCGGAAACCCTTGTGTCGGGGCTAGTTAGCCTTGCTCAGGAAGCCGGTCAGGGCGTTGGTGAACGCCTCGGGCTGCTCCATGTTCGACAGATGAGCGGCCGATTTCAGGATGACCAGCTGGGAGCCCTGGATCCGCTCGTTCATGACCTTCGAGGCCGCGACGGGTGTGCCCTGGTCGTCCTCACCGACAATGATCAATGTCGGCGCTTTGATGGCGCTGATGCGGTCCGTGAGATTGAGACCCGAGATGGCCTGGCAGCAGCCGATGTAGCCGGCCGGAGGGGTCGAGCGGATCATCCCCCGCACCGTCTCGACGACGGAGCCGCCCTTCTCCTTGAACGGCGCGGTGAACCAGCGGCTGAGCGTGCCTTCCACGAGCGGCTCCATTCCCTTCGTTTCGGCGGTGTGGATGCGCTCGTCCCACAGGGGCTTCGCCTCGGGCGGAATGCGGCTCGACGTGTCGCAGAGCGAGAGGCTCGCGAACAGCTCCGGCGCCTTGAGCGCGAGCGTCTGGCCGATCATGCCTCCCATCGAGAGACCGACCCAGTGCGTGCGCCGGATCCCGAGGGCGCGCAGGAGGGCCTGGGCGTCGTCGGCGAGCTGGTCGAGCGCGTACGCGGCCTTGGGCGCGTCGGTCCCGCCGTGGCCCCGCGTGTCGTAAGCCAGCACACGCCAGCGCGCGGTGAGCGCTTTGAGCTGCGGCTGCCACATCTCGAGCGTTGTCGCAAGGGAGTGGCTCAACGTGACGACCGGCGCGCCGGCCGGACCGTCGAGGGTGTAGTTCATCGAGATTCCGTTCGCCGTGATCTTCATCGGGTCATCCTCCGGGCCCACGGGCTTCCCAGGGCCTTCACCGTTCAGCGAGGTCGATCGTCCACTGGAGCGCGTCGGCGGCGCGGCCGTCGTTCGGCCTGCCGCGCTTGCGGAGCTCGGCGATCACCTGTCGCCGAGCCTCGGCTGGCCGATTCTGCCCCAGCTTGAACTTTGCGCGCCAGCGCTTGATCTCGAGCCTCACGGCGGCGAGTTGAGCCATCGCCGCGCGATAGAGAGGGCTCTCCGGGTCGAGAGGGCGGAACCCGCCTTCGGGCTGATATCGTGCCAGGAGACGCTCCTGCTGGGCCGCGACCGCCACCGGATCCTCCACGACCCTCGCCTCGCACTCGAAGATCACGGTCCGGTGGTAGGCGGTTGCCGCGCCCGCGTACTCGCGGGAGACCCAGTACGACGGGATCACCGCGAGGATCTCGTCGACCTCGAGCACGCAGCGGGGACGAGCCTTCAAGTCCTTGATCTGCTCGTCGGATCTCACGAGGTGCAGATCGATGGTGTTTCCGTCGTAGACGAACGGATAGAGCCCCACGTGCGGGATCGAGTCGTCGCCCACGGTGATGAGCCGGGCCAGCTCCTGGGACTGGACGAGGCGGTCGACCTCGTCGCGCGGGACGTCCGAGTAGATGTCGTGAAAGATCACGCGCCGGCCCTGGACCGTTCCACCAAGTCGCAGAAGTACCGGTGCACCTTCGTGCTGTCGGTCAGCTCGGGGTGAAACGTCGCCACCAGCACCCGATCCTGTCGGGCCATCACCGGCTCGCCGCCGTGCTCGGCCAGCACCTGGACGCCCGGCCCTACCCGCTTGATGCGGGGCGCCCGGATGAAGACCATCTCGAGTTGACTCGGATCCGGGCCGAGCTTCGCCGTTCCGGAGGCCTCGAACGACTCTCGCTGGCGGCCGTAGGCGTTGCGCACGACGGTGACGTCGATGAGCCCGAGCGAGAGCTGCTTGGGGCTCTCGACCTCTCGCGCCAGCAGGATGAGGCCCGCGCACGTTCCAAAGATCGGCTTGCCGGCGCTGTTGAACTTTTCGAGCGCCGGCACGAAGTCCCACGCGTCGATGAGCTTGAGCAAGGTCGTGGACTCACCACCTGGCATGATGAGCCCATCGACCTCGTCGAGCTCGACCGGCTTGCGCACCTCGACCGCCTCGACGCCGCACTTCTCGAGCGCCCGAGCGTGGAGCGCGAAGTCACCCTGGAGGGCGAGCACGCCGATCCGCATCGTGTCGGCTCGCCCCGATCTGATCATAGACTCGCCTCGCCTGCAGCTGCGGCTCGCCCTACCACCCCCGGGTCTGGAGCAGATCCTTCTCCGCCAGCTTCGAGGTCTCGATCCCGACCATGGCGTCGCCGAGATCCTCGCTCACCCGCGCGAGCACGTCAGGATCCTTGAAGTGCGTCGTCGCCTGCACGATCGCGCGCGCGCGCTTGGCGGGATCGCTCGACTTGAAAATTCCGGATCCGACGAAGACCGCTTCCGCGCCGAGCTGCATCATGAGCGCCGCGTCGGCGGGTGTCGCGATGCCGCCCGCGGAGAAGTTCGGCACCGGCAGCTTGCCGGCCTTCGCGACCCAGCGCACGAGGTCGTACGGCGCGCCGAGCGTCTTCGCCTCGGTCATCAGCTCTTCGGGGCCCAGCGTGGTCAGGCGCCGCATGCCGGAGATGACGGCGCGCATGTGGCGGACGGCCTCGACGATGTTGCCGGAGCCGGCCTCGCCCTTGGTGCGGATCATCGCCGCGCCCTCACCGATCCGCCGGAGGGCCTCGCCGAGATCGCGACAGCCGCACACGAAGGGAATGCGGAACGCGAACTTGTCGATGTGGAAGTGCTCGTCGGCGGGTGTCAGCACCTCGGACTCGTCGATGTAGTCGACCGCGAGCGCTTCGAGGATCTGCGCCTCCACGAAATGGCCGATGCGGGCCTTCGCCATCACCGGGATCGTCACCGCCTTCTGGATCTCCTGGATCTTCTTCACCGGGGACATCCGCGCGACCCCGCCGTCCCGGCGGATGTCGGAGGGCACGCGCTCGAGCGCCATGACGGCCGCGGCGCCGGCGTCCTCGGCGATCTTCGCCTGCTCCGCGTTGGTGACGTCCATGATGACCCCGCCCTTGAGCATCTCGGCGAGGCCGATGTGCTTGCGGTCAGCGATTCGCAGTCCGTTCAGATCCGCCATGTCATCTCTCCTTGTTTGGCTATACGAGTTTGCTATACGACTGGTACCGCGCCGCGCTCCACTCGTTCCCGGCCGCGAAGCCGGCCGCGCGCAGCCTTGATGGTTTCGGCGAGGCGCCGGATTCCCTCGTCGATGCGGTTGGCCGCCACCGACGAAAACGAGAGCCGTAGCGTACGCTGGCCGCCGCCGTCCACAAAGAAGGGCGCGCCGGGCGCGAAGGCGACGCCCCGCTCGATCGCCTGCGGCAACAGCGGCCCCGCGTCCATGCCGGCCGGCAGGGTGACAAGTAACGAGAACCCTCCCTGAGGCTCGGTCCACGTGACCTCGGACGGCATGCGGCGGCGCAGCGCCGTCAACAGCAGCGAGCGGCGCCGAGCGTATTCCGTCGCGACACGCGTGGCATGGCGGTCGAGGAGCTTGCGCTCGCAGAACCGGTGGACCGCCGCCTGGATGAGCGCGCTCGTGTGGAGGTCGGCGAGCTGCTTGGCCGCCTGGAGCCGCTCGAGGATCGGCGGCGGTCCGACGAGCCAGCCGAGCCTCAGCCCCGGGAACAGAATCTTCGAGAACGTGCCGATGTAGATGACCACCCCCGAGCGATCGACCGCCTTGAGCGGCAAGGTCGGCGCGTCGCCGTAGAACAGGCTGCCGTCGAACCCGTCCTCGACGATCGGCACCTGGTGGCGGGCGGCGGCGCCGAGCAGTCGCCGCGCCGTCTCGGGCGCCACCGCCAGCCCGGTCGGATTGTGGGCGCTCGGCTGACAATAGAAGAGCTTCGGCGTGTGGCGCTCGAGGAGCCGCTCGAACACGTCGGCGCGGGGTCCCGTCGCGTCCCAGGGCACGCTCAGGAGCTGGGCGCCGAACGACCGGAAGACCTGCATCGCGCGCGGGTAGGTCGGCTGCTCGATCGCCACGAAGTCGCCCGGATCGATCAGGGTGCGCGCGATCAGGTCGAACCCCTGCTGCGACCCGTTGACGATCAGGATCTCTTCCGGGCGCGCCTCGAGGCCGAACCGCAGCAGGTAGGTCGAGAGATATCGCCGCAGCGGCGGATAGCCGCCGGCCGGGTAGTACTGCAGCAGCGCGGGGCCCTCGTCACGGATCACCTGGTTCAGCACGCGGCGGAAGGCGTCGGTCGGAAAGAGCCCGCTGTCCGGCATGCCGCCCGCGAACGAGACGACGGCGCCGCTCGACGGGATCGGTGTCACCGCGCGCGAGCGCTCGTCGTCGGCGCCGAGAATCTGCGCGCTGCGCGAGAACAGGCCGGACCAATCGAGCGCGACGGGCGCCGCGACGGACGACGCGACCGGCGCCGCGCCGCTGGCCGGCCGCTCGGCGACGAAGGTGCCCTGCCCCACGTGCGCGCGGGCCCAGCCGGTCGCGACCAGCTCTTCGTACGCGAGCGCGACGGTTCCTCGGTTCACGCCGAGCTGCCGGGCAAGCTCGCGCGTGGCCGGCAGCTTCGTGCCGGGCGTCAAGAGGCGCTCGTGGATGAGCCGCTCCAGGTGCGCCTGGATCTGGCGCGGCAGCGCCGTGGGCTTGTCGCGATCGAGTGGAATGTTCATCGGGTTGTGCCCCGCCAAGCCATTTTGGCTTGATTCGGGTTCGCGTCAAGGGCCAATTGGCCTGATTCCGCCAGGCCATTTCCGTCGGATCATTCCGGGCGCCGGGCGCCCGAGTACAATGGCCCTGGGTCTCGAGCCCTCGGCGGCCGAGCCTCGAAAGAGGGGGCACGCGCATGGCGGCAGGGGAAGCGCCCATCAAGCAGGCCGTGAGGTGGATCGACGATCAGCTCCATGACAATCCCGGCGTGGACCGGGTGAAGCTCGTCGACGAGGCGTCGCGGCGCTTCGATCTGTCGCCGCTCGACGCCGACTTCCTGTTCCGTCACCTCGCCGAGCGGACGCCGAAGAAGTGACCGACGCCCACGCGCGGCGCATCCAGGCGCAGTTCGGCGCGAGCGCGGCGGCGTACGTGACGAGCCCCCTCCACGCGGCCGGCGAGGACCTCGATCGGCTCCTGGCCTGGGGCGCCGCCCGGCGTGCCGACCGCGTGCTCGACGTTGCGACGGGCGGCGGCCACACGGCGCTCGCCTTCGCGTCCATCGCGCACCGGGTGGTCGCCTGCGATCTCACCGAGCCGATGCTGGCCGCGGCGCGGGCGCACGTGCGGAGCCGTGGCGGGGCGAGCGTCGAGTTCGTCGCGGGCGACGCAGGGGCCCTGCCCTTTCGCGACGAAGCCTTCGACGTCGTCGCCTGCCGGACCGCCGCGCACCACTTCGCCGACGTCGCCGGCGCCGTGCGACAGATCCATCGGGTCCTCCGCCCGGGCGGCTCGCTGCTGCTCCAGGACATTCTCGGCCACGACGAGGCCGACGCCAGCGCGTTCATCCTCGAGGTCGAGAAGCGCCGCGATCCGTCGCACGTGCGGAGCTACCGCGCGGCGGAGTGGAAGGCGTTTCTGCGCGCGGCCGGGCTCACGGTGATGGACGACTCCGTCATCTGGAAGCTGCGGGAGTGGAACGAGTGGACCGGCCGGACGCGGATGACGACCGAGGCGCGGCGGGACCTCGAGGATTTCGTGCGCCGCGCTCCGGAGCGGTGCCGGGCCGCCTTCGACTTCCAGCTCACCCGCGATGCCGTCGTTTCCTTCAACGATCGCCAGGTCCTGATTCGCGCCGACCGGGACTGAATCCTTTCCGCGTGCGTCGCCGCCCCGGGTCAGCGCGCGCGAGGCCGCAGGCGGACGATCGTCGCGCCGGCGCCTCCGCGCTCGGGCGGCGCGTCGGCGTAGCCGGCGACGAGAGGATGCCGGGCGAGCACTCCCTGCACGATCTTCCGCTGGACGCCGACCCCTCGACCGTGGATCAGGCGCACCTCGACGAACCCTTTGGCCTGCGCGGCGTCAAGGTACTCGGCGACGACCGACGCCACGTCGCGTGGCGCGAAGGCGTGAAGGTCCAGCGCATCCTCGATCGGGATGCGGACAGGCTCGTCGACTACAGCCGCGGCCCTCCGAGCACGTGCTCCTTCCAGTGGTCAAACGTCAGGAGATCCTCCCCCGAGAGCTTGCACTGTCAGAAGGTTGCCGCGCGCTCGAAGAAGGTCACGTCCACCACGCCCACCTTCTCGGCGCGCGCGGTCTCGGCGACTTTCTCGGCCACCATCTGGCGAACGAACGGAATCGGGATCCGGCCGAGCCGATGGAGGACCTCGTCCGTGCAGCGAATCCGGGTACCGGGCAGGACCGGCCCCTCCGCGACGACCGCGTCGGCTTCGCGCTGGGGGTGCTCGCACGTCTCGGGCACGAGCTGCTGCAGCCGCAGGGACACGTACTCGGTCACCCAGGCCTGAATTCCCCGGCGCGCCTCGTCGGCGCTCGGCGCGGGCCGGTCGAGCTTGTCGAAGACCGCGCTCAGGAGCTGCTCCAGCCGGCCGAGCTTCGACTCGAGCGCGGCGAGCCGGGCGTCCACGTTCGCGTCGCTCATCGAATCCTCCGGGCGCCCGGGGTCGCTCACGCGGCCGCCGGGCGGCGAGTATGCCAGTCGGTGAGGCGCTGATAGGCGTCGACGACACGCAGCACGGTCGCCTCGTCGAACGGCCGTCCCACGACCTGCAGGCCGACGGGCAAGCCGCCCGCGGTGAAGCCGCACGGCGCCGCGCACGCGGGGTGACCGGAGAAGTTGAAGGGGCGCGTGCAGCGGAGCAGCGCCGCGCGCACATCCGAAGGGCCGTCGCCGAGCGTCGTCTCGCGCTCCCCCAGCACGGGCGCCGCGAGCGGCGTCGCCGGCGCCAGGAGCACGTCGCGTCGGGCGAGCACGTCGTCGACTTCGCGGGTCAGCAGCGCGCGGATCTGTTGGCTGCGGACGTAGTGCGCGCCGTTGACGAAGGCCCCCACGCGGAGCCGTTCCCGCACGTCGGGCTGATAGTCCTGCGGCCGCGAGCGCATCCACGGGGCGTGATAGGCGAGCGCCTCCGCCGCGACGATCGCCGCGGAGGCCGTGGCCACGTGCGTCACCTGGGTCAGGTTCACCTCGTCGACGACCGCGCCGGCCTGCTCGAGCTGCTTCGCCGCCGCTTCCACGGAGGCCCGTACGTCGGGCGCCGCGGCGTCCGTGAAGTGCGCGCGCAGGAGTCCCACCCTGAGCCCTTTGACGTCGCCGGTGAGCGCCGCGACGTAGTCGGGCACGGGCAGAACGCTGGTCGTCGGGTCGGCCGGATCGTAGCCCGCGATCGCGGCCAGCATCAGCGCGCAGTCGCGCGCGGAGCGGGTCATCGGGCCCACGTGATCCATCGACCACGCAAGCGGCAGCACACCCGCGCGGCTCACGCGGCCGTAGGTCGGCTTGAGCCCGGTGATGCCACAGAGCGAAGCCGGGATCCGAATCGACCCGCCGGTGTCGGAGCCGAGCGAGCCGGGCGTCAGCCCGGCCGCGACGGCTGCGCCCGAACCCGAGGACGATCCGCCGGCGATCCGGTGCGCGTCGGCGCTCCAGGGATTGCGCGTGTCACCGTAGTGGGCGTTGATGCCCTCGGGCCCGTACGCGAACTCGTGCATGTTGAGCTTGCCGAGCAGGATCGCGCCGGCGCGCGCCAGGCGCGCCACGACCGTCGCGTCGTCGCTCGGCACCGAATCGGCCAGGATCTTCGAGCCGCCGGTCGTGCGGACGCCCTTGGTCGAGTAGAGGTCCTTCGGCGCCCACGGCACCCCATGGAGCGGTCCGACGGCTCGCCCGGCCATCAGATCCGCCTCGGCCGAGCGCGCCGACTCGAGCGCCGCGTCCGAGCAGACCGTGATGAAGGCGCGAAGCTTGGGATCCAGGGCCGCGATGCGGTCGAGATGGCCGCGCACGACCTCGACGGGCGAGACCTGCTTGGTCGCGATCATCCGGCCGAGGTCGGCCATAGACGTCCAGCAGAGGTCGCTCACCTCAGAGCACCCGGTACTGGGTTGTCGGCTCGACGTTCCCGAGCGGCACGCGCTCCAGCTGCTCCAGCGCCTCGAGAAGTCGCTGGACGGCGGGGCGGATCGCCTCCAGCTCGGCGTCGGTCCAGGCGAACCCGCCGAGCGCCGCGGTGCGCTTCAACGACTCGACGCTTATTTCCATGCGCGCGAGCATACCACTAGAATGTGAGGCCATGGCCGTCCCGCTGACCATCGTCGCCGATCCGCACGATCCCGCCGGGCGCCGGACGCTGGCGGTCGCGCCGGGCACCACCATCCTCAAGGCGGCGCACGCGGCCGGCGTCGACATCACGGCAACCTGCGGTGGGCGCGGGCGGTGCACGTCGTGTCGGGTCAAGTTCCTGGCCGGCCTGCCGCCGCCGCCGACGATCATGGACGAGGTCCAGCTCGGCGATGACCTCGTCCGCGACGGCTATCGCCTCGCCTGCCAGTGCGTTCTTCACGAAGCCGTCACCGTCCAGCCGGCGCCGCCGCTCGACGAGCGCGCGTTCCAGATCCTCGGCGCCGGGCCCGGCGTGCGGCAGCTCGGCCGGGTCGCGCTCGACTCGGGCGTCGCCAAGCAGCTCGTCAAGGTCACCGTGCCGCGCGAGGAGCACCACCAGACGTCCGACCTCGAGCAGCTTCTCGAGGCGGTCGGGCTCACCACCGCCGACGTCGGTCCGTCGGTGGTCCAGGGGTTGCCGTCGGCGCTCCGCGACGACCCGGCGGGCGTGACCGTGACGACGTTCGCGTCGGGAACCGCTTCGGGCGGACGCCAGCGGATCCTCGCGGTGGAGCGCGGCGACACCGCCGTCATGAAATTCGGTCTCGCCATCGACATCGGGACGACGAGCGTCGTCACCACCTTGGTCGAGCTCGAGTCGGGCGAGCAGCTCGCGTCGGTCTCGAGCCTGAATCCGCAGACCGTGTTCGGTGGCGATCTCATGTCGCGTATCGCTTTCGCGCAGTTCAATCCCGGCAATCTGCGGAAGCTCCACACCCGGATCATCGGCCTGCTGAACCAGCACATCGAGCAGATCTGCCGCGAATCCGGGGTGCTCGCGAAGTGGATCTACAAGGTCGTCGTCGTCGGCAATACGTGCATGCACCACATCCTGCTCGGCATCGATCCCTCGCACGTCGGCCTTGCCCCCTATGCGCCGGTGATGCGCCACGCGCTGACCCTCTCGGCGCGCGAGCTCTTCCTGAAGGTCGCGCCCGAGGCGCGCGTGTGTCTCCTGCCTCTCGTGGCCGGCTTCGTCGGCGCCGACGCGGTCGGCGTCGCGCTCGCGACGCGGATCTACGACAGCGCCGAGATCCGCATCGCCGTGGACATCGGGACCAACGGCGAGGTGCTGCTCGGCTCGCGCGACCGCCTCTGGGCGTGCTCGGCGCCCGCCGGCCCGGCGCTGGAGGGCGGCCAGATCCGTCACGGCATGCGCGGCGCGCTCGGCGCCGTCGATCGCGTCGCCGTCGACGACGACATTCACGTCCACACGATCGGCGAGGTCGACGCGCTCGGCATCTGCGGCTCCGGGATCATCGATCTGCTGGCGGGCCTGCTGGACCGCGGGGTCATCGACTGGACGGGGCTGATCCAGGTCGACCGACGCGACGCGCTGCCGCCCAAGCTCGCCGAACGGGTCGTGATGCGCGGCGAGGAGCGTCAGGTCATCGTGCTCCGGCCGGGCGAAGCCGGCGCGCGACAGGAGATCGTGCTGACCCAGGACGACGTGCGCCAGGTCCAGCTGGCGAAGGGCGCGATCGCCTCGGGCGTGATGATGCTCCAGCACGTCGCCGGCGTCCCCGCCGACAGGGTTGCGGAGCTAATGCTGGCCGGCGGCTTCGGCAACTACGTGTCGATCGAGAGTGCCTTGCGGATCGGATTGATTCCGCCGCTCCCCCGCGAGCGGATCCGCTACGTCGGCAACGCCGCCTCGCTCGGCGCGCAGCTCTGCCTGGTGTCAGAGATCGAGCGCGCCCGCGCCGAGACCGTGGCGGCGCGAATCGAGCACGTGTCCCTCGCGTCGCACCCGGATTTCGAGGGGATCTTCGTGGACTGCATGAACTTCCCGCGCGGGCGATGATCGAGCGCGACGAGGTGCGCACGATCCCAGCGTCCGTGGCCGGGACCGAGGTCGGCGCCCTCAGCACCTCGCTCGACGCGCGCTGGATGATGGCCTACTCGGCCGCGCTCGGTGTGGAGGACCCGCGGTATTACGACACGCTCGCCAAGGACGGGCCGATCGCCCACCCGCTCTTCTCGGTGTGCTACGAGTGGCCGGCTGTCCTCGCGCTACGGGCCAAGGCCGTCCGCGAGTCGTGGGCGCTCCTGGGCGTCCACTCGACGCACCACGTGATCATCCACCGTCTTCCCTCGGCGGCCGACCGACTTCTGACCCGCGCGCAGATCATCGAGGTGCGGCCGAGCCGCGCCGGCACGCTCGTCGTCGCGCGCCTCTCGACCGTGGACAGAAACGGGCGACCGGTGACGACGACCGACTACGGCTCGGTCTACCGCGGCGTCGTGACCGAGGGCGAAGCGCGCGTGCAGACCGAGTCCCTCGTGCGACCCTCGCCGCCGCCCTCGACCGAGGTGCGCTGGAGCGCGCCCGTTCCCGTCGGCCCGCGGGTGTCCCACGTCTACTCGGAGTGCGCGCGCATCTGGAACCCGATTCACACCGACATCGCCGTCGCCCGTTCGGCCGGGCTGGCGGCCCCGATCCTTCACGGCTCGGCGACCTTGGCGCTGGCGGTGTCGCGGGTGATCGAGCAGGACCTCGACGGCGACCCGGCGCGCGTCAGGGAGATCGCCGTCCGCTTCACCGGGTTGGTGTTCATGCCATCGACCTTCACGGTCCGCGGCCGCGGGCGCGTGCGCGATCTGCTCGCGTTCGACGCCGTCGACGAGCGCGGCGAGTCGGTCCTGACCGATGGAGTGCTCCGAGCATGAAGCAGATGAGTCGACGCGAACGGGTTCTCGCCGCGGTCAATCGACAGCCCGTCGACCGCGTGCCGTACGCGGTGTGGCGTCACTTCCCGAGCGTGGATCGCTCTCCAGCGGGCCTGGCGCAGGCGACGCTGCGCTTCCACGAGCGATACGGCTCGGACTTCCTGAAGATCACTCCGCGCGGGGGCTATGCCGTGGAAGCGTGGGGGTGCGTCGAGGGTGACGCCGTCCGTGAGGACGGGCATCGCCCCTGCGCCAGCTGCGCGGTGCGCGCGCATGATGACTGGAAAAAGATCCGTGCCCTGGACCCCGGCGCCGCGCCCGGTTACACGGAGGAGATCGAGACGATCATCCGCCTCGGCTTCGATCGCCGGATCGGCGACGCGCCGGTCGTGCCGACGCTCTTCTCGCCGCTGTCGCTCGCGAAGAAGCTGTCGGGCGACCGGTTGCCGCACGACCTGCGCGAGCATCCCGACGAGGTCTCGGGCGCCCTCGAGGCGATCACCGAGACGCTCATCAAGTTCGCCCAGCTGGCGCTCACCGAGGGCGTGTCGGGCATCTTCTACTCGATCCAGGCGGCCAGCCGATCGGCCAACTCGGAGGAGGATTACGCCCGGTTCGGCGAGCCCTACGACCGGCGGTTTCTCGAGTCGATCGAGTCGCAGTCGGCCCTGACGATCATCCACTGCCATGGGACCCAGCTGATGTTCGACCGGCTGGCGAGTCTCCCGGGCCACGCCTGGAACTGGGACGACCGCGCGACGCCGCCCTCCTTGCGGGAGGCGCACGCCACGGTGCCGGGAGCCGTGATCGGCGGCCTCCACCAGTGGAAGACCCTCCGCGACGGCACCGCGGAGCAGGCCGTCGGCGAAGCCCGCGACGCGATCGCGCAGACCGACGGCACGGGGCTCATCGTCGGGCCGGGCTGCGTGCTACCGATGAACACGCCCGACGCGAACGTCGCGGCCGTCGTCCAGGCGCTCGGCGGCCCGCTGAGGAAGATTCCGGGAGTGACCGCGTAGCGCGCTCACTTCGCGACGTTGAAGCGGAAGTGGCAGATCTCGCCGTCGCGCACGATGTAGTCCTTGCCCTCGAGCCGCTGCTGGCCGCGGGCCCGGAGCTCGGCGAACGATCCCTCCACCGCCACGAGATCGTCGTAGCTCGCCACCTCGGCGCGGATGAAGCCTCGCTCGATGTCGGAGTGCACGGTGCCGGCGGCGGCCTGGGCCCGCGTGCCCTCGGCAATAGGCCACGCGCGCACCTCGTCCTCGCCGACCGTGAAGAAGGAGACGAGCCCGAGCAGCGCGTAGCAGTCGCTGAGCACGCGATGGATCGCCGGCTCCTTCAGACCTAGATCGGCCAGGAACGCTCGCTGCTCGTCTCCGGCGAGCTCGGCCACCTCGGCCTCGATCACCGCCGAGACCCAGCCGATCCGGGTTCGCGCGCGCTGCGCCGCCAGCTCCAGTCCGAGCTTCTGGCTCGCTTTCGGTGCGTCGCCGATCGCTTTCTCGTCGAGATTCACGCAGTGCAGGATCGGCTTCTGGGAGAGGAAGGTGTAGCCGCGGATCGCCCGCGCCTCGTCGGGCGTGAGCGTGACCGCCCGGAGCGGCGTCTCGCGCTCGAGATCGTTCTTGAGCCGCGCCAGGATCGCCTGCTCCTTCACCTCGGCGTCCTTGCGCTGCTTCTTGATCGAGGCCTCCAATCGCTCGAGGCGCCGGTCGACCACCTCGAGATCGGCCAGGATCAGCTCGGTGTCGAGATCCTCGATGTCGCGCTTCGGCGCCGGCGCGCCGAGCGCTTCGTCGGTGAAGGCCCGGACGACGTGCAGCAGGGCATCGGCGTTCCTGAACTCCTTCGTGTCGAGCCCGGCTCGCTCGCCGCGCTCGATGCCCGCCAGATCGACGACCTCGAACGTCGCGTACGTCGTCTTCTTCGGCTTGAAGATGCCGGAGAGCCGATCGACGCGCGTGTCGGGCACCCGTGCGACGCCCGTATGGAGCTCGGCGCGCCCGGAGTCGTAGCGCGCGGTCGCGACCTTAGACCCAGTGAGCAGGTTGAACAGCGTCGTCTTGCCGGATTTGGGGAGCCCGATCAGGCCGATCTTCATGGGCCGATTATGCCAGGTGTCGTATGCTCGGGAGCGTTCTGAGCCATCCTTCGAAAGACATGGACCTCAAGGGCGCGGCCATGGCCGTGCTCATCTCGGTCCTCTGGGGCGCCAATACCGTCGTGATCAAGATGGGCCTCGAGGACGCCCCGCCGCTTCGCCTGGCGTGCATGCGGCTCGTCGTCGGCGGCGTCGTGATCTGCCTCTGGGCCTGGGCCACGGGCCGCTTCGTCGGCTTTCGGGTCGAGCCCGCCGAATGGCGCCCGCTCGTGCTGCTCGGCCTGCTGTTCAGCATCCAGATGGCGGCCACGAACGTCGGGACCTGGCTCACCAGCGCGGCGCACGCGGCGATCCTGCTCAACCTCTACGCCGTTCACACGGTCGTCCTCGCCCACTTCCTGATCCCCGGTGATCGGCTCACGGTCAGGAAGCTCACGGGTGTCCTCGTCGCCTACTCGGGGATCGTCCTGCTCGGCGCGCGCCAGATCGCGCGCGGCTCGCCGACTCTGCTGGGCGATGTGGTCGTGACGATCGCCGGCGTCTTGCTCGCCGAGCGGACGATCTATCTGGCGCGCGCGGTTCAGCGACTGGACCCGGTGAAGCTCCTCCTGACTCAGGCCATCGTCGGCACCGCGGTCTTCATCGTGGTCTCCGCTCTCGTCGAGCCCGCGCCGACCCGCTGGACGATGCGGCTCGCCGGCTCGATCGCCTACCAGGGCGTGCTGATCTCCGGATTCAACTTCGTGGTGAACCTGGCCCTGCTGCGCCGCTATCGGCCGAGCGCGCTCTCGGCGTTCTTCCTCACCCAGCCGATCTTCGGCGTGATCGCCGCGGCCCTGGTCGCCGGAGACCCGCTCACGCCCGACCTCTTGATCGCCTGCGCCGCCGTCGCGGTGGGCATCGGCCTCACGAGCCGCTGATATAATCGTGGCATGCCGTCCGCCCCGTCGAAGACCCTCGAGATCGTGCCGAATCCGCACCCGGACCGCGACTACGAAGTCACGATGACCGTGCCGGAGTTCACCTGCCTCTGCCCCATGACCGGCCAGCCGGACTTCGCCACGATCCGCATCCGGTACGTGCCCGACGAGCACCTGGTCGAGCTGAAGTCGCTGAAGCTCTATCTCTGGTCGTTCCGGCAGGAAGGGGCGTTTCACGAGGACGTGACCAACCGGATCCTGAACGACTTTGTGGCCGTCGCCAGCCCGCGCTGGCTCGAGGTGACGGGCGACTTCAACGTGCGCGGCGGCATCAAGACCGAAATCCGCGTGACGCACGGCAAGCGGCCGGAGATCTAGTCGGCGGAGCTCGTCCGGGGGCGCTACGTCGCGAGCGCCAGCAGCACCATCCCCAGCAGCATCACGACCGCGCCCAGCGCCGACTCCCTCACCTTCTGCCCCTCACCGAACGCCAGGACCCCGATCGCCATCGCGAACAGGATCTCGATCTGCTTGACCGCTTCGACATACGAGGAGAGCGTGAGCGTGTACGCCTTGCCCTGGCTCAAGGTGGTGAGCGCCGCGAAGAGGCCCAGCGCGACGAACTCCTTCCAGTACCGCGGGACCGCCTTGAAATGGCGCGCCGACGTGGTCAGCGCCAGCGGCGTCACGACCAGGCTCGCCGCGAGGTAGGTGCCGAACGTGCCGACGGCGGTGTTCGAGGCGAGGATCGCCTTCTTGATCGTGATGACCGACGGCGCGTAGAGGAGCGCCGCCAGAAGCGTGTAGCGCTGGCCGCGGTCGGTGAAGAGCACGCGCAGCGGCGCCAGCGGCGAGACCCGCGCGCTCCGGACGTTCAGGAGGTAGACGCCGGACGCGCTCAGCAGCACGCCCGCCACGCCGAGGGCGCTCGGCTGCTCGCCGATCGTCACCCCCATGCCGAGCAGGATCAGGAGGCTCACCTTCCAGAGCGCGGTGACCAGCGAGATCTGCGACAGCTTGAGCGCCTTCGACAGCGCGAGGGTCGAGAGCGTCTGGCAGAGCCCGAACGCCAGGCACCAGAGATAGAAGCCGGGCTTGATCTCCGGCCAGCCGCCGAGCACGCAGGCGACGAAGGCGAACGGCAACAGGAACGTGAAGCGACCCCAGACGTTGATGTACTCGTCGAGCGCGTGGCCGAGACGCTTCATCGTCGTGTTGCGCAGGACCTGGAACAGCGCGGCCGCCAGCGAAAGGAGTAGCCACATGCGCGCGATTGTATCCCGCGAGTCCAGCCCGAACCGCGCCGCACCACGGGGCGCGACGGCGATCTAGAGGTCCAGGGCGACCTTGATGGAGCTCGGATCCGCGTGCGCGGTGAACGCCTCGCCGATCTGGTCGAGGCCGAATCGATGTGTGATCAGCGGCGCCGTTCTCACCGCGCCGCTGTCGACGAGCCGCAGCGCCTCGGGGAACTCGTCCTGGTAGATCATCGAGCCGGTCAGCGTGACCTCGCGACGCACGACCGAGAAGAACGACACGGACGTGGGCTCGTGGGGCAGCCCGGTCAGCACGACCCGTCCGCCCGGACGCACGAGCTCGAGCGCGTGCGTGACCGCCTCGGCGGTGCCGGCGGTCTCGACGACGAGGTCCACGCCCTCGCGCCCGGAAAACCGGCGCGCGGCGTCGGCGAGCGGGCCGTCGACGGTCGCGTGCGTCGCGTCGGCCCCGAGCTCGGTCGCGAGGGCAAAGCGTCGCCGCGAGCGGCTCGTGACCATCACCCTCGTGCCGCGCGCGCGAAGCACCTGCAGGGCCAGGAGCCCGAGCGTGCCGGCGCCGACGATCGCGGCGCTCTCGCCGGGCTTCGGCGCGCCACGCCCCACGGCGCGGACGACGACGGCGAGTGGCTCCGCGAGCAGCAGCGTGTCGGAGCGGGCGCTCGCCGCGGCTCGCCAGCAGCACTGCGCCGGGACCCGGACCAGCTCGGCGAAGCCGCCGTCGGCGTTGATGCCGATCGTCGTTCGCGACAGGCACAGGTTGCGATTGCCTTCGCGGCAGAGCGGGCAGTGCCCGCACGAATAGTTGGGCTCGACGACCACCGGGTCACCCGGGCCGACGCGCGTGACGTCGGCAGCGGCGGCCTCGACGCGGCCGACGAGCTCGTGCCCCATCACGCGCGGATAGGCGACCGGCCTCGCGCCGGACCAGATCTCGTAGTCCGTACCGCACAGACCCGCGGCGACCATCCGGACGACGACCTCTCCGGGCTCGGGTCGAGGATCCCGCATGCTCTCGACCCGAAGATCGCGCGGACCGTGGAGAATCGCCGCTTTCATGGCGACAATCTACTCGACGGTCTTCCGTCCAGCAACCTACGCGGCCGAGTGGCCGCCGTCGAGGAAGAGCGTCTGGCCCGTCATGAAGTCCGAGCTCGCCGACGCGAGGTAGACGGCCAGCGGCCCGATCTCCTCGGGCCGCCCGATCCGCCGGGCCGGGATGTCGCGGGTCAGACGCTGGTTGATCGCGGGCACCGCGAACGCCTCGTTGGTCATGTCGGTCGCGAACCAGCCCGGGGCGATCGCGTTCACCTGGACGTTGTGCCGCGCCCACTCCACGCCGAGCGTCCGCGTGAGCGCGATGATCCCGCCCTTCGTCGCGCCGTACACCGTGTAACCCGGCAGGCCGACCTGGCCGAGCACGGAGGCGACGTTGATCACCTTGCCGGACTTCTGCGCGATCAGGTGAGGCGCCGCGGCACGGCAGCCGTTGAAGACGCCGGTCAGGTTCACGTCGAGCATGAAGCGCCAGTCCTCCGGCGCCATCTCGACGAGGGGCGCGACCTTGGCCACGCCCGAGTTGTTGACGACGATGTCGAGGCCGCCGAGCTCTCGGATCGTCCGCTGCACCAGCGCGTCGACCTCGGCGTAGCTCGAGACGTCGGTGGGCGCGACGAGCACTCGGCGGCCGCCCGGTGCGGCCAGGTGGGCGGTTTCCTCGAGCGCCGCCTTCGATCGCGCGGCGAGCGCCACGTCGGCGCCGGCCCCCGCCAGCGCCACCGCGATCGCGCGCCCGAGGCCTCGGCTGGCGCCGGTGATCATCGCCACCTTGCCGGCGAGGAGCCCCGGCGTCGTGGTCAGCGGTAGAGCTCCTCGATCGCGTCCTTGTACTTCTGCGAGACGACCTTCCGCTTCACCTTCAGGGTTGGCGTCAGCTCGCCGCCGTCGAGCGTGAAGTCGGTGGGCAGGACCGTGAAGCGCTTGATCTTGGCGTACGACTGCAGCTGCGTGTTCTTTTCCTCGACCGTGCGCCCGACGCGCTCGGCCACCTTCGGGTGCTTCACGATGGCGGCGGTCTCACTGGTCAGGATCCCCTGCTCGCGCGCGAACTTCGACAGCTCTTCGGGGTTGATCGTGATGAGCGCCACGGGGTACGGGCGCCGATCGCCGTAGACCATCACCTGGCTGATGAACGGATCGGCCTTCAAGAGGTTCTCGATGTTCTGGGGCGCGATGTTCATGCCGCCCGCCGTCACGATCAGATCCTTCTTCCGATCGGTGATCACGAGGAATCCATCCTGGTCGATCGCGCCGATGTCGCCTGTGTGGAACCAGCCTTCCGTATCGAAGACCTCGTTGGTCGCCTCCGGCTGCTTGTAGTAGCCGAGCGTGGCGATGTTGGGTCCCCGCGCCAGGATTTCGCCGTCCGCGGCGATCCTCAGCTGCACCCCCGGCAGGCTCTGGCCGACGGAGCCGAACTTGAAGCGATCGGGCCGGTTGAACGTGAGAGCGGGACAGGTCTCGGTCAGGCCGTAGCCCTCGAGGAGGAGGATACCTGCGGCGTGGAAGAACTCTGCGATGTCGCGCGAGAGCGGAGCGCCGCCCGACACGGCCCACTGCAGACGCCCGCCGAGCGCCGCGTGGAGCTTCGAGAACACGAGCTTGTGGGCGAGCTTTCGCTTCAGCTCCAGCGTGGCCGGCACGGGCTGGCCGCGCTGCTGGTGGCGGCTGACGTCCCGGCCGACCGAGACCGCCCAGCCGAAGATCTTCTTCTTCGCGGGCGAGCCCGCCTCGACGCCGGCGAGGATCCTTCCGTACACCTTCTCGAACACGCGCGGCACGCTGCAGATGAAGTGGGGCCGCGTCTCTTTGAGGTTATCCCCGACCTTGTCGAGGTTCTCCGCGAACGCCGTCGTGAGCCCGTGCGTGACGCCCAGGAACGACTCGAGCCGCGCGAACGAATGCGCGAGCGGCAGGAACAAGAGGTGCACCCACCCTTCCTGGACCGGGGTCGCCTGCTTCGACGCCGTCACGGCGGCGACGTGGTTGCCGTGGGTTTGCATCACGCCCTTCGGCGGCCCGGTGGTGCCTGACGTGTACACGATCGTCGCCAGATCGGTCGGGCGGGTCGTGGCGACGCGCTCGGCGAGCGTGCTCTTGTGCGCTTCGGCGTTGTCCCGGCCCAGCCGCCTGAGCGACTCCCAGGTCATCACCATCTTCGGCGGATGTGGCGCGTCGTAGCCGGCGAAGACCACGATCTGCTGGAGCCCGGGCATCTTGTCGCGCGCCTGCAAGACTTTCGCGAGCTGCGCGGGGTCGTCGACGAACATCGTCTTTGCGCCCGAGTCGTTCACCACGTACGCGATCAGATCAGGCGGATACGTCGGGTAGACGGGAACCGTCACGCATCCGGCGCTGAAGATCGCGAAGTCGGCCTGTACCCATTCGGCCCGGCTCGCCGACAAGAGCGCCACCATGTCGCCCTTCTCGCGACCGAGAGCGATGAGGCCGAGCGCCACCTCGCGCGCGATGTCGCCGACCTCGCGCCACGTGATCGTCTTCCAGTCGGCGCCCCGCTTGAATTGCTGCGCGGGACGAGCACCACTGCGCTCGACGCGATCCCAGAACATCCGAGCGAGGGTGTCGGCGGCCATAAGGATCCTCCGTCTAAAGCATCAATCTGAAAGGGATAACCGACGGTAGCACACGCGCTATAACGCGATGCGTGAAATATTTGGTTGACGGCCTAACGCGGCGCGTTATACTCGAAATCGTTTCGAGCGTCGTATCGAAGCGAAGTCACAACGAAGCGAGAGAGAAAGGCAGGAGGAAGACATGAGCGATCAGAAGAAAACGGAAGAGATGTTCGGTCAGCTTACCGGCAAGATGGTCGAGACGATGACCGTGTGGGCCGACGCCAACCAGCGGGTGTTTCACGAGCTCGTCGAGCTCTCGACGGCGACGGCGAAGGAAGGTGTGAAACTCTGCGGCGAGCTGCAACAGGGTGCGATCGAGACGCTGCGGAGCTCTCAGTCGGCCGCCGTGCGGTGGCAGGGCGCCTGGTCGGACGGCGCCAAGGATCCGGCGCAGCTCTACCAGAAGGCGCTCCTGAGCGGCGTCGACACCGTCGAGAAGGCGGTCAAGCTGATGGAAGGGCAAGCCCAGGCGATCACACGCTCGGCCGAGCGACTCCAGACGTCGGCGGAGCAGGCCGGCAAGGGCATCCAGGAGACCTATGCGGCGGTCGTCGAGAAGATGAAGGGCGTCTACCAGATCTAGACGGCTACTTCTGGTTCTTGCGTTTTTCGAGCCGCTCCTCGAGGGAGCGTAGGCGCTCTCGCAAGGTCGACACTTCCTCGCGGAGCTGCTCCGAATCTGGCTCGGCGCCGTCACGGCGCGGCTCGACGCGCGGGCCCGATATCCCCCACCCCGCCCTCGAGGCCCAGTCCTGGAAGATGCGCTCCATCTCCCGCTGGCTCGAGACGATACCCTCGAGACTCGACTTCATCGATCGCTGAACGAAGTCCTGCCAGGCCTCGCCGTGCTTGATGAGCTGGTGAAGGAACGCGGTGGGAAGTGCGGCGCGGTGATTGCGCTCGTTCTCGAGGATGATCTGGGCGAGGGTGACCGACGTCAGGTCTTCGCCGGAGGCGGCGTCGACCACCGCGATCTCCTTGCCGGCGCGAATCATCTCCTCGATCTCCTCGAGCGTGACGTAGCGACTCTCCTGCGTGTCGTAGAGCTTTCTGTTCGAGTACCGTTTGATGACGTACGCCATCGCACTCCCTCTACGGGGTGGCTTCGAGGGTCACTATGAATCGCGTAACACCCCGCGTCAAGACCCTGGCCCGATCGCGCCGTGCTAGACTGGCGCTTCACCCGGACAGGAGGTGGCTTCCATGAAGCTCAAAGGGCGCACTGCGCTCGTGACCGGAGGCTCTCGCGGTATCGGGCGCGCCATCGCGCTGGCTCTCGCCGCGGAAGGCGCCGACGTCGCCATCAACTACGTCTCGAGCGAGCCCGCCGCCAAGGAGGTTGCCGAGCAGATCAGGAAGATCGGGCGGCATTCGACCCTCGCGCAAGCCGACGTCGGCGACTACCCCGATACGTTCCGGATGGCGCAGGACGTGTTGAAGGAGTTCGGCCACCTCGACATCCTCGTCAACAACGCCGGGATCAGCTCGGACAAGACGTTCGTCAGGATGGATCACGCGTCCTGGCGCAAGGTGCTCGCGATCAATCTCGACGGTGTCTTCAACTGCACCAAGGTCTTCGTCGATCAGATGCTCAAGCAGGAGTGGGGGCGCGTGGTCAACATCACCTCGGTGATCGGCCAGATCGGGAACTTCGGTCAGGCCAACTACGCCGCCTCGAAAGCCGGGGTCGCGGCGTTCACCAAGTCGCTCGCCAAGGAGCTCGCCGGCAAGGGCGTCACGGTGAACGCAGTCGCGCCGGGGTTCATCGAGACGGACATGGTTCGGGGCATTCCGGACAAGGTCCGCGAAAGGCTCTTGAGCCAGATTCCCCTGAAGCGATTCGGGACGGTGGAGGAAGTCGGCCGCGCCGTCGTCTATCTCGTCTCGTCCGACGGCGACTACATCACCGGCGCCGAGCTGTCGATCAACGGCGGACTGCTGATGTGACCGCGGTGGCCCACAGCCGCATGGTGTGGGCCGCCATCGCCCAGGGCTGGAGCGCGAGCGCCGCGAGCGACCCGGCGCGGCGCCGCCGCTCGTCGTAGACCACATGGGCTTTCGACGGCATCACCCACGCCTCGCCCGACAGGACCTCTTCGCCGCGCTGATTCACGCAGACGGTCTGGAGCCGGACGCGATTGCGCTCGCGAACCACCTCGAGCACGTGCACCCGCGCGGTGATCGTGTCTCGCGCCTTGACGGGCTTGATGAACTTGAGGCTCTGCGAGAGGTAGATCGCGCCGGGCCCCGGGAGCCGGGTGCCGATGACCGCCGAGATCAGCCCGGCGGTAAAGATGCCCGGCGCGATGGGCTCCTTGAACGGAGTCGTCGCCGCGTAGTCGGCGTCGCTGTGGACCGGATTCAGATCGCCCACGGCGTCGATGAAGCCGGCGATGTCGTCCTCTTCGACCTGCCGCACCAGCTCGGCGTGGTCACCCGCAGCAAGCTCGGCGATCGTCCGGCCGATCACTTGGGCTCCCGCTCCGCGAGTCGGCGCAGCTTGGTGATCGAGTCCTCGAGCCGGTCGATGCGGTCCTCGAGCTCGACGAGCTGCTTCGCGATCCCGATCAGCTGGCTGCGCGACGGCAAGTTCAGCGCCTGCAGCGTCTGTTCGATCTGCTGATCGACGACCTTCTTTGCGGGCGCGGCGGTCACGAGCATCTGGTCGAGCGACTGCCCCATCAGCTTCGCGAACTGCTCGGTGCCCATGGCCTGGCCGAGGACTTTCGACCACGCCTCGATCCACTGGTCGAGGAACTGCTTCCACTGCGTCACGAGCTCGGGGCTCGCCGGCGTCTGGGCGAAGAGCTGGGCCCAGGTCTGAACGCCCTGGTCCAACACAGGACGCCAGAACGCGCTCGGATCCGGCGTCGGGCTCGGCGAGGCGGCAGCGGTTTGCGTGATCAGGCGTGACCAGGTCTGCGCGCCTTCCTCGAACTGCTTGCGCCACTGATCGAAGAGCTGGCTCGGTCCGGGAGTGTCAGTCATGATGCTAGATGTTACGCTCTCGTGACGCCGCGCGTCAACGAAAGCATCGAACCGGAATTCATGGCGCGCCGCGGCCGCTCGGGGCCGAGCCCGGCGACGGCCTGCAGCGCGCACCACGCGCTACGAGCGCGGTCCCAACCAGGCCGAGACCTTCGGCCAGCAGTGGACGGCGGCACCCCGCCCCGCGATGAGCGAGATGTGCCCGCCGGGTAGCTCGATGTACTCTTTCTCGCGGCTCCCGACCTTGTCGATGAGCGCGCGGACGCATTCAGGGGGCGCGATGTAGTCCTCCTTCGCGCCGACGACGAAGACCGGGCACGTGATGCGCTCGAGGCAGATGGGCCGGCCTCCCATGACGAGCTCGCCGCGGTAGAGCTTGTTGTCCTGGTAGAAGTCGCGAACCCACTGCCGGAAGAATTCCCCCGGGAAGGCCACGTACTCGTTGGCCCACTTGTTCAGGGCCTGAAAGCCCTCGAGGTACTTGTCGTTCCACATGTTCCACCAGAGATTCAGATTGGTCGACAGGTCCATGGTGGGCTTGAGCAGCTTGAAGCCGGCCCTGACCATGTCCGCCGGAACCGAGCCGAGCGTGTCGACGAAGCGGTCCACGTTGAAGTTCTCTTTGTCGAGCCAGAGCCCGAAGAGGCCGACCTTCGCGAAGTCGATGGGACCGGCCATGTTGACGAAGTTCTTCACCTGCACCTCCGGGTGCGAGGCGACGAACGACGCCGAGATAGGGGCGCCCATGCAATAGCCGAGCACCGAGAGCTCGTCGGTCTCGGACGTCTCGAGCACCCGCCGGGCCATCCGCGGCAGGATTTTGGTCACGCACTCGTCCACCGAGAGGTCGTTGTCCTCCGGCCCGAACACGCCCCAGTCCAGCAGGTAGAAGTCGAAACCCTGTCGCGTCATGTGCTCGATGAAGCTGCCGCCGGGCAGGAGGTCGAAAATGTACGGGCGGCTGATGCCGAGGTTCGGCACGAAGAGCACCGGCGTGCGATGGGTGCGCGCCGACTCGTAGCGGTAGAGCCGCGACTTGTTCCGCTTGTAGATCTCCACGCGCGGCGTCTGGCCGGTTTTCGGCTCGACCGGGTTCGTCACGAGTCCGTGCAGATTCCGGAGCCGACGGAATCCCCGCTCGAGCTCTTCCTGCCACTGCTTGATCGTCTCGGCCGGCACATCCGCGGCGAATCCCCCGGTGAACCGCTCGACGACGTCTGCGAAGCGTTCCTGCGCCATATGAGAGAGCTCCTTGCTAGTCTGGAGTTGGTCGCGTCACATCTGGAACATCGAGCCGAGCTTCATCGCGAGCCCCATGTCGCCCTTCACCTTCAGCTTGCCTGACATGAAGAGCATTTGACCCGACTGCTTGCCCGAGAGCATGTCGAGCCAGTCCTGCGCCGAGATCTGCAAGGTCAGGTTCGGGTTCGTGCCGGCTCCCGACTTGACGGTGCATGCGCCGTCCTTGATGACGGCATGCCAGGTGCCCCCACCGTCGCCGCTCACGTCGTACTGGATCACGGCGTTGGTCCCGGCAGCCTTGTCGGTGCGGAACCGCGAAGCCATCGCGTCGAAGGTCTCTTTCACCGTGGGCATCGCATCCTCCTTGGTTCCATCAAAACGTGAAGAGGTCCATCCCGCCGGTCACCGTGAGCACCGCGCCGGTGATGTAGCGGGCGCGCTCGGAGCACAGGAAGGCCACGGCGTTGGCCACGTCCTCGGGCTCCCCTTCCCGCTGCATCGCGACCCGCTTGACCATCCGCTCGTAGAGCGGGCTCAGCTTCGCGTTCGGCGCGATGATCCCGGGCGCGATCGCGTTACACGTCACATTGTATCGGGCGCCCTCGAGGGCGACGGACTTGGCGAAGCCGATCAACCCGATCTTGCTCGTCGCGTAGGCGGTCTGGCCGAAGCCCCCCATGAGGCCGGCGATCGACGCCATGCAGACGATCCGGCCCCAGCGCCGTTCGCGCATTCCCGGGAACACCGCCTTCGTCACCTTGTACGTCCCGGTGACGTTCACGGCGAGATTGAGCTCCCAGTCTTCGTCCTTCATGTCCTTGAGCTGCGCCACCGTATAGATCAGCCCGGCGTTGTTCACGCAGATGTCGACCGGGCCGAGGTCGCGCTCGATCCGGCTCACGACGTCCTGGATCTGAGCCGATTCGCGGATGTCGCACGCGTAGCCGCGAGCCCGGCCGCCCGAAGCCTCGATCTCGCCGGCGGCCCCGGCGGCGCCGTCCCCGTCGAGGTCCAGGATCGCGATCGCGCAGCCTTCGCCGGCCAGCCCGAGGGCGTCGGCCTTGCCGAGGCTCCGCGCGGCGCCCGTCACGAGCGCGACCTTGCCGCGGATGCCGAGGTCCATCTACTTGCCCTTGAAGTTCGGCTCGCGCTTGGCGAAGAACGCCTGGATGCCTTCCGAGGCGTCCTCGGTCTTGAGCGTCTTGAGGAACGCGCGGACCTCGATGTCGATCGCCTTGTCGATCGGCGCCTCGAGCCCTTCGTCCACTGCCTCGATGATGAGCCGGGTCGCGATCGGCGGGCGCTTGGCGATCATGCGCGCCAGCGCCTTGGCGTCGTTCAGCGTCTCGCCCTCCTTCGTGAGCCGGTTGGCGAGGCCGAGCGCCAGGCACTCCGGCGCCGGCACCTGCGTGCCGAGGATCAGGAACTCGAGGGCCTTGGTCCGGCCGATGAGGCGCGGCATCCGCTGCGAGCCGCCGAAGCCGGGCGTGATGCCGAGGTTCGACTCGGTCTGCCCCATCCGCGCGCTCTCCTTGACGAGCCGGAAGTGGCAGGCCATCGCGATCTCGCAGCCGCCGCCGAGGGCGTGGCCGTTGATGGCGGCGATGACGGGCTTCGGGAACCGCTCGATCTTCCGCATCACGCTGTTGCCGAACCGGATGAACGTGTCGACGTCGTCGCCGGAAAAGGCCGATCCGAGGTCGGCGCCGGCGCAGAAGATGCGATCGCCGGCTCCGGTGATGATGACCGAGCGAACCGACTCGTCGCTCTCCACCGAGTTGAGCGCGGCGTTGAGGTCCCGGACGAGCTCGACGCTGATGGCGTTGGCCGGCGGACGATTGAGCGTGATGACTGCGAAGCTCTCCTCACGCGCGAAGAGCAGGGTCTCATACGCCATGGGCGCAAACTCCCTGGAGAAAGATGGTCGCGACCGGTTCGGCCGCCTCGGTCAGGCGATAGGCGCGCTTGCCGAGGACCCAGGAGGTCGCCAGCTGATCCATCGCGCCGAAGAGCATCTTGGTCGCGATCTTCACCGGCAGGTCGCGGCGGATCTGCCCCGAGGCCGCACCCTCTTCGAGCACGTCGTTGATCACGCCGAAGTAGGCCGAAACTTCGTGCGCCGAGGCGCCTCTGAAGAACTTCTGCCCTTGTCGCAGCTCGACCTGGAGAACCTCGGCGAGCTCGGGGTTCTCCTCCAGGACCCTGAAGTGGAGGGCCACGATCTTCCGAACCTTCGCCAGGGGATCGCGCTCGGCGGCGACTTCCCGCCGTACCGACGCGACCCACTCCGCCATCTTCTCGCGGAAGAGCGTGACGAGGATCTCGTCCTTGGTCTTGAAGTAGAGATAGATCGTGCCGCTCGCGATGCCGGCCTCGCGGGCGATGTCCGAAACGCGCGAGTTGTAGTAGCCGTTCCGCGCGAAGACGCGAATCGCGGCGTCGATGATCTGTTGGGGCTTGTCGGGGTCGCGCATGAATTCTGACTGAACCGCCGTTCATTCTACGGGCGCTCCGGCCGAGAATCAACCTACGGGCGCTCCGGCCGAGAATCAACCCGAGCGTCCCCACCCCTGGGGCTCAGATCCCGCGATAGACCTCGCGCCGGCGCACACTTCGCTGGAACTCGACGTACGCCTGGCGCGTCATTCCCGGGGCCGCCTTCGCGGCTACCTCTTTCGCTTCGGCGGCGCCGTCCCAGAGGAGGTCGACCGCCATGGCCGCCATCGCGCGCGCCGGCATCACGTAGGCGAGATGGAGGTCGACGATCTCGTAGTCGGCCGCGTGGCCGGTGCCGCGAGCGCCGCCCATATAGGGATGGAGCACCGGAATCACCTGGCTCAGGTCTCCCATGTCCGTCGAGCCGGCGCGATGGCCGGCCTCGCGGCATTCGCCGGGGCCGAAGAGCGTGTCGGCGTTTCGCCGGAACGCGCGCGCCATCGTCTGGTCGGTTCGCAGCGGGAGATAACCCGGCAGGGTCTCGATCTCGACACTGGCGCCGAGGGCCAGGGCGCCGGCCCGGAGCGCGCGGTCGACCTTCTGGTTGGCATCGCGGATGCCCTCGAGCGTGCGGCCGCGAACGTACGTCTCGATGCGCGCCTCGCCCGGAATGACGTTCACCTGCGAGCCGCCGTGAGTCAGGATCGGGTGGACGCGGATCGTGTCGTCGTCCCGGAAGGTTTCGCGCACCGCATTGATCCCGGCGAGCGCGATCTGGGCTGCGTAGAGCGCGTTGACGCCCATGTGGGGCGCGCCGCCCGCGTGCGCCGCGCGGCCGATGAAGCGCGCCGTCTTGCCGAAGCGCCCGTTGTTCGAGCCCGGCACGCACGCCGGGCCGTCCTCCGGGCGCGACGTCGTGTGGATCATCATGGCCATGTCGACGTCGTCCAGCTGGCCGAGCCGCAGCAGCTCGCACTTTCCGCCGAGGAATTCGAGTCGTCCCTCGTTGACCTCGTTGAGACGCCACTGGAGGTCGCCCCCCTCTTCGGCCGGGACGGCCAGCAACGCCACGCGGCCCGGCAGGTGCTCGAACGCCTTCGTGGTCACCAGACCGATCGCCGCGCCGATCAGCCCGGCGATCTGGGCGTTGTGGCCACAGGCATGGACCGCGCCCGTTGCGGGATCAGCTTCGGGATGGCCGGCGACCACGAGCGCATCGAGCTCGCCGAGGAGCGCGAACGTGGGGCCGGGGCCTCGGCCGCCGACCACGTCGGCCCGCACACCCGTGAGCGCGAGCCCCGTCCGCGGAGTCAGGCCGAGCTTGCGGAACTTCGACTCGACGAGAGCCGCGGTGCGCGACTCCTTGAAGCCGAGCTCCGGGTGGCGGCGGATCGTCTCGCCGACCTCGATGATCTCCTCGGCGTGGCGCTCGATCGCTTCGTCGACGCGTCGCTTGAGCTCGTCCCGAGTCACCTTAATCCTCCCCCGCTTGCGGGCCTGGCGTAGGATATGACGGACTTGCGCCCCGACGCGGGGCAATCTCGAGCTTCTGACCTCGACCCGGGAGAGTGGACCATGAAGGCAGCGGCGGCCGTCGCGGAAATCCTCAAGCGTGAGGGCGTGAAGTTTCTCATCGGCTATCCCGTCAACCCGATCATCGAAGCCGCGGCGGAAGCCGACATCCGCACGATCATCGTCCGCCAGGAGCGGACCGGCCTTCACATGGCCGATGCCGTCAGCCGTATCTCGTCGGGCGAGCGGGTCGGCGTGTTCGCGATGCAGCACGGCCCGGGCTCGGAGAACGCGTTCGGCGGGGTCGCCCAGGCCTACGGCGACTCGGTGCCGATCGTGGTGCTGCCCGGAGGCTATCCGCGGCGGATCACGAACATTCAGCCCAACTTCAACTCGTTTCTGAACTTCCAGCACGTAACGAAGTGGTGCGAGCAGGTCATCGTCCCCGACGCGGTGGTCGACGCCATGCGCCGTGCGTTCACCCAGGTGAAGAACGGCCGCCCGCGGCCCGTCCTGATCGAGTTCCCGGTCGATCTGCTCCGCGAGGACGTGCCGGAGCCGATCAATTACACGCCGACGCCGCGGCTGCGCTCGGCGCCGGATCCGCGCGACGTCTCCAGGGTGGCCGAAGCGCTCGTCGCCGCCCAGCGCCCGGTGATCTACGCGGGTCAGGGGGTGCACTACGCGCGGGCGTGGCAGGTGCTCCGCGACCTGGCCGAGCTCCTCGAAGCGCCGGTGACGACCAGCCTCCAGGGCAAGAGCGCGTTTCCCGAGAACCATCCGCTGTCGCTCGGCTCGGGCGGCCGCTCGATCTCGAAGCAGCTCCACCACTTCCTCACGAACGCCGACCTTATCTTCGGAATCGGCTGCAGTTTCGCCACGACGAACTACGGAGTCGCGATGCCGAAGGGCACGCGCATCGCCCACGCGACCCTGGACCCGACCGACATCAACAAGGACGTGCCCGCTGAGCTCGCGCTGGTCGGCGACGCCGGCCTCACGCTCCAGGCGCTTCTGGTCGAGGTAAAGGATCGTCTCAAGGGTGGGCCGCGCGGCCGCTTCTCCGCCGTCACGCAGGAGATCAAGAACCTCAAGAGCGAGTGGCTGGCGAAGTGGACCCCGCGGCTCACGCAGGACACCAAGCCCTTGTCCCCGTACCGCGTGCTGTGGGATCTCATGCACACGGTGGACGTCGCCAACACGATCATCACGCACGACGCCGGCAGCCCGCGCGATCAGATCTCGCCGTTCTGGGAGCCGATCGCGCCGCTGAGCTACATCGGCTGGGGCAAGACGACGCAGCTCGGCTACGGTCTGGGCCTCGCAATGGGGGCGAAGCTCGCGGCGCCCGAGAAGCTCTGCGTGAACGTCTGGGGTGATGCCGCGATCGGCTTCACCGGGATGGACTTCGAGACGGCCGTGCGGGAGCGGATCCCGATTCTCTCGATCCTGCTCAACAACTTCTCGATGGCGATCGAGCTGAAGATCATGAAGACGGCGACGGCCAAGTACCGCTCGACCGACATCAGCGGCGACTACGCGGCCATGGCCCGGGCCTTCGGCGGCCACGGCGAGCGCGTGTCCGAGCCGAGCGAGATCGTGCCGGCCATCCGCCGCGCCATCAAGAAGACGCAGGAGGGAACGCCGGCGCTCCTCGAGTTCCTCACCGAGAAGGCCGAAGACTTCTCGATGTTCTAGGCCGCCATGCAGATCAAGTACCGGATCGGCATCATGCCCGGACCGTGGCCCGCCGGCTCGCCCGGCGAGGGCGTGGACTTCTTCTGGCGGCTCATCGATCTCTGCGAGCGGACCGAGATCGACTCGGTCTGGTTCTCGGACCGGCTGTCGTCACCGCTGCCCATCCTCGAGCCGATGACGACCATGGCGGCCGTCGCCGCGCGCACCCGGCGGCTCAAGTTCGGGCCGAGCGTGTTGATTGCCCCGTTCAGGTCGCCCGTCCTTGCCGCACGTCAGCTCGCGATGCTCGACTATCTCTCGGGGGGCCGGGTTCTTCCGGCGGTCGGCATCGGTGTCGAGCAGGAGCGCGAGTTCCTCGCCGCCGGCGTGCCGTTCCGCGAGCGCGGGCGCCGGACGGACGAAGCGATCCAGGTCATGCGGCGGTGCTGGGAGGAGTCCGAGGTGACGTTCGCGGGCGAGTTCTGGCGCCTCGATCGCATTACGGTCCTGCCGCGCCCGATCCAGCAGCCCATGCCGCTGTGGATCGGCGGCAACAGCGAGGCCGCGATGCGTCGCGCCGGCCGGATGGGAGACGGCTGGATCCCGTCGTTCATCACGCCCGATCAGTTCCGTGTCGGCGTCGACAAGACGCTGACCTTCGCCGCCGAGGCCGGGCGCGAGGTGCCGGGCGACCACTTCGGGACGCTCGTGAACTACTGCCTCGACGCCAGCCCGGAGACCGCGCGCGCGCTGGCGCTCCCCTTCATCCCGCGCGCGAGGGTCGACGCGCCCACGCTCGACGCCTGCACCGCCTTCGGCCCAGCCGACCTCGTCGGCGAGCGGCTGGAGCAATACGTGAAGGGCGGCGGGTCGAAGTTCATTCTGCGGCCGATGTGCCCACCCGAGCGGATGCTCGAGCAGCTCGCGCGGCTCGCCACCGAGGTGATTCCGGCCTTTCACACCCGCTGAGCGTCGGCTCGGCGAGTCTGTAGGATTTCGATCAGCAGCTCGGGGTCGACGTTCCCGCCGGAGAGCACCACGCCGACCCGAGCCCCACGAGCGAGCTTCCCGCTCAGAACCGCCGCGGCGCCGACCGCGCCGGTCGGCTCCGTGATCACGCGGACGCGGAGCGCCAGAAAGCGAACCGCGGCGAGGATCGCGTCGTCGCTGACCAGCGCGACCTCGCTCAGGTTCTCGCGCAGGATCGGGAACGTGAGCTCGCCCGGGCACTGCGGCCGAATCCCGTCGGCGATCGTCGGCGGCGGCGGGATCGTGACGCGCTCGCCCTTCTGCAGCGAGAGGTAGGTGTCGTTCGCGGTGTCGGCCTCGACGCCGACGACCGTGATTCCCGGGGACAGGCCTCGCGCCACCGTGCTGCAGCCGGCCATGAGGCCGCCGCCCCCGACCGGGGTCACGATCGCGTCCAGCGCCGAAACCTCCTGGAAGAGCTCGAGCGCGGCGGTTCCCTGCCCGGCCATGATCGCGGGATCGTCGTACGGAGGCACGAGCACCCGCCCTGTTTCGTCGACGAGGCGTCGGGCGACCGCGGCGCGGTCGTCCTTGAGCCGATCGTAGAAGACGATCTCGGCCCCGTAGCCCCGGGTCGCCTCGACCTTGAGGGCCGGCGCGTCCGTCGGCATGCAGATGATGGCGGTCGTCCCGACCATCCGCGCCGCGAGCGCGACGCCCTGCGCGTGGTTCCCCGACGAGTACGCGACGACGCCGCGGGCGCGCTCCGTCGCGGTGAGCAACAGGAGCTTGTTCAGCGCGCCGCGAATCTTGAACGAGCCGGCGCGCTGGAGATTCTCGCACTTGAAGAAGACGTGGCAGCCGCTCGCGTCGTCGAACGCCGCCGAGGAGATGACCGGGGTGCGGTGGATGCGGCCGGCGAGCCGCTGGGCGGCCGCCCGCACGTCCTCGATCGTCAGCCGGGAGTCCGCGGTCACGTCGCGGCGATTATCACAGAGCGGGCAAGCCCGGATCAACCCTCGCGGTATACTCGCCGCATGCGCACGCCCCTGACCGTGGTCGTTCCCTTGCTTCTCGCGGCTGGCTGCTCGTTGATCTCGGTCGATCTCACGCCACGGATCAAGCCGCTCGAGGAGCGGACCGTCGAAGGACACGGCCGGACGAAGATCTTGTTGACGGACATCTCGGGATTTCTCTCCGAGGAAGGTCAGTCCCAGACTCTGGTCATCGGCGCGCCGACCCCGCGCGTCGGCCTGCTCGTGCGCTTTCGCGAGGAGCTGAAGAAGGCCGCGGAGGACTCGGACGTGAAGGCGCTCATCGTCCGCATCAACAGCCCGGGCGGGACGGTGACGGCGTCCGACATCATGTTCAAAGAGCTGCAGATGTTCAAGCGCACCACCAAGGTTCCCGTGGTCGCCGTGATGATGGACGTCGCGGCCTCGGGCGGGTACTACGTCGCGCTGGGGGCCGACACGATCGTCGCCCACCCGACGACCGTGACCGGCTCGATCGGCGTCATCATGGTGACCGTGAACGCCGAAGGGCTCATGCAGAAGCTCGGGATCGCCGCCGGCGCGATCAAGTCGGGCGAGCGCAAGGACATGGGCAGCCCGTTCCGGGCGCTGACGCGCGAGGAGCGGCAGATCTTCCAGTCCGTCATCGACGGGCTCCAGGGCCAGTTCCTCGCGCGGCTCGTCGAATCGCGCAAGCTCCCGATGGACATCGCCAAGCAACTCGCCGACGGGCGCGTCTTCACCGCGCAGCAGGCGCTCGACCTCAAGCTGGTCGACCGGATCGGCTACATGGACGACGCGCTCGAGCTCACGCGCAAGGCGATCGGGGTCGACCAGGCCAAGGTGGTCGTCTATCACCGGCCATCGGAATATCGCGCGACCTACTACGCCCGGTCCGAGGCGCCGGCCGGGAGCCTCGACCTGACCATCTCGCGCCTCGCATCGGTTGTCGGCTCTGGTCCGGGCTTCTTCTACCTCTGGTGGCCCTGAGCCTCTCGCGGCTGCTCGGGCGCCTCGAAGCCGACACAGGCGAGCACCGGGAGCCGCGGGTACTTCGCGAAGCGCTCGTCGGTGCGGCTCCGGCCGCACAGCACGAACGAGGCGCCCCGCGCGGACGTGACGACGCGCGCATGCGTGCAGCCGGCGCAGAGGCCTCGCTGATCTGTCACGGGGTGTCGACGACGAGATCGAGGTAGTGCTTGACGATCCGGGCGGTGGCTCCCCAGATCGTGTCGCCGTTGTAGTCGAAGAAGTAGACCGGCCGCCGCACGCCGTCACGCTCCCACTGCTCGACCCGCAGCCCGCCCGGCTCGACGAGCGCCGCGAACGGTACCTCGATCACGCGCTCGATCTCCTCGCCGTCCGGCCGCCACGCGACGGGCGCGCGGACCACGCCGACCCACGGCGTGATGACGAAGTTCGTCGCGAACGTCTCGGTGTCGTCGAGCGCGCCCAACGGCTCGACCGCCGCCCGCGGAAGCCCGATCTCTTCCTCGCATTCGCGCAGGGCCGCCTCGAGGAGCGAGGCGTCTCCGGAATCGACGGTCCCGCCCGGGAAGCCGATCTGGCCTCGATGGGTTCCTACCGTGTCGGTGCGCTTGGCGAACACCAGACAAGGCTCGCCGCGGTCGATGAGCGGGACCAGGACCGCCGCGCGCACGAGTGGGCCCTGGGGAACGACGCGGCGCTCTCGCGCCGCGAGCCGCTGCCGCGTGAGCGCCGCGAGCTCATCGAGCGTCACGGAGCCGAGCGCTGTGCGAGTGCCTCGTGCCGCTCGGTCGACTCTTGCCCCTGGACGGCTCGCGCGCGGATGTGCGCGACGACCGCCGCCATCGCGGCGCCGGCCCTTTCGCGGATCACGAGATCGGCCTGCGGAGCCACGCGTGGACTTCGTCCGCCGGGAGCCCGGCGCGCTGGTGAAGGTCGTCGATGTTCTGCGTGATGCGGCAGTCGAGGCGCTCGAGGCGATGCAGCCCGGCCAGCGCCAGGTGCGCGGCGTCCGACTCGGTGCTCACCCCGGCGCCCGTGAAGGCGACAGGACGCCGGGCGCGGTGGAACAGCTCCGCCAGCCGACGGAGGTCGTCGCTCACCGGCGGCGCCGCTTCCAGACGCGCAGCGCCACGCTCATGAGCCAGGCGCTCTCGGCTGGCGAGGTCGAAGCCGCGCGCAGGCACAGCACGGTTCCGACGAACACGACGGCGCCGGCCGCGCCCAGCCAGACGTTGATCGCGAACCCATCGACCGCGCCCCACGAAGCCGTGAGTATCGTGAACAGCGCGTTGTTGACGACGTGACACACCACCGCGGGGAGCGCGCTGCCCGTCAGCTCCGTGATCCAGCCGAGGTACAGACCGAGCACCAGCGCCAGCAGCCCGTGCAGCCAGTCCAGATGAAAGACGCCGAAGCAGAAGCTCGTGACGAACACGCCCACGCCACGCGGCAGGCGCTGGACGAGCCGAGTCTGCATGTACCCCCGGAAAAAGATCTCCTCGGCGGTGCCCGCGAGGACGCCGACGATCAGCACGGCGAGGAAGAGGTCGGGGCCGACGGCCTGGGCGAGCGCCTGGCGGATCATCACCATGTTGCCCTGCTGCGCCAGTCCGGCGAGCACGGTCAGCGAATCGAGCGTCTGGCCGAGCGCGAGCATCCCGGCGACCATCAGCAGGAGTGTGCGGCCCGTCTCGCGTCCCGGCGCCAGACGGAGCGCCGTCGGCGCCGCACTCCCGCTGGCGATCAGCGCGGTCAGAACGAACGCCGCGGACGAGGCGATGCTTCCGGCGAGGAGGCCCGGAAGGCCCTCGAGCGCGGCGCGCTCCGGCAGATCGGGATAGAGGGACCGAACGACCGCGACCGCCAAGAACGAGAACGCGACGATCGTCACGAAGGCGGCGACGCACGACAGCAACACCGGCCAGAGCCGGGGACGCTCGACGAGGCCCTTTTCCACGTCCATCAGAGCCGCGGACCCTCGAGGTGCCACGCGGTCGCCTGCTGGTATGCGTGGCCGAGGCGCAAGGTCGTCGCCTCGTCGAACGCGCGCCCGACGATCTGCAGCGCCAGCGGCCGGCCGTCCGAAGAAAATCCGCACGGCACGGTCAGGGCGGGAAGCCCGAGGGTGTTGAACGGCCGCGTGAGCCTCGAGAATCGTCCCATCCGGGCGACGAACTCGTCGACGGAGCCGGACTTCACGGCCTCCAGAGCCGGCGCCGGCTCGGGGATCACGGGGGCGACCAGCGCGTCGACGTCGGCGAACACCTCGGTGATGAACTCCCGCGCGAGGCGAGACCGCAGGCGGAGCGCCTGCAGATAGTCGTGGGCCGAGATGTGGAATCCGATCTCGAGGCGCGCGCGAACCGCGGGCTGAAGCTCGTGTGGCCGCTCGCGGGCCAGACGCGCATGGAGCGCCGCGGCCTCCGAGCGCGAGATGACGTTGCCGACATCGGTGAGCGTCCGCGGATCGGGGACGCGGACCGGCGCGACCAGTGCGCCGAGGCCGGCGAGAATCTCCGCGGCCGCACGGACCGCCGCGGCCATCTCGGTGTCGATCCCGTCGAAGTAATGGTTCTCCGGAACGCCCACCCGCAGCCCGGCGATCGGGCTCTCGAGCATGCGCAGGTAGTACGGAACGCCGCGGCGGCTCGACGTCGCGTCGCGCGGGTCGTGCCCCGCCACGATCTCGAGGATCAGCGCCGCGTCGGCGACCGTTCGCGTCAGCGGACCCAGGTGGTCCATCGACCACGACAGCGGCATCGCCCCGGCGCGGCTCACGCGACCGTACGTCGGCTTGAGACCGGCGACGCCGCAACACGCGGCCGGCAGCCTGATGGAGCCGCCGGTGTCGCTGCCGAGCGTCGCGAACGCGAATCCGGCGGCCACCGCGGCGGCCGAGCCGCTGCTCGAGCCCCCGGCGCAGTGGCCGGTCTTCCACGGGTTGTGGACATCGCCGTGGTGGGCGTTGTCCCCGAACGGGCCCATCGCCAGCTCCGTCATGTTCAGCTTGCCCAGGGTGACGGCGCCGGCTTCGCGCAGCCGCGCCACCGCGGTGCATTCGACCGGCGAGGTGAAGTATTCGCGAGTCTTCGTGCCGCACGAGGTCGGCAGGCCTGGCACGTGGCAGAGGTCCTTGTACGCGAGCGGCACGCCGTGCAGCGAGCCGCGACTTCGACCGGCCGCGAGCTCGGCTTCGAGGGCTCGCGCCGCCGCCAGGGCCCCGTCGGCGTCGACCGTGATGAACGCATGGACACGCCCGTCGAGTCGCGCGATACGATCGAGACAGGCCTGTGTCGCCTCGACGGGCGAGATCTTGCGCGCGGCGATCGCGCGCGCCAGGGTCTGGATCGTCCAGCCAGTCACGCGGTTTCGGTGGGGCTCTCGCCCTCGAGCGCCAGCACGAAGCCGGCCGGCTCCTCGGCGATTGCGAGGTCGGCCGCGACCCGCTCGACGGCGGCCGCGAGTCCTGCGACGTCAGCGCTCACTCGGCTCTCCGGGGCATTCATGGACCGACAGACGCGTTGCCAGCGGATCATAGCACCGAGTCATGCGCGGCGGCCGAATGGGGGCGGCGGTGGGCTCTCGAAGCTCACGCGGCCGCCTCCGGGATGCAGGAACGCGAGCCGGGTCGCGTGGAGCGCCAGTCGCCTCATCGGGTCCGTCCGACCGCCGTACTGAGCATCGCCCGCGATCGGATGGCCAGCCGCGGCGAGCTGGACCCGGATCTGAGCGCGCCGGCCGGTCACCAGATGGAGCTCGAGCAACGTCGCGGCTCGTCGGCGCTCGAGGACGCGATAACGCGTGATCGCCTCGTGGCCGCCCCCGCGCTCGGCGATCCTCACGCGCAGCGCGCGATCCTCGACGAGGCGCGAGATCAGCGAGCCCGCGTCGCGCCGCATCACGCCTTCAGCGAGGGCGACGTAGACGCGCTCGACCGTGCGCGCCGCGAACTGTGCCTGCAGGTGCTGTTTCGCGGCCACCGACTTGGCGAACACGATCAGGCCCGAGGTCTCGCGATCGAGCCGATGGACGATGAAGAGCCGTGACGAGCGCGCGCCGCGACTCGCGACCCAGTCGCGGAGGAGCCGGTAGGCGGTGCGCTCACGCTCGCTCTCGGTGGCGATCGTGAGGAGCCCCGAGGGCTTGTCGACGACCAGGATGTCATCGTCCTCGTGGACGAGCCGAAGGGGCGCGGGGCATCCTGGGGCTGTGGGCGAGGCCAGTTCCACCCGGTCCGCGGGGGCGATCGCGACGTCGCCTCGGACGATAACGGCGCCGTTGACCCGAACCCGGGAACCGTTGAGCCACTGCTTGAGGCTGCGACGTGAGGCCTCGGGGTAGAGCGCCTGCAGTCGCTCGATGAGCCGAGTCGCGGTCATGGCCAGACGCCGATTGCGGCGTGACGGGGACGGTCACCCGCCCTTCTCGACGTTGCCAATCCGCCCGGCACAAATCGGCCGAGACCCCAATGGAATCGTAGTCTTATCACTGGCCCGAAGCATGCACCTATCCCACCCAGCGGAGGTGCACCCATGATGACGTGCCGATGCGGTGGTCCACTCACTCTGGACAAGTCCCACATCTCCGAGGCGCGCCGGTTCGCATGCCTCGCCACGACCCGGCTGCTGTGGAAGTGCTGCCTCTGCGGCCATTCGCTCTGGCGCGACCAGACGATCATCACTGATGAGCGGAGCTCCCCCGTCGAAGCCGAGGCGAAGACGGTCGCATAGGTCGCTGCCTGATTTCGGGCGGCCTCACGCATCTGGATTCTACCGCTTCGCCCATTTGCTGAGCCCTGCCGAAGCCCCCTGATGCGCCGCGCCGGCCCCCAGCAATCCCCTTACGACGGCGAGCCGGCAAGAGGGATAATCGTATGGACATGCGCGACGCTCGGACTACCGGCCGCATTCTCGTGGTGGACGACGAGCCGGACCTCGTCACGATCCTGACGAAGTACTTCTCCGAGGCGGGTTACGCGGTCGATGCCGCGGCTCACGGCGGCGATGCGCTCATCGCCGTGTCGCAGTACCGTCCGGATGTCGTGGTGCTGGACGTCATGATGGAAGGCCTCAACGGCGTCCAGGTGCTCGAGCGCATTCGGGCCCTCGATCCGGCGATCCGGGTCATCATGATTTCGGGCAGCCCCGACGCGACGCTCCGGCCCAGGGCCATGGAGATGGGAGCCTTCGCGTACGTGGCGAAGCCGGTGGGCCTCGGCAAACTGCACCAGACTGTGGCCGCGGCCCTCGGCAAACCGGATCCGCTCGCTCCGCCCCGTTCCTAGTCGCCAGACCGTCACCGGCGTGACGGTGCCTCGATTCTCTCGACTCCGCACTCGCCGTAAGTCCTTCCAACATGGACCACGGACACATGGCACATCCGGTGCACGACTCGTCAGCCGTCGTAGACCGTCGAGCCTGATAGACTCAGAGTGAAATTGATCGCGCAATTCCGCCGCTGGAGACGACTGGTTCTGGGCGTGGCGATCGCCTCTGCGGTCTGCGCTCCGTTCGTCTACTCCGCGATCGAGCTCAGCCGATTCGAGCGCGCCGACGCCCGTCGCGCGACGTTCATCTACGCCTCGGGACAATCGCTCGCTCCGGGCGTTCACGTCCAGCACGTCGGGCTGTCGGCCACCCTCGCCCGTCTCGGATACACGGAGACGCGCGCGACTCCGCCCTCGCCCGGACTCTTCCGGCGTTCCGGGGGAAACTGGGACATCTATCTTCGCGGGAGCGACGAAATCGGCGCTGGTGGCGCTGGGCTCGTCAGACTGCAGGTCGTCGACGATCGAATCACGAAGGTCACGCGAGGGGGCGAGGACGTCTCCGGTGTCGCGCTCGAGCCCGAAGTGCTCGCGAGCGCGACGGACCGCCCGGGTGAAGAGCACAAGCCCGTCCGCATCGACGAGACCCCGCGAGTGTTGATCAACGCGGTGCTGGCGGCTGAGGACCATCGGTTCTTCGAGCACGGCGGCGTCGACGTCCGGGCGCTGCTCCGCGCCGCGTGGGCCAATCTCCGGGCCGGTCGAGTCAAGGAAGGCGGCAGCACGATCACGCAGCAGCTCGTCAAGGTCAGGCTCCTGAGTCCGCAGCGGACGTTCTTCCGCAAGCTGCGCGAGGCGTGGCTGGCGGCGCTGGTCGAGTCCCGCTATTCGAAGGAGCGGATCCTCGAGGCCTACCTGAACGAGATCTACCTGGGGCAGCGCGGGCCGATCGCGATCCGGGGCGTCGGCTCGGCGGCGCGCGCGTATTTCGGCAAGGAAGTCCATCAGCTGACGATGCCCGAGGCGGCCCTGATCGCCGCGATCATCCGCGGCCCGAACATCTACTCGCCGGCCGTCGACCCGGATCGCGCGCGCGAGCATCGCAACGTCGTGCTCGCCCAGATGCGCGATCTGAAAATGATCACGCCCGAAGAATTCGAGCGTGCGCGTCGCGCGCCCGTGCACGTGCGCTCGCTGGTGAGCCCCGGGCAGTCGGCCCCGTATTTCGTCGACTCCGTGCGCCAGGAGCTCGAGCAGCGATTCGACACCGGAGTGTCGCGCGTGCGCGGCGTGCGCATCGTGACCACGCTCGACCTGTCGCTCCAGCGATTCGCGGAGGCGGCGGCCGTCCGCGGACTCGATCGGCTGGAATCGAGCCTTTCGCCGAGCTATCGCCGGGCTCTCGGCCGGCGACTTCAAGTGGCGGTGCTCGTCGTCGAGCCGGCGACGGGCGAGATCCGAGCGCTCGTCGGCGGCCGGGACTATCTTGCCAGCCAGTTCAATCGCGTCACGTCCGCTCGCCGCCAGCCCGGTTCGGCCTTCAAGCCGATCGTCTATCTCGCCGCCCTCCGTGCCGGCGATGGTGCGCCGTTCTTCACGGCGGCGTCACGTGTCGAGGATCTGCCGATCACGCTGGAGTCCAACGGACAGCCGTGGAGCCCGCGAAACGCCGACGATCGGTACGAAGGCATCGTGACCGTGCGGCAGGCCCTCGAGCAATCGCTCAACTCGGCCACCGTTCGCATCGCCCAGACCGTCGGGCTCCCGAGTGTGATCGAGATGGCGCGAACCCTCGGCCTCCAGGGCCAGCTCGCGCCGGTGCCCGCGATGGCGCTCGGCGCGTTCGAGGTCACGCCGCTCGAGCTGGCTCGCGCGTATATTCCCCTGGCGAACAGCGGAGTCCGACCCGCCGCCGTCTCGGGGATCCGCACGGTCCAATTCGGCGAGGAGGAGGTCAAGCCGGCGGCCGCGGAGGAATCGGTGCGCGTGGTCTCGGCGGCCGAAGCCTGGCTGGTGACGTCGCTTCTCAAGGGGGTCGTGACGTCAGGGACCGGCAGCGCGGTGCGCGCGAGCGGGCTTCCCGATGTCGTCGCGGGCAAGACCGGCACGACCAACGACGGCCGCGACGCGTGGTTCGTCGGCTACACGCCGCGACTTCTCGCGCTGGTGTGGGTGGGCTTCGACAGCGGCGAGCCGCACGGCATGAGCGGGGCCAAGGCGGCGCTCCCGATCTGGCTGGACTTCATGAAGCAGGCGATCGACGCCTATCCGCAGTCGGATTTCGAAGTGCCCGAGGGCATCTCGTTCTCGGACGTCGACGCCACCAACGGCAAGCGGGCGGCTCGAGCCTGCCCAGTCGTTGTTCGAGAAGCGTTCCTCGCGGGGACCGAGCCCCCGCTGTGCGACGAGCACCGCGGGGTCATCGATCACGTCGTCGACGGCTGGAATCGCCTGACGGACTGGTTCCGGCGTCCAGCCCGCGAGCCCAAAGAAAGCCTACCTCAGGGAGATCGCTGAGCGCTGTCGCGATCCTGACGGGTCGCCGACGTTCGTGTAAATCTTACAAGGTATTTCTTGCCTGAACCTGTGTCAGACTTGCTCAGTCAGCAGGCATCGATTGAGTCGAATCGCCGCAGACTCAGGTAGTTAGCATCGTGCGTCGGACCCCTGGCACGACCGATGCTCACCCGGGCGACACCCAGCGAAGAATTTGGCGACCGGGAGGGCACCATGCGCGTACTGGCCGGGCTCGTGGCGGCGTTGGCAATGGCGACGGTCGTCGCCGTCTCGCCGGCCTCGGCTCGCGTCGTCCGCATGCAGACCGTGGTGGGCCTGACCGATCGCTCCGATCCGGCAATCAAGCAGGCCGTTAGGGAAGCGTTCGATACCTCGCTGCGCGGCGCTGTCGCGATGGGCTTCTCGCGCATTCAGGTGGACGCGATCCAGGTCCTACAGGACACGGTGGTTCTGGCGACAGTCGCGACGGATGGGGACGACGATGACGAGGCTCCTGACAACGCGAGGGACCAATGAACCCGACAAAGACCATGATGTGCGGACGTTGTCACGCCCTGCGGTGGGTCGAAGACTGGAGAGAGAATCGGGACGAGATGATGTCGGTCATGCTCGGTCCCTGTGGTCATCGGGTCGAGCTTCGGGCACGGCTCGAATGGACGATCCCGTCGTGGCCAGACCCCGAGGTGCGGCTCGTTCACGCTAGGCCAGCGCGCGCCGGTATCGCGACGTCATGAGCAAGAGTCCACTGGGGTACACTGAGGCCTCGAACGCCACCCCGCCGGCCGGCGGTGGCTCGCGGCCAGACTCGAACGCCTCGACTGAGCCGTCCGAATCGACGGGAACTTCCGTCGCGACGGAGCGTTTTGGCCATACGGATCAGATGAAGGATCATCGAATCCTGGTCGTCGACGACGAGCCCGCCTCGCGCAGGGGGCTTCAGGAGCTCCTGACGGTGTGGGGGTACGACGTCACCGCGGCCGGCGATGGTCAGGAAGCGCTCGAGCGCGCCGCCGTCCGGGCTCCCGATCTCGTGATCGCTGACCTGGTCATGCCCGGGATCGACGGCCTGGAGTTGCTCACCCGGCTCAAGCGCGACTTTCCGACCACGGCGGTGGTCTTCCTGACCGGCCAGGGAAGCATCGAGAGCGCCGTGCAGGCGATCAAGGACGGCGCGTACGACTATCTCACCAAGCCCGTCGACCCGACACGCCTTCAGCTCCTGCTCGACCGCGCCCTCGAGCGTTCCGAGACCGCGCGCGAAGTGCAGCTGCTGCGACGCCAGCTCCGCCAGCGCGGCGCGTTCGGCCGCCTCCTCGGCAGCTCGCGCGGCATGATGGAAGTGATGCGCCAGGTCGAGGTGTCGGCGCCCACGGACGCGACGCTCTTCATCGCCGGCGAGAGCGGCACCGGCAAGGAGCTGGTCGCCCGCACGGTCCACGAGCTCTCACCGCGCCGGAGAGGGCCGTTCGTCGCGGTCAACTGCGCGGCCATTCCGGAGACCCTGCTGGAGAGCGAGATCTTCGGGCACGAGCGGGGCTCGTTCACCGGCGCCGTGGAGCGGCGTCAGGGCTGCTTCGAGCTCGCGGACGGAGGGACGCTGTTCCTGGACGAGGTCGCGGAGATGCAGCCGGGGACGCAGGCCAAGTTTCTCCGCGTGCTCCAGGAAGGGCAGTTCCGCCGGCTCGGCGCCAAGGCCGAGATCCGCGTCAACGTCCGGGTGGTCGCGGCGACCAACAAGGAGCCCGCGAAGGCGCTCCAGGACGGCACCCTGCGCGAAGACCTCTACTATCGGCTCAACGTCTTCGCCATTGCGCTACCGCCGCTGCGCGACCGGCTGGAGGATCTCGGCGATCTCGCGCAGGCGTTCGTCGAGGAGTTCAACGACCGCCACGGCCGCAACGTCCGTGGCGTCGACGAGAGCGCGCTGGACGTCCTCCGACGCCATCGCTGGCCGGGTAACGTGCGCGAGCTTCGCAACGTGATCGAGCGAGCGGTGATCGTCTGCTCGGGCGACCTGGTCCGGACCGAGCACTTGCCGCCGCTCGGTGCGCCGATCGAGCCGGTGACGGCGGCGACCGAGGCCGACCTCGTGCTGCCGGTCGGCACGACCGTCGAGGACGCCGAGCGTGAGCTGATTCTTCGAACGCTCAAGCAGACGGGGGGCAACAAGACCCGCGCAGCCGAGATTCTCGGCATCAGCCTCAAGACGCTCCACAACAAGCTCCACAAGTACAACGCCTGAGGCGCATGCGTCTGACGCTTCGCGCGCGGCAGGTCCTGGCGCTCGCCGTCGTGGTCCTGCTGGTCGTCGTGGCGTCGACGGTCGCCCATCTCGCGAACGTGGCCCGGTTGGCGCTGGGGGCCGCGGTGGACGAGGGCGAGGTTATGGCGCGGCAGCTCTATCATCAGAGCTCGCGCGTCGTCGCCGCCTCGCCGACGCCCTCACCCGCCCTCCTGCAGCAGGACCCGGGCATCCGCGCTCTGCTCGAGGGGGTGGTCGGCTACTCGCACACGGTCGTCTACGCGGCCGTCGTCGATCCAGCCGATCGGATCCTCGTCCACAGTAACCCCAAGCTCGCGGGTGAGACCTTGCCGCCGCGCGAGAGCCTCGAGCGGTTGAAGACGCGGTCGACGCTCGCGATCGTCGCCGCGCTCTTCGGGGAACCGGAGGTGTACGAGGCGCAGGTGGCGATGAAGCTGGGCGAGCGCCCCTTCGGCGGCGTACGGGTCGGTGTCTCCACCAGCCTCCTCAAGCAGGAGCTGACCCAGGCCGCGCTCTACAGCCTTGCGGTCGCGCTCGTCGCGCTCGGCATCGCCGTCGCGGTCGGGCTCGTCGTCGGCCACCTCATGCTGCAGTCGCTGCGCAAGATCGCCCAGGGAATGGACCGGCTGGCCCGCGGCGAGTACGGCGCCACCGTCGAGCTGACGCGGGACGACGAGCTCGGAGAGCTCGCGGCGCGAGTGAACCAGCTGGGCGAGCGGGTGCACGCCGATCAATCGCACTGGCAGAACGACCGGGCGCGGATGGAAGGGATCCTCGACAGCCTCGAGGACGCGATGGTCGTGCTGAATCCGGAGCGTGAGGTCGTGTTCTGCAACCAGGCGGCGGAAGGGCTGCTCGGCCAATCGCTCGACTCTGGCGAGGGCGGCCTCGCCGGTCTCCTGCCGCCCGACCATCCGCTGGCGCCGGTGGTCACCGAGCTGTTCGACGCCTCCATCGAGCGTCGAAACGCCGCCGTGAAAGTCCGTTGTCCCGACGGACAGTCCCGCGAGCTGGCGGTGTCGAGCTACCGCATTCCCGACGGCGAGCGAGCGGGCGGCGGCGTGCTCGCGCTGCGGAATCTCGAGCCGGTCCGCGCCGTGCACTCGCTCGTGACGTACTCGCAGAAGCTCGCGGCCCTCGGCCGGCTGACGTCGGGCGTGGCCCACGAGGTCAAGAACCCGCTCAACGCTATGCGGATCCACCTCGAGCTCTTGAAGGCGCGCCTGGGCGGCAGCCAACCGGCGGTCCGCGAAAACCTGGAGGTGATCGCTCAGGAGATCGTGCGGCTGGATCGTGTCGTACAGGGCTTTCTGAAGTTCGTGCGCCCCGAGGAGATTAAGCTGGCGCCGGTCCAGGTGGAAGCGCTGCTCTCGGAGGTCGCGCGGCTCATGGCGCCCGAAGCGGTGCGCGCCGGCGCGCGCATCGTCGAAGACGTGGTGCCCGAGCTGCCGCCCGTCGCCGGCGACGCGGAGCTGCTCCAGCAGGCGCTCACGAATCTCGTGACCAACGCGATCCAGGCGATGCCGAAGGGCGGGACCGTCACGCTCGGCGCCCGCATTGGACCCGATGGCGCGGTCGAGATCCGCGTCGCGGACGAGGGCGTCGGCATTCCAGCGCAGGATCTCGAGAGGATCTTTCGCCTCTACTACACGACGAAGCCCCAGGGCTCGGGGATCGGGCTCTCGATGGTCTATCGCATCGTGCAGATGCACGACGGCCGAATCGACGTCGAGTCCGAAGTGGATCGCGGCACGGTGATGGTCCTGACCCTTCCAGTGGCGCCGAAAGGCGTGAAGATGTGAGCTGGCGGATTCTTCTGCCGGCCTCGGCGTTGCTGCTCCTGTCCGGCTGCGCGACGGAGACGGTCGCCACGAAGCCGCCCGCTCCGACCGCACCCACGACCACGGCCAGCCCCACGCCGCCGCCGGCCGCGCCCGCGCCGAAGTCCGGCGCAACCTCACCGTCGGGCGCACTGCGGCCGGAGATGCCAGCCGCGGAAGAGCAACGGCTGCTCGAGAGCACGTGGCAGAGCATCGGCGACGTCACCCGGGCCGTGGGCGAGCTCGAAGGGCGCCCGATGAAGCCGCCCCAGCAAGAAGCGCTGCGGACCGCGAAGAATTTCCTGGACCAGGCCCGCAGCGCCCTCGACCAGCGGGACTATCAGCGCGCGGCGAACCTCGCCAGCAAGGCTCGTGCGCTGACCGACGATCTCACCAGCGCGACCAGGTAACTCATACGAAGTACTTTTTTCACACCGCCCGGGCCGAGCCGTTCCCACGTCGGCCCGTGGCTCGCGGTTTCCGCTGTTTGGCGCACTGCTGGCCGCGCGGGATCCGGGCATGGTCGTTGCTCCTTTCATGGCTCAGGAGCTCGACATGTCGCTGAACATCCTCGTGGTCGAGAGAGAGCGCCACGCCGGGGAGGGGCTGCGGGCCATCCTGTCCGCCGACGGTCACGACGTGAAGGTGGCCCAGGACATGTGGGCGGGGTTCGCGTCGATCTTCTCGCGGCGGTACGACCTTCTCCTGCTGGACGACAACGTCCAGTCCGAGCGGCACGTCACCCTGAACGTGCTGGACCTGTTGCGCGTCGCGCGGCGCTACGAACCCAACACGTCCGCGATCGTCATCACGAGCTTCGACGAGAGCATGCTCGGCTACCGGATGGAAGAGGGCGTGGTGGCCGTGCTCCGGAAGCCGGTCGAGCTCACCCAGCTCCGGGGCGAGCTCGAAGCGCGCTCGCGCTAGAAGCTCGCGGAGCGCTGCGCCCCGTCCCCTTGACTCGCGACTCCCCGCCCGGTTAGGCTCGCGGCGATCGCTCGCGGATATCGCCCGCTCGCCCGTCTGACGTAGCTCCCGATCGGCGCGACGACGGCTGATCCGGCGCGAACTCTCCACGCTGCGGAGGAGGCAGACGATGCTCTCGCGAAAGACTCGGGCTCTCATCGGCGCGCTCTCCGCCGTCGTCCTCCTGGCGTTCGTCCTGAGAGCGTTCGCGGCCCCCGCGGGCCCGCCGATCAGGATCGGCGGCACCCTCGCCCTCACGGGCCCTCTCGCCGCGACCGCCCTCCTGCACAAGATCACCGCCGAGATCTACGTCGAGGAGCTGAATCGCGCCAACGGGCTGCTCGGTCGCCCGGTCGAGTGGATCGTGCTCGACGACCAGTCCAAGGCCGAGGTGACGCGCAGCCTCTACGAGAGGCTCATCACCGTCGACAAGGTCGACTTGCTGATGGGGCCCTACGCGACGGGCGCGATCATCGCCGCGATGGGCGTGGCGCAGCGTTACCAGAAGATGCTCATCCACCACAGCTTCGGCATGCCACACCTGGCGAAGTACGACATGCAGTTCCCGGCGGCGCCCTTCGGGCCCGAGCCCAACAAAACGGTGCCCGGCATCGTCTTCGACGCGCTGGCCGCGACCGCCAACCCGCCGAAGACGATCGCGATCGTCACCAGCAAGTTCCCGTCGGCCCAGTTCCAGTCCGCGGGCGCGCGCGACGTCGCGCCGCAGCGTGGGCTCAAGGTGGTGCTCTACCTCGAGTACGAGTTCGGGACGCGCGACTTCGGTCCGATCGCCGCGCGCATCAAGGACGCCAACCCTGACCTCCTGTGGGTCGGCGCGCTCGGCCTCGACGGCAACCTCGTCCTGGAGGAGCTCAAACGGCTCGACTACAGTCCGCCCCGCCACTACCACCTGTTCCCGGCGCCGGGACCGATGGCCATGGCACCCGAGGCGAAGCTCGCGCTCTCGAACACGTTCTTCGAGGAGCACCCGCCGTTCGTGAACAATCCCGCCGCGGCCAAGTTCGCGACGCTCTACCACGAGCGCGCGGCCAAGGCGGGCGTGCCCTACACGAACGTCGACACGCAGGCGGCCGGCTCCTACGCCGCGTGGCAGATGCTCGAGGCGTCGGTGACCGCGACCAAGAGCCTCGACGACAAGGTGCTGTCCCAGTGGCTCAGGAAGAACCAGGTCCAGACGATCGTCGGCCGCTTCCGCTTCGACGGCCCCAACAACTACGGTGACGATCTCTCCAGGGTGAAGCAAGTGCAGGACGGTAAGTGGGTGGTGGTCTGGCCGAAGGAGTTCGCGGCGCCCGCCGCCCGCTTGCTCCCGCAGTAGCGCGAGGAGGCATCCGCTGATGGGCCAGTTCGGAATCGGACAGGGAATCAAGCGGGTCGAGGACGTCCGGCTCCTGCGCGGCGCCGGCCGCTACCTCGACGACGTCAATGTTCCGGGCCAGACGCACGCCGTCATCGTGCGCTCGGTGCACGCGCACGCCCGGATCCGCGCGATCGATTCCGCGGCGGCGCTGCGCGCGCCCGGCGTTCTCGCCGTGTTCACCGGCGCCGACGTCGCCGGTCTCGGCACGATGAGCATGACCCTGAAGCGCAAGCGCCCCGACGGCGGCCCGATGTTCGCCCGACCGCATCACGGTCTCAGCCGCGATCGCGCGCGGTACGTGGGCGACCCGATCGCGCTCGTCGTCGCCGAGACGCGCGCCCAGGCCGAGGACGCGGCCGACCTCGTCCAGATCGACTACGAGCCCTTGCCCTCGGTGACGGCGACGGCGGATGCGACGCAGCCCGGAGCGGCGCCCGTGTGGGAGGAGTGTCCCGACAACATCAGCAACATCTTCGAGTCGGGTGACAAGGGCGCGACCGAGGCGGCGTTCGCGACGGCGCATCGTGTCGTCGGCCGCCGCTACGTCATCACGCGGGTTCATGCCCAGTTCATGGAGCCGCGGGGCTCGCTCGGCGTCTACGACCCGCACGAGGACCGCTACACGCTCTACGCCGACGTCCAGTACCCGCATCGCGTCCGCAACGCGCTGGCGAGCAACATCTTCAAGATCCCCGAGCACAAGATCCGGGTCGTCGCGGGTGACGTCGGCGGCGCCTTCGGCACCAAAGGCTGGCAGTACCCGGAGCACAAGCTGGTGCTGTGGGCGGCGCGCAAGCTGGGCCGGCCGGTGCGGTGGCAGTGCGAGCGGCGCGAGGCGATCCTGGCCGACGAGCACGCTCGGGACAACGTGAGCGAGGCGGAGATCGCGCTGGACGCGGACGGCCGGTTCCTCGCGCTGCGCGTCCGCACGCTCGCGAACGTCGGTGCGTACGTCTCCTCGGACCGAAATCTCCTCGCCACGTTCAGCAACGTGGTCACCCTGGTCGGTGTCTACAAGTTCCAGGCCGCGTACGTCCACGTCACCAGCGTCATGACCCACACGAACTCGACCGCGCCGTACCGCGGGGCTGGCCGGCCGGAGGCGACGTACGTCCTGGAGCGGCTGATCGACGACACGGCCCGCGAGCTCGGCGTGGATCCGATCGAGCTCCGACGGAAGAACCTGATTCCTTCCTCCGCCCTGCCGTACAAGAACCCGCTGGGCGCCACCTACGACTCTGGCGATTTCACGACGAACATGGACAAGGGGCTGAAGCTCGGCGATGTCGCCGGCTTCGCGCTGCGTCGCGACGAATCCCGTCGGCGCGGCAAGTTGCGCGGCTTGGCCATCGTCAACCCGATCGAGCAGGCGGCCGGTCCTCAGCCCGAGTTCGCCGAGATCCGGTTCGCGCCGAGCGGGAGCGCGACGGTGCTGATGGGCTCGAAGAACCAGGGCCAGGGCCACGAGACCACGTTCAAGCAGATCCTGAACGAGCGACTCGGCCTCGATCCGGCCGACGTGCTGTACGTCGATGGCGACACGGACCGGGTCGCGTTCGGCATGGGCACGATGGGCTCGCGGTCGACCGTGATCGGCGGCACCGCGCTGTGGATGGCGGCCGACAAGGTCCTCACCAAGGGCAGGAAGATCGCGGCGCGCCTGCTCGAAGCGGCCGAGGCGGACGTCACGTTCAGCGACGGCAAGTTCGGCGTCGTCGGGACCGATCGCGCCGTGGGGCTGAAGGAGGTCGCGCGCGCGGCCTTCCAGCCCAACCAGCTCCCGCCCGGCGTCGAGCCCGGGCTCTACGAGACCGGCACGTTCTCGCCCAAGCAGGCCACGTGGCCGAACGGCTGCCACGTGTGCGAGGTGGAAGTCGATCCCGACTCCGGCGCCGTGGCGATCGTGAGCTACGTGATCGTCGACGACGTCGGGACCGTCATCAATCCGGTGACCCTGAAGGGCCAGATCCACGGCGGCGTGGCGCAAGGCGTGGGGCAAGCGCTCATGGAGCAGGTCGTATACGACCGCGAGTCGGGTCAGCTGCTGACCGCATCGTTCATGGACTACGCGATCCCGCGCGGTGACACGTTCCCCGAGATGCACATCGAGAGCAATCCGGTGCCGACGAAGCTGAACCCGCTGGGCGCCAAGGGCGCCGGCGAGGCGGGAACCGTGGGCGCCCTGCCCGCCGTGATGAACGCGGTCATCGACGCGCTCGCCTCGGTCGGCGTTCGCCAGCTCGACATGCCCGCTTCGCCCGAGCGCGTGTGGCGGGCCATCCAGGACGCCAAGAAGAACTGACGACCAGCAGGAGGCGCGACGTGACCCTGGACGAGAAGTCTCTCGACCTCATCTTCCTCGAGGCCCGAACGCAGAATGGCTGGCTGCCGACGCCGGTCACCGACGATCAGCTTCGGGCCATCTATCAAATCATGCGGTCGGGGCCGACGAGCGCGAACTCGTGTCCGGCGCGGATCTTCTTCGTGCGGACGCCGGAGGCCAAGGCGCGACTGCTCCCGGCGCTGAGCCCGGGCAACGTCGACAAGACCAAAGCGGCGCCGGTCACCGCGATCATCGGCTACGACACGCGCTTCTTCGAGCTGCTCCCCAAGCTCTTCCCTCACCGTCTCGACATGAAGAACCCCTACGAGGCGAACGCGAAGCTGGCCGAGACGGTCGCGTTCCGCAATGGCACGCTCCAGGGCGCCTACTTCATGATCGCGGCGCGCGCCGTCGGCCTCGATGTCGGCGGGATGTCCGGGTTCGACAACGCGAAGGTGGACGCCGAGTTCTTCCCGGACGGCCGGATCAAGTCGAACTTCCTGTGCAACGTGGGCCACGGCGATCCGTCGAAGGTGATGGCGAAGCTGCCGCGGCTCGAGTTCGCGGAGGCCTGCACGGTTCTTTGAAATCCGGGCCTCCTTCGCACGTGCCACGGATGCTCGCGGGCCGGCCGACGCCCCGACGGGCCCGACCGCTCGTTCGCAGTCGCTCGCCGCGGCCGCTGACCGCGAGCGTTAGCCTGACGTCGGAAACGCGCGATCGCGGAGATTTCCATGCTCTCGATATCGGCAACGGACCAATGGCGAACCACGCACCCCGGAGCGGCGATAGGTCTTCTGGAGCTCTCGCGGATAGAGAACGCTCATCCGCCTGCCCAGCTGGACGGTCGAAAGCGCGAAGCGGAAGCGCATCTGAGACAACGCTACCAAGGCCTGACGCGACAAGACTTCTCGTCGCTCCCGGTGATGTCGGCCTACGTGCGGTACTACAAGCGGTTCGGCAAGACGTATCACGTGCAGCTTCAGGTCGAGTCGATCGTGGCGAAGGGCAAGAGCCTGCCGAACGTGACCGCCCTGGTCGACGCCAACTTCATTGCGGAAGTGGAGACTCTAGTCCTGACCGCCGGGCATGATGCCGCGAAGTTGCAGGGCGCCGTCTCGATCGACGTGTCGCGTGACGGCGACCAGATGACGCAGATGAGCGGCGGCCTCAAGCCGCTCCTTGCCGGCGACATGATCATGCGGGACGCGAACGGTGTGTGTTGTTCGATCATCTACGGGCAGGACAATCGGTCCCCCATCTCATCGGAGACCGCGCACGTCCTCTATGTCGCCTACGCACCGGCCGGTGTTCCGGCGGAGATCGTCGGCGCGCAGTTGCGGAAGATCGAAGAGAATGTCCGACTGTTTTCTCCGACCCTCGTCGTCGAGCAGCATCGCGTGCTCTCCGCCTGATCGCGCCGCTACACCCCGATGTCTTCCTGCCAGGTCAGCACCCGCGCCTGAAGGGCGCGGAGCCCCCGCGTGAGCACGAGGCCGAGCGCGCCGACGAGCGCGAAGGCGGCGTACATCTCGGGCGTGCTCAGCATCTGCCAGTGGCGATAGACGAGATGGCCGAGGCCCGACTTCGCGGCGACGAACTCGACGGCAACGAGCGTGACGAGCGACAGCCCGAGGCCGAGGCGCAGACCGGTGAAGATCGCCGGGAGGGCGGCCGGGAGGATCACCTTCCAGAAGAGGCGTGGCCCGTGCGCGCCGTAATTGCGCCCGACCTCGACGAGACGCGGATCCATCGTCTGCACTCCCGCGAGCGTGCTGATGACGATCTGGAAGAACGCCGAGCTCGCTCCGGTCAGCACGAAGGCAGGCTCGCCGACGCCGAGGATGATCAGGAGAAACGGGAGCAGGGTGATCTTCGGCACCGGAAAGACGAACGCGAGGTAGGGCTCGACGAGATCGCGCACCGGACGCGCGATCCCCATGAGGAGCCCGAGCGGAACCGCCGGGAGGGCCGCGAGCGCGAAGGCGAGCGCCAGGCGGGTCAGGGTGACGAGCAGGTCCCCGGCGAGATCCCCGGCGACCAGGCGATCCGCCAGGGTCCAGGCGACCGTCGTGGGCGCCGGGAAGTAGCGCGGCGACACGATCCCGAGCCTCGAAAAGATCTCCCAGAGCACCAGCACTGCCGTCGGGACCGCGACGCCCACCTAGCGATCCCCCGCGTCCGGAACCCAGGGTAAGAGTCGCGCGCGGAGCGCGGCCAGACCGTAGGAGAGGAGCGCGCCGAGCAGCGCGATCACGAAGAACGTCGCGTACATGTCCTCGACCTTGAGGACCTGCCACGACAGCCACAGGAGCGCGCCGAGCCCGCGGCTCGCCGAGACGATCTCCACGGCCACGACGACGATCAGGGCAAAGCCGAGCCCGAGGCGGAGCCCGGTGAAGATGAACGGGAGCGCGCCGGGCAGGAGCACCGCCGCGAAGAGTCGCCAGCCCCTGGCCCCGTAGTGCCGCGCCGCCTCGACCACGAGCCGGTCGATCTGTCGCACACCGTGAGTCGTCGTGAACGCGATCAGGAAGAACGACGTCACCGCCGTCGTCACCACCAGAGCGATCTCGCCGGGCGGGACCAAGAAGCTCACGAGCGGCAGGAAGAGGACGCTCGGGATCGGGTAGATCACCGCGAACACGGGATCGAGCCCCTCGCGCAGCCGTCGCCAGAGCCCCATCGCGAGGCCGATCGCCACGCCGAGGATCGCGGCCAGCGAGAAGGACCAGCCGATCCGAACGAGCGTCGTGGCGGCGTGGCCCCACAGAGTCCCATCCATGGCGAGATCGCGGAGATGCCCGGCAATCGTGGAGGGGCGCGGGAAGAAGACCGCGCGCAGGAGCCCGGTGGCGCTCGCCCACTCCCACAGGACGAGAACCGTGAGCGGCGAGCCGATCGTGATCCAGCGCTCGCCGAGCCAGCGGCCCACCGCTCTCATCCGCCGATCGCCTCGGGATCGACGCCGCGGTCGGCCTCCATCGCGCGCACGACTTCTTCGCGCAGTCGCGACCAGATTTTCTCGAGCAGCGCGCCATACGCCGGCGAGGCCCTCACCTCGAGCGCGCGCGGCCGGCCGAGATCCACCGGATAGATCTGGCTCACGCGCCCGGGCCGCGCCGTCAGCAGGACCACGCGGTCGCCCAGGAGCAGCGCTTCCTCGAGCGAGTGGGTCACGTACACGACGGTCTTGCCGAGTGTCGCCCAGATGCGAAGGAGCTCTTCCTGCATGATCGTGCGCGTCTGGGCGTCGAGCGCCGCGAGTGGCTCGTCCATCAGGAGCACTTCCGGGTCGTTCGCGAGCGCCCGCGCGATGCCCACGCGCTGCTTCATGCCGCCCGAGAGCTGATGAGGATAGTGCTGGGCGAATCGCGCGAGCCCGACCATCGCCAGCATCTCGCGCGCCCGCGCTTCCCGCTCGGCGCGCCCGACCCCGCGATTCTCGAGGCCGAACGTGACGTTGTCGCGGACCGTGCGCCATGGCAGCAGCGCGTGCTCCTGGAATACCATCGCCGTGAGCGGCGTTCCCGGACGGTCGGCCTGGATGTGGACGTCGCCGGCGCTCTGGCGATGCAGACCGGCCAGGACACGCAGCAGGGTCGACTTGCCGCTGCCGCTCGGGCCGACGATGCAGAGGAACTCGCCGGCGTGGGCCTGGAGCGAGATCCGATCGAGCGCCATGACCGAGCGGCCGCGGCTCTCGAATGTCACGCTGACTTCGTTGACGAGGACTTTGGGTGCGTGCGTGGGCAGGATTATATCCTTACCGCCGGGAGGCTCACGACTTGGACAAGCCGATCCACGTTCTCGCGGTAGTGGCTTCGCAGGCCGGTGGCAATACCGATCGCCTCGTCGGCCTGGTACTGAAGGCGGCGAGCGAGACGCACACGGGGGTCTCGTCGTCGACGGTGCACCTCGGCGCCGGGCCACTGGATCAGGCTCGCGTCGAGAGCGACATGCGGAGCCTGGCCGCCGCCGACGCCGTCGTGCTCGGCACGCCGATGTTCCGCTCGACGTATGCGGCCGTGCTGAAGGAGTTTCTCGAGCGTGTGCCGCGGGGAGGGCCGCCCGACCGGTTCGACGGGCCCCTGCGAGCGAAGGCCGTCGGGATCGTGGCGACTGGCGGCTCGCATCACCACTTCCTCGGCGCCGATCCGCTGATCGACGTGCTCGTGCGGTACTTCGGCGCGTACGTCGTGCCCCCGGTGCTCTACGGCGTGATTCGCTCGGGCGGGGACACCACCCTGGAGCCGAGCCTCGTGGAGGATGCGGCGCGCTTCGGGCGCGCGTTGGTCGCGCTGGGGCGGGCGATCAGGAGCGACGAGCGTCTTGGTGACGCGCGCGCGCAGATCTGATCGGGGCCAACGGTGACGGAGCCGGCCGGTAGCCCTGGCGCCCCCGGCCGGCCGCCGCGACGTGCCTACTTCAGATTGTCGATGCCGGCCCGACCGATCTGGGCGTCTTGAGCCGAGGTGACACCCGAGACACCCACTGCGCCGATCAGCTTGCCGTCGACGACGATCGGGATCCCACCTTCGAGCGGGCTCGCGCCGGGAAGCCTGAGGATCCGGAGGTTCGCTCCACCCTGTGCGAGGGCATCGTCGAACGCCTTCGTGGGACGGCGGAACGCCACGGCCGAGTAGGCCTTGTCCTTCGCGACCTCGATACTGCCGAACTGGGCGCCGTCCATCCGCTGGAGCATGACGAGGTTGCCGCCCGAGTCGAGCACGACCATGACGACGTTCCAGTTGTTCTTCTTCGCCTCGGCCTCCGCCCCCGTCATGACCTTCTTCGCTTGCTCGAGCGTGATCGGAGAGCCGTACGGCGGCGGCGGTGGCGGCGGGGCCGCTGCTGGTTGTTGCGCGCTCGCCATCGACGCGCCCAGGATCAGCGCGGTGCCAACGACCAGGGACACGAGCCGTTCCATTCTCATGGGTCTCCTCCTCGTGGGTTGAACGCCGGGATCGACGCCGCCTGTACTGCCGACGTCGCAGGATGCTGCGCCAGTAACCGCTCAAGGACGTCGCGGGTTCCCGCCATCTCGAGCCGCCGGTCGTGTCGAGGGATATACAGCGGCGCCAATCGCTCGTCAAGGCGCTTGCCTTCACCGGCGATGTGGTCTAGAAACGCGAGTGTTGAACGTCGAGATCAAGCGCTGCGCGTTCTGAGTGGACCTGAGGCGAGAGGCGGTACGCCTCCGCGACGAGCTCGAGTCGACGCTCCAGGTGGTCGCGAAGATCAGCTGGGGCGGCCTCCGAGAGCTGACTGTGCTCGTCGACGGCCACACGGTCTTCTCCCGACGCCAAGCCGGCCGCTCGCCGGAGCCCGGCGAGATATCCCGGCTCGTCCGGTCCCGCGGCTAGTCCGCGCAGCCCTCCCGAACGCGGTAGAACACACGGAGGCGTCGATGAGCGTGACGCGTAGAACGCGAGTCTGGTTGGCCATGTTCGTCCTGGCGAGCCTCGCGGCCGCGCCGCCGGTCTCCCCGCAGACGAAGCCCGTCGTGCGGGTCGGCTACATTCCTTCAGACTCCTTCGCGGCGCTGTACATCATGGCCGACCGGCATCTACCGGCCGCCGACATCGCCGTGGAAACCGTGAAGCTGAGCGGCGGGCCCGAGATCCTCTCGCAGGTCGCCACCGGCCAGCTCAACATGGGCGGCACCGGGATGGGCGCGGCCGGCTTCAACGCCGTCGCATCGGCCCTGCCCGTCGAGTTCGTCGCGCCGCTACATTCGGGCTACGTCGAGGACTACTTCACCGTGCGCCGCGCGTCCTGGGAAAAAGAGATCAAGCGCATCGGCGACCTGAAGGGCAAGCCGGTAGCGCTGAACGTTCGCGGCGCCGCCGTCGAGTGGATGCTCGACCAGGCCCTCAAACGGGACGGTCTCGCGCTGAAGGACGTGCAGGTCAAGACCATGCCGTTCCCCGACATGGTGCCGGCGCTCGAGTCCGGCGCGGTCGAGGCGGCGATCCTCACCGAGCCCTTCCCAACCCTGGCCGAGGAGCGCGGCGTCGCGCTCCGGCCGCTGCCGCGCCCCGCCGGCGCCAGGGCCACACCGATCACGGCGATCTTCTGGAACAAAGACTGGGCGGCCAAGAATCCCGACCTCGCCCACAAGGTGATGGTCGCCTACCTCAAGGCCGCGCGTGATCTCGCGCTGGACAACGGCTGGAAGCAGGAGCGGAACATCGACCTGATGGTGAAGTACACCGGCGCGAAGGCCGACGTGATTCGGCGGGCGCGCGCCCACGTGCTCGATCCGAACCTTGACATGGATATGTCCGTGCTCGACTCGATGCAGCGTCTGAGCTCCGAGCAAGGCTACCTGAAGTACAAGGATCTCCTGCCGGCGAATCGCCTCTTCAACTTTGCCTATCGCGACCGGGCGGTCGCCGAGCTCGGGAAGAAGTAAGCTCGGACGGCGCCGACGGGACGGCGGCGCAACCCACGCCACCGTCCCGCGCGCCGACCCCGGGCACGTGTACTTGTTACACGATCCGTGAAGGTTTATCGGGAAAGAACTACAGGGTTGCCCGCGGTCACCGCATCTCCACTCTTCGCCCGCTCGCCAGATGGATGACGAGCAGGACGATACCGATGAGGAACAGGATCCACGAAATCTGCCCAGCGATCGCGGCGATGCCGAATAATCCCAGCGCACCGGCGACGAGCCCGACGATCAAGAACACAAGCGCGTAGTAGATCATCGTAAACTCCCTCCGTCTGCGGTTGCGTTTACTCCACCTGCATCGAAACTGCGTTCGTGCCATGGCAAGCTGTTGCATGGCTCGTGCCCGGGAATTTCCCGCGCGTCGGCCTGGCACGGATCTTCCACGTTCGCGAGGTAGGAGGTTCGTGAAGACGATGAAACATGACGGCCGAGCTCTGTACACCGCCAAATCCTACGATCACCTCAGAGGGCTCACGGGGATCTCGGACGTTCAGATCACCGAGCACCTCGACCTCTATGCGGGATACGTGAAACAGGTGAACTCGCTCGTACAGGAGCTCTCGGAGATGCGTGCCGACCACGCCGAGTCAGGAAAGGACTTCAGCCTCGCGGAAGGAACTCGCCGGCTCGCGTACGAGTACGACGGCATGGTCTTGCACGAGCTCTACTTCTCCAATCTGAAGCCGGGCGGCGAAGCCCGGCCCTCGGATCGGCAGTCGGTCGGGCGCGCGTTCGCCGAGACCTACGGATCCATCGATCACTGGCAGGCGAATTTCCGGGCAATCGGCGGCATGCGCGGGATCGGCTGGGTGATCCTCTATCAGGACCCCGTCAATGGCCACCTGGTCAACCAGTGGATCAGTCTCCATCAGGACGGGATTCCGGCTCGGTGGAAGCCGATTCTGGTCATGGACGTGTGGGAGCACGCGTTCATGCGCGACTACAAGGCGACCGAGCGCGCGAAGTACGTCGACGCGTTCTTCAAGAACGTCGACTGGTCGACCGTCGACCAGCGGCTTCGCGAAGCGGCGACCGTTCGGTCCGCGGCCTAGACCTGAAGCTCCAGCGTATAAAGACCGCCGATGAGGCGGTCGACCGCGTACACGATACGGCGCTCGTCGACCAGCACGTCGTTGATCTGCACGGCTCCGGCGCGTGACCCGCGAGGCGCCTCGGGCACGTAGTAGGCGACCTCTTCGGGCCGGAACGGATTCGAGACGTCGTGGACGCGCACGCCGCCGTTGAAGTAGGTGCCGAAGACGAGCTTCTCTGTTACCAGGTTGCTCGCCACGGGCCGGTTCTCGTGCAGGTTGTGGGCGCCGTATCGTCCGCCGCGTCCCCCGAACTCGGCCACCGCGGGAATCGGGAAGGTCGAGAGCGGCACCGGATTCGTCTCGTCCCGGATGTCGACGACCCAGACGAGCTTCGGCCAGTCCTTGCCGGCTTCGGCCGTCGCTTCGTCGGAGACGATCACGAGCTGCGGGTCGAAGAGCGGCAGCAAGGTGTGCGTGAAGCCCGGGTACGGCGGGTGATAGTCCCACCGGCTCAGCATGCGCGGCCGCGCCATGTCCGAGATGTCGAGCACGATCGCGCCGCCGTCGATGTAGCCGATCCACGCCCGATCGGGCCGACGCGGGTACACGTTCGTGTTGTGGGCGCGAAAGCCGGCGTCGAATTTCGGGTGCCGGGCCGGTGGCGAATCGGGGTCGCCGTCACGCGTGCCGGGAAGCCACCAGCGCCCGACCTCGGTCGGACGGGTCGGCTGCCGGACGTCGATGATGCGGTAGAACTGATCGTCCTTCGGGTTACGCGGCTTGAAGTCGGGCGCGCCGCTGGCCAGGTGCAAATAGGATCCGTCGACGAACCACAGATGGTGCACGCCCCGCGAGTGGGGCCCGGAGGCGTCGAAGAACGCGATCGAGCGCGGCTTGCCCGGATCGGCCACGTCGAAGAACTCGACGCCCGCCGGCTGCATGCCCGGTCGCGCCGTCTGATACGGCACCACCAGGAGATCGCCCACCAGATCCAGGTTGTTCGAGCGCATCTCGCCGTGGGGGAGATCGGTCTGCACGATGACCGACGGCTTGCCCGGATCGGTCACGTCCACGGCGGTGAAGTTCTTCGGCGCCGACTCGTGGCCGAGCCAGATCACCCGCCGCCCGTCGCGGGCGAGCTGGATGGCCATCCCCTCGCCGCAGTTGCCGAAGCCGCCCAGATCGTTGTGGCCCAGGAGCCGCATGTTCTTCGACAGGGCACCGTTCTGTGTCATGGCTGTTCTCCCTCGGGCCGGGATCGTAGCATCTCCGGCCCCTCCCGCGCCTTGACAAGGCTTCGCGCGGCCGTCTAGAGTCCGCCAAGTCTCGGCGAAACCCCGTCCCCTCTGGAGGAAGCCATGAAACGCTCCCTCGGGCTCGGAATTCTCGGCATCCTCGTTTTCGGATGCCTTGTGGGATTCACGGAAACGGCGTCTCCCCAAGCGAAGCCGCTCAAGATCCGGCTGGGCGTTCACGCGTCGATCATGGGCGCGCCCGACATCATCGCCATCCGGCAGGGGTACTTCAAGCAGGCGGGACTCGATGTGGAGCACCGGAAGTTCTTCCTCGGCAAGGAGGGACGCGACGCGATGATCGCCGGGGCGATCGACATCAACGCGACCGCGCCCACGCCGTTCCTGATCGGTCTGGACAAGGGCGTTCCGTACACCTCGGTGGCGGTCAACTCCATGATCTGCGCGGCCACCCACATCGTGGCGCTCAAGAGCTCCGACATCAACAGCGTGAGCCAGCTCCGCGGCAAGAGGATCGGCCTGCCGAAAGGGACGATCACCGAGTACGTCTTCATGGCCCGCGTCGCGCCAAGCTCTGGTCTCAAGCCCGGCGACTTCCAGGTCGCGAACATCCCGGACCCGAAAGACATGATGCCCAGCCTGATCGCGAAGGCGATCGACATGGCCTCGCTCGGCGAGCCGTACAGCGCCATCGGCGAGCACGACGGGACGCTCCGGATCGTCGAGGACTTCTGCAAGTACGATCCGCTCCCGTTCATGCTGACGGCGACCAACAAGGTGATCAAGGACAACCCCGACGCCGTGGTGGCGTACCTGCGCGGTTGGTTGCGCGCGGTCAGGTTCCTCAAGGAGGAGCCCCAGAAGGCGGCGGCGGTGTACGTCGAGGAGCAGAAGTCCCTGGGCCGCGAGATCCCGGTCGCCGTGATCGACAAGGCGCTACAGCGGATGAAGTGGGAGCCCGACCTCACGCCGCAGATGGAGAAATACCTCGTCGATCAGGCGAAGGATCTCCTGTCGGGCGCGGGCGAAGGGCGCATCAATACCATGCCGGACATCGCCAAGGCGCTGAACCGGGATCTCCTGGCCAGGGCCAAGGCGGCGCGCTAGCGGCCCTTGTTTCGCACGCCGGCGGCGCTCTACCTGCGACGCGCGACGCTCGCGCTGGGGCAGCTTGCGCTGCCGTTCGTCGTCGTCGCGATCCTCTGGGAAGGATTTGCGATCTTCGGCCCGTTCCCCCCGCGCCTCTTTCCGCGGATCGAGACGATCGCGTCGGCGCTCGTCCGCCTCGTCGTCACGGGCATCCTGCCGCTCCACGCGCTCGAGACGTTGCTGCGTCTGGCCGCGGGCTTCCTCCTGGGCTCGGTCGTAGGTGTGACCATGGGGATGCTGATGGGACGGTATCGGTGGGCTGAGGATCTGCTGGTCCCGGTCATGAGCGTGGGCAACCCGATCCCCGGTCTGGCCTACGCGCCCCTGTTCGTTCTCTGGTTCGGTCTCGGCAATCTACCCGCCGTGTTGCTCGTGGGATTCTCCGCGACGTTTCCGGTCGTCGTCAACACGTGGACCGGCGTCAAGGCGGTGAAGAGCATCTGGATTCGCGCGGCCGAG
>QHSP01000081.1 GCA_003220495.1 Candidatus Rokuibacteriota bacterium | reverse complement strand
GCATCAATCAGGTCGTGATCGTCACGCGACCGGCTCGCAGACCGGTCGAGTGCGTCTGCGACGGCGGAACGCTATCGACATGCTTCGACCCGGGACCTTAACGTCACCGGTCATCAGGCGGCGCCTGACATCTTTGTCGTAAGAGTTTTGGTCGGGATCTGCAACCCCGCAGCCCTTGCGGTCGTCTAAAGACCGTGAAGATCAACGCTGGGCGCTCTGTATGGTGTTCCCGGGTGCTGTTCGCCGCGCTCGCCCTCGCGATCGGTGGATGCGCCACGACGCTTGGACTGGGACAAACCGCACTGCGGCAAGGTCGGTACATCGAGGCCGCGAGCAACTTCGAAAGCGCCCTCAAGGAGCACCCGAAGCGGACGGATGCGCTCGTAGGATTGGGAATCGTACGCTACGCGCAGGGGCGCTACGACGAGGCGGCGGCACTCCTCGGTCAGGCGTTGGGGCAGGACCCGAAGCTGGCGGACGCCCAGCTCTATCTCGGGCTCGCTTATCTCGAGCGCGGCGACAGCGATTCTGCGGCGGAGCACCTCCGCGCGTTCCGTGATCTGAGTCGCAACGCTCGAGTGAACAGCCAAGTCGACGACGCGCTCCACCTGATACGCACGGAGCACAGCTTGTCGTCGCAGGCACGACACTCCGTCGCCACCAGTTTGGAGTTAGCCAGGAAGTCCGAGCAGGCGCTTCAGGACGCTCGGTCGACCTACGCGACTGGGCCCTACGACGGCGACGACGACTCGCTCCTCGCGCGCTGGACCTGGTAGCCGCATGACCACGTTCGCGCTGGCCTTGCTTTTTGTCGGGGCGTTCATCCGCGTGACGCTCGCCGCCTTGGCACGGAAGCACGTTCGCTCATTCGACCTCGAGTACAAGCAGCGAGCCGCAGTTCTTCCCACGGCCTCCGATGTAGAGGAAGGTGCCGCCGAGCCGGCGATCGAATCGCATGGTCGATCCCTTCGGTGAGTCGACGACAGCGACCTTGGCTGTCGAGGCGACACTTCCTCGCCAGCCGGGCCTCGCGGTAGTGCATTTCCGAGTCGCCGGCTCCGGCGCCTGCGACAAGGTAGCGGCGATCCTCGCGCAGCTCGCGCAGGCCCGCGCGAGTCGGCTGCCGCTGACCGAAATCGACGTTCACGACAGCCCGGAGCTTGCGGCCCAATACAACGTTCGGGCCACGCCGACCGTGCTCCTGGTCAAGGACGGTGACGTCGTGGATCGCGTGATCGGCGGCGCGAGCAGGATCCTGTTGCAAAGCTTGCTCGATGCGAGGGCGCCACGGCAGGCTCGACATAAAGACAGGCAAACGACATGAATATGGCCTGCCTCAGGTCGGCTCTGGGAGGGAGTGGTTCAACCTCGCGCAGTCCGGCGATCGCGGCGTCTAGCCCGCCACTGCCCGAACGAAGCGCTCCACCTCGGACTCGTCGTTGTAGTAATGCAGGCTGGCGCGGACGAGCGCGTCGACTCCGCCCGCGGGCAGATCGACCCGCGACAGGCGGGCCTCGTGGGCGTTGATGCTCATGGCGCGCAGCCGGTCGCGCGTCTTGCCCGCCGCCTCGCCGTCCTTGAGAAAGGAGACGATCCCGCACTGCTCCACTCCTCGATCGTGCACGCTCACGCCGGGTCGCTTCGCGAGCTCCCGCCGCAGCAGCGTCGCGAGCCCTTTGACCCGCGCTTCGATCGCGTCGATGCCCACACGCATCGCGTAGCGGGCGGCGACGCCCAGGCCGATCTGGCCGGCGATGAATCGCTCCCAGTTTTCGAACCGGCGCGCGTCGTCACGGACGACGTAGGTGTCGGCGTCGGTCCAGGTGGCGGCGTGCAGATCGATGAACGGCGGCTCGAGCCGCTCGATGGTATCGCGCCGCACGTAGAGGAAGCCCGTGCCGCGGGGCCCGCGCAGATACTTGCGGCCCGAGGCCGAGAGCATGTGGCAGCCGATGTTCTCCACGTTGACCGCGAGGTGGCCGACCGACTGGCAGGCATCGAGCAGATAGAGGATGCCGTGGCGCGCGGCGATGCGGCCGACGTCGGCCGCCGGATTGACGAGCCCGCCTCTCCCGGGCACGTGCGTGATCGCGATCAGCTTCGTGCGCGGGCCGATCGCGCGATCCAGCGCGGCCAAATCGATCTGCCCGGACGCGTCGCTGTCGACCACGTCGATCTCGATCCCCACGCGCGCCTTCATCTGTAAAAATGCGAGGTAGTTCGACAGGTACTCGGCCCGCGCGGTGATGACGCGGTCGCCCGCCCGGAACGGCACCGCGTAGAACGCCATGTCCCAGGCGCGCGTGGCGTTTTCCACGACCGCGATCTCGTCCGGGCGCGCACCGATCAGCGTGGCGACGGCGTCGTAGACATCCGCGAGGCGATCGGCCGCTTCGGCCGCCGCTTCGTAGCCGCCGATGGCGGCCTCGCGCGCCAGGTGGCTCGTCACCGCGTCGAGGACCGGACGCGGCGGCAAGGCAGAGCCCGCGTTGTTGAAGTGGAGAACGTTGGCCACTCCGGGCGTGTCCGATCGAAGCAACGGCACGTCGAGCGTCATGACGGCCTCCCAGTAGGCTCTGGCAGCAATGATGCCACGCACGGACCGGCTCGTTCTTCAGCCTCGTGGCGAGTGGAATCCATCGCTCCACGCTCCAGCGCCTGATGCGGAGCCACAGCCTCGCGCGCATTCCCGACCGAATCACTGTCCCGAGCTACTGCTCGATCGAGCGTCGTCCCGATGATCTCTACAGCAGCGAGCCCGACCGCCCTGACCCGCGCAGCCGCGGGTCCAGTACGTCACGGAGCGCGTCGCCAAGCATGTTGAAGCCGAAGACGGCCAACGAGATGGCGACGGCGGGGAACAGCGCCATCCACGGCGCGTAGTACATGAACGATCGTCCGGATCCCGAAAGCATCGCACCCCATGACGGATATGGGGGCGGAATGCCGAAGCCGAGAAACGACAGCGCCGACTCGGCGAGGATCACCGTCCCTAGCCCGATGGTCGCGAGGATGATGATCGTGGCCATCACATTGGGGAGCACGTAAAGCAGCACGATGCGCAGATGGCCCGACCCGACCGCACGCGCGGCCTCGACGTAGGGATTCGCGATGACCGTCAACGCCGCGCCCCGGATCACTCGGGACGCGCTCGCGGCGCCGAGGATGGAGAGGGCCAGGATCAGGTTGTGAAGTCCCGGCCCCAGCGCAGCCATCAGGGACAGGACGACGACCAGCGCCGGGAACGACATCCACGCATCGACCACGCGTTGAACCACGATGTCGTACGCGCCGCCGACATACGCGCTGGAGACGCCGATGGCCGTGGCCATCAGCGTGGCCAGGGCGACGGTGGCGAACCCAACGGTGACCGAGATTCGCGCGCCATACACGACCCGGCTCCAGATGTCGCGCGAGAGATTGTCCGTGCCCATCCAGAATTGGATGCTCGGCGGTTTCATCCTCGCACCCTGGATCGACTCGGCGTACGGATAGGGCGCGATTCGATCCGCGAAGGTGGCCATCACCAGCAGCGCCAGGACGATCACTCCGCCGATGGCGCCCAGGGGCTTGCGGCGAGCAAACCGCAGCATCAGCTTGACGAGTGAGGGCAGTCGCCACGTCCGTGACGACGTCTTCGGGACCGAGAGCGTATGGACGGAATTCGTCATCGAGGTTTCAGTAACGGATCCTCGGATCCAGCACCGCGTACACGAGATCGACCGTCAGGTTCGTCAGGACGATGATGAGAACGATGATCAGGTTGATGCCCTGAATCACCGGATAGTCGCGCTGCACGATCGCGTCGACGAGGAACTGTCCCATGCCAGGGATGCCGAAGATCCACTCGATGATCACCGCGCCACCGGCGATGCTCGCCACCTGGAGGCCGAGCACGGTCACCACCGGGATCACCGCGTTCTTCAAAGCGTGTTTGAGCACCACAACGCGCTCGCGGAGGCCTTTGGCCCACGCCGTACGCACGTAGTCTTGCTGCAGCACCTCCAGCAGCATGCCGCGCGTGAGCCGCATGATTCCGGCCGCAGAGGCGATACCGAGAATGGTCGCGGGCAAGATGAACTGGAGGACGTACGCCGTCGGATCGATGGAAAACTCCACGAACCGCGCTCGCGGAGTCCACCCCCACCAGATCGCCGGGAGCAGCGTCACAAGGATCGCGATGACGAAGGCCGGGACGGACAGGCCGAGAATCGCAGCGCTCCGGGCGAAGAAGTCGAGTACGCCGTCCGGGCGTACGGCGGCGATTACCCCGACGGGGATGCCGATCAGGATCGCAACGCCCAGCGCAATGAGCCCCAGCGCTGCCGTCACCGGTAGGCGGCGCGTCATCTCAGCGAGGACAGGCTGACGGGTCCACAGGGACTCGCCGAGGTTCCCGTGCCCGATCGCCCTCAGCCAGTCGACGTACTGAGCGTGGATGGGGCGGTTCAGCCCGAGCTTCGCGCGCAAATCCTCGAGGTCCTTGCCATACGCCTTCTCCTCCAGCATGAGCTGGACGACGTCGCCGGGGATCAGGCGCGGGAGCGTGAAGACGACAAGCGTGGCGATGAGCAGCGATGGAAGCGCGACCAGCAGGCGGCGGAGGACGTAGCTACGCATGACGGCGCCGGATGCGATCGGCCCCGACGGAGGCGCCCTTTACTTGTCGATCCAAGCGGCCATGAGGCGCCCACCGTAGTCGAAGCCGTTGTTGGGCATGTAGTTCTTGATATGCGCGTCCCAGGCCGAGAGGATCCTGATCGAGCCATCCACGCCGAAAAGGGCCTGGTCGGCGAGGTAACGTTGAATATCGAACACGATCTGTCTTCGCTTGGCGACGTCGAAGGTCCGCCGCTGCAGCTTGATCATCTCGGTGAGCCTGGGGTCGTTTACGCCCCAGACGTTGAGAGGCTGGCCGGGCATGAACCAGCGGTAGAAGTACGCCTCGGGATCGGCCCACGCGCCGCGCAGTCCGAGGAACATGCTGTCGAACTTCCCGAAGATCGTGCTGGTGATGAACGCCCCGTACTCCTTGAGCTTCAGATCGGCGTCGATGCCGGCCGCCTTCCAGTTCTTGAGCGTGATCTGCACGAAATCGTCGAAGTCGGGACCGTACACGGTGGCCGGCGCCTCCACCGTCGTCTTGAACCCGTTCGGGTGGCCGGCCTCGGCCAGCAGGCGCTTGGCCTCGGCGGTGTTGAAGTCGTAGAGCTTGCGGCCCTCCGGACCCAGCTGATCGATCGGGATCGACCACTCGGCGAACGCCGCGGGAACGGCGGGGTTGGGCGTCCAGTGACCCTGCGAGAAGGCCAGGGCCTCGTACAGCTCGGCGAGGTTGCTGGAGCGCGACAGCGCCCGGCGGACGCGGACGTCGTTGAACGGCGGGTTTGCGAGCTTGAAGCCGGTGGAGCCACTCGTGAACCAGGTGTACTCGGCGGTCTGCATGCCGGGCTTACGCTGCTTCGCCACCGGCGCGTCGAGCCAGCGCACCGCGTGCTGATACTCGGGCCCGAAGTCGGTCTTGCCGCTCAGCCAGGTGGCGAGGCGCGAGGCTGGGTCCTTGTCGATCAGTACATCGACACCATCGGCGTAGGGCAACCCGGGGACGAAGTAGTTGGGGTTACGCGTGTAGACGAGCTTGACGTTGGGCTCCCAGCGCTCGAGCATCCATGGTCCGGTCCCGACCACCGACTCGACCTTCTTCAGGTCGCCGTATTTCTCGACACATTCCTTCGCGATGATCCAGGTCGAGGTCGAGGCCAGCAAGTCGAGGAACCAGGCGTTCGGCTCCTTGAGCGTGAACTTGACCGTGTACTTGTCGATAGCCTCGACCCGGTCGATGTACTCGAGCACCGGCTTGTTGGGATTGCCAGTGATGGTGAGGAACCGCTCGTAGGTGTACTTGACGTCATCGGCCGTCAGCTCCCGTCCGTTCACCGGCGGCTTGTTGTGCCAGCGGACGCCCTTCCTCAACTTGAAGAGATAAGTCGTGTCGCTGGACTGGGTCCACGACTCAGCGAGATCGGGCTCGACCGGATAGGTCATCGGCTTCACGGACGGACCCGCCTTCACCTTCACGAGGCGGCTATACGCGAAGGAGAGCGGGACCATCGTCACGAACGACAGCGTCTGATGGGGATCGAAGTGAAGCGGATCCGCCTGGAACGTCAGGCGCAGCGTACCGCCACGCTTGGGCGTCTGGGCGATCGCAGCGACCGGCCCGACCGCCGGCACCGCGGCGACGGCGAGAGCGCCCGCCTTGAGTAACTCACGACGCGTGAGGGACATGTCGATCGAGTTGATGGGGCTCATCTGCGGCCTCCTGATACGACAACGTCGTCGAAATCGGTCCCGGGCATGACCGCCGCCGGTCCACGCTCAGTGAGCGACAGTTACAGCGGGCCGACCGGCAATGTCAACAGGCGAGCGGTCGGCCGGCCACCTTCAATTTGTCGCGCCCCACTGGCCGGTATGCCTTGATCGCTGGAATGACTTCGCGGGTCATGAGATCGATGCCGTGGATCGCCGCGTCGTGAGACATGAGACCTTCGCGGCCCCAGAAGGTCATGTAGCCGGGGTCGACGAGATCGATGATGTGCTGGAGTTTCTTCACAACGGTGTCGGGACTCCCGGATACGATCTGGTACGTGGAGTGGGCGTCCTCGTAAGAGAGCGAGGGGCCACCGGGCGTGACGTTGACCGCGCCCGTTCTCGCCTGTTCGCGCCGGCTCCCCCGCGCCGCGCGGCTGACATAGCCGGCCGGCTGCAACCACTGGCGCGGCGCGATCCCGAACGAGGTCCCGAGCTGCCAGTAGAAGTGCCGGCCCTGCTCGTAGGCCTCCGCGTCCGTATCCGCCACGCTCACGCGGATCACATAGCCGCGGTGCTCCGCCGTAGGCGTGAACCCTGTCTCGAGCGCCACGTCGTCGTAGAGATCGTAGATCTCGTCGATCACGTTGAGCGGCGGCGCGAGGGCTACGTATGGATAGCGATGCTCGGCGGCCCAGCGGACGGATTCCGGGCTCACCACGCCGGGAATCCAGATCGGCGGATGCGGTTTCTGGAGGGGGCGCATCCACGGGTTGACCACCCGGTACTCATAGTGTCGGCCCACCCAGCAGAACGGGCCCGGCGTGGTCCACGCCTTGACGATCACGTCGTGGGCCTCATCGAACCGTTCGCGATTGTAGGCGGGGTTCGCGTTGGTCGCCAGACTCTCCTGCCCGAGCCCGCGCACGAAGCCGCAGACCACGCGACCGCCGGAGAGGATGTCGATCATCGCGACTTCCTCGGCGACGCGAAGCGGATTGTCGTGGATGGGCAGGACGTTGCCGAGAAAGACGATGCGGCCCTTCCGCGTCGCCCGGGCAAGGACGGCACCGATCACGTTCACCGACGGCATCATGCTGAGCGGGTTGTTGTGGTGCTCGTTGATCATGATCCCGTCGAAACCTGTCTCGGTGCAATACACGAGCTCGTCAAAATACATCGCGTAGAGCTCACGCGCCCGCTCGGCACTGAAGTGCTCGTTGGGGAACATGAGGTTGTTGTAACCGCGCCGCTGCGCGTCGTCCTGCGGATACGCCGTGTAGCCCATCTCGGTGAAGAAGTAGACTTCCTTGACCATGGGTCGGCCTCCTACGGCTTCCACACCGCCAGGCACCAGCCGCCGGATGCATCCATGACCGGATTCACCTCACCGGTATCCGGCAGCCTTCAACCGCGGGAACACCTCGTCGCGGAACGTCTGCATCTCCTGCTGCGGCCCCACGAACGTCTGAAACGCCTGGACGTAGAGATTCGTCACTCCGGCGGAGGTCATCTCGATGATCCGCTGCGCGCAGTGCTCCGCAGTTCCCACGAGGCCGAAAGTATCGCAGAGCTCGGCGATCACGTCATCCGGAACAAACGACGTCGCGGCGATGGCCTGCTCCCAGTCACGCGCGTGGGACAGATCGGGGTAAATGGCCCTGACCGCGGGCGGAATGTCGAACCGCGGAAGGGTGAGGCCGGTGTACGGCAGCCAGTGCGACCTGGCGCTGAGCAAGGCCTGATGCACGACGGTCGGTCGCGCCTGCCGCCGCGCCTCCGCGGTGCTGCTCGCGATCCCAGCGCGAACCGCCCAGAGGACGTCGAGATCCTCGAGCCGTCGCCCGCCACGCCGCGCGCCTGCCGCGAGGTGGCTCAGCACCGCGGCGACGATCCGCGGGTGAAAGCCGACCGACAACAGGACGCCGTCGGCGATCTCGCCGGCGAGCTCGGTCGCTTTCGGCCCGGACGCCGCCATCAAGACCGGAATGCGCCGCCCCGACGCGTACGCGAGGCTCGCCGACGTCCGGTCGAACATCACGGTCTCGCCCGCCAGGAGGGCGCGCAGCGTCGCGATGCACGCGCGCATCTCATCGAGCGTCGCCGGCTTCCGGCCGATCGTGCGGGCGGACGTGTATCCCGTGCCGACGACCACCTTGATGCGTCCAGGGGCGATCTCCTCCACGGTCTGGATCGCGCTGCCGAGCACCGAGACGTGGCGCGTGAGCGGATTGGTCACCGCGGGAAACAACGTCAAGGTGGATGTGTGCGCCGACGCCAGCCCCAGCGTGACGAACGTGTCTCGGCACAGCAGCTGGCTGTCGAGGATCCCGGCGCCGTCGAAGCCAGCGGCCTCGACGCCCTGGATCAGTTTGATCAGCTCCGGTATTGGTGCCGTGCCGGGAATCCGAAGCGAAACCTGAACGCGCGTCATGGCATGGGATTCTACGGCGAACAGGCGAAGCGTCCGGTCACTTCTTGTCGGTCTCAGTCAGCTTCGCGTCGTTCCTGCGCGGGGAAAGCCAGCTTCCGCTGTAGCTGAAGTTGTGACCACTTACGCGACGATGCACGGGGCGATACGCGCGACGAGATAGCCACCCACTGCTCCAGCCCCGAAGCCAGGGGCGAAGACTCGAGTCGGACGAGTGATGACGCCGTCACGGACGGCATCTTGCAGGGCAATCGGGATGCTGGCGGAGGACGTGTTGCCGACCCGTTCGATGTCGAAGTAGAGGCGATCGGGGGCGAGACCGGCGGCTTCTGCGATGGATTCAACCATCGCCTTGTTGGCCTGGTGCGGAACGACCAGCTCGATGGCGTCCAGCAGTGAGCCACGCCCTTCGGGATGGGGAAGGATCTTCAGCTCCGCGAGCATCTGGTCCATGTAACGCCTCACGAGGGTCCGGACATCGGGACCGTAGACTGTCATGTCGTTATCAAAGTCGGGATTTGGCCAGATGATTGACTCGACTTCGCCCATGGGACCGCTGGCGTAGGTCTGGAAGACTTCGATGTCAGGGGGCGCGCCTGATGGCGCCGGTCCGATCACGAGGGCGGCGGACGCATCGCCGAACAGCATCCGAGAGGTTCGGACTGTCCCGATCTTATCCGAGAACTTCTCGCCGGCAACGACGAGCACCGGCCGCCCTGTTTCATCGAGCAGCCGGACAGCCTCGGCGACTGCGTAGGCGAAACCTGCGCAGGCGGCGATAAGGTCGCAGGACGTATGCGTCTGGAACATGCCGAGCTGGCCGGAGAGCCAGGCAGCAACCGAGGGCATCAGCTTCGTACTCGTGCACGAGCAGAAGAGCACCGCGCCGAACTCCTCAGGCCGGCGACCGCACTTTGCGAGAGCCGATACGGCCGCCTTCAGGGACAGCTCCTCCAGATCCACGTCCGTGTAGGTCCGCTGGTCGATACCGGTCTTCGTCTTGATGTGCTGAGCCGTCATCGGCGACCAGCTGTAGGCCGCGTTGCGAACGAGGTCCTCGTTCGTGCAGACGTGCTCCCCTCGGCAGGTGGCGAGAGCCTCCAGGCGCGGCATCACGGTGAAGCGCCGGCTGACGTCGATAGGGGGGACAGGTGTCGTAGGGTGATGCGCAACGGCCGGCGCTGGACGCGACCGAGCGCGGACAGGTGCCGCTTTCGCCCGGTGGACGAACCGGCACACCTCGGCGGTCCGCGGGTGAAGCAGCAGCACGACTTCGTCGCCGCGGAGGGCGCCGACGGACGTGAGTCGTATATCCTCGCGGTTCCACGGGAACTCGTTGTGGATCACCATGGCGTGCCGCATCAACGCCTCCAGCTCGGGCACGCGGTGGCTATATCCCACGACGTCGTCGAAGCTGTAGATGGGATAATCCGGATCGTAGTTGAGGATCTCGTAGACGAGCGCGTCCGGATCGGCGATAGCCTCGGCGGCGGTTGGCACGATAGCCCCGGCGCCGAGCTCCCCACCCTTTTGGTTCCGGAAGACGTCGAGCAGCAGCCCGAAGATCGTCTGCTCCGTGTCCTCATCCCAGGTGGGTCGCAGCGCCCGATAGCCGGCCTCGATAACGGTCGCTGCGGGGCTTGGGTCGAACCACTTGACCACCGGGACGAAGACATCCCCGCGATGGCGCGGCACATCACGCCAGCGCGTCGGCCGCTTGTCGTACAGCGTCATCGCATAGCGATGCGCCCAGAACAGATTCTTCGCCACATCCCGTAGAAGCTCGTAGCTGCTGCGATAGGTGCCAGTCTCGACACGGCCGACGATTTCGACATCCGTGTGCGCCTTCTCCTCGAAGTCGCGTTTGATAACCGCCTCGAATTGATCCAGCGTCTCGAACACGGAGACGTCGAGCCCGGGGAAAAAGTTGAACGGAAACACGATGCGGCCGTGGCGGTTCACGACGAAACGCTTCATGGGATTCTCACCTCGTTGTGGCGTGACTGATGCGGTCCAAAGAGGTCAGATGGTACGGGGCCGGCAGACACATCGCAACCCCCCAAAAGGGGGTGAGTGAGCAATTGAAAGATTTACACTGCCCCTCCGACAACCGCTTGACGTATCGGTGACGTTGGATAGGCTGGAATCGGCGCGGTGTCCAGCGCCAAGCCACGCGCGCCGAATCCCGAACTTAAATCGAGATCCCGAATCAACGAGATCCCGAATCAAAAGGAGGACTCCCCAATGCACGAGCAGAAACACATCGTGGAGACCGTGAAGACAGGGATCATCGAGAGCATTCGTGGGACGGGCGAGGTCGTTGACGCCGCCATTGACACCGTGAGCGGGACCCTGGTGCATACGCTCAAGAGCACCGGCGCCGTCGGTGCGGCGCTGACCGGCACCGTGTCTGACGTTCTGCGCGGAGCGATCTTGGGGACGGCTCACGTTGGGGCCGACATTCGCGGAGCCGCCAAGGGGGGCGTCATCGGGGTGATCCGCACGACGCAGGAGATTGGCGTCGAAGCGACGGAGAGCATCAGCGCCGGCGCGAGAGCAGTCGTGAAGAGCGCGGCAGAGGTCGGTGGCGATCTCGGGTCCGCCGCGCGGAGCGCCGTGGAAGGTTCAATCGTGGGGGCCAAGGAATTGGGGCTCCGGGCAGAGGAGGCCGCTTCGGCGGCGGCCAGCGGAGCCATCAAGGGCGCCGGCGAGGTCAGCGCGACGGCGGGTGATGAGGTCCGCCGTGCGGTGACCGGCGTCATCGCTGGCGTCAAGGTCGCGGTGAAGGAGCCCTTCAAAAAAGCCGAGGAACGGAAAGCACGCTGACAGTTGCCGTGACCCTTTGGTCTATCGGCTCGGGGCGACGCGTGACGGCCACAACACCGAGATCGACGATCCGTACCGCTTCCCGTCGCTACTGAGCCATTTCGACCGCCACTTCTGACCGAGGGCACGACACCCCCAAAAGGAGGAGCGACATGACGAGCAAGACAATATCGAACGTGACTCGCATGATGATGAGGTCGAAGTGGGGTGGCCGCCGCAGCGCGATCCCGTTCCTGCAGGTCGCGACCGACCCGAGGACATGGGTGGTCGCCGGTGCAGCCGCCGCGGCGGGCGGTCGCGCGCTCGGCCGCTGGCTCAAACGCTTCGACCTCCAAGGCCGCACGGTCCTCATCACCGGCGGTACGCGCGGCCTCGGGCTGGAGCTCGCGCGACAAGCTGGGCGCGCAGGGGCGCGGGTCGCGATCTGTGGCCGCGACGCCGACACGCTCGCCCGCGCGCGCGAAAGTCTTTCGCAGAGAGATGCGGTCGTCCTCGCGGCGACCTGCGACGTGACTGATCGCAACCAGGTGGCCGAGCTGATTCGCTCCGTACAAGCCGGGTTGGGTCACATCGACGTCCTGATCAACAACGCCGGCATGGTCGAGGTGGGACCGGTCGGAGCAATGACCACGGCCGACTTCGAGCGCGATATGGCCACGAACTTCTGGGGTCCGCTCAACGCCATTCTCGCAGTGCTACCCCACATGCGGGCCAGAGGTGAGGGTCGCATCGTCAACATCGCGTCGATCGGCGGCAAGCTCAGCGTCCCCCATCTCTTGCCGTATAGCTCGAGCAAGTTCGCCCTCGTCGGGCTTTCCGAGGGGCTCCGCGCCGAGCTCCGAGCGTCGGGCATCCTCGTGACCACGGTGTGCCCGGGATTGATGCGCACCGGAAGCCCGCGCCACGCGACGTTCAAGGGGCGGCACGACGCCGAGTACACCTGGTTCAATCTGGCCGATAATTTTCCTCTCCTGTCGATGGATGTGGAGCGCGCGGCACGGCGAATCTTGAGCGCCGTGCGGTACGGGCACTCGCACGTCGTCCTGTCGCTTCCGGCGAAGGTTGCCGACAAGGTCCATGGGCTGTTCCCGGGACTGACCTCCGACGTGCTCGGTCTGGCCAACCGCTGGCTCCCCAGCACCGAGAACCATGAGCACGGTGTCAAGGGCCAGCACTGCCAGCCGGTCGTCTCGGTGCCCTGGCTCGGCACGCGCAGCGACCGAGCGGCGACGCGGCACAACCAGACCAGCTGAAACGCTGGGTCACGGCCGACGGGGGCCGGCGCGCCGGGTTTTACCGGCGAGTCGGCCTTCCCGTGCGCATTCGGAGAAATTCGTTGCCCCGCCTCGTAGAATCACAGCATGGATACCGCTCTGGACGCGGAGGCGATTCGCGCGGTCGTGGAAGGCGAGCATGGTGATCCCTTCGCCGTGCTCGGGCCGCACTGCGTGCAGACCCCGGACGGCGCGGCCGTGGCAGTGCGCGCGATCGTGCCCGGCGCGGCCGCCGTCCGCATCCTGCCCGCCGACGCACCACCGACTTCGATGGAGCGGCTGCACCCCGCGGGTTTCTTTGAAACAGTGTTGTCGGACCGGCGCGACCTGTTTGCCTACCGGCTCGAGGTGACGCGGAACGGCCACGTCACCGAGATCGACGACCCCTACCGCTTCCAGTCGCTGCTCAGCGATTTCGACCGGCATCTCCTGGCCGAGGGCACACACCACCGCGCGCACGAGAAACTCGGCGCGCACCCGGCCACGCTCGACGGCGTGACCGGCGTCGCCTTCGCGGTCTGGGCGCCGAGCGCGCGGCGCGTGAGCGTCGTAGGAGACTTCAATGACTGGGACGGCCGGTGCCATCCGATGCGTCTTCATCCCGCCAACGGCATCTGGGAGATCTTCGTGCCGGGGCTGGGGGAGGACGAGCGCTACAAGTTCGAGATCCGCGGCCGCTCCGCCGAGCCGCTCGCGCTGAAATCAGACCCCTATGCGCTCGCCTTCGAGGCGGAGACGCCGCGCACGGCGTCTGTCGTAGCGAATCTCGACGACTTCCAGTGGCGCGACGAGGCTTGGCTGGCCGAGCGGGCCCGACGCCACCCGCTCCGTGAGCCGGTGTCGATCTACGAAGTGCATCTCGGTTCGTGGCGGCGCGTACCCGAGCGGGGCGATCGCTTCCTCGACTATCGCGAGCTGGCGGACCAGCTCGCGGACTATGTCGGCGAGATGGGTTTCACCCACGTCGAGCTCCTGCCCGTGATGGAACACCCCTTCTACGGCTCGTGGGGTTATCAGACCATTGGCTACTTCGCCCCCTCGCGTCGCTACGGGGAACCACGGGAGTTCATGGCCTTTGTGGACCATCTCCACCGTCGCGGCGTCGGCGTGATCCTCGACTGGGTGCCGGCGCACTTTCCGCGTGACCCGCACGGGCTCGTCTACTTCGACGGCACCCACCTCTACGAGCACGCGGACCCGCGGCAGCGCGAGCATCCCGACTGGGGCACGCTCATCTTCAACTATGGACGCAACGAGGTCGCGAACTTCCTGCTCGATAGCGCGCTCTTCTGGCTGGACCGCTATCACGCCGACGGTCTCCGGGTCGACGCCGTCGCCTCCGCGCTCTACCTCGACTACTCGCGCAAGCCGGGCGAGTGGGTACCAAACCAGTTCGGCGGGCGCGAGAACCTTGGCGCCGTCGCCTTTTTCCGTCGCATGAACGAGGTCGTGCACGGCACCCATCCAGGCGTGATCGTCGCCGCGGAGGAGTCGACCTCGTGGCCGATGGTCTCGCGTCCGACGTACCTCGGCGGGCTCGGCTTCGGGTTCAAGTGGAACATGGGGTGGATGCACGACGTCCTCGACTATATGAGCCTCGATCCGGTGCACCGGAAGTACCATCACAACCAGTTGACCTTCGGTCTCCTGTACTCCTGGACGGAGAACTTTGTGCTGCCGCTCTCGCACGACGAGGTCGTGCACGGCAAAGGCTCGCTCCTCGCCAGGATGCCCGGCGACGATTGGAAACGGTTTGCCAACCTTCGCGCGCTCTACGCGTTCATGTGGACGCACCCTGGCAAGAAGCTCCTCTTCATGGGCGGCGAGATCGGGCAACGACGCGAGTGGCATCACGACCGGAGCCTCGATTGGCATCTGCTCGGCGAGGGCCCCTACCATCGTGGGCTCCAGCGACTGGTGCGCGACCTCAACCGGCTCTACCGGCGCGAGCCCGCGCTCCACGAGCTCGACGCCGATCCGGCCGGATTCGCGTGGATCGACTGCGCCGACTGGGAGCAGAGCGTGGTGTCGTTCGTGCGACGTGCCCGAGACGCCGGCGACTTCGTGCTCGTCGTGTGCAACTTCACGCCGGTGCCGCGCCATGCCTACCGGGTCGGGGTCCCGCGGCCGGGCTACTATCGAGAGCTGATCAATAGTGACGCGGAGGAGTATGGCGGTAGCAATCTCGGCAATGCGGGCGGCGCGGGGGCCGAGCCGACGCCGTGGCAGGGACAGCCGCACTCGCTCGCGCTCACGTTGCCCCCCCTTGCGGTCCTGGTCCTGAAGCCGTTCTGACCGGCCCTGGTGACGCAAGCGATAGACTTGTTATGGGGGCGGATGAGACGCCCACGCCGGGCTGGTCCAGTGCCACGTGGCGCGGCGGCGGCTCCAGTTAGATGCTGAGACTGGAGTCAGCCGGGGGATCTCGGGCGTGGTCTCCGTCTCGTCCGCCTCTCTTTCGCGATCCCTCGGCCTGACATTGACTACGCCCCCGCGGCGACGCACGATCAACCGCGGCTCTTCACCGTCTACATCAAAAGACCTACACCCTGGGCAAGGGAGGCGGGCCATGCTCGACATGCTCATTCAAGGCGGTCGCGTCGTCACCCCGGCCGGGGTCGGCGACTGGGACGTGGGAGTCGTGGGCGAGAAAATCGTGTCCGTAGCCTTTCCCGGCGTGCTCCCTGCCGCGGCGACCCAGGTCATCGACGCGCGCGGGAAGATTGTGGTGCCCGGCGGCATCGAGACCCACGCCCACGCTGTCGCCAACGTCCAGCCCGGCGCCCGTACGCTGGTGGCCGGGGTTCCCAACGCCGGGCCGCTGGAGCACTCCCTGGGGGCCATCTGGGGCGGGACGACGACGGTGATCGATTTTGCCCCCGTGCCGCACGCGGGGGACCTGGCCCAGGGGATCCACGATTACCTGGCGCCCTGGCGCGGTCAGGCGTATACGGACTATTCCACTCACTGTATCTATTCCAACCGCACTCCTCCCGACGCGATCGCCCGGTACCATGAGCTCGTCGAGGCCGGCTTCCCCAGTGTCAAAATCTTCACGACTGACATCCGGCCTCCCGAAGGGCGCCAAACCAGCCTGACCCCGATCGCCAAGATCGACACCGGGCGCCTCGAGGATCTCATGCGACAGGTTGCGCGGCACGGAGGGGTGCTGGCGGTCCACGGCGAGGACGATGAGCTGGTCATG
>QHSP01000128.1 GCA_003220495.1 Candidatus Rokuibacteriota bacterium | reverse complement strand
GGTCCATCTGATGAAGACGTTCATGTCTGGACCGCAAGATGTGTCGATCGCGGACGAGGCGAACTGCCGGTCACGCAAGCTGTGGGAGAGCCTCGGGGGCGCCACGGCGTTGCTCCACAGCATCCACTGGGCGCGCCTTCTGCGGCCCGCCCAGTTCGGGCTCCTGAGGATGGGGAGGGGGACGCGCCTCGGGACCGCATCCGTGGTCAGGCCGGTGTGCCGCCTGGTGGACGGCGTCGCCGCCCATCTGCCCTGGAGCCCGTTCCGGCACTCGGTGACATCGCTGTCCAGTGAGGACCTGGACGTGGAGACGCTCCTCGCCTGCTTGTCGGAGTCTTCGGGTCGGCCGGCCCTCAGACCGGAGTACGACGCGCGCTCGTTGCGGTGGCTGCTGGGGTTTCTGGTCCCTGCCAGAGGCGAGGGATCGCTGCACAAGGCGCTCGTTCGGGACGCTGCCGGGCAGGTGCTGGGGTGGTACTTGTACTATGCCGGTCCAGCGGGCCTCGGGGAAGCGGTCCAAATCGGGGCACGGCACGAGACGATAAAGCCGGTGCTGGAGCACCTGTTCCAGGACGCCTGGCGCCGGGACGTCGTCGCGCTCTCGGGGCGACTGGACCCGCGGTTCACAGCGGATTTCGCGCAGACCTACTGCCTGTTCCATCCTCGCCTCTGCTGGATGCTGGTCCATTCCCGCGACGCGGAGGTGCTGCAGGCTATCCATAGCGGGGACGCCATGCTCACGCGTCTGGAAGGCGAGTGGTGCATGCGATTTCAGATGGAGTCCCGGTGAGCGCGCCTCTCCTTCAGGCGACAACACAAGAGCCTTCCGAACCGGTGTGAGATTGTCTCAGAACTTCGCGAAGTAGTTGGCTCCCCGTAGTCGACACGTTTCGAACTTTTGCCTGGCTCCCCCCCGCCCGAAGTCAAACGGCTCTTCGAAAGATTGATGCACCCTCGGGACTGAAATTCGCTCGTGATTTACCTCCCCGCGCCGTCCCGAATCTCACGAGTTCTCACCAGCCGAGATACATCTGAGAAGTGCGGGACAGAGCCGAGAATGCGCGCGAGAATTTCCTGGGAAACTGGGAATCAGACCGACATTTACCGCCGGGGCCGCGATCATATTTCCCGTCGACGACCCACTCTCAAGATAGCTCGCGCACGGCATGCTCGGTCAGGCCCACCTATAGCGACTCCCCCGGACTGCAGGATCTCCCCGAAGCAATTTCCAGCAAACGCCTGATAGTGAGCGGCGACGATACAGCCTATTCGTCTCTTCGCGGCCGGATTCGCAATCAGGCCCTCGCCCGTCACAGCGAGCGGGGGTGACGCGGGGGGACGACATGCGAGCGCTCATCGGTGCCCTCGTGGTTGGTCTTCTCCGTAGTCGCCCGGGCCCGTTCTCTTTGGTCGCGATCCTCGCGTGTCTCTTCGTCGCCCTCAGCGTTGTGGCGCCGGTGAATGTCGCAATGGCGGTCCCTTGCGAGACGCTGATCGCAGCTCCATTGCAGGATGGCGTGATCACGTCTGCGGTTTCGGTCGCTGGTCCGAGCTTCACCGGACCCGATGGACGCACATACCAAGAAGTGCGACCGTTCTGCCGGGTCACCGCAACCTTGACGCCCACGAGCGATTCGCTGATCAACGTCGAAGTCTGGATGCCGATCTCGGGTTGGAACCTGCGGTTCGAAGGCACCGGCAACGGCGGATACGCGGGGAACATCGCTCTCGACGTGCCCGAGATGATCGCCGCCCTGAACGCGGGGCGCGCGGTGGCGGCGACGGACATGGGTACGGCCCCATCGACGAACAACGATGGCGATGCGCTCGTCGGACATCCCGAAAAGTGGCTCGATTTCGGTTATCGCGCCACGCACCTCATGACGGTGGCGGCGAAGCAGATCGTCAGCACCTTCTATGGGCAGGGCCCCCGCTATTCGTATTTCCACGGTTGTTCGACCGGCGGTCAACAGGCGCTCATGGAAGCGCAGCGCTTTCCGGACGACTACGACGGCATTCTCGGCGGCTCGCCGGCGAACAATCGCACGCATGTTCACACGAACGCGGTGTGGGCCTACAAGCAGTTTCACGCCACGCCAGCGAGCTACTTCACACCCGACAAGGTCGCCCTCGTCACGAAGAATGTCGTCGCCGCGTGCGCGCTGAAGAGCGGCGGCCTCGCCTCCGACAACTTCCTCACCGACCCGCGATTCTGCGATTGGGACCCCGGCACGATTCAGTGCCCGTTGCTCGACGGCCCCGACTGCCTCACCGCCGACCAGATCCGCGCGGCGCGCGCGATCTACGATGGACCGCGGAACCCGACGAACGGGCACCTCATCTACCCCGGCTCTGTCCGGGGCAGCGAGAACGCCGGCGACCTCGGCTGGAACGCGCTGGGCGCGACGCCCGAGCCGCAGTTCGATTCGCTGTTCAAGTGGGTATTCGGCGCGACCTGGCTCTGGCAGACGTACGACTTCGCCGGCGACATGGCCGACGTCGATCTCGTCCTCGCCCCGATCCTCAACGCGATGAGCACGGACCTGAGTGCCTTCAAGAACCGCGGCGGGAAGCTGCTCATGTACCACGGCTGGGCGGACCCGATCATCCAGCCGCAGGACACGATCAACTACTACTACCGCGTCGCGGCGACGCAGGCGAAGCAGCCCGCGAAGGCGCTGAAGGAGACGCAAACGTTCTTCCGGCTGTTCATGGTACCGGGCATGAACCACTGCTCCAGTGGGGCGGGACCGAACGCGTTCGGTAATCGCTATAGCGCGCATATTGTCGTGCCGGGCCCGCCCGTAGCAGACGCAGGGCACGACGCATTCCTCGCCCTTCAGCAATGGGTCGAGCAGGGCATCGCGCCCGAGCGGATCGTGGCGACGAAGTACGTGAACGACGATGCCAGCCAGGGCATCCAGATGACGCGGCCCATCTGTTCGCTGCCGACGGTCCCGACCTATTCGGGCGGCGGTGACACCAACGATGCGGCGAGCTTCGTGTGCGCCGACGACCATGCGACCAACAACGTATCCGCGGCGCCTGAGTACTTGCGATGAGAGGAAGCCGACCGAAGATCCTTGTGACCGACACGGAGGGCCCCATGTACTCCCGCTCCTGCGCGCTCGCCGCTGTCGTGCTTCTCATCGTGGTTCTTCTCCTCGCGCCCGCCGCGCAGAGCGCCGACCTGAAGTGGACACCGTACGATCGGCCGGCGCAGTACGCCACCGTTGTCGACAAGGAAGTGCCGATCATGATGCGTGACGGCGTCGTGCTCTACGCGGACGTCTCGCGCCCCGACGCCCCCGGGCAGTATCCCGTGCTCATCACGATGACGCCGTACAGCAAGGCGATCGCAGGCGAAGCGCCGGGCTACCTGGTCGCGCGCGGCTACGTCCACGTGGCCGTCGACGTGCGTGGGCAGGGGAGCTCCGGCGGGACGTGGTGCAACCGATGCGAGATCGAGCAGATGGACGGCTACGAGGTCGTCCAGTGGGCCTCCGCACAAGCGTGGAGCGACGGCAACGTGGGGATGTACGGCTCGTCGTACCGCGCGATCAACCAGATGCTCACCGCCGCGCTGCAGCCGCCGGCGCTTAAGGCGATCTTCCCGATCGCCTCGTCGACCGACGATTACCGCGACTTCGGGCGCACGGGCGGCGACGCGAACTTCGCGTTCATCCCGACGTGGCTCGCGCTCGTCACCGCCGCGGAGGTGATCCCGCCGGGCTGGGCCACCACCGATCCGATCCAGTACGTGCTCAACGACATCCAGCACGGCGGTGCGCTGACGACGTCGACGCTCCCGACGGTCATCAAGCTCTGGGGGCAGCAGACCTACGACGAGAACCGCGTCGCCTCGCCCTACTGGAAGCTCGACCAGATCAAGGTGCCGACGTTCCTCGTCGGCGGCTGGCGCGACCTGTTCGTGCGCGGCGAGACGCTCAACTTCGAGAAGCTGCGCGCGCTGAAGGTGCCCGTGAAGCTCCTGATGGTCGACGGCAATCACACCGAGACGTCGGGCGGCTCGCTCCTGCCCGACGGCGACGTTCCGGGCCTGCAGCAGATCGCGCTGCGCTGGTTCGACTACTACCTGAAAGGGCTCAACTCGCGGCCCGATCTGATTCCGCCGGTCACGGTGAAGCTGAAGGGTGCCGGCCAGATGGAGACCATGAACGCATGGCCGCGACCCGACATCAGGCCGCGGCGCCTCTACCTGCGTGGCGGTCATCGGCTGTCGACCATGGCGCCGACCACGCTCGATACCGAAGAACAGTTCGCGCAGATCTACCTCTTCGGCTACTGCTCCGGGACGTCGCAGCGCTTCATCCTCCTCGTCGGCGTGGTGCCGCCGCAGTGCGCGACTGACAACACCTTCAACGAGCAAACGGAGCTCGTCTACACGACCCCGGTCTTCGAGGCTGACGTGAAGATGGCGGGGCCCATCGCTGCCAACATGTGGATCAAGACGACGCGTAACGAAGCCGTTCTCTCCGTGCGCGTCACCGACGTGCACCCGGACGGCTCGTCGGAAGAGCTGAGCTTTGGCCTGCTCGCAGCGTCGTTCCGCGCGGTGGATCCGACGCTGAGCCGCATCATCGCCGGCGAGAACATCCAGCCGTGGCATCCGTTCTCGCGGGATTCGGTGCAAGTGGTGACGCCCGACGAGCCGATCCTGCTCCAGATCGAGATCTATTCGACCAACGTGGCGATCAAGGCGGGGCATCGGCTCCGCGTGTCGGTCGGCCCGAGCAACTTCCCCTCGTATCTGCCGCCCGTCCCGCAGATCGAGAACTCGGCGGGCGGCGTGCTCACGATGATGCACGACCCGCAGCACCCGTCGCACGTCGTGCTGCCGATCGTGCCGCCCACGACGTGGCCGCCGCTCTGGTGAGAGCCTAGCTCTCCGGTGCGATGTGGTGGGCGCGCGGATGTTGGCGCGCGAAGAAGGGCG
>QHSP01000101.1 GCA_003220495.1 Candidatus Rokuibacteriota bacterium | reverse complement strand
GACTCGACGGCAACGCCAACCTCTTTGCGAACATGTCGCTGCCCTCCGCGGAGGTGACCGAGACCGAACAGCCGCTCGAGATCCTGTGCTGTGAGCTGATCCCCGACGTGGGCGGGCCCGGCCGGCACCGCGGCGGGATGTCGATCCGCCGCGCCTACCGGCTCACAGAGGATGAGGCCGTGCTCCAGGTACGCGCTGACCGCCACACGTTTCGCCCCTACGGACTGTACGGCGGCGCGCCGGGCAAGCCGTCGCGCAACCGCCTGATCGCCGATGGTCGCGAGCGCGAGCTCACGGCCAAGGTCACGATGACGCCGATGCGTCGCGGCGACGTCTTTATCCACGACCAGCCAGGGCCCGGCGGCTGGGGCGATCCACTCGAGCGCGATCCGCTTCGGGTGCTGCGCGACGTGGCCAACGAGCTGGTTAGCCTGGCCTCGGCGCGCGACGACTACGGCGTCGTGCTCGACGCGTCCGCCTCCGTCGTGGACGAGGCCGCCACGACCCGGCGGCGGGCCGAGCTGCGGGCGGCACGCGGCTGGGCAGCACCACCCGTCATCAGCCGGTGACGCGCTCTCCTTGACACCCGCACTGGTGATTGCGACGATGCCGCGCATGCCGAGCCGGACACTGACTCGCCGGAGATTCCTTGTCGCTGGCGGTGCCGCGCTGAGCGCCTCGATGGTCAGGCTCGGTGTCGCTCGAGCACAAGGGCGGCGCGGCGAGATCATCGCCGGATTATCGGAGCGGATGCTCACGCTGGACCCCGCGAACCACTATTCGATCTCGGCGACATCGGTGCTTCGCCACGTGTACGATCCGCTGCTCGACGTCACCAACGACGACAAGTTCGCGCCCGCCCTCGCCGAGAGCTGGCGGGCTCTCAACAACACCACCTGGCGATTCACCTTGCGCAAGGGCGTCAGCTTTCATGACGGCAGCCCGTTCACGGCCGACAGCGTCGTGTTCACGCTCAAGCGCGTGCGCGACAACGGCAAGCTGATCAAGTCGTTCGTCTATCAGGACATCGAGGACGTCCAGAAGGACGGCGACCACGCGGTCACGGTGACGACGAAGCGGCCCTTCGGCTCGCTGCCGGCGCATCTGACGATGCTCGGCATGCTGCCGCCGAGCGCGGGCGAGGAAGCGTTCTTCCAGAAGCCGGTGGGTACGGGACCGTTCCGGTTCGTGAGCTGGACCCATGGCGATCGCGTCGAGCTCGCGGCCAACGCCAGATACTGGAAGCCGGGCGTTCCGCGGGTGGAGAAAGTCACGGTCCGCTTCATTCCGGAGCTCTCGACGCGCGCGGCCGCCCTGCGGGCCGGCGAGATCCACGTGATCGATCGCGTGTGGCCCGACATGGTCCAGACGCTCAAGGCGACTCCCGGCGTCAAGGTGCTCGACACACCGGCACTGGAGGCGCAGCGCTGGCACTTCCAGCTCGCCCGGGAGACGGTGAAGGACCCGCGCGTGCGCAAGGCCGTTTCCCTGGCGATCAACCGCGACGTCATCATCAAGGATCTGCTGCTGGGCTACGCGCGGCCTGTCGTGAGCCCGATCCCGCCCGGGCTCATCGGACACACGAATCTCGGTCAGAAGCCGTACGACCCCGAGAAGGCGCGCCAGCTCCTCAAGGAAGCCGGGCAGTCGAAGCTGACACTCGACTTCGTCCTGATGAAGGATCTCTATCCCAAGCAGCTGGAGATCGCCCAGGCCGTGGCCGCGATGCTGGGCGAAGTCGGGGTCAAGGTGAACATCCGGAACCTGGAAATCGCCACGGCTCGGGAGCAGCGCACGGCCGGGAACTACGATCTCTTCTACTCGGGCTGGGCCCACATGCCCCACGACCCCGACTGGTACTTCGGCCAGTGGTTCACGAAGGCCGGCGCCGAGAAGCTCACGCGCTTCTCCGACCCGCGGGTCGAGCAGCTCATCGCCGAGGGCCGCGTGCCCGATCCCAAGGTGCGCCAGCAGAAGTACGCGGAGATCGAGCGGATCCTGTGGGACGAGGAGCCGGAGATCTGGCCGTACTACAGCGTGGCGATCTACGCCATCAGCGACAAGCTCAGCAACTTCGAAGCGCGCCGCGACTACTACGTGCTCCTGCACGAGGTCGGCATCGCCTGAGCTCCCTGCCGACGGCGTAACGCGCCGGTGCGATCCTACCTGCTGCGGCGGCTCGGCCAGGCGGCGCTGACGCTCGCCGGCGTCTCCCTCCTGGTGTTCGTGATCCTGCGCGTCATCCCGGGCGATCCGGCCAAGATGCTCCTGCCCGAAGGCGCGCCCCAGTCGGCCGTCGACGCGCTCAACCGCGCGCTCGGCCTGCGCGAGCCGATCTGGGTCCAGTACGTCATCTTTCTGCGATCCGTGATACGCGGCGACTTCGGCGAGTCGTTTCAGTACCGCGCGCCGGCGCTGCGTGTCGTCGCCGAGCGCGCGCCGGCGACGATCCAGTTGGCACTCGTCGCCATGCTGTTGACGGTGCTGGTCGGCGTGTCGATCGGCGTGCTCGCCGCGGTGCGCCGGGGCACGGGCTACGACTACGCCGGCACCGTGCTCGCCGTGCTCGGACAGTCGCTGCCGAACTTCTGGCTCGGGATCATGCTCGTCCTGCTCTTCGGCGTCACGCTGCGCTGGCTGCCGACGTCCGGATTCCAGGGCTGGTCGTACCTCGTGCTGCCGAGCGTCACCCTGGCCGCGTTCCCGACGGCGCTGGTGGCGCGCCTCACCCGCTCGAGCCTGCTCGAGATCCTCGGACAGGAGTACATCCGGACGGGACGGGCCAAGGGGCTTGGCGAGCGCGCGGTGATCTGGCGGCACGCGCTCCGCAACGCGATGATCCCGCTGCTCACCGTGCTCGGCCTGCAGATCGGCACGCTCCTGGGAGGCGCGGTGATCACGGAGTCGATCTTCGCCTGGCCGGGCATGGGCAAGCTCGTCGTCGACGCGATCTTCTTCCGCGATTTCCCGGTCGTGCAGACCGTCCTCATCATCTCGGCGACGATTTTCGTCGTGATCAACCTGCTGATCGACGTGCTCTACACGATGCTCGACCCGCGCATACGCTACGGATGAGCCGGCTCCGACGCTATCCGATGGCCGCCGTCGGCGGTCTGATTCTCGGCGCGGTGATCCTCGCCGCCGCCGTGGCGCCGCTGCTGGCGCCGGCCGATCCGATCAAGCCGAGCTTCGGCAAGCGCCTGCAGCCGCCGCGGTTGCTCGGCGGCGCCTCTCCGTACCTGCTGGGGACGGACAACCTCGGGCGCGACATCCTCGCGCGCCTGCTGTACGGCGGCCGTGTCTCGCTCGCACTGGCGACGAGTGCGGTCGTGCTGGCGGCGGCGGTCGGCGTCACGGTGGGGCTCGTCGCCGGAGTGCTCGGAGGCCGGGTGGACGACGCCATCATGCGCGTGGCCGACGTGCAACTCGCGTTTCCCGTCATCATGCTCGCGATCGCGATCGTGGCGGTGGTGGGGACCAGCGCTGGCGCGCTCGTGTCGGTGCTGGCGCTCTCGGGCTGGGTGCTCTACGCGCGGACGGTGCGGGCCAGCGTGCTCACGATTCGCCAGCTCGACTACGTGGAGGCCGCCCGCACCCTCGGCGCCAGCGACCTCCGCATCATCCTCCTCCACATCCTCCCCAACACGCTCGCGCCGATCCTCGTCATCGGGTCGAGCCAGTTCGCGACGATGGTCCTGCTCGAGTCGGGCCTGTCCTTCCTCGGCCTGGGCGTGCAGCCGCCGCAGCCCTCGTGGGGCGCGATGCTCGCCGAAGGACGCGACTACCTCTCCAACGCCTGGTGGCTGGCGACAGTGCCCGGCGTGGCCATCTCGCTCGTTGTGCTCGGCGCCAACCTCCTTGGCGACGGGCTCCGCGACCTCCTCGATCCACGTCTCCGGCAGTAACGCCGCGAACCGCGAGATGTCCCGCCATTCCGACTCGAGCGATGGCTGAGGTATTGCCGCCCACGGTTTCCTGTTCGCGGCGTCGCCGTTATGCGACCGACTTCGTCGGACCGCGTCGAGGGGAGCGTCGCGGCAACTACTTAATAAGGATGGTGCCGAAGCGGGGACTCGAACCCCGACACCCTTGCGGGCACTAGACCCTGAATCTAGCGCGTCTGCCAATTCCGCCACTTCGGCCCGAAAAGCGTGAGTCATAATACCGTTCGGACATGGCAAGTCAAGCCAGAGAGGCGTCGGGCGATCGTCCCATCGCGACCAATCGTCGCGCGCGCCACGAGTACGAGATCCTCGAGACGGTGGAGGCCGGCCTGGTGCTCCGCGGGACCGAGGTCAAGTCGCTCCGGGCCGGCCTGGTGAACTTCAAGGACAGCTACGCATCCGTCCGAAACGGGGAGGGCTGGCTCCTCGGCTGCCACATCAACCCCTACAGCCACGGCACGGACGCCAACCACGATCCCGAGAGGGATCGGAAGCTCCTCCTTCATAAGAGGGAGATCGATCGCCTCGGCGGAAGGATCAGCGAAAAGGGACTTACTCTGGTTCCGCTCCGCCTCTATTTCAAGGATGGCCGGGCCAAGGTCGAGCTCGGGCTGGCGCGAGGCAAAAAGCTCCACGACAAGCGCGCCACTCTCCGCGAGCGGGAGGTTCGTCGCGAGATGGACAAGGCGGCCCGCGCCGCTCGCCGCGGCGCGTGGTAGTGGTATACTTTTGAAAAATCGGGTACTTCAAAGGAGGGGGCGACAGGTTTCGACGGGGATTTGTGAGGTCCAGGCTGCGTCTCGAGGTTTCTCTCCCCTCGTTAATAAGAGAGAACGGTATAGCTGCCAACACACAGCTAGCTCTGGCGGCCTAACACCCGTCAGCGTCCGCCGGCTCGAGCCATCAGGGACCGGGAACGGACGTCATATTCTGGTGGCTGGCTCCGAACCTGGCCTCAGGGGAGGGGCGAGACTTTGAGGCTGGCCGCGCGGTGATCCGGCCGATCGGAGTGCCGCGTAGCGAGAAGCAGTAAAGTAGATCGGCTATCGACGTAGACGCCTGCGGCTGAGGGTTTCCGGACGTGGGTTCGATTCCCACCGCCTCCACCAACTCTCGACCTTGACTCGTCTTTGATCGCGAACGACCGGGCTGCCGTCCTGTTCGACTTCGGCGGAACGCTGGACGCCGACGGGCTTCCCTGGAAAGAGCGGATGGAGCGTTTGTTCCGCGACGAGGGAGCCGTCGTGGCCCGCGAGCGCTTCGATTCCGCTTTCTATGCGGCCGACGACGCGCTCGTCGGCGCCTTGCCGGCGACGACCTCGTTTCGGGCGACGGTCGAGCGTCTCGCCGTCGGCGTCGCCGCGGCGCTCGAGCTTCCCGATCCGGCGATCGCCGATCGCGTGGCACGGCGCTTTCTGAGCGACGCGCTGCAGACGCTCGACGGGAACACGCCGCTGCTCCGCGAGCTCAGTCGGCGCTATTGCCTCGGTATCGTCTCCAACTTCTACGGAAACCTGGCGCAGGTGTGCGACGATGCCGGTATTCGTTCACTGTTTGGTGTGCTCGTCGATTCGGCCGAGGTTGGGTGCACGAAGCCTGCCCCGCGAATCTTCCAGCTGGCCCTCGATGCCCTCGGCGTCTCCGCGGCGAAGGCGACCTTCGTCGGCGATTCGCTGCCCCGCGACATGGCGGGTGCGCGCGGCGTCGGGATGCGCCACATCTGGCTCGTCGGAGCCGCGGCGTCCACGGCGAGCCCATGCTGCCGGGACGACCGACAGATTCGCTCGCTCCGCGAGCTCGAGGCGATCTTGTTATGAGCGCGTCGTTCGCGGGCGGCATCATCGCCGCGGGTGAGGGCAGCCGGCTCCGCCAGAGTGGATTCGCGATGCCGAAGCCGATGGTGCCGATCGCCGGCGTGCCGCTGATCGAGACGACCATCCGCAATCTTCGCGCCGCGCGGGTCGGACCGCTCGCGATCATCGTGAACGAGCAAGAGCGCGAGTGCGTCGACTGGGTGCGGGCCCGCTTCCCCGATCTCGACGTCGAGTTCATCGTCAAGACGACGCAGTCGTCGCTCGAGAGCTTCGGCGAGGTGATCAGGCGACATCCCGGCGGGCGGATGCTGGTCACGACGGTCGACGCCTGGTGCGTCCAGTCTGCGTTCGTGCGCTTCGTGGAGGCCGCGGCCCGGCGCCCGCTCGGCGCGACGGTGCTGGCCGTCACGCCGCTCATCGCCGACGAGAAGCCGCTGCGCGTCGTCATGGCGGCCGACGGTCGAATCGAGGCGATCGGCGGCGCGGTGGGCGATCTCGTCACCGCCGGCATGTACCTCGTGCCCGAATCGGTGCGCACGCTGACGCCGCCGGCCGGACTCGGGCGGCTTCGCGACTTTCTGCAGTGGCTGGCGCGCTCGGGCGCGCCGCTGTACGGCGAGGTCATCGAGCAGGTCGTCGACGTGGATCGGGCCGACGACGTGGCACTTGCCGAGACGCTCGCCTTGGCGGGCCGGGTATCATAGATCGGCCGAGGAGGACTCGAGTGAGCAGAGTCTGCTGGGGAGTTTTTCGCGAATCGACCCACTCGCCGGGCCGCGAGTCCGACGACACAGAGATTTTGCGGCTGACCGGGAAGCACCTGGAAGCGAAGGGCTTTCACGTCGAGCTCAAGACGGCTGACGAGGTCACCGAGGCCGAGGAGGTCTGGCCGCGCTTCGTGTTCTTGATGTGCGAGCGGCTCGATGTCCTCGAGCGCCTGCGGACGCTCGAGGTGAGCGGTGTGCCCCAGGTGAACACCCCGCGGGCAGTGCACAACACCTATCGTGACCGGATGGTCGCCGTCCTCGACGAGGCGAGCGTGCCCTTCATCCCGAGCCGCATCGTCGCGACGAGCGAGCCGCCCGAGCCGAGCGCGCCCCCCGTCTGGGTGAAGCGCGGCGACGTCCACAACACGCAGGAAGGCGACGTCGTGTTCGCCACCACGACCGCGGCGATCGAGACCGCCCTCCAGGGCCTCGCGCAGCGCGGGATCAAGCGCGCCGTGCTCCAGCCGCACGTCGAGGGCGACCTGATCAAGTTCTATGGAATCGGGGCCGGCGGCGGTCCGCATCGCGAGCCGCCCTGGTTCCGGTGGTTCTATCACAAGGACCAGAAGCTGTCCGGCAACCCGCTGGACCAGCGCATGCTCGCGCGGCTCGTCCGCCGCGCGGCCGCGGCACTCGGTCTGGAAGTGTACGGCGGCGACGCGATCGCGACGGCGACGGGCGAACTCGTGCTCCTGGACGTGAACGCGTGGCCGAGCTTCGCGCTCTACCGCGACGAGGCCTCCGCCGCGATCGCGTCGTATCTCGCCCTGCGATTCTCGGGAGGGAAGCGTTGACCGAACGGCGTCAGGTGGGACCGCGCTCGCAGGGGATCGTCGCTCAGGAACGAAAGCACCTCGCCTCCGGCTCCCAGGGGTTTTCGCTCTACGCGGGCCTCGCGATGGCGCGCGGCGTCGACTGCACGCTGATCGACGAGGACGGCAACGAGTACCTCGACTTCATCGCCGGCATCGCCGTGGGGAGCATCGGCCACTGCCATCCCCATTACGTCGAGTCGCTCAAGCGGCAGGTCGAGCGCCTCACCTTCGGGAGCTTCACGACCGAGACGCGGGCCAAGTTCCTGGACCTGGTCTCGTCCGTCTTGCCCGAAGGCCTCACGCGCATCCAGATGTTCTCCGGCGGCGCGGAAGCGGTCGAGGCCGCGCTGCGGCTGGCTCACGCGGCGACCGGCAAGTCCGAAGTGCTCGGGTTCTGGGGCGGCTTCCACGGCAAGACCGGCGGCGTGCTCCCGTTGCTCGGCAGCGAGTTCAAGCACCACCTCGGACCGTTCATCCCGGGCCGCTATTCCTCGCCGTACGCCGACTGCTATCGGTGCCCGCTCAAGCTCCGGTATCCGGACTGCGGGATCGCCTGCGCCGAGTTCGTGCGCGACGTCATCCGCTACCAGACGGCCGGCGAGATCGCCGCGATCATCGTCGAGCCGATGCAGGGCACGGCCGGCAACATCATCCCGCCCGAAGGATTCCTCCGCGCGGTGGCCGGGATCGCCCGTGAGCACGGCGCGCTGCTGATCTCGGACGAGATGATCACGGGGTTCGGTCGCACCGGTGCCATGTGGGGTTGCGATCACGACGGCGTCGTGCCCGACATCATGACGGTCGGCAAGGGCGTGGGCGGCGGCTATCCGCTCTCCTGCGTGATCTCGACCGAGAAGATCACGTCGTCCAAGCCGTGGTCCAACCCGAGCGCCAGCTCGTCCAGCTACGGGGGCAGCCCGCTCGCCTCGGCGGCGGGCCTCGCCGCGCTCGAGATCATCTTGAAGGAAGACCTGGTCAAGAACGCCGAGCGCGTCGGCAAGGTGATGCTCGATCGGCTCGAGGCGCTGAAGGAGAAGTACCGCTGCGTCGGCGAGGTGCGCGGCCGTGGCCTCATGCTCGGCATCGAGCTCGTGAGCGACCGGACGACGAAGGAGCCGCTCTCGAAGACCGTGACGCAGGCGCTCTACCAGGAATGTCTCCGCCGTGGGCTCGTCGCGATGACCTACGCGCCCTCGGTCCGCATCAACCCACCGCTGACGATCCGCGAGGACGCGGCGCTGGCGGGCCTCGCGATCCTGGACGAGGCGCTCGAGGTGGTCGTGAGAGATCACGGGCTCCGATAGGATGCAGCGCGGCGCGATCATCGGCCTGGGCAACGTCGCCCTTCACGGCCACCTGCCAGGCTGGCGCCGCCGGCGCGACGTCGAGATCGTCGCGGTCACCGACGCGCGGCCGGAGCAGCACGCCCTCGTCTCGGCCCATGCCCCCGCGGCCCGGTGGTACACGACGGCGGCCGAGCTCCTGGCCGAGGCCACCGTGGACTTCGTCGACATCTGCACGCCGCCGAGCAGTCACGCGCCGCTGATCCGCCAGGCGCTCGAGCGCCGCCGGCACGTGCTCTGCGAGAAGCCGCTCGTCAGCGCCGCCGCCGATCTGGGGCCTCTGGCGCGTCTGGCCGAGAAAACCGGACGCGTGCTCCATACCGTCCACAACTGGCACCACGCTCCGATCGTACGCCGCACCGCGGAGCTGATCCGAGAAGGCCGGATCGGTCGGGTCACGCACGTGATCTGGCACACCCTGCGCACCCGGCCCGCCTCGGTCGGTGACGAGCGCGCCGGGAACTGGCGGGTCGATCCGGCTGTCGCGGGCGGCGGCGTGCTCTCCGATCATGGGTGGCACGTGTTCTACGTCGTTCAGCGCTGGGTCGGCGAGCCGCCGCTGGCGGTGAGCGCGAGGCTGGAGCGGCGGCGGCACCTCACGTGGGGCGTCGAGGATACCGCGACCGTGCGCGTCATGTTTTCCGGGGCGACCGCCGAGATCCTGTTGACGTGGGCTTCCGATGTCAGGCGGAACTGGGCCGAGGTCGGCGGGACGGCGGGCACGCTCGAATTGCACGACGACACGCTCGTGCTGAAGAGTGGCGGGCCCGCCGCGGATTCTTCCTGGGCGTGCCCGCCGCCGATGTCGGACGGCTCGCATCATCCGGACTGGTTCGACGCGGTCGCGAGCCAGTTCCTCGCCGAGACCACCGGCGCCGCGCCGCGCGGGGCGAACCTGGCCGAGGCGCGGCTCTGCGTCGCGCTCGAGCACGCGGCCCGCGAGTCGAGCCGACAGGGTGGGCGCGAGATCCCGATCTCGGGAGCGCCCGTCTGACGACCGCGGTCACCGTGTCCGTGCAGTCGGTGGAAAGCCTGCTGCTGGTCGTGCCGCCCGAGCCCGGGACGGCCGGCAGCGTGTCGCCGGACACCGTGGTGGCCGGGCTACCGCTGCTACGCCGAATCGTGCTCGCCGGCTCGCGCGCCGGCTTCTCGCGCATGCTGGTCCAGATCAGCCACGACGGTGCCGAGCGCCTGCTCGGCGGCACGGCGGCCAGCGCCCTGACCGACGCGCGGCCGCCCGACTCGCGGCACCGGATCGTGATCCTGTCGGCGAACGTCGTGCCCCAGTCGCGGTGGCTGCGGGCGCTCCGCGAGACGGACGTCGAGCGTGAGCGTCTCTACGCCGACGGCCAGCTGACCGCGGTCATCGACACCCACGACCCTTCGATCGTGCTCGCGGCGGCGGCCCGATGCCGCGACGTCGGCGAGCTGCTGGCGGCGCTACGCGTCCGGTTCGACGAATCGAAGCTTGACGTCGACGAGACCGGGCGGTTCCCGGTGACCGAGCCCGCCGACGCAGAGCCGGCCGAAGCGTGGCTCCTGCGAAGCCTCATCAAGCAGCGCGAGGGCTTCATGTCGCGCCACTTCGAGCGGAAGATCTCGCTGGCGATCACGCGCCGGCTGGCGGTCACGCGCGTCACGCCGGACGTGATGACACTCGTGAGCGTGGGGATCGGCCTGCTCGGCGCGTCGTTCTTCCTGTCGTCGTCGCCCGCGTATCAGCTCGTCGGAGCGCTCCTGTTCCTGGCGCATTCGATCCTCGACGGCTGCGACGGCGAGCTCGCCCGGCTCAAGTTCATGGAGTCGCCCCACGGCGCCATCCTCGACTTCTGGGGAGACAACGTCGTCCACGTCGGCGTGTTCGCGTGCATGGCGGTGGGCCTGAGCCGCGCCCAGGAGGCGACGTGGCCCCTCGCGCTCGGGGCGCTCACGGTGATCGCGACGCTCGGCGCCGCCGCGTGCCAGTCGCGCGCGATCATGCTGGACACCGCGGTCGAAGCCGACGCCACGTGGATCGCGCGCTTCGCCGAGGCCTTCTCCCACCGCGACTTCATCTATCTGGTGATCGCGCTAGCGGCCTTCGGAAAGGCCCACGTGTTCCTCGTCCTGGCGTCCATCGGCACGCCGATCTTCTTCGTTCTCCTCCTCTGGGTCGGGGCGCGGCGGCGCGCCTGAGCTCGCGGTGGCCGGGTTCGTCGACGTCCTGCTCCGAGGGCTAGCCCTGTGCGGGCAGGCGGTCGCCATCGGCGGCGTGCTCTTCGCGCTCCTGCTGCTGCGACCCGCGCTGCCGGAGGGTGGACCCGCTCGCTCGCGCCTGGCCAGGAGCCTCGCGCTGACGGCGATCGGGGCCGCCGTCGTGGCCGGTGCTCAGCTGCTCTCCCTGGGCGTCCAGCTCTCCGTCCTGGGCGCCGCCGGCTCCGGCTGGCCGATCGCCGAAGTCGCGCGCACGAGCTTTTTTCGTGCTGGCGTCCTCCGGGTCCTGGCCTGCGCTGGGCTCGTGATCGGGTGCGTGGTCCTGGCGAGGCGCCCGCACCGTCTCCGTTGGTGGATAACGCTCGCAGGGCTCACGGTGCTCCTCGGTGTGGGCAGCGCGTGGACGAGTCACGCCGCCGGCCGCCTCGGCCCACGGGCCGGACTTCTGATTCTCGATGCCCTGCACCAGCTCGCGGCCGGCGTGTGGATCGGGGGGCTCCTTCATCTGACCCTCGTCGCTTCCTCACGCGCCGAGGCCGGATGGTCGGCGGCGATGCTCAAGCGGTTCTCGGCGACGGCGTTCGTCTCCGTGGCGGTCCTGATCGTCGCGGGGGTGGGGCTCACCCTGTCCTACGTCGACGGCGCCGGCGCGCTCCTGGGCACCTCGTACGGCAGCATGATTCTCACGAAGGTCGCGGTGCTCGGCGGGCTCGTGGTCCTGGGTGCCGGGAATTTCCTCGCGGTGCGACGCCTGCCGGGAAGCTCGGCCGTCTCGCTCCAGCGGTTGCGGCGCTTCGTGGAGGTCGAGTTCGGCCTGGGCGCGACGGTGCTGTTCATCGCCGCCTCGCTGACGTCGTTGCCCCCCGCGAGTGACGTCGTGGCCGACCGCGCCGCATTCGCCGAGGTCAGTGTCCGGTTCGCGCCGCGCTGGCCCGTGTTCACGTCGCCGAAGATCACGGACATGCCGGTGGACGATCGCAACGCGCCGCGCACCGACGCCGACCGCGCGTGGTCGGAGTTCAATCATCACTGGGCGGGCATCTTCGTGCTCGTCATGGGACTGCTGGCCCTCGTGCACGCCACTGGTCGAGCCAGGTGGGCGCGTCACTGGCCGCTGGTGTTCCTCGGCCTCGCGGGCTTCCTGCTCGTCCGCAACGACCCTGGTGCCTGGCCGCTCGGGCCGCTCGGCTTCTGGGAGAGCATGCGGTACCCCGAGGTGCTCCAGCATCGCATCTTCGTGCTGCTGGTCGTCGCGTTCGGCGTCTTCGAGTGGCTGGTCCGGACAAACCGGGTCCGCGTCCACGGGGCGGCGCTCATCTTTCCGCTGCTGTGCGCCGTCGGCGGCGGGCTCCTCCTCACTCACTCGCACGCGGGGTTGAACTTGAAGGAGGAATACCTCATCGAGATCACGCACGTGCCTCTGGGATTGCTGGCCATGATCACCGGCTGGTCGCGCTGGCTCGAGCTGCGCTTGCCGCCGTCGGCCGGCCGGCTGCCCGGTCAGATCTGGCCGCTCGCGTTCACCTTGATCGGCGTGTCCCTCATCCTCTACCGGGAAAGCTGAGCTGCGCTACCTTCGCGTCGCGCTCCTCGTGCTCGGTGTGGCGCTGCTCGCTGCGCTGGTCGCCCAGAACGATCCAGCGGCTGTGCTCGCGTCGATCACGGATCTGCACTGGCGGCTCGGCGTCATCCTCTGCTTCCCGGCGGTGTTCGTCGCGCTGTTCGACACGCTCGGCTGGCGTTACGCCTTCCTGCGCGAGGCGGTCCCGTTTCGCGCCCTGGCGTGGGCGCGCCTCGCCGGCGAGGCCTTCAACATGACGACGCCGACCGCCGCCGTCGGCGGCGAGGCCGTCAAGGCCTGGCTGCTCCGCGGCTACGCACCGCTCGACGCGACCCTCGCGTCGGTGATAGTCGCCAAGACGACGATCACCCTGGGTCAGGGACTCTTCTTCCTGGTGGGAGCGGTGGTGGCGTGGGAGACGGGGCTGGCCGGCTCGGCGCTCCTCTACGCCATGCTCTGGTTCCTGGTCATCGAGGCGATCGTCCTGGGCCTGTTCGTCCTCGTTCAGACGCGCGGCATGCTCGGCTGGACGTGGCGGCTGCTCGAGCGGGTCGGGATTCGCCCGGCGAGGGTCCAGGGGATGCTCGGGCGCGTCGACGACTCGCTCGGACAGTTCTACCGGACCGCCCCCGGGCGGCTCGGCCTCTCGATCGGGTTCCACTTCGTCGCCTGGCTCCTGGGCTCGGTGGAGACGTGGCTGATCTTGAGACTCCTTGGAAGTGAGGTGTCGCTGGCGACCGCGACGGTGATCGAAGCGTTCGGGACGGGGGTCAAGGTCGCGACCTTCCTGGTGCCGGCGAGCCTCGGATTTCTCGAGGGCGGCTTCGTGGCGACATTCACGACGCTCGGGCTCTCGGCCACGACGGCCATTTCTTTCAGCCTCGTGAGGCGCCTGCGGGAGGCCGCCTGGGTCGCGATCGGCCTGGTCGCCTTCGGCGTGATGCGCCCGCGCGAGTCCAGGGCGCCTGATCGCCCGCAATCATAAAGACTTTCACTGGCCAGTCCATTGTTAGAATTGGCTCCCGATGAGCGGCAGATGGCTGGCCGGCGTCCTGATCGTGCTCGTGCTCGCCTCGACGGGCTGGGCGGTGCCGCCTCTGCCCATCGTGACCCACGATGGGCGCCCGTACGTCGAGCTGACCCTGGTGGCCGCCTCCCTCCAGGCGAAGGGCACCCCCCCCGCGAAGGTGGTCGCGACCCCGCTGAGCACACGAGCCCAGCTCCGCGCCGGGGATAAGGTCGTCACGCTCACGCGGAACTGGTCGCAGGTGCTGGTCGACGGAAGGCCGGTCGTCCTCGATGCCCCCGTGCGGGTGAGACGCGGGGTGTGGCTCGTGCCCGAGTCCTTCGTCGGTCGGGTCGTCCCCACGCTCGTGGCGAGCGCGCCGATCGCTCCAACGGCTTTGCGTTACGCGGCCGCGCCGGTCGAGGTCGGCCTGGAGGACGTCAGGGTCAGGTCGTATCCGTCGTTCACGCGCATCGTCATCGAGACCTCGGCGGCCGTCATACACCGGATCGAGTCGAGCGGGCCCAGGGAAGCCCGCATGCGGCTGGTCGGACTCGGGAGCGGGACCCACAACCAGGAGATCGGCGACGGGCTCATCGCGGAGGTGCGCCTTGATCGCGCCGGGTCCGACGGCATCCTGCGCGTGGTCTACGAGGGCACGGCCGGGACGCTCCGTGCGATCACCCTGGCCGATCCTCCGCGCATCGTGCTCGACGTCGCCCGGCCCGTGGATCCAGGCTCACGCGAGAGCCGCGAGCAGCTCACCCCGCTGAAGACGATCGTGCTCGACGCCGGTCACGGTGGCCACGACTCGGGCGCCACCGGGCCGAGCGGTCTCATGGAAAAGGATCTCGTGCTGGACGTCACCCGCCGCGTGGCGAAGCTCGTCGAGGCCCGTCTGGGCCTCAAGGTGCTCCTCACGCGGGACTCCGACAATTTCGTCACCCTGCGCGACCGCACGAGCTTCGCTAACCGTCAGCACGCCGACCTGTTCGTGTCGATCCACGCCAACGCGCACCGCGAGGCGGCGGCCGACGGGGTCGAGACGTACTTCCTGTCGTCGGAGGCGACGGACAGCGCCGCTCGGCAGGTCGCGGCGCTCGAGAACAGCGCGGTCCAGCTCGAGCAGCCGACCGGCCGCGGATCCGGCCAGGTCGACATCGTGAAGGCGATCCTCTGGGATCTCGCGCAATCCGAATTCCAGGTCGAGTCCTCGCGCCTGGCCGAGGTGGTCCACGACTCGATGGCGCAGACTCTGAGGATCTCGAACCGCGGCGTGAAGCAGGCCGGCTTCTACGTCCTGGGCGGCGCGGCGATGCCGGCGATCTTGCTCGAGATCGGCTTCGTCACGAATCCAAAGGAAGAGCGGCGGCTCAAGGACACGAAGTACCGGGACGAGATCGCGCGCGCCATCCTCGCCGGCCTCGCCGAGTACAAGCGCAACTGGGACCAGCGGACGCGGGCGGCGGCCGGGACGCCTGCGGTCACGCGGACGCGCTAGCGCGATGCCGCGCCCCGACGGCCGCGCCCCCGACCAGCTTCGCCCGGTCACGATCACGCGCGACTTCCTCCTTCATCCTGAGGGCTCGGTGCTGGTGGAGTTCGGCGCGACGAAGGTCATCTGCACCGCGTCGGTCGAGGACAAGGTGCCGCCCTTCCTGAAGGGGCAGGGCCAGGGCTGGGTCACCGCCGAGTACGCGATGCTCCCGCGATCGACCAACACTCGGACGGCCCGCGAGAACCGTGGGCCGAGCGGGCGCTCGCAAGAGATCCAGCGGCTCGTCGGCCGCGCGCTCCGGGCGGTCATCGACCGGAGCAAGCTCGGCGAGCGCACCCTGTGGGTCGACTGCGACGTGATCCAGGCCGATGGGGGCACTCGCACCGCCGCCATCACCGGCGGCTTCGTCGCCGTGGCCGACGCCATCTCGCGCGTGCCCAGCCTGCAGCCGTCCGCCGCGATCCGCGACTGCGTCGGCGCGATCAGCGTCGGCGTCGTTCACGGTCAGGCGGTCCTCGACCTGAACTACGTCGAGGACTCGAGCGCCGAGGTGGACATGAACGTCGTCATGACCGGCGCCGGCGAGTTCGTCGAGGTGCAGGGGACGGCCGAGCAGGTGCCCTTCGGCCGCGCCCGGCTCGACGCGCTCCTGGCGATCGCGGAAGGCGGCATCCGTCGCCTCGTCGCGCTCCAGCGCCGCGCCCTCGAATCGCGTGCCGAGCGGGTCTTCACGCTCTAGGGCGGTTCTCGTCCTCGCCACGCTCAATCCCGCCAAGGGTCGCGAGCTCCTCGCGCTCCTGGGCGCCGTGCCGTTCGAGATCCGGCTGCTGGCCGATGTTCCCGGCGCTCGGCTCCCCGAGGAGACCGGTGCCACCTACGCCGACAACGCGCTCGCGAAGGCGCGTACCGCCGCCGAGCTGACCGGAGCGCTGGCGCTCGGCGACGACTCCGGGCTCGAGGTGGACGCCCTCGACGGCGCGCCGGGACTCTACACGGCACGCTTCGGCGGCCCGGGACTCGATGACCAGGGGCGCCGGGAGCTCTTGCTCGAGCGCCTGCGCGGCGTGCCGCCCGCGCGGCGGACCGCGCGCTTCCGCTGCGTGATCGCGCTGGCGGGCCCCGCGCGCGCCGAGAAGGTGGTGGAGGGCGTGGCCGAGGGCGTGATCGCGGAGGCGCCGCGCGGAAGCGGTGGCTTCGGCTACGACCCGGTGTTCTTCTACCCGCCGCTGGGCCGCACCTTCGCCGAGCTCTCGGACGAGGAAAAGGCGCGCGTGAGCCATCGCGGTCTGGCACTGGCCGCCGCCCGGCGGCTTCTGACCGGGTGATATAGTCGGAGCGATTCGACACGCGCTTGCCGACGGGGTGTGGCGCAGCCTGGTAGCGCACCTGCTTTGGGAGCAGGGGGCCGGAGGTTCAAATCCTCTCACCCCGACCAATTTCCCGCACCGCCAGCCCGCGCCGGACGGGCACTTGCCCGGAACCATTTCTGTCAGGCGTGCGGGGTGACCGCGCCCAAACCTATTGATTGTCCGAGGTCTTCGGGCGTGGCGGTTTTCTTGCTAACTCAGATGCGGCAGGAGGGACCTGCCCATCGAGGCACGCGCTCGACGGCTCGCGCAGACCGTGCTTGCGACGACGACGGCGGCCGTCGCCGTCTTCGGCCTGACCGTGGACGTCGCCGCCCAGGCCGGCGGCCGCTGGCTTCTGGTCACCCCTCCGCCGATCCCCGAGAAGCGGGCGCTGATGAAAGTGTACGTCGCGGGCTCCGACGCCGAGGTGCAGGCGGCGGTCGCCAGCCTGCCCGGCGAGGAGCAGATCCGGCTGGTCACGAAGATCTACAAGATCCTCACGATCCCGACGGTCGCCGCGCGCACGGAAGCGCTGCTC
>QHSP01000057.1 GCA_003220495.1 Candidatus Rokuibacteriota bacterium | reverse complement strand
ATGATCGCCAAGGCCGTCGCCAACAACCTCGCCGAGAAGATCTCCGAGAAGCGCGGCGAGAAGATCAAGGGCTTCTTCCTTAATATCAAGGGCCCCGAACTGCTGAACAAGTACGTCGGAGAAACCGAGAGGAAGATTCGAGAGATTTTCGTGAAGGCCAAGGAAAAGGCCGCCGAGGACGTCCCCGTCATCGTCTTCTTCGACGAGATGGACGCGTTGTTCCGCACCCGCGGCACCGGCATCTCCTCCGACGTCGAGACCACCATCGTCCCGCAGCTCCTGGCCGAGATCGACGGTGTCGAGGGGTTGAAGAACGTCATCGTCATCGGCGCCTCCAACCGCCAGGACCTCATCGATCCGGCCATCCTCCGCCCCGGCCGCCTCGACGTGAAGGTCAAGGTCGAGCGCCCCGATCGCGGCGGCGCCGCCGACATCTTCGCCAAGTACCTGACAGTGGATATTCCGATCGCCGCGTCCGAGACGCCGGGCGGCGACGTGGCCGGCACCATCACCGCCATGATCGCCTCGACTGTGGAGGCCATGTACGCGCTCAGCGAGGAGAATCGCTTCCTGGAGGTGACCTACTCCAACGGCGACAAGGAGGTCCTCTACTTCAAGGACTTCGCCTCGGGCGCGATGATCGAATCGGTCGTGCGCCGCGCCAAGAAGCTCGCGCTCAAGCGCTACATCGGCGGAGGCGAGAAAGGCATCATGGCCGACGATCTCCTCACGGCCATCCGGGAGGAGTTCAAGGAGAACGAGGATCTTCCCAATACGACGCACCCCGACGACTGGGCCAAGATCGCCGGCAAGAAGGGCGAGCGGATCGTCTCGGTGAAGCAGCTGACGGCGGAGCCGCCGAGCCAGAGGCGGAGCGTCGAGCAGGTCGTTACGACCGGCCAGTACCTGTAGAAGTCGCGGCCGAAGGGTCGCGCCGAAAATCCAGGTGGGCCAGCGCGCGCCCTACGTCCGAGAGCTCGGGCGTAGGGCGCCACCATCCGAGGACGGAACCCCCACGACCGCATAACCGCGCGAGCGCAGCTGGCGCTGGATCTCGAGCTGGTCGCGCCGGTCGGCTCCGCGCTGGTCGCGCGTCACCGGTCGGCGACCGGGGCGGCGCGGCCCGCGCCGCTCGCTGCGTCGTCGGTCGAGAACGATCTGCACCGTGTCGTCGCCGCGGAAGGTCCGGCGCAGCGAGCCGTAGAATTCCGGCCGCTTGCTCCCGACGATGAACAAGAGCCGCCGGATCGTCTCGGCCATGCCTACATCAGGCTCGACCTGACCGAGGGGAACCACCGCATCAGGGGCGACTCCTCGCAGAGAATCGTTTCGTCCCGCTGGGCCCCAGTCGAGATGAGACAGAAAGGCGCGCCGATGAGCTCTTCCAGACGCTCCAGGTAGCGCCGCGCCTTCGGGGGCAGATCGGCCTCGTTCTTGGCCCCGGCCGTCGGCGCGCGCCAGCCCTCGATCTCCTCGTAGACGGGCTCCGCCGCCGCCACCACGGTCTCGTCCTCCGGGAACTCGGTCAAGGTTTCGCCGCGGTGCCGGTACGCGACGCAGACCTTCAGGGTCTCGCACTGATCGAGCACGTCGAGCTTGGTCAGCGCCACGGTGTCGAGACCGTTGATGCGGGTGGCGTAGCGTCCGACCACCGCGTCGAACCAGCCGCAGCGCCGCGGCCGGCCGGTGGTCGCGCCGTATTCGTGGCCGCGCGCCCGGATCGTCTCGGCGATCGCGCCCGTCATCTCGGTGGGGAACGGCCCGGCGCCGACGCGCGTCGTGTAGGCCTTGCTCACGCCGACGACGCCGTGGATCTTCGTGGGCGGCACACCCGTGCCCGTGGCCGCGCCGCCGGCGGTCGTCGAGGACGACGTGATGTACGGATAGGTTCCGTGGTCGATGTCCAGCATCGTCGCCTGCGCGCCCTCGAACATCACGCTGTAGCCGGCTTCCATCCAGCGCGAGAGCAGGAGCGCCGTGTCGGTGATATAGGGAGCCAGCCAGCCCGCATAGCGCAGATATTTGTCCAGGATCTCCTCGACCGTGAAGGTCTCGGCGTCGTAGATCTCGCGGAGCAGCCGGTTCTTCTGGGCGACGTTCAGCTCGAGCTTCTCGCGGAAGAGCCGCTCGTTCAGGAGATCGGCCATCCGGATGCCGACGCGCGCCGCCTTGTCCACGTACGCGGGCCCGACCCCGCGCCCGGTCGTCCCGATGCGGCGTTTGCCCAGCTTGGCCTCCGAGGCGAGGTCGAGAGCCGGATGGTAGGGCATGATCAGGTGCGCGTTCTTGGAGATGAAGAGGTTGCCGTCGAGCGTCACCCCGCGTCGCACGAGCGCTTCCATCTCCTCGATCAGCGAGCCGGGGTCGACCACCACGCCGCAGCCGATCACGCAGCGACACCCCGGATGCAGGATGCCGGAGGGGATCGTGTGCAGGACGTACTTCTCCCGCCCCACGACGACCGTGTGGCCGGCGTTGTTACCGCCTGCGAAGCGCGCGACGACGTTCACGTGCGGCGCCAGCATGTCGACGACCTTGCCCTTGCCCTCGTCCCCCCACTGCGTCCCGACGACCACGATGTTAGGCATGGCTTCCACCTCTGAGTACCTGCTCTGGATGTTCGAGGATCTCGCAGACCGCCAGCGCGCGCTCCGATCCGTCCGCCAAATTCATCGCCACGACCTCGCCCGCCCCGGCGCGCGGGTGGCCGATGACGAGGACCTGCCGCACCCTCTGGGCCCGGGCGTAGGCGACCGACTCCTCGAGCCCGCGGCTGATGATGTCACGAGCGACCGAGGCGCCCAGGTCGCGGAGCCGCCGCGCCAGCGAGAGCGCCGCAGTCTTATCACGGGTGAAGTCGATGATGAAGAAGTCCGGGCCCGGCAGCGCCACCGGCACGCCCTGCGTCTCCATGACCGAGAGCGCGCGCCCCACGTCGAACGCGAACCCGACCGCCGCACAGTCGTACCCGAAGCGTCCGAGCATGTCGTCGTAGCGCCCGCCGCCCGCGACCGAGGCCCCGAAGCCCGCGACGTACGCCTCGAAGTACGTCCCCGAGTAGTAGTCGAAGCCGCGGATCTCGCCCAGGTCGAGTAGCACGCTCTCGGCGAGCCCGTAGATCTTCAGGAGCCGGTACACCTCGGCCAGGTTGGCCAGCGCCCGCGCCGACCGTTCGTTGCGCGCGAAGGCCGCCGCGCGCTCCAGCACCGTTTCACGGCCGAAGAGGGTCGGCAGGGCCAGGAGCGCGTCGCGCACGTGCGCCGGCGGCGCCAGATCGGCCGCCAGGCGCTCGAGGGTCGATCCGTCCTTGCGCGCCAGCGCCGCCCGTAGCTCGCGTCCCTGGGCGGCGTCGGTCTTGGCTTCGTCGAGCAGCCCGCGGAAGAAATCGGGATGACCGAGATCGATCTGGAACCGCTCGAGCCCGAGCGCGCGCAGCCCCTCGATGGCCATCGCGATCACCTCGACCTCGGCCTCGGGCTGGCCCAGCCCGACCAGCTCGACGCCGGCCTGGTAGAACTCGCGGTAGTGCGAGACGCGCGGCTCGTCGTAGCGGAACACGTTGGTCACGTAGGCGAGCCGGATCGGCTTGGGCTCGTCGCGCAGGCGCGTCGCGACCACGCGGGCGATCTGCGGCGTGATGTCCGGACGGAGCGCCAGGGTCCGGCCGGTTTCGCGGTCGACGAGCGTGAACATGTTGCCCTGCACGTCGACGTCGGTGCCGGTCGCGAGCACGTCCGAGTACTCGAACGTGGGCGTGACGATCTCGCGGTAGCCCCAGCGGCGGAACACCCCGAGCAGCGAGGCCTCGACGTGCCGCTTGCGCTCGGCCTCGTCCGGCAGGTAGATCCTGGCACCCTTCGGAAGCTGAGTCTGGCGCGGCTTCACGGCGCCACCGCTTCCAGATGGGCGACCGTGTTCATCCGATGCACGGTCGCCCAGCCGGGCTCGTATTCGATCTCCGTGATCCCGGCCGGCGCGGCGTCGAGCGTCCAGAGCCGGTCGAGCCCGAGACCGAGCGCGCCCAGCACGATGACGCGCGCGACGACGCCGTGGCTCACGAGCACGATCGTCTGGTCGCGATGGGCCTCTTGCAGGGCCGCGATGCCGGCGGTCACGCGCGCGCCCACCTGGGGAACGGTCTCGCCGCCCGCCGGCGCGCGCAAGTGCGGCGCCGATCGCCACTGAGTCCAGGCTTCGGGATAGCGCGCCTGCACCTCGTCACGGGTGAGTCCCTCCCAGGACCCGAAGGACATTTCGCTGAAGGCCGGCACGATGCGCACGGGCAGACCGTGCGGCTTCGCGATCACCTCGGCCGAGGCGCGAGCCCGCTCGAGCGGACTCGCATAGACGGCGGCGACGGCGGTGCCGGACAGCGCGCGCGCCACGGCCGCGCACTGATCGCGCCCCGCCTCGGTGAGCGGAATGTCCCGCGAGCCGGCGAACCGTCGCTCCCGGACCCACTCCGTCTCCCCATGCCGTACGACGAAGAGCCTCAGCCTCCCCACAACCCCGCCATTCTATCCCGATTCCCCCCACCGTCTAGCCGCCCCGGGGCCCAAACCCAGCGCGCACGCAGTCGGCGACCGAGCGACGGACGCCCTCGGCAGAAACAAGCGAATCCGACCCTGGCCCGAGTGGGCGAAAGATCTTTGAGCAGTCGCAAGGGGAAACGGCCGGTCAGCGCGGTCGGCCGGTGCACGGGTGGCGCCGGGGGCGCGCCTCTGCGAGCGGCGGAGTGGGACCCCCTCGTCCCGCCCGCAGCGCGCGAGCGCTGCGAATCGGGCGAGCGGGTGACGGAGCCGCTCGCGGGGGCGCGCCCCCGGCGACAGGACCCGTGCGCCGGCCGACCGCGCTGACCGGCCCCGCCGCCAACCGGGAAAAGCTAGAGCTTGACGACTTTGGCGAGGACGATATCCGGCATCGCCCGGATCTCGTCGAGAGCGGCCGGCGGCATCGGATCGTCGAGGTTCAGCACCGACACGGCGCGTCCCCCGCGGCGCTCGCGACCGAGCTGCATCCCGGCGATGTTGATCCCGTGGCGGCCGCACAAGGTGCCGATGCGGCCGATGACACCCGGCACGTCGAGGTTCGCGAACACGAGCATCCAGCCCTGGGGCACGGCTTCGAGCGAGAAGCCGTCGACCTGGACGAAGCGGGGCTCGCGCTTGAAGAAGACCGCGCCGGCCACCGACGTGGCGCCCCGATCGGTGCGGACCTCGGCGGTGACGAGGCTCGCGTAATCGGAGCTCTCGCTCGTCGAGGTCTCGGCGACGCGGAGCCCCCGTGCCTTGGCGATCAGCATCGCGTTCACGTCGGTCACGTGCTCGGAGAGGATCGTGCCCAGGAGGCCGCGCACGAACGCCAGGGTCAGGGTCGCCGTCGGCCGCCCGACGATCTCGCCGGCGTACGTGAGCCGCGCCTCCTGCATGCGGCCTTCGCCCATCTGCGCGAGGAAGCGCCCCATCTTCTCGGCCAGGCCGACGTAGGGCGCCTGCTCGCGATGCGTCTCGGCGTCGATCGACGGCAGGTTGACCGCGTTCACGACGACGCCGCGCAGGAGCGCGTCGGCCACCTGGTCGGCGATGGCGAGCGCGACCGCCGTCTGGGCCTCGTCGGTCGCCGCACCGAGGTGCGGCGTCACGATCACCTGCTCGAGCTTGAGGAGCGGGTGATCGGCGGGCGGCGGCTCTTGCTCGAAGACGTCGAGCGCGGCGCCGGCAACCTTGCCCGACTGGATCGCGCGCGCAAGCGCCTGCTCGTCGATCAAGCCGCCGCGCGCGCAGTTGATGATGCGCACCCCCGGCTTGAGCCGCTCGAGCTCCGCTGCGCCGAGCAGGTGCCGCGTGTCTCCGGTGAGGGGCGTGTGGATCGTGACGAAGTCGGCGCGCGCGAGCAGCTCGTCGAACTCGACGCTTTCCACGCCCAGCCGCTCGGCGGCCTCGCGCGTCAGATACGGATCGTAGGCGATGACGTGCATGCGGAACCCGAGCGCGCGGCGCGCCACCTCGGAGCCGATCCGACCGAGACCGACGATGCCCAGGATCTTGCCGAGAAGCTCTACGCCCTGCAGGCGGTTCTTCTCCCAGCGCCCGGCCTTGAGGGTGACGTCGGCGGCGGGGAGCCGACGGGCCAGCGCCAGCAGGAGCCCCAGCGTGTGCTCGGCGACCGCGGTGGTGTTCCCGCCGGGGGTGTTCATCACGACCACGCCGCGCTTGGTCGCCGAGTCTACGTCGATCGTGTCGACGCCGGCGCCGGCCCGACCGATGACCTCGAGACGCCGGCCCGCCTCGATGACGGGGCGCGTCACCTTGGTGGCGCTGCGGACGATGAGCCCCTCATACTCGCCGATGCGCTCGACGAGCTCGGGCTCGCCGAGCGAGCCGGACACCTCGACGTCGAGGCCGTGCTTGCGAAGCGCATCGACGCCGACGGCCTGGAGCCCGTCGGCGACCAGAACCCGCTTCACGACTTCTCGGTGAAGATCTTCTGGGCGGCGCGGACGCTCGACCCGAAGTCTACCGGCTGTCCGATGTCGGCGAGCACTTGCTCGAGCGCCGCCAGCGCGTTGATGACGTCGAACTCGGCGGCGTAGCCCATGTGGCCCAGGCGGAAGAGCTTGCCCTTCATCTCCCCCTGCCCGCCGGCGATGGTGATGTTGTGGCTCTGCGAGTACGCCGCGACGATCTTCTCGCTATCGACGCCTTTCGGGGAGACGACGGCGGTCACCGCCGGGCTCGGCGTGGCCCTGGCGAACAGCTCGAGCCCGAGCGCCTCGGCGCCCGCGCGCGTGGCGCGCGCGAGGCGGTCGTGGCGCTTGAACACGTCGGCCAGCCCCTCGGCCTCGATCAGCCGCAGCGCCTCGCGCAGCCCGACCATGATCGACACCGCCGGCGTGAAGCGCACCTCGTTCTTCGCCACGTACTTCAGCTCGTCGGCGAGGCTGAAGTAGAACTTCGGCAAGGTCGAGGTCTTGGTCTTGCGCCAGGCCTTCTCGTTGAGGGCGCAGAACCCGAGGCCGGGAGGCAGCATCAGACCCTTCTGCGAGCCCGATATCACGAGGTCGATACCCCAGGCGTCCATCGGCAGATCGGCGATGCCGAGGCTCGACACCGCGTCGACGACCAGGATCGCGTCGTGCTGCCGGGTGGCGGCGGCGTACGCCCGGACGTCGTGCAGCACGCCGGTCGAAGTCTCGCTGTGCTGGACGAGCACGGCCTTCGCTTCGGGATGGCTTTTCAGCGCCTCGGCGAGGCGCCCGGCATCGACGGTCTGCCCGAACGGCGCGCTCAGGTCGATCACCTCGAGCCCGTACGCCTTGGCGAGCTCGAGCCAGCGGTCACCGAACTTCCCGGCGCGGACCACCACGACGCGATCGCCCGCCGACAAGGTGTTGACGACCGCCGCTTCCATCGCGCCCGTGCCCGAGCACGCGAGCGGCACCACCTCGGCGCTCGTCTGGAAAAGCTTCTTCAGCGCGGCGCGCACCTCGATGAAGAGCGCCTCGTATTGAGGGGTCCGGTGGTGGATGATCGGCTGCGCCATCGCGAGCAGGACTTCGCTCGGGACGGGCGTCGGCCCCGGCGCCATCAACTGATACTTCTTCATGCAGACGGCCTCCTTCGCGCGATCAGATTCGATTTGATGTTAACACGGCCTTCCGCGCCCGACCGGCCCAGCGCGGTCACGAAGATCGCGTCCTTGCCGGCGGCGTGCGGCGAGAAGAACTCCACCACGTGGCCGTCGTAGAACGTGAGCCCGGAGGCGCCGAATCCCTGGGCGTAGGCGGCGAGGTAGGCGCGGCCGCCAGCCAACCCCGCCTCGAGATTCGCCAGACGATAGCCGCGATCGCCAAACCGACGCGTGAGCGTATCGAGCCGGGCGAGCCAGTAGATGACCGCCGCCGCGTCTCCGCCGAGCGGCTGCTCCAGACAGAGATACGCCGACCGATTTCGAAACTCGCCGGTCGCCAGCGTCTCGAGCGCGTGCGCGTCCGGCCGGTAGAAGTACGCGCCCGACGCCACTCCCTCGACGGCATTGACGATCAGGTAGAGATCGACGAGCCCACCCGGCACATCGGCCTGCAGGGGCCGCGCCGCCGCCCAGAGCGTGGTCGCGAGCTCCTCCGCCGTCAGCGGCGCGAGCCCGAATTCTCGAGTCGAGCCGCGGCGCTGAATCGTCTCGCCGAGGTCGCGGCCCGCACGCTCACGAGGAGGCGGCAGCGCGACCAGCTTGCCGCTCGCGCCAGCCACCACCGTCGTGTCCGACCACGCGCGCTCGCGCCAGACGCTGACCGCGGAGGCCGCGGCGAGCGCGGAGGCGGCGTGCATCTCGTGGATCAGCGGATAGTCGACCTCGGACGAAGACAGCGGCAAGGTCGCGTGATCGATCGGCTCGAGTGACACCCCGGTCGGCGCGGCGGCGGTCTCGGGTGCGAGCACGACCAGCTCGAGGGCGACCTCGCGGGCCGGATCGAGCCCGAGCAAGCGGTTGATCTCGAGATCGGCGAAGCCCGTCAGCACGTTCGGCGCGAGTCCGAGAGCGCCGCCTACCGCCAGCACGTTGGCCAGCATCGTGCCGGAGTCCCAGAAGAGATGCCGGTACGCGCGCGCCTGGTATTTCCAGGTGTTCCGCCAGTAGATCGCGCTCAGCACGATCGTCGCCGACCGGCGCGCGATCGAGTCATCGGCGGCGGAAGCCGCGAGCGCGGCGCGGACGTCGCCGCCGTGCAGGCGGCGAAGCGCGAAGTCGCCGGGGCAGAAGTGATAGAGGCCCGCCTCGAGGCCCGCGACCGCGCCGACCGCGACGTACACCTCGGTCTGGTAGAGCGCGCCCGTCGAGGCCGCGGCGCGGAAGAGCACCTCGCCGCCGCCCGGGTAGGTCTTCTTCTTCGTCACGCCGGCGGCGTAGTAGAGCACCGCCGCCAGCTGGCTCAGGCTGAGCGACGCGGCCGCCGGCGCCGGCTCGGCGAGCGCGGCGAGCGTATCGATCCCCAGCGGGTCGAGCTCGCGCGGAAGCGGAATCGCCGGTAGGTCCGTGTAGACCTTGAACGGGAACGGCTTGATGTCCCACTCGAGCGTATGACCGCTGGTGCGGATCGACGCGGGCGAGTGAGTAGTCCGGTCGTGGTATTCGCGAGCGGTCAAAAGCGATACGGCGGACGGACGACGCCGCGCTCGGTGACGATCGCCGTGATCAGTTGGGCCGGCGTGACGTCGAAGGCGGGATTGAACACCGGTGAGGCGCTCGGGGCGGTCTGCTGCGCGCCGATCCGGCGGACCTCCGATGCGTCGCGCTCCTCGATGGGGATCTCGGCGCCCGAGGCGAGCGCGGGATCGATCGTCGAGAACGGCGCCGCGACGTAGAACGGCACGTGGTGGTGGGCAGCCAGCACGGCCAGCGAGTAGGTGCCGATCTTGTTGGCGGTGTCGCCGTTCGCGGCGATGCGGTCGGCGCCGGTCACGATCAGATCGACCTCGCCGCGCGCCATCACCGACGCCGCGACGACGTCCGCGATCAGCCGGTGCGGGATGCCGTCGCGCACGCACTCCCACGCGGTCAAGCGCGAGCCCTGCATCACCGGACGGGTCTCGTCGATCCACACGAGCGCCACCTTGCCCTGCGCGTGCGCGGCGCGGACGACGCCGAGCGCGGTGCCGTACCCGGCCGTCGCGAGCGCGCCCGCGTTGCAGTGGGTCAGGATCCGTGCGTTCGGCGGCACCAGCGAGGCGCCGTGGGTGCCCATGGCGCGATTCGCGGCGATGTCCTCGTCGCGGATCGCCTGCGCCTCGGCGAGCAGCCGCGCCGGCACCTGGTCGAGCGGGAGCGCGCTCGACGCGACGGCGATGCGCCGGATGCGGTCGAGCGCCCAGAACAGATTGACGGCGGTCGGTCGGGTCGCGGCAAGCCCCTTGATCGCCGTCTCGAGGTCGGCCATCAGACCATCGAACGTCGCCGCTCGGCTCTCGCGCGCGGCCAGCACCACGCCGAAGGCGGCGGCGACGCCGATCGCCGGCGCGCCGCGGACCACGAGCGCCCGGATCGCCGCGCCCACCTCCTGCCAGCTCTGGTAGCCGCGCTCGATCTCGCGCTCCGGGAGCACGGTCTGGTCGAGGAGGATCAGCCGGTCGGTGTCCCAGCGGACGGGCGCGATGGAGGTCATGACACCCCCGGACCAATCATCGCCAGGCGGCGCTGAATCTCGGCCACGCCCAGGCCGATCACCTCGACGATCTTGGTTCTCCCCTGAAGGCCGCGCACCACGCTGATCGACGAGGGCGGGACGCCGAGCGCGCGCGCCAGGAGCCGCGCGACGGCGGTGTTGGCGGCGCCCCCGACCGGCGCCGCGGTGACGCGAAGCCGGAGCGTCGTGTCCTGCCAGCCGACGATCTCATCGCGCGACGCCCGCGGCTGGACGCGGAGCGACAGCCGCGTGGCCTCAGCTCTTGCCGTCGTCCTTGTCCTCGCCGAACTCGGCCGACATCATCCGGTAGTAGCTCTCGAGCGTCGCGCGAAAGTCCTCGATGAGCTGGCGGCGGACGCGCCGCAAGGTCTGGATCTCGCCCCGGATCCGCGCCTCCTCGGCCCGGCCCTCCTCGATGATCTTCTCGCTCCTGAGCTCGGCCTCGCGCATCTGCAGCTCCGCCTCGCGGCGCGCGGTCGCCTTCATCTCGTCGCCGAGCCGGTGGGTCGTGACCAGAGTGTCCTGCAGCGCCCGCTCGCGCTCGGCGAGGCCGCGCGCCCGGTCCTCGAAGGTGGAGACCTGCTCCTTCAGCTGAGCGTTTTCCTTGAGCACCGTCTCGTAGTCCTCGGCCACGTCGTCGAGGAAGGCGTCGACCTCGTGGACGTCGAATCCACGGAGCCACTTGACGGTGAACTGCTGTTGGCGAATATCGAGGGGGCTAATGCGCATGGGACCTCCGACGTCCTAGCCGATCTCGGTGGAGATTCGATACAGCACCGGGACCAGGAATTCCTTCAAAAAATAGAGCACGAGAATGACGATCATCGGTGAAAAGTCGAGCCCCATCTGGGAGGTCGGCAGGCGCTCGCGCACCGGCCGCAGCACCGGCTCGGTCACACGGTACAGGAACCGCACGATCGGGTTGTAGGGATCCGGGCTCACCCACGAGATGATCGCGCGGGCGATGATGATCCAGATGTAGGCGACGATGACGAGGTTGACGAGGTTCGCGAGCGCGATGAAGAAGTAGTTGATGACGAACATCACTTCGGCCCCTGGCCGAGCTCGCGCGAGCGCTCGGTCGCCCGCTCCACCGCCTTGATGAACGTCGTGCGGATCCCGCCTTCCTCGAGCGCGGCGATGCCGGCGATCGAGGTGCCGCCGGGCGAGCTGACCATGTCCTTGAGCGCGCCCGGGTGCAGGCCGGTCTCGAGCAAGAGCTTCGCGGCGCCGAGCACGGTCTGGGTGGCGAGGGTCATCGCGGTGATGCGGTCGAGCCCCATGCGCACCCCGCCGTCGGCGAGCGACTCGATCACGACGGCCACGTAGGCGGGCCCGGAGCCCGACAGGCCCGTCACCGCGTCCATCAGGACCTCGTCGAGGACGACCACCCGCCCGACCGCGCTGAAGATCTCGCCGGCCGTGTCGAGGTCGTCGGGCTCGAGTCCGTCCGCCTTGGCGATGGCCGTCACGCCTTCGAGAACGAGCGCCGGGGTGTTCGGCATCACGCGGATGAGGCGCGCGTCCTTGTGCAGCGCGGCGCGGATCTTCGCGGTGGAGACGCCGGCGGCGATCGAGATCAGGAGCTTCTTGCGCGTGACGGCCGGCGCGATCTCCTTCAGGACCGCATCCATGATCTGCGGCTTCACCGCCAGGATCACGATGTCGGAGTGCCGGACCATGTCGACGTTGTCGGACGAGACCTGGATCCCGTACTGACGGTCGAGCTCCTTGAGCCGCTCGGGGCGCACGTCGGTCGCGTGGATCGCGCTCGCCGGCACCAGGTTCGCCCCGAGGAGCCCCTTGATGAGCGCCTCGCCCATGTTGCCGCCGCCGACGAAGCCGACCGTGAGGCCCTTGATCGTCATCGTTCGCCCGGTCCGGGCTCTCGCCGCGGCGGGCGCGGTCCGAAGATCGCCGTGCCGACCCGGACCATCGTCGCGCCCTCCTCGATCGCCACCTCGAAATCGCCGCTCATTCCCATCGAGAGCTCGCTGAAGCCGTAGCGCTCCCCGAGCTTTCGCAGCGCGCGAAACCACACGCGCGAGTCGTCGGGCTCCTTCGCCTCCGGCGGGATCGCCATGAGGCCTCGCACGCTCACGGCCGACATGGCGGCCACCGCGTCGAGCAGCGCGCCGAGCCCGTCGGGGCTCACACCGCCCTTGGACGCCTCGCCGGCAAGGTTCACCTCTACCAGCGCGGCCACGGTGCGCCCGCGAGCGCGCGCGCGCTTGTCGAGCTCTTTCGCCAGATCCAGCCGGTCGAGCGAGTGGACGACGTCGAAGAGCTCGAGCGCGTCGCGCACCTTGTTCGTCTGCAGGTGGCCGATGAGGTGCCAGGGGACCGGGCGGCCGATCTCGACCACCTTGTCCCGCGCCTCCTGCACCCGGTTCTCGCCGAGCGCCTCCACCCCGGCCTCGATCGCCTGACGGATCCGGGCTACCTCGACCGTCTTCGAGACGCCGATGAGGAGCACGTCCGCCGGGCGGCGGCCGGCGCGCTCCGCGGCTTTCGCGACCCGTTCACGGACCCGCTCGAGATTGGCGCGAATGTCGGTCATCTCGGGGTGATTCTAGCAGGGGGCCGTGTGCGGGGGGAGAGTTAGGGTCTCAGGGCACCGCAGCCACGGTGACCAGGCGGCCCCGATTGCCCCGCCGGTACGAGTACAGGAGATCCGGGTGACACGCGGTGCAAAGTCGCGGATTCTCGATCGACTCGGGCGCCACCCCGGCCTCCACGAGCAGCGCCTCGTTGGCGGACCAGAGATCGAGCATCACGTGGCCGCCGCGCGACGGCGCGACCCACGCGCGCCAGCGGTCGCCGAAGGCGCGCGCGAGCTCGGCCGTGACCGGCTCGTCGACCTCGTAGCAGCACGGGCCGATCGACGGCGCGATCGCGGCGCGAAGCGAGCCGGGTCGCGCACCGACGTCGCGGATCGCGCGCACGGCCGTCTGGGTCGCGCCCCGCACCGTGCCGCGCCAGCCGACGTGCGCGACACAGAGCGCTCGCGCCGAGGGATCGTAGAGGACGATCGCGAGGCAGTCCGCGGTGAAGATCGCGAGCGGCACGCCGCGCTCCACGGTCACGAGAACGTCCACCAGGCCCGCGAATCCCCCACCTGCCGGCACCCGCGCCACGTCCGCGCCGTGCACCTGCCGGGCATAGCTCACCCGCGACATCTCGAGCCCAGTCGCGCCCAGTACGGCGGTCGCCTCACTCCGAAACGGCGGCTTCGGCGCCTCCGGCACGATCGGCTCCGCAAACGAGCTGACCCCCGGACAATGCTTCGTCGTCGTCGCATGCGGCACCCCCAGCGAGCTGAGCGAGACAAAAGTGAAGTACTCCGTCGGCTGACCATGGGCGACAAGCGGAGAAGTCGAAGTCATCGTTTCTCACTATGCCTTACCAACGGGTCGCCGGGCGGGCGGCAAGGGCGGGAGGGGCGCCGGGCTCCCGACCTGCGAAGTGGGACCCCTTCGTCCCGCCCGCAGCGCGAAGCGCTGCGAATCGGGCGAACGGGTGACGGAGCGGTCGGGAGCCCGGCGCCCCTCCCGCCCTTGCCGCCCGCCCGGCGACCCTACTAATCCGCTTGGCGACGGAGAAACGCGGGAACTTCGAGATCAGCGTTCTCGCCGAGCGCCTCCTCGGCTTCCCCGCGCGGATCGCCGAACTTGCGCCGCCACGGCGCGACGGGGGGCGGAGCCGACGACGGAGCGGAGCGCGACGGCCGCGGCAGATCGACGACCTTGCCGCTGAGGCCCACCGTCTCCTTCTTGTCGGCGAAGCCGGTCGCGATCACCGTCATCCGCACCTCGTCCGAGAGCTGCGGATCGATGACGGCGCCGAAGATGATGTGCGCCTCCTCGTGGGCGGCCTCCTGGACGATGCGCGCCGCCTCTTCGACCTCGTGGATCGAGAGATCGGCGCCGCCGGTGAAGTTGATCAGGATGCCGCGCGCGCCCTCGATCGACGTCTCGTCGAGTAGCGGGCTCGCCACGGCCTTCTGCGCGGCGTCGAGCGCGCGATTCTCGCCCTTGCCGGTGCCGGTGCCCATCATCGCCAGGCCCATGCCCGACATGATCGTGCGGACGTCGGCGAAGTCGAGGTTGACGAGGCCGGGCACCAGGATCAGATCCGAGATGCCTTGCACCGCCTGCTGGAGCACCGAGTCGGCGACCCGGAACGCGGCGATCAGCGGGGTGCCGCGGTCGACGACCGAGAGCAGCCGCTGGTTCGGGATCGTGATGAGCGTGTCCACGACGCCTCGCAACGCCTCGAGCCCAGCCTCGGCCTGAAGCATCCGCTTGCGGCCCTCGAACGTGAACGGCTTGGTCACGACGGCGATCGTCAGGATGCCCAGGTCCTTCGCGAGCGAGGCGACGACCGGCGCGGCGCCCGTCCCGGTGCCGCCGCCCAGGCCCGCCGTGATGAAGACCATGTCGGCGCCGCTCAGCAGGCGGGTGATCTGATCGGGATCTTCCTGCGCCGCGTTCCGCCCGACGTCCGGATTCGAGCCGGCGCCGAGACCTTGAGTGAGCTTGGCGCCGAGCTGCACCTTGACCGGCGCCGGCGAGGCGCTGAGCGCCTGGACGTCCGTGTTGGCCACGATGAACTCGACCCCCGTGAACTGCGCGGCCATCATGCGGCTCACCGCGTTGCCGCCGCCGCCGCCGAGCCCGATGACTTTGATTTTCGCGGCCTGGGGCGTTGGTTCGAGCTCGAAGAGCGGGCGCCGCGCGCGATCCTTCTCCATCCCATCCTCCTGTGAGTGATCGCCGGAGGTCCGCCTCCGGCCGCGTGAACGGATCACGTCTGACGTGAAGAGATGCGGCTGACGTCCGTCCCGACCCGGCTTAAAAGAGGTCACCGAGAAATCCAGTCACGAGCCGTGTGAGGCGTCCCACGGGGCCCGGGATGCCGGCGGACTCTCCTGACACGCCCGTGCGCGCGCCGTAGAGCGCCAGGCCGACGCCGGTGGCGTAGATCGGGCTCTCGATCACGTCCGCCATCCCGCCGACGCCGATGGGCACGCCGCGGCGCACGGGTTGATCGAAGATGCCCTCGGCGAGCTCGGGAACTCCTTCCATGATCGATGTGCCTCCCGTGACGACGACGCCCGCCGTCGCCGCGTCCTGGAACCCGGCGCGGGCGAGCTCGCGCGCCACCAATGTGAAGATCTCCTCGACGCGCGGCTGGATGATCTCCGAGAGCAGCTGCCGCGAGAGCTGCCGTGGCTTGCGGCCGCCGACGGACGGGACGTCGACCGTTTCCTCGGCCGGCACCAGCGCCGTCAGCGCGCATCCGTAGCGCTTCTTGATGTCCTCGGCGTCGGCCGTCGGCGTGCGCAGCCCGATCGCGATGTCGTTGGTGATGTGGTCGCCGCCGAGCGGCAGGACCACCGTGTGCCACACGGCGCCGTTGCGCAGCAGCGCGACGTCCGTCGTGCCGCCGCCGATGTCGATCACGACGACGCCCAGCTCCTTCTCGTCGTCGAACAGCACCGCCTCCGCCGACGCCAGCGGCTCGAGCACGATGTCCTGGACCGCGAGGCCCGCGCGATTCACCGAGCGGACCACGTTCTGGACCGAGGTGACGGTGCCGGTGACGATGTGCACCTCGACCTCGAGCCGCACGCCCGAGATGCCGATCGGCTCGCGGACGCCGTCGCCGTCGTCGACCACGAAGCTCTGCGGCAAGACGTGGATGATCTCCCGGTCCTGCGGCAGGTTGATCGCGCGCGCGGCCTCGATCACACGCTCGACGTCGGCGTCGTTCACCTCGTGGTTCTTGCCGGTGATGCCGACGACGCCGCGGCTGTTCACGCCGCGGATGTGGCCGCCGGCCACGCCCGCGAAGGCGCCCGAGACTTCGACGCCGGCCATCTGCTCGGCCTCGGCGACGGCGGCTCGGATCGCCTCGACGGTGGAGTCGATGTTGACGACGATGCCGCGCCGGAGCCCGCGCGAGGGCGCGGTCCCGACCCCGATGACGTTCAGGGTGCCGCGGGGCGCGGGCTCGGTGATGATCGCGCAGACCTTCGTGGTGCCGACGTCCAGGCCGACCACGAGATCCGGCGCCTTCGAGCGCTTCATCGGGTGCCTCCCCGCTGGAAGACCACCTGGTCCCGGAACCGGAGATCGACCGTCCGCACATCCTGCGTCGCGATCTGCGCCAGGACCCCCTCGAGGCGCGCGAGGCGCTCGTCCCAGTCCTCGGTGCCCAGGCGCACCTCGACGCCGTCGACCGTGTAGAGGACCGGTCCCTCGCGCCGGCTCATATCGATCTCCGAGATCTCCGCGGTGAGCCCGTTGCCGCTCCTCAGGAGCGCGCGGATCACGCCGATCGCGGCTCGGGCCCTCGGGCCGGGCGCCGTACGCATCGCCGCCAGCTCGTCCGTCGACAGGCCGCTGATGACCGGCATCGGCGGCGCCACCGCCTCGGGCGGGGCGCCGAGCAAACGCCCCTCCTCGTCCATCCAGTGCAAGCGCCCGCCGTGGACCAGCGTGAACGGACGGCGTTCCTCGACGCTGATCACGACCCGGTTCGGCAGCTCGCGCACGACGTCGGCCCGCCGGACCTCCGGCAGCGACTCCACGCGGCCGGCCACGCCCATGGTGTCGAGCCGGAAGATGTTGGTGCCCCGCGGGATCGCGGCCACCGCCAGGATCTGGTCGGGCGGCACCCGGGAAACACCACGGACCTCGACGCTGGCCACCGCGAAGTGCGGCGTGGTCAGGAGCCAGCGGAGCGTGGCGCCGCCGGCCACCGCGGCCGCCACGATCGTCACGGCGACGCCCAGCAGCCGGCGCACGCGGGCGCGGCGGCGGGGCCGCGGCCGCTTCGATCGGCCCACGCGCTGCCGCGCGACAAACGCCGAGCGCTCGCCCATGTCGGCGAGCGCCGAGGCGCGGCTTCTCGGCGAGCTGAGACCGCTCGGCATCTACTCGCCGATGATCCTGATCTCGTTCTCGAGCCTGACCGAGAAGTGCGACTGCACGCGCTCGCGTGTCAGGTCCATGAGCGCCAGGATGTCGGTCGCCGTCGCGCCGCCCCGGTTCACGATGAAATTGGCGTGCTTGGAGGAGATCTCCGCGCCGCTGATGCGCTTGCCCTTGAGGCCGCACTTCTCGATCATCCGGGCGGCGACGTCGCCGGCCGGGTTCTTCCAGACGCAGCCGGCCGAGGCGAGCGCCAGCGGCTGCGTGGACTTCTTGACCTTGAGGCGCTGCTTCACCTCCTTCTGGATCTCCGCCAGGGGCTTGCGATGGAGTCGAAGGCGACAGCCGATCAGCACGGCGCCGGGTGGCGCGTTGAAGTTCCGGTACGTGAACGCGCCCGGCGCCGGCTTGAACTCGCCGAGCGAGCCGTCCGGGTGCAGGTAGTACACGGCGCTGACGAAATCGCCGATCCACCCGTCGGCCGTCCCGGCGTTCATGGCCAGGGCGCCGCCGATCGTGGCGGGGATTCCGACGAGACACTCGATGCCGCCGAGATTGAGGGCGGCCGCCTCCCGGATGAGCGCCGAGAGCGACACCCCGGCGCCGGCGATGGCCTCCTCACCGTGGAACTCGGCGCGCCCGAGGCAGCCCTCGAGGCGCAGGACGACCCCGCGCAACCCGCGATCCTTCACCAGCAGATTGTTGCCGCCGCCGATCACCGCGACCGGCAGCTGCTCGCGCTCGGCGAACATGAGCGCGTGGCGAATGTCGTCCACGTCCTGTGGCACGACGAAGATGTCGGCGGTGCCGCCGATGCGGAGCGAGGTGTGGAAGCTCAGGGGCTCCTTGAACCGCACTTCCCCACGGATCTCTCCTAGCATGTGGCCCTCCCAGTCATCGAGTGGCGTCCAGGCGTTTCAGCAGCTCCGAGCCGAGCTGGCTCACGTCGCCGGCGCCGAGCGTGATCATGAGATCGCCCCGACGGGCGATCTCGGCGAGATGCTCGACGATGCGCGTGCGGTCGCTGCCGAGGTAAGTGACATCGCGATGGCCGTGCGACCGGATCCCGTCGGCGAGATCTCGGCCCGAGACGCCGGGGATCGCCGGCTCGCCGGCCGCGTAGACGTCCATCACGATCAACACGTCAGCCAGGTTGAACGCCGTGAGGAACTCTTGCCGCAGGTGCAGAGTCCGGGTGTAGCGGTGCGGCTGAAACACCGTCACGACCCGACAGTCGAACCCGGCCTTGGCGGCGGCCAGGGTCGCCCGGATCTCGGCCGGGTGATGACCGTAGTCGTCGACCACCGTGACGCCACGGGCACGCCCCAGGATTTGAAAGCGGCGCTGGACTCCCGAGAAGCCGGCCAGCGCCCGTTGAATGGTGGAGAACGGGATCTCGAGGTCCAGCCCCACGCCGATCACCGCGAGCGAGTTGAGCACGTTGTGACGACCCGGGATCTGGAGCGTGACCTCCCCGAGGAGGCTCTCGCGCTGATAGACCTCGAACCGGCTGGTCATGCCCGAGAGCTGCAAGCGGCGCGCGACGAGATCGGCGCCCGACTCGAGACCGTAGGAGATGATCCGCTTCTCGATCCGCGGGATCAGGAGCTGGATGTTCGGCTGGTCCAGGCAGAGCACCGCCGAGCCGTAGAACGGCACCTTGTTGACGAACGCGACGAAGGCGTCGCGGATCGCGTCGAGGCTCCCGTAGTGGTCGAGGTGCTCGGCGTCGACGGTCGTGACCACGGCGATCGTCGGCGCCAGCTTGAGGAACGAGCCGTCGGACTCGTCGGCCTCGGCGATGAGAAATTCGCCCTGGCCGAGCCGCGCGTTCGAGCCCAGGCTCGTCACCCGGCCGCCGACGACGATCGTCGGATCGAGGCGGCCCTCGGCCAGCACGGTGCCGACCATCGAGGTGGTCGTCGTCTTGCCGTGGGTGCCCGCGACCGCGATGCCGTACTTGAGCCGCATCAGCTCGGCGAGCATCTCCGCGCGGGGGATCGTCGGGATCTGGCGCTGGCGCGCGGCCTGGACCTCGACGTTGTCTCGCGAGACCGCCGAGGAGTAGACGACCACGTGAGCGCCCTCGACGTTCGTGGCCTGGTGACCGAGGAACACCTTCGCGCCCAGCTCGGCGAGCCGCTCGACGGCATCGCCCCGCTTTTGGTCGGAGCCGGTCACCCGGTAGCCGAGGTTCAGCAAGATCTCGGCGATGCCGGACATACCGATGCCGCCGATCCCGATGAAGTGGATCTGCTGGTAACGCTTAAACATGGGCCTGCTGGGAGATGTTCAGGAGCACTCCCGTCGAGAGCATCGTGACGAGCAACGCCGAGCCACCGAACGAGATGAACGGCAGCGGCAATCCCTTCGTCGGCAAGAGGCCGGTGACGACGCCCAGGTTCACGAGCGTCTGGGTCGCGATCAGCACGGTGATCCCGAGCGCGAGGTAGCCGCCGAACGGATCCGGCGCCCTCAGCCCGATCCGCAGCCCGCGCCAGATCAGGACGACGAACAGCGCGACGATGGCCAGCGCCCCGACGAAGCCGAGCTCCTCACCGAGGATCGCGAAGATAAAATCGGTGTGCGACTCCGGAAGATAGAAGAGCTTCTGACGCGAGGCGCCGATGCCCTGGCCGAAGATCCCGCCGTTCCCGAACGCGAGCCACGACTGGATGATCTGGAATCCGCTGCCCCGCGGATCCGACCAGGGATCGACGAACGCGAAGATGCGGCGCAGCCGGTACGGCGCCATCCAGATCGCCACCGCGAGCGGCGGCAGCGCGGCCAGCATGATGAAGCCGAGGTGGCGCGCGTGGCCGCCGCCCAGGAACAGCAAGGTGAACGTGAGCGTGATCAAGGTGAGGCAGTTGCCGAGATCCGGCTGCGCCAGCACGAGGAGGGCCAGGAGCCCGGCCACCGCCAGCGGCGGCACGAGCCCGCGCCGGAAGTCCGAGATCGCCTCGCCCTTCTTCGCGAGAAACGCGGCGAGATAGACGACGAGCGCGAGCTTGGCGAGCTCCGCCGGCTGGAACGAGACCGGACCGAGACGGATCCAGCGACGCGTGCCGTTGATCGCCTGGCCGAACGGCGAGACGAGCACGAGCACCAGGAGCACGCCCGCGAAGATCAGGAGCGGCACGACGAGCCCCTCGAGACGGCGGTAGTCGAGGCGGATCGCCATCCACATGCAGGCGGCGCCGAGCACCGCCCAGAAGATCTGCTTCCTGAGGAAGAAGTACGGGTCGTGGAACCGGTCGGCCGCCACGATCGCGCTCGCCGAGTAGACCATCACCACGCCCGCCGAGAGCAGGACCACGGCGACGCCGAAGAGCCAGAAGTCGGGCGCGAGCTTCCTGGGCATTAGGCGTCATGGAGGGGAGCGCGCGCCGCTCCTCCCCCATACCCCCCCACCGTTTCGAACGTGAGGCTCGACATCAGTCGAGGCGCTCCACGATTTTTTTGAATACCTCACCGCGATGCTCAAAATTGTCGAACATGTCGAACGAGGCGCAGGCCGGCGAGAGCAGCACGATGCTGCCGGGTGTCGCGAGCGCGCGCGCGCGATCGACGGCCTCCTGCAGCGACTGGGAGAATGTCACCGGAACGGACGCGTCCCTGAGCGCGGTCCCGATCTTCGGAGCGTCCTCGCCGATGAGCACGGCGTGGGCCACCCGCCCGCGCGACGCGACGGCGAGCGGCTGGAAATCCTGGCCCTTGCCCTTGCCGCCCGCGATCAGCACGATCGGCTCCGCGAAGCTCTCGAGGGCCCGCAAGGTCGAGTCGACGTTGGTGCCCTTCGAGTCGTTGTAGTACTTGACCCCGGCGAGGTCACGGACCCATTCGATTCGATGGGCCACGCCCCGGAAGCGGCCGATCGCGGTGCGGATCGCCGCCGGCGAGACGCCGGTCCAGAGGGCGCAGGCGGTCGCCGCCAGGACGTTCTCCACGTTGTGCTGGCCGCGCAGGAAAATTTCCGACAGCGGACAGATTTCCTCGACGTGACCGTTGAGCTTCGCCGCGATCTGGCCGTCGCGGACGAAGACCCCGTGCGTCAGCGCGCGGCGCCGGCTGAACCACACCACCGGCGCCTTCGCCCGGGAGGCCATCGCCCGCGTCGCCTCGTCGTCGGCGTTCAGCACGGCGCAGTCCGCCGCCGTCTGGTTCGCGAAGATCCGCGCCTTGGCGTCGCCGTACGCCTCGAACGTCCGGTGGCGGTCGAGATGGTCCGGGGTGAGGTTGAGCACCACCGCGACCCTCGGCTGAAAGAGCTCGGTCGTCTCGAGCTGGAAGCTCGAGACCTCGCAGACGACCAGGCCGTCGGGCGGGAACGCGAGCGCGTGCGCGGCGAGCGGCGTGCCGATGTTGCCGGCGATGAGCACGGGGCGAGGCTGCAGCGCCAGGATGGAGCCGGTCAGCGCCGTCGTCGTGGTCTTGCCGTTCGTCCCGGTGATCGCGATCGTGTCCGCCTCCGTCGCGCGCCAGCCGAGCTCGAGCTCACCGATGATCGGCACCCGGCGCGCCCGCACCGCGGTGAGCGGCGGGGCGTCGAGTGGCACGCCCGGACTCGCCACCACCAGCTCGGCGCCGGCGAACGCCTCCGTCGGCTCGCCCGGACCCGTGACCAGACGCACGCCCAGCTCGGCAAGCGCGGCCACCTCGCGTCCGAGCGCCGCGACCGGCTTCGCGTCGGTCCCCACGACGTCGGCGCCGACGGCGCGCAGCAGGCGCGCCGCGGCGACGCCGCTCTTGGCGAGCCCGAACACCGTCACGCGACGGCCCGCGAGGGAGCGCAGGTAGGCCTGACCGCGGGTCGCCATGTCGACCTCGTCGAGCGCGTTCACGCCGCCCTCATCTGAGCTTCAAGGTCGTGATGGCGAGCAGCGCCAGCGCGAACGAGACGATCCAGAACCGGACGACGATCTTCGGCTCGGGCCACCCGGAGAGCTCGTAGTGATGGTGCAAGGGCGCCATGCGGAAGACGCGGCGTCCGGTCATCTTGAAGCTCGCGACCTGGATGATCACCGAGAGCGCTTCCACGACGTAGAGACCGCCGATCAGCGGCAGCAAGAGCTCCGCCTTCGTCAGCACGGCGAGGGTCCCGATCGCGCCGCCCAGCGCCAGCGAGCCGGCGTCGCCCATGAAGATCTCGGCCGGATGGCAGTTGAACCAGAGAAACCCGATGGCCGCGCCGATCAGCGCGCCGCAGAAGACCGTCAGCTCGCCCGCCCCGCGCACGTTGAGGATCTTCAAGTAGTCGGCAGCCCGGAAGTTGCCCGTGAGGTACGCGATCACGCCGAACGCGGCGCCGGCCATGATGACCGGGCCGATCGCCAGCCCGTCGAGCCCGTCCGTCAGGTTCACCGCGTTCGAGGCGCCGACGATGACGAGGATCGCGAACGGGATCCAGAACCAGCCGAGATTCACGAGCCAGCCCTTGAAGAACGGGATCGCCAGGACTGGCAGCCAGGCGCTCGGCGGCTGCCAGAAGATCAGCTGCAGCACCGCGAAAGCCACCACGAGCTGCGCGATGAACTTCACGCGGGTCGGAAGCCCCTTGCGCGTGCGCAGCTTGGTCACGTCGTCCCAGATCCCGATGAGCCCGAAGCCGCCGGTCGCCAGGATCACCACCCAGATGTAGCGGTTCGCGAGATTGGCCCAGAGCAGGCTCGTCGCGATGATCGCGGTGAGGATGACGATCCCGCCCATCGTCGGCGTGCCCTTCTTGGTGCGATGCCGCTCGGGCGTGTCCTCCCGGATCGTCTCGCCGCCGTGCTGCGCGATTCGAAGCCGCCGGATGATCCACGGGCCCACCACCAGCGAGATGATGAATGCCGAGATCAGGGCCATGAACGACCGGAAGGTCAGGTAGCGAAAGACGTTGAAGACGATGTGGTCTTTCGCGAGCGGGACGAGGAGGTAGTAAAGCATCCGTCCCTTTCATCGGGCCAGGCGCGCCACCAGCGCGTCCACGACCCGCTCCATGCGCATGCCCCGCGAGCCCTTGACGAGCACGACGTCCCCGGGGGCCACGCCCTTGAGAAGATGGGCGATCGTGTCCTCGAACGTCGTCGCGTGATGCGCGCCGGCCAGACCCCCAGCGCGCGCAGTCTCGACGGCCAGGCGCGCGAGCCGCCCCACGCCGACGAACTCGTCGGCGCCGGCCGCCACCACCGAGCGTCCCATGTCCTGGTGCGCTTCCTCCGCGATCGCGCCGAGCTCCAGCATATCGCCCAGGACGACGATCAGCCGTCCGGACGACCCGGCGCGCCGCCCCGCGACCGTTTCGAGGGCGGCGCGCACCGAGACCGGATTCGCGTTGTAGGTGTCGTCGAGGATGCTCACGCCGCCCGCGTCCCGCCAGATGCAGCGGCCGGCCGCCGGCCGCGCCTCCGAGAGGCCGCGCGCGATCTCCTCCAGCGGCCAGCCGAGCGCCACGCCCACCCCGGCGGCGGCGAGAGCGTTCGCCACGTTGTGCCGGCCGGCAAAGGCCAGGGTCACCGGCACGCAGCGGCCGCCGCTCTCGAGCGTGAACGCGAGGGACTGCCCGCGCTCGACGATGTCGCCGGTCGCGCGCACGTCGGCGCCGGGCGCGCGGCCGTACGTGATGACAGGCGCGCGCGAGTCGCGTGCCATGCCCGCCACGCGCGGATCGTCGGCGTTCAACACGGCCCGGCCGTCGGGCGCGAGGGCCTTGACGAGCTCGACCTTCTCGGCGCGGACGCCGTCGAGCGAGCCGAGAAATTCCGTGTGGGCCTGCGCGACCGTCGTCACGGCCGCCACCGTCGGGCGCGCCAGCCCGGCGAGCGTGGCGATCTCGCCGGCGTGCTGGGTGCCGATCTCGAGCACGAGCGCCTGGTGCTCCGGCGTCAGCTTGAGAAGCGTCAGCGGAAGCCCCCACTGATTGTTGAAGCTGCCGCTCGGCTTCAGGACCTGCCAGCGCATGCCGAGCACGCCGGCGATCAGCTCCTTCGTCGTCGTCTTGCCGTTCGAGCCCGTCACCGCGACGACCGGGATGGAGAACCGCGCGCGGTGGTACGCCGCGAGCAGCCCGAGCGCGCGCGTCGTGTCCTCGACGAGCACCAGCGGCACGTTGGCGGGGACGTCGTCGTGGAGCGCGTGCACCACCAGACAGGCCGCGCCGCGCGAGGCCGCGTCGGCAAGGAACGCGTGACCGTCGAGGCGATAGCCCCGGATGGCGAAGAAGGCTTCGCCGACGCCGAGCGACCGGGAATCGATCGACACCCCGGTGATGGGCACGCCGAGGTCACCCGCGACGAGGGCGCCCTGGGTGGCGCGCACGATGTCCTGGACGGTGAATGCGGGCACGATCGCTCTAGGTCCTCTCTCCCGACAGGATCCGCCGCGCGACCTCGCGGTCGTCGAACGGCAGTACGTCGGCGCCGACGATCTGATAGGTTTCGTGACCCTTCCCGGCGATGACCACCGTGTCGCCCGCCTCGGCCCACCCGAGCGCGGCGCGGATCGCGCGCGCGCGATCGGGCTCGGTCGCGGAGCGGCCCGGCGCCGCCCCAGCCCGGCGAATGCCGACCACGATCTCGTCGATGATCGCCTCCGGCCGCTCCGAGCGCGGATTGTCGGAGGTCACCCACACCTGGTCGCAGAGACGCGCCGCGATCTCGCCCATGATCGGGCGCTTGGTGCGATCCCGGTCGCCGCCGCAGCCGAAGACGACCGCGAGCCGCCGGCGCGTCAGCTTCCGCGCCGTGGTCAGCACGCGCTCGAGCGCATCGGGTGTGTGGGCGTAGTCGACGACCACGAGAAACGGCTGGCCGGCCCGTACCTGCTCGAAACGCCCGGGCACGGTGCCGACCGCTCCGAGCGCGTGCGCGATGGCCGGCGGATCGAGGCCGAGGCCCAGCCCGGTCCCGACCGCGCCGAGCAGGTTCATCACGTTGTGCTCGCCGATGAGCGGCGACGTGAGGGCCATGCGGCCGCGCGGCGTCTCGACCGTCATCCGGATGCCGTCGAGCGACGACTCGTGCGCGACGGCTCTGACGCGCGCGTCGGCGCCGAGCCCGAACGTGAGCACGTTCACGTCGAGCCCGCGCACCATCGAGGCCCCGGCCGGATCGTCCGCGTTGACCACGGCCGTGCGCGTGGGCTTCGGCGATTCGGCGAGCAGCTCGAACAGCCGGCGCTTGGCGAGCCGGTAGCTCTCGAGTGTTCCGTGGAAGTCGAGATGGTCCTGCGTCAGGTTCGTGAAGACCGCCACGTCGAACGCGATCCCGTCGGCGCGGGCGAGCGCCAGCGCGTGCGACGACACCTCCATCGCGACGCCCCGGACGCCACGGTCGCGCATGTGCGCGAGCATCGATTGCAGATCCAGGGCCTCCGGCGTCGTCTGGCTGGCTGGACGCGTCTCGTCGCCGAGCACGTACTGGATCGTGCCGATCACGCCGGTGGCGAGGCCCCGCGCCCGCAGCAGCGCTTCGACCAGATAGGAGGTGGTCGTCTTGCCGTTCGTCCCGGTGATGCCGACGAGCGAGAGCTGCCTGGACGGGTGGCCGTAGAATGCGCCCGCGAGCCGCGCGAGCGAGATTCGCACCGACGGCACGAGCACCTGAGCCACCGGCAGGCCGGCGACCGGCTCGCCCTCGGTGACGACCACCGCGGCGCCTCGCCGGATGGCGTCCGGGATGAACCGGCGACCGTCCTGCTTGAACCCTGGGACCGCGACGAAGCACGCGCCGGGCTCGACACGGCGAGAGTCGCCGGCGATCGACGACACCGAGCGCGGAGGCTCGCCGATCACGCGCTTTTCGGGAAGCGCCGCGAGCAGCTCGCTCATGGCTGCACCCGCCATGTCACCGAGTCCCTCCCGACGCGGTCAAGGTGAGGCGCGCGACGGCGCCCGGCTCGAGGAGATCACCCGCGGCCGGCAGCTGACGCACGACGCGCCCCTGGCCGGCGAGGCGCACGTCGACGCGGAACGGCTCGAGGGTGTCCAGGGCCTGCCGCAAGGTCTTGCCGCCGAGATCGGGCATCCGCCTCGTCCCGTCGGGTTGACCGGCCTCCGCCGTGCTCACGAGCCTCATCCGCGGGGGCGCGGGGAGCTCGGCCGTCGGGCCCGTGACGATCTGGACCGGCTGGACGTCGCGGGGCGGCACCTCGAGGTAGCGCAGGATCTCGCGACCGATCGCGCTGAAGATCGGCGCCGCCGCCTCGCTGCCCCACTTCTCGTTGCGCGGCTCGTCGAGCATCACCAGCATGACGAAGCGCGGCTCGTCGGCCGGCGCGAACCCGACGAACGACAGGACGCCCGGCGCGTGCGAATAGCGGCGAGTCGACGGGTCGAGCTTTTGAGCCGTGCCGGTCTTGCCGGCGACGGCGTACCCCGGGATGGCGGCGAGGCGCCCCGTGCCCGACTCGACCACGCCGGCCAGGAGGTTCGAGAGCGTCCGCGCGGTGGCCGGGGACACGACCTGACGGATCGCCTTGGCTTCGAAGTGGCGTGTCTCGCGACCCTCGGCGTCGAACGTCGAGCGAACGAGTCGGGGCTGCATCAGGGTTCCGCCGTTCGCGATGGCGCCGAATGCCGTGACCATCTGCAGCGCCGTCACCGAGATCTCCTGGCCGATCGACATCGTCGGGAGCGACAAGAGCGACCAGCGCTGCGGCTCGCGCAGGAGCCCCCGGCTCTCGCCGGCGAGGCCGACGTTGGTCGGCGCGCCGAAGCCGAACGCCCTCATGTACCGGTAGTAGCGGTCGCGGCCGAGCGACAAGCCCACCTTGATGGACCCGACGTTGGACGAGTTCTGCAGCACCTCGGCGAAGGTGAGCCAGCCGTACTTCTTCCAGTCGCGAATCGTCGTCCCGGCGAGCGTGATCGCGCCGTTCTCCGCATAGATCCGATCGTCGGGCCGGATCACGCCCGCCTCGAGCGCGGCGGCGGCCATGATCGCCTTGAACGTCGAGCCCGGCTCGAACGGATCGGTGACGGCGCGGTTTCGCCAGTAGTCCGACGAGGGAACGTCCAGGAACGTGTTCGGGTTGAACGTCGGGCGCATCGCCATCGCGAGCACGTCGCCCGTGCGCGGCTCCAGCACCACGGCGATCGCGGCCTTCGCATGGGTCCGGCGATAGGCGGCGTCGAGCTCGCGCTCGGCGATGTACTGGATCGTCTTGTCGATCGTCAGCATCACGCCGTGACCGGGCTGGGGCTGCTGGAGCACGTGGGGCGCCGCGACCTCGCGGCCAAGCGCATCGCGGCCGGTGATCGCCTTGCCCGGCACGCCGGCCAGATCGGCGTTGAAGGCGCGCTCGACGCCCTCGAGCCCGCCCTCGGCGCCCTCGAAGCCCAGGACGTGCGCGGCCAGCTCGCGGTTTGGATAGAGGCGCAGCGGCTCCGGGAGGAACCCGAGCCCCGGCTCGCGGAGCGCCCTCACCTGCTCGGCCACGGTGGGCGGAAGCTTCCGGCGCAGCCACACGAACGCGCGAGAGCCCGTCAGCGCGGCGTGAACCTCGGACTCCGGCTGGCCGAGGATCGACGCCAGGCGCGCCGCGACGCGGACCGGGTCGCCCACGCTCCGCGGCTGCACGAAGAGCGATTCCGTCGCGGCCGACGTCGCGAGCGCGCCGCCCTGGCGGTCGACGATCGGGCCGCGCTGCGCGTAGAGGACGATCGTCCGGGAGTACTGGCGCTCGGCGATCTGCGTCAGCTCGCCGTGCTTGACCACCATCAGCCAGCCCAGCCGAGCGGTGAGGCCGCCGAACGCGAGGGCCAGTATCGCCGCCAGCATGAGGACGCGCGCCCGGACGGCCGGATCCTTCACTGAGCGGGCGGCCTCGGCGCGCGGAGGGACGCCGCGCGACTCCGGTCAGCCGCCAGCCCGGTGCCGCCGGCCACGTACTCCTTCGCCAGCCGGATCTGGTCACGCCCGGCCGCCACGAGCCCGATCTGCCGGGCGCGCGCCTCGATGCGGCTCGGCGAGCGCAAGGTCGCCACCTCGATCTCGAGCTGCCGGATCCGCTCCTCGGAGCGCCCGCGCTCGCTCCGGACGGCGTCGAGCCGATAGGCGAGATGGACCTGCTCGACCCTGACGCCGACGACGGTCAGGGCGCCGGCCACGAGCAGCGCCGAGGTGGCGAAGGCCACGAAGAGCGAGCGCCGCACGCGGGGGTCCGGTTCGCGATGAAGCCGCTGGTCCTTCTTCATGAAAGCCGCTCCAGCACGCGCAGCTTCGCGCTCCTGGCGCGGGGATTCGCCCGCACCTCGTCGTCGGTGGGCTGACACGGCGACGGCTCGAGCTCGGCGAAGCCCGCCGGCTCAAGAGCTCGGAACGTCTGCTTCACGATGCGATCTTCGCCCGAATGAAACGAGATGACGCCCAGACGGCCACCGGCCGCCAGCAGATCGGGCGCCTGCGCCAGCGCGTTTCGGAGCGCGCCGGGCTCATCGTTGACCGCCACCCGCACCGCCTGGAAGGTCCGCGTGGCCACGTGGAGGCGGCGCGGCCACGCCGCGCGGGGCACCGCACCGCGGACCGCTGCCACGAGGTCGCCCGTCCGCGCCAGAGGCCGACGGCGGACGATGGCCCGCGCGATCCGCCGGGCGTGCGGCTCCTCGCCGTATTCGAAGATGATGCGCGCCAGCTCCGGCTCGGGAAGCCGGTTCAGGAGCGCGGCCGCGGTCTCGCCGCTCGAGGGGTCCAGCCGCATGTCGAGAGGCTCGTCCGCCTGGAAGGAGAAGCCGCGCCCCGACTGCTCGAGCTGCCACGAGGAGACGCCGAGATCCAGGAGAATCGAGCGCGCGCGCTCGACGCCGCGCGCGGCGGCGGCATCGCCGAGCCGGCGGAAGCTCGTGTGGGCCAGGTCCACGCGCTCGCCGAACGGGACCAGGCGCGCGCGCGCCTGCGCGAGCGCCGCGGCGTCCGTGTCGAGACCGAGAAGGCGGACGGAGCTCGAGCTGGCGCTCAAGATCGCCTCGGCGTGACCGCCCATGCCCACCGTCGCATCGATCACCCATCCCTCGCCGCGCGGTCGCAAGAGAAACACGACCTCGTCGACGAGCACCGGAACGTGAACCGCTACACTCCCAGGCCTGAGAGCCTTTCGAACAACGTCGGCAGCCGGTCCGCGCGGGTGCGCTCGTACTCGTCGAACCGGCCGCGATCCCACACCTCGAACTGGGGAAGTCCCCCGCCCACGAGCGTGACTTCCTTCGAGAGTCCCGCCTGCTCGCGCGCGTCCGGCGGGATGAGCACGCGTCCGGCCGCGTCGAGCGACACATCCTTCGCGCGCGAGATGAAGAGCCGGCTCAGCTCGCGCACTTCCGGATTGAAGATCGACTGCTCGCGCAATTTCGTCTCGATGCGCTGCCACTCCTCCAGCGGATGCACCTCGAGGCAGTAATCATTCGGGACGACAATAAGCGCCCCGTCGTACTGCGCGAGGGCGTCCCGGAATTTCGCCGGTACGCTCAGGCGCCCCTTCGGGTCGATCGTGTGCTGGTACCGTCCCCTAAACATATCCGGAATTCGGCAATCCTTGTTTAAGCCTTCATCCCACTTTGCCCCACTTGAGATCCGAGATTAGCGTTAGCCCAAACCTCGTGTCAAGGGTAAAAGAGACGATTTGGAGCGGAATTAGACTCCGGCACAGCCGAACGACCGGTGGTGTCGGGTGACCCACTTTAACCCCCGCAATGGTGGGTGGGCCGGGAGGGGGCCTCCTGGGGCATGGATCGGCCTACCCCGGCCGGGGCAGATTCGCTCCAGTTAGGCCCTGGATCGGGGTCGGCAGGCGGTTTCGAGAGCGAGCTGGAAAGCGCCGGCGAGCCGTCGGCTCAGCGGTTCCGCAAGCGCACGCGCGTCGAGTACGTCGTCACGACCGCGCGATCGGCCAGATCCCAGGCGGCCTCGGTCACCAGCGTGATCACGACGGTCCGAGCCTCGTCGGCGGTCACGACGGCGCGATCCGACGCGTCCAGATAGTCGAGCGCGAAACTCCTGACACCGTCGATGACCGGCTGAGCGCCGCCACCGGCGTCGCGGCGCAGGGTCGCGCCCGTCAGCCGCCAGGTGATCGTCTCGCCGGATCCGGCAATGACCCCGTCCCCGTCGAGATCGTGATGCAGCACGATCCGGGTCGGCTCGGCGACCGCGATCGCAGAAAACGCCGCGGGGGGCGGCCCGAGGCCGGCGATCCGGATCTCCCCCGCCAGCCGCTCGACCGCGATTCGTCCGCTCTGCTGGGACTCGGCGCGAGAAGCGCCGATCATATAGACGCGCAGACTTTCCTGGAGCACCGTGAACATTCCGGCCGAGACGACGCCGAAGACGGCGATGGCGACGAGAAGGTCGGCGAGATGCACGAGGGCAGCGTCCGCCCGGGCTGGTCTCCCGTCAATGTCCCAAGCCGAGGACAGTACGTCGGCTAAGGCAGTCGCACCACCGTCCAGCCCCGGATCTGCATCTCCGCATCCTCGAGGGGTCGAGCCCGGCGGCCATACCGGCGGCGCTCGGTCGACGTGGGCACCTCGTGGCGGCGACGCTTCACGACTCGCCGGTCGAGGATCACCTCGACGCCGCGCTCCTGCCCGAGCACCACGCGCAGCGACTCGTAGAGCTCGCGCCGTCCCTGCGACACGATAAAGAGGAGTCGCTCCACGCGCCTACTCCAAAACTGGGCGGTGCTGGGCCCACGGGCGCGCTCGCTCGAAGGCCGCCGAGGCGCGGAGCACCGTGGCATCGTCGAACCGACGGCCGACGATCTGCAGCCCGATCGGCAGACCGTCCTTCGTGAATCCGCACGGCACCGACGCCGCCGGCTGCCCCGTCACGTTGAACGGATACGTGAACGGGATCCACGCGTAGGGTTCGACCGGCTTGCCCGCGATCTGGGTCGGATTGTCGAGTCCCACCGCGAACGGCGGACACGCGATCGTGGGCGTCAGCAGAAGATCGTACTTCTCGAAGAACGCGCGCGGATGCTGCCACCAGGCGAGCCGGTCGAACCACGCCTGCACGTATTTCGTGGAGGGATTCTTGAGCGTGGCCTCGATGATTCGACGGAGCCCGGGCTCGATGTCGTTCGGCCGATCGAGGTATGCCGCCATCCGCGTCGCGATGCCGCCGCAGAAAATCTCGCCCCACGCCTCGCGCGGCGAGGGCCAGCCCGGCTTGACGTCCTCGACCTTGCAGCCGAGCTCGCGAAACGCTCCCGCCGCCCTGGCGCACGCCGCGCGCACTTCCGGGTCCACCGCCTCGACGAAGCCGAGGTCGTCCGTGTAGGCGACGCGCAGCCCCTTCACGCCGGGGCGCAGCGATTTCAGATAGTCCTCGCCGGAGGCGGGCAGCGAGTACTGATCGCGCTCGTCCGGGCCGGCGCACACGGTCAGCATCAGCGCGGCGTCCGCGACGGTGCGCGTGAGCGGGCCGATGTGCGAGAGGCTCCACGCGCCGCTCGCCGGATGGGTCGGAATGCGTCCGTACGAGGGCTTGTGACCGAAGACGCCGGCGCACGACGCGGGGATCCGGATCGAGCCGCCGCCGTCGGTGCCGATGTGGAGCGGACCGAGGCCCGCCGCCGCGGCCGCGGAGGCTCCCCCGCTCGAGCCGCCCGGCGTGCGCTCGAGGTTCCAGGGATTGCGGGTGATGCCGAAGACGAGGTTGTGCGTGGCGCCGATCCAGCCGAAGGTCGGCGTGTTGGTCTTGCCGAGCATGATCGCGCCGGCGGTCTTCATGCGCTCGACCATCGGCGCGTCCTCGGTCGGCACGTTGTCTCGGTAGAACGGGGTGCCGAACGTCGTCCGCACGCCCTTCGTGTTCACGAGGTCCTTCACCGAGAACGGCACGCCGTGCAGCGGCCCGAGCCGCGCGCTCCGCTTGCCGAGGGCCCGCTCGGCGGCCTTCGCCTCGCGCCGCGCCGCCGCGCCGGTCACGGTCACGAACGCGTTCAGCCGCGGGTTGATCTTCTCGATGCGTTCGAGCGCCGCGTCGACCACTTCGACCGGCGACACCTTCTTCCTTCTGATCATCGCCGCCAGCTCGGTCGCCGGCAGCCAGGCGAGCCTCGCGTCAGCCATCTGCGTATCTCCTTGGTTTTTGGGCGCGCCTCAGCGGGCGGGGCCCCGCCCCGCGACGGCCTGCAGCGCGCACCACTCGAATTTATAAGCGCGCCTCGGCCGGCGGGGCCCCCGCCCCGCGACGGCCTGCAGCGCGCACCACTCGAATTTATAAGCGCGCCTCGGCCGGCGGGGCCCCCGCCCCGCGACGGCCTGCAGCGCGCACTGCCGGGTCGGGTTCATCGATGGGCCGCGGGCGCCACGCGTCAGCTTCCGCGGAGCCGAGGATCGAGCGTATCGCGGAGCGCGTCGCCGAGCAGATTCGAGCCGAAGACGGCGAGGCTGATCGCGATCCCTGGAAAGAGCACGAGGTGGGGCGCCTTCTGGGCGTACTCGGCGGCCGAGACCGACAGCATGCGTCCCCACGAGGGATACGGCTCGGGCACCCCGAGCCCGAGATAGGACAAGGTCGCCTCGACGAGGATCGCGCTCCCGAGCTGGGCCGTGCACAGCACGATGAACGGCCCGATCGTGTTGGGCAGGATGTGACGGAACGCGATTCTCAGGTGCTGGAGACCCAGCGAGCGCGCGGCCTCGATGTACTGCATCTCGCGGATCGAGAGCACGCTCGAGCGGATGACGCGGGCCGCGCGCGGGATGATCGGGATCGAAATCGCGATGATCACGTTGTGAATGGCGGGGCCGAGGGCGGCCGACATCACCAGGGCCAGCACGAGCAGGGGCAGTCCCTGAAGAATGTCCAGGATCCGCTGGGTGACCAGGTCGGTCGTTCCGCCGGCGTAGCCGGAGAGGAGCCCGATGATCCCCCCGAGCACCGAGCCCAGCAGGGTCGACGCCACGCCGACAATCAGCGAGACGCGCGCGCCGTGCACGATCCGCGAGTAGATGTCGCGGCCGAGATGATCGGTGCCGAGCCAGTGCTCCGCGCTCAGCCCGGCGAGCGTGGCGGCGGCGTCGGTCGCGATGGGATCGTGCGTCTGGAGAACGTCCGCGAAGATGGCCGTCAGCAGCATCACGAGGATCAACACGCCGCCGGCGGCGCCGAGCGGCTTCTTCTGCGCGAAGCGCGCGAGAACGACCCACCCTCGGGCGCGCGGGCGGGCGCCGGCCGGGACGCCGATCTCGACTCCTCTAACCGCCATAGCGGACGCGGGGATCGAGGACGCCGTACAGCATGTCCACGAGCAGGTTGGACAGGATCACGACGATCGCGATGAACATGACGAGGTTTTGAACGATCGGATAGTCGCGCCAGAGGATCGCCTGGACGAGGAACCGCGCGACGCCGGGCAGGTTGAAGACGGTTTCGGTGACCACGAGCCCGCCGATGAGAAACGCGAACTCGATGCCGATGACGGTGACGACCGGGAGCAACGCGTTCTTGAGTGCGTGACGCCAGATGACGACGCGCCCGGTCTGTCCCTTGGCCCACGCCGTGCGGATGTAGTCCTCGCGCATCACCTCGAGCAGGGACGAGCGCGTGATACGCATGATCAGCGCGGACGAGCGGTAGCCGACGGCGAGCGCCGGCAGGAGGAACTGGACCGCGTGAAGCTTCAAGTCCTGCGCGGGGCTCACGTAGCTGAGCGGCGGGATCCACGCGAACCACGTCACCAGCCCGAGGATGATCACCATGCCGAGCCAGAACGCCGGCATCGAGAGCCCGGCGAGACTGAACACCCGCAGCACGTAGTCGAGCGGCGTGTCCTGCCGCACGGCGCTGATGACCCCGGTGGGCACGCCGATGAGCACCGCGAACAGGGTCGAGAGCGCGGCCAGCTCGAGGGTGACCGGCACGAGCGGCCGGATGATCTGCCAGGCCGGCTGATCGTACCGGTAGGACTTGCCGAGGTCGCCCGAGAGCATCTGGCGGAGCCAGTCGACGTACTGGACCCAGTAGGGCCGGTCGATCCCGAGCTCCTTCATGATCGCCTGCTTCTCGGACGGGCTCACGTAGCCGGCCGTCGAGAAGAGGATGTCCACGATGTCACCGGGCGCCAGGCGCAGGAGGGTGAAGATCACGACCGACATGCCCAGCAGCGTCAGAACGGCGATGACGAGTCGCTGGATGACGTAGGTCTTCACGCGCTCGCCGCCGTCCGGAGACTTACTTGTCGCTCCACACTTCCTGCATCCGGCCGAAGTTGTAGATCGACTGGTGCGGGATCAGGTTCTTCACGTGCGGCCAGACGGTGAAGTAGTCGAGCTTCCAGTCCAGGATCGGTCGCGCGGCGTCGGCTTCGAGCTTCTTCTGAATCGCGGCGTTGAGGGCCAGCCGCTTCTTCGGATCGAGCTCTTGCGACTGCGCGTCGAACATCTTCATGACTTCCTCGTTGCAGTATTGACTGTAATTGCGCGGCGACCCGCAGGCGTAGTTCTCGTAGTAGTTGGCGTCGGGATCATCGGGCCCGACGCCGGTCAGGTTGGCCCCGATCTGATAGTCGCCGCGCGTCGCCATCGCGTGCCACTGCGCCGTTTCGATCTGCTTGAGCGTCGCCTCGATGCCGACCTGCTTGAGCTCGTTGATCACGAACGACGCCATGTCGACGTAGACGGCGATGGCCCGGGTGACGATCTCGACCTTCAAGGGCTTCTCACGCGAGAAGCCGGCTTCGGCCACGAGCTTCCGGGCGAGCGCCTTCTCCTCCGCCGCCTTGGCGCCGTAGCCGGGCAGCCCGAGGAGATCCTTCTCGGCGAGCCCCCAGAAGCCCCAGGGCTTGGGCGCGAGCGCGGCGCCGACCACGGCGCCGCCCTGGTGCACCGCCTGGATCAGCGCTCGGCGGTCGATCGCGTGACTCACCGCCAGCCGCACCTTCAAGTTGTCGAAGGGCGGCTTCTTGATGTTCATGATGATGTTGTCGGCCACGTTCTGGCTGAACGGCGTGATCACGAGCTGCGGTACGGCCTTCTTGAGCTGCTCGGCGGCCGTCTTGGTAGTCTCCCCCGGGAACGACACGTCGAGCTTGCCGGCCTGAATCGCCGCCTGGCGCGTGCCGCGCTCGACGATGACGAAGTACTTCAGCCCGTCGAGGTGGGGGCGCCCCTTGACGAAGTAATCGGGGTTCTTCACGAACTCGACGTACTCGCCCTTCCGCCATTCCTTCAGCTTGAACGGCCCGGTGCCCACACAGTTGGTGCGGTACTCGGCGGGCGGCACGTGGGCGGCGTAGACCGGCGTGTAGCCCGAGGCGAGCATCAGGAGCAGCGAGGGCTGCGGCTTTTTGAGGCGAAACACCGCCGTGTGCGTGTCCGGCGTCTCGATCGCCTCGATGTTGGCGTACCAGTCTTTCCGCGGATTGATGCGGAGCTTGGCGGGCGCGTCGGGCGCCTCGCGGAGCATGTCGAAGGTGAACTTCACGTCCTTGGACGTGAAGGGCTGTCCGTCGTGCCACTTGACGCCCTTCCGGAGGAAGAAGACCAGGTTCCGATAGTTGTCCTGCCATGACCACTTCTCGGCCAGCTCGCCGATGATCGTGTCGACGCTCTCGGTCTTCTTCAGCGGATCGAACAGCACCAGGTTGTTCAAGCACGGCATGGCCGGCCACACGGTCGAGATCGTGGACGTCTCGTGGATCGAAAAGCCCTGAGACAGCTCCTCTCGGAGCATCATGTTGAGGACGCCGCCCGACTTTGGCGTCTGCGACTGCGACTGGCTCGTGCCGGGCCCGACGAACGCCGCGGCAAGCGCGAGTGGGATGATCGAGAAGAGCGCGAAGCGCGCGCGCGACATGGACACCTCCTGAGAGATTCTGCGAGTCGGAGTTTACGTGAAAACGCCGCGGGCGACAAACCGGGTTCCCGGGTGTCGCGCGACGGTCACAGCAGGCGCAATAGGAGGTGAATCGCGTAGAGCAGCCCGCCGGCCAGGCCGCCGACGACGGTGCCGTTGACGCGGATGTACTGGAGATCGTCCCCCGCGTGCTCCTCGATGAGTCGCACGGCGCCCTCGGGCCCGAGCGCCAGCACGCCGTTCTCGATGAACCCGGCGATCCGCTCGTGGTGGCGCTCGACGATCTCGAGCACCCGCGCCTTGGCCCATCGGTCGAGCTGCCGGCGGAGATCCTCGTCGGCGATCAGCGCCCGCCGGGCCCGCTCGAGCCGCTCGACGATCCAGATCCGCACCTCGGAGCGCGGCCGCTCGAGGTCGGCCAGAAGCGTCCGATGGAGCGCGGCGGCGGTATCGTCGATGACCCGCGTGGCGATCGGGGTGGCGAGGAAATCGCGCTTGGCGGCTTCGACGCGCTCGGCAAGGCGGCTGTCGTTGCGCAGGCGGCCGGGTAGCTCGCCAATCGCCTCCATCAACCGCTGCCGCACCGGATGGGCGGGCTCGTGGGCGACCTGACGCAGTCCCGCCTGGAGCGCCGACAGCACGCGCTCCCGATCGATCAATCCGAGCAGGCTGGCGACGCCGATCCAGAAGCGCGGATAGACGCCCATCCGCTCACGGTAGCGGGCCAGCAGATCGTCAACCAGCTCCCCGACCGTCTCGCGGAACGCGGGACGGTCGAGCGCCTCCGCGAGCGAGCCGGCCAGCGCGGTAACGACGCGCTGATCCCAGTCGTGTCGACGCACCATCTGAAGCGCCGCGGCGAGCGCCGGCGCCAGCGGACGGTCGAGCAACAGATCACGGAGGCGCGTGATCACGTCACTGGCCGCTTTCGGCGACATCTCGGCCGCGAGCCAGCGAGCCAGCTCGCGCGTCGCGACGTCGAAGTCGCGCGAGGTCAGCCGCTCGGCGGCGCGCGCGATCAGGGCTGTGACGTCGACGCGGGCGATTTCCTGCGCGACGTAGTCCTTCGTCAGCACGCGACTGCCGACCATCGTCCCCACCCGCGCCGCCATCAGCTCCCAGTTGGCGGGAATCAGGGCAGTGTGCGGGATCGGCAGGCCGAGTGGCCGCCGGAAGATCGCGGTGACTGCGAACCAGTCGGCCAGCCCGCCGACGATCCCTGCTTCGGCGATCGCCAGGATCCAGCCGCCCCACCACGCCGAGCGCAAGGGAAAAACGGCCACGGCCAGAGCGGCGGCCGCCAGCAGCACGCCCAGCGCGAGTCGCCGCTGGCGCCGGGGCGGCCGTTCAGTCACGCGCGCTCACGCGACCGGCTCGCCGAGGGCGGCCGTCGGCCGATCATCGGCGGCGCCGGGACGGCAGAAGCACGCGGCTTCGCTTGACGTCCCAGACGCCGCGCGGGGAGAGGCGCACGGTCGGAAGGAAATCGGCGGCCAGGAAGAAGAGCGAGTAGAGCGGCTCGTGGTGCGCGTAACCGCGCTCGGCGAGGTGTCGGCGCAGCTCGTCTTCCGATCGGGCCGCCTCGTCGACGCTGGCACGCGTCATGATGCCGCCGAGTGGCAGCGCGAGCTCGTAGACGATGCGCTCGCCTTCGACCAGCACGACTCCGCCGTGCAGGTCGAGCAGGCGGTTGACGGCGCGCGCCATCGCCTCGGGCCGCCGCCCGAGCGTCAGGAGGTTGAAATCCGTGCTGGTCGTGGTCGCGAAGCCATCGACGCGGTCGGCGAAGCCCGCCACGACGCCGGGCGCGACCCAGCGTCCTCCGCGATCCAGCAGCGCGGCGTGGAGATCGCCCGACTCCATCGGTCGCTCCTCGAGCCGGGTGATCACCGCGCTGACGAGCTGGATGACGGGATAGCGCACGCGGCGGGGCAGCTCGAAATCCTCGGGCCGGGCGCGCCAGGGCACCGTGAGCCGCGCCTCGGGCGACCTGAAAATCCGGCGCCACGGCGGCTCCGCCACTCGACCGACCAGCCGGCCCTGCGTCGCACGCACCTTGCCGCGCGCGATCACGGTCGACGGCCGGGGCTCGGCGAGATCGTCGAGCACGCAGATGTCGGCGTAGCGGCCTGGCGCGATGCCGCCAAGGTCGGCGTCGAGCCGATAGTAGGTCGCCGGGTTCAGGGTCGCCATGCGGTAGGCGTCGATCGGCGCTACCCCGCGCTCGAGCGCGACCCGGATCAGATGGTCGACGAACCCGTGGGTCCGGAGGAACGCGGGCATCGACCCGTCGCTCGTGAGCATGAGCCGTGAGGCGAGCGCCGGCGCCGTCTTGAGGGCGTCGAGGAGCCCGACGAGATCGGGACGCAGCGACGACTCGCGCAGCATCACCGCGATGCCCTGGCGCGCCCGGTCGAGGACTTCCTGCGCGGTGATCGGCTCGTGATCCGACGTGAAGCCGGCCGCGGCGATCGCCGGGATCTTCTCCCCGGACGCGCCGGCCGTGTGTCCCTCGACGCGGGCGCCGCGGGCCAGGCCGAGGCGACGCAGGAGCTCGGGGTCGCCGCGCCAGGCGTCGGGCCAGCGCGTCACCTCGCCGACCGCGATCGTTCGCGGGTGGGCCAACGCCTTCGCGAGCGCCGGCAGGCCGAATCGTCGCCACTCGCCCGCCGACCGGCTCTGCGCGTGCGGGCGGATCATCCAGTAGAAGCGGAGCGGCGCCGTCATGAGCGCGTCGGCCACGCTCCGGAACGCGTCGAGGCCGCCGAGCTCCCAGAACTGCAAGGTGTCGGCAACCACCGCGGTGGTGCCGAGCGGCAAGACGAATCGGGCGAGCGCGGACGGTGTCGTCAGGGTCGCCGGGTGCACGTGGGGGTCGATGTAACCCGGGACGAGCACGTGGCCGGTCGCGTCCAGCACCCGCGTGCGCGGGCCGACCATCTCGGTGCGCGCGCCGACGTACGCGATCCGCTCTCCCCGCGTGGCGACGTTGGCCCGGTAGAGCTCGCCCGTGTAGACGTTGAGCAGCGTCCCGCCGCGCACGTAGAGATCGGCGGGAGCGACGCCGCGAGCGACGTCGGTGAGACGCCGACGCTCAACGATGGTCACAGTAAAAGATTATACGGTTGTGCGAGCCGCTGAACGTCGCGGGGCTGGGGCCCCGCCGGTCGAGGCGAGCCGATTAATCAGCCCGAGCCGGAGAACGTCGCGGGGCTGGGGCCCCGCCGGTCGAGGCGAGCCGCTTCATCAGCCCGAGCCCCTGAACGTCGGGGGCGCCGCGTGGCCACGATACAATCGACGTATGAGCCGCGCGATCGTGGTGAGCAACACCGTGCGCGTTCCCGATCGGGCGCTGCACGTCCGCGCCGTGCGCGCGTCGGGCCCGGGTGGCCAGAACGTGAACAAGGTGGCGACGAAGGTCGACGTGCGCGTCGATCTCGACGCGATCGAGGGGCTTTCGGATGCCGCTCGCGCGCGGCTCGTGGCGCTCTGTCGGCACCGGCTCGACGCCAACGGGCGATTGATGGTGGCGAGCCAGACCGAGCGGAATCAGGCGCGGAATCTCGCGGACGCGCTCGACCGGGTCCGCGCGCTGGTCACCGCCGCGCTCCGCGAGCCCCGATCGCGCAAGGCCTCACGCCCGTCGGGGGCATCGCGCGAGCGCAGGCTGGAGATCAAGAAGCGGCGAGGCGCGCTCAAGCGCGAGCGCGCCCGAGACCAGGACTGAGCGAGCTCAGCGCTTGGGGGCGCGGCCCGCTCGATAGGCCGCCGCACCCGCGCGGACACCGACCCGGAAGCTGCGGCTCAGCAAGGCCGCCTGAGCGACCGCCTCGCGCACGCGAGGCTCGGCGCGGCGCATCATCCGCTCCACCTCGACCCGGGTGCGGCGCTCGAGCCGGCGCATGCGACGCCGCGCCTGACCAGTCGCCCGGTCGGCCTCGGTCTTGAGCGTCTTGAGGTGCTTCTGAAGCGTCTTCATCTGCCGCTCGAGATTCGTCATCACCTCTCTCCGTTGCGCGCCTCGGCCGGCGGCGTCGGCGGACGCTTGCCCGACGATCAGAAGCCCAGCGCGCGCACCTCGTCCCGGAAGCGCTGGACGTTCTTGAGCTTGATCTCCTCGTAGCCGCGGATCAGATCCGGCAGCCCCGCGACCTTGACCGCCCGCTCGTAGCTTTCCGGCGAGAGACCGACGAGCGCCTTCTCGACGAGGGCGCGGTACTCGCCGGGTAGCTGCCGCTCGACCCGGCGTACCGCCGCGAAGCCGAACGGATCGAGCGGCGTGCCGCGCAGCCGCTTCATCCGGGCGAGCACCGCGAAGACGGAGCCGAACCACGGGCCGAGCTTGAGCTTCTGCTTGAGGCCGAGCGCTCGGAGCAGCGGCGGGTGGAGGTTGTAGGCGAGCTTGACGCCGCCGGGGAACTCGTCGGCCAGCGCACGGGCGATGTCCGGCTTGAGCGAGAGGCGCGCCACCTCGTACTCGTCCTTGTAGGCCATCAGCTTGAAGAGGTAGCGGGCGACCGCCTGGGACAGTCGCGACTCGCCCGGCATCTGGGCCGCCTCGGCCTCGCGCACGCGCCGCACGAACTGGACGTACCCGCGCGCGTAGCCCGCGCTCTTGTAGGCGATCAGCTCGGGCACGCGGATCTCGAGGAGCCGTTTGAGCTCGCCCGTCGCGCCGACCGACTCCACGAGCGCGAGCGCTTGTGTCGACAGCGCCGGCTTCACCTCGACGGCGCCCAGCCGGCGCCGGACGACGGTGCGCGCCCACGCCGGATCGGCGACCAGCAGCCGGCCCACGCGGAACGCCTGACTGTTCATCTGCACGGCGACGCCGTTCAGGACGATCGCTTCCTCGATCGCCGCCCCGCTCACGGGCAAGGCGCCGGCTTGCCAGGCGGCGCCCAGCACGATCATGTTGGCGGCCATGTGGTCGTCGAAGAGCGTCTCGGCCAGCCCGAGCGCGTCCAGGAAGACGTTGTCGTCCTTGCGGGTCACCCGGTTAATCGAGGAAATCAATCCGTTGGCCTCGGGGAACTCGACCGCCGTCGACGTCACCATGGCGCCGGTCGGCACCTGGCTGGTCGAGACGACCGCGATCGTCCGCTCCGGGCGCGCGTGATCGAGATTCTGCGGCGAGGTCGCCACCAGGATGTCGAAGCCGAGGTAACAATCGGCCGATCCGGCCGCCACCTTGCTCGAGACCTGGGTGGCCCGGTCGAGGATCTTGAGATGGGAGACGACCGGTCCGCCCTTCTGACTGAGGCCCGTCTGGTCGAGGCCGCGGACGTGCTTGCCGTCGAGGAGCGCCGCCGTGCCGAGGATCTGGTTCACGGTCACCACGCCGGTGCCCCCGATGCCCATCATGAAGACGTTGGCCTCGCCGGAAGACTGAAAACTGGGTTCCGGCAGCGTGCGCTCGACCTTGAAGACGCGGCGCTCTTTCTTGCGCGGATCGGCGAGCGGCACGATGGTCAAGAACGAGGGGCAATCGCCCTGCAGGCACGAGTAGTCCTTGTTGCAGGACGACTGGTGGATCTGCGTCTTGCGTCCGAATTCGGTCTCGACCGGATGCACCGAGAGGCAGTTGCTCTTCACGCCGCAGTCGCCGCACCCCTCGCAGATCGCCTCGTTGATGAAGACGCGCATCTCTGGATCGGGCAGCCGGCCGCGCTTGCGCAGGCGCCGTTTCTCGGCGGCGCACCGCTGGTCGTACACGAGCGCGGTGACTCCCGGAATATCGCGCAGCACGCGCTGCGCCTCGTCGAGCCGGTCGCGGTGCCACACCTCGACCCCCGGAGCCCACGCGGTGCCTTTCGGATACTTGTCGGGCTCGTCGGTCATCACGATGATGCGCTTGACGCCCTCAGCGGCGATCGAGTGTGTCAGCTCGGGCACCGGCATCGCACCCGCGGCGTCCTGACCGCCCGTCATCGCCACCGCCGAGTTGTAGAGGATCTTGTACGTGATGTTCGCGCTCGACGCGACGGCCTGGCGGATCGCCAGCGAGCCGGAGTGGAAGAACGTGCCGTCACCGAGGTTCTGGAAGAGATGCTTCGTCTCGGTGAAGGGTGCGATCCCCACCCACTGCACACCCTCGCCGCCCATGTGCGTGAGCCCCATCGTACGGCGGTCCATCAGGAGCGCCATGCCGTGGCAGCCGATGCCGGCGCTCGCCATCGACCCTTCGGGCAGCACCGTCGAGCGGTTGTGCGGACAGCCCGAGCAGAAGTAGGGCTGGCGGCTCAGGGTCAGCGGCGCGGGTCGCTGGCGCAGCGCCTCGAGCAGCGCCACGCGCGCGGTGATCGAGTCGAGATGAATCCGGCGCTCGAGGCGCGTCGCCAGGATCTGAGCGAGGCGATCGGCGTCGAGCTCGCCGTCGGCGGGCACGAGCGGGCGGCCCTGCTCGTCGTGCTTACCGACCACCAGCGGGCGCTCGGCCTGGTTGTAGAGGATATCGCGGATGAAGAGCTCGCAGAACGCGCGCTTCTCCTCGATGACCAGGAGCTCCTCGAGGCCGCGGGCGAACTCGCGGACCGTGCCGGGCTCCATCGGGAACATCATCTCGATCTGCATCAGGCGAATGCCGTAGTGGCGGAGCGCAGCGTTGTCGAGCCCGAGCTCGGCGAGCGCCTCGCGCAGGTCGTAGTACGTCTTGCCGGGAGCGGCGATGCCGAGCCACGCGTTCGGCGTCGGCAAGGTGATGCGATTGAGCCGGTTGGCCGCGGCGAAGGCCTTCGTCGCCTCGAGCCGCCCGTAGTGGATCTCGCGCTCGGCCTCGAGGCCCCACGGCGGCATCAGCAGCGGGTTCTGGCGCGCCTGCCAGGGGCGGCCTTCATAGAGGAAGCCGGGATCGGTCACGACGATCCGATCCGGCGCCACCTCGGCCGTGCCGATCTCGTCGGCGACGTTGGTCACGATCTTGAAGCCCACCCAGAGCCCGGAGTAGCGCGAGAGCTCGAAGCCGAGCCGGCCGAGGTCCAGGATCTCCTGGGCGCTGCCGGGGTAGAGCACCGGGAAGAGCGCGTCGTAGAACGCCACCTCCGAGTGCGACGGGATCGTGGACGACTTCGAGAGCGGATCGTCGCCGCCGAGGGCCAGCACGCCGCCGTTCTTCGAGACGCCGGCGAAGTTCGCGTGCTTGAAGATGTCGCCGGTCCGATCGACACCCGGGCCCTTGCCGTACCACATGCCGAGCACGCCGTCGTACTTCGGCTGCGGGAAGAGATTGGCGAGCTGGCTGCCGTAGACGGCCGTCGCGCCGAGGTCCTCGTTGACCCCCGAGAGGAACACGACGTTGTGCTGGCGGAGGAGATCAGGGTTACGTTCCAAGGTGAGATCGAGCCCGCCGAGCGGCGAGCCCCGGTAGCCGGAGATGAGCGTGGCGGTGTTGAGCCCGCGGCGCTTGTCGGCGCGGTGCTGGTCGAGCGGCAAACGCACCAGCGCCTGAATGCCCGAGAGGAAGATCTGACCTTCCTCCTGGCGGTACTTGGCGTCCAGAGTGAAATCACGCTTGATCGCCATGGGTCTCCTCTCGACGTGACTGAACGTATGATACGGGGCACCAAGGGGGAGGCGCAAATCGGTCGGGAGGCGAGCGCGATGATCGAGATCAGGCCGTGTCGTCTCGGCGAGTGTCCCGAGGTGCTCGCGCTGTGGGAGCGTGCCGGCGCGATACCGAGCCCCACCGATACCCTCGAGGAGGTCACGCGGCTAGTCCGGGAGCATGCCGATCATCTCCTCGTCGCGATCCAGCAGGGCACGATCGTCGGCAGCGTGATCGCCGGATGGGATGGCTGGCGCGGCAATATCTACCGCCTCGCGGTCGCTCCGGAGGCGCGGCGGCTCGGGCTCGCGCGGCGGCTGGTTCAGGAAGCCGACCGCGTGCTCCGGGCCAAGGGCGCCCGCCGGATCTCGGCGCTCGTCGAGCGCCACGAAGCCCACGCGGTCGGTTTCTGGGACGTCCTCACCGACCGCGGCTGGCACCGTGACGACCGCATGATGCGCTACGTCAAAACGTCCGAGTAGTCCGACCCGCCTAGACGGGACGCCAGAGGCCGCGACCGGCGTCGCGGGCCTCGCGTTGCAGCTTCAGGAAGAGATCCTGGTATCTGACGTTCGGCGGAACCGTCATCACCTGGGCGTAACCCCGGCGAACCAGCTCGGCGTTGACCATCGTGTCGCCGAGCCAGACATAGGCCAGGAGCCGCCCGTATCGATCGCGGGTGCGCACGTCCAGCTCGAGCCGAACGTGCCGGCCGGCGACGAGACGTCGATTCACCTCGGCCGCCTCGCGGCCGCCGGGCTCCTCCCCCTTGATCGGGTGATGGATCTCCGGTGTGTTGACGCCGATGTAGCGGACCTTCTCGACGCGATCGGCGAGCTGCACGTCGATCGTGTCGCCGTCGACGACGCGGACCACGATGCCATCGATGGGAGCGGCCGACGCGGAGCCCGCCACGAGCAGCAGTGCAAGCAGCAAGAGCAGATGTCGCTGCCGGAGCGCCACGCCGACACGGTGTCACCGCGGGTCGGCGAGTGTCAAGAATTGGAGACGGGAGCCGGGCGGGCTACTGGACGCGGAACATGGCGTAGCCGAGGGACCTCAGCTGCGTGTCGACGAACGGCTGGCGGCGGCGATCGCTGCTTCTCCGCTCGACGGTGTCCCCGTTGGCCTCGGCCGCGCGGCGGTCATGTCCGGATCGACGATCCAGAAAGACCTCGACATTTTCTTCGGCCGCGAACTGGCGTGTGAGGTACTCACACAGGCTCGTCTGGTCGCGCGCGACGATGAAGTAATGCCGGGTCATGACAGCCACAGCGCAATTCTCCACGAAACGCGCGCGAGGGTCAAGGTTGCCGAAGCCGTCCAAGGGCCCGCTGGGCCTGCTTCGCTTTCTTGGAAAGACGGCGGGGATTGCCGCGCTTCTCCCTGGCCGGCTCATCCTCTGAAGCGTCCTTCATATCGGGCCTATCGGCGCCCGGTGTTTCCGGAACGTCCAGCGCTTCCAGAAATTGCTCGGCCGTCAAGACAGCACTGCCGGCCCGGCGGGCCGCGTCCTGGACCTTCCGGTCCGAGCTGACGACGATCGCCCCGTTTCGGAGCTGCCGCGCGAGGCGCATGAGGTCATCGTCGGCCGTCAGCGGCGGGCGTGAGAAGACCACGCGGATGCGACCAGCGACGGGCGGGGTGCCGCCGGAGAGTCGCGCTCCGTCGAACACGATGGTGAACTCATCCTGGAGAGCACGGCGCGCGCGCGCGATGAGGTGCAGGAGCGCCCGCCGCCCACCCTCGAGGCTCTCGACTTCGCGCGCCTTCAGCTCTGGGCTGCGGCGGATGACGTTGTAGCCATCGACAAGCCAGCGCATCGTTGCTGGATCACCCCCCGCGCCGATACCAGAGCTTCGTTCCCTCCTGAAGGCCGAGGCTCACGAGGCGTACCGCGCGGCGGGGATAGAGAAGCCAGGACGGAGTCAGGGGATAGTGTCGCGCGAGGGCATGCCGACGCGGGAAGACGAGCTCCGCGAGGTACGCTGCCTTTCCCAACGCCCCCGGGATCGAGAGTGCCACCAACAGCTCACCGGGCGTCTCTACTCCCCTTCGCCTCGCGACGAGGCGAATGAACGCCCGCTCGAGCGGGCCGAGGGCCGGCAGCTCTTCGCGCACGGCGTCCGGCACCCGGAGACCCAGCAGCAGAGCGAGGGCGGAGACCGCGTACGCCAGGGGTCGTAAAGCTCCCGAGGCCCGCGCGTGCTCCAGCAGAGTCGGCCAGGGCGCGTCCCGCAGCACGAGCGCGAGGTCGACCAGCCAGATCAGACGGGAGTAGGAGTGCTTGAGCGCGTGCACGGCGAGCTGAAGACGCAGATGGACGGGGGAAAGGACGAGGGTGGTGGGATCGTCCGGCTCGAGTGGTACGGCCTCGCGCCAAAGGGCCGCGGGGTCGAGGCGGAAGGCGCGCGCTTTGCGGCCGACCCAGTCACTGCCAACGATCTCGGTGTGCAGGTCGAATGAGACGACGCCTCGGGAGAAGAACGGGGATGATGACGAGACCGGCTCGTAGCCCCGGCTTCGCAACCATCCGGCTACCGAAGGAAGATCCGATGGGCGCACGAGCAGATCGATGTCGCCCAAGGGGCGCAGACCGACGTGACCGCCATACTCGTCGTCGAGCAGCGCCGCGCCTTTCAACAGAATCACCGTGCGGCCCTCTCCGCGCAGCATCACGCGCAGCGCCGCCAATTCCGACAGCGCCGACAAGTTGCTGGCGGCGACAGCCCGCGTCGCGGCGTGCCAGCGTCCGAGGGCTGGGACCAGATGCCCGCGCTGCGCGAGGCCCTCCAGCGCTCGGGCGACGAGTCCGGTGATCCCCTCGCGCTCCGCCTGCTCGAGCAGCGCCTCCCAGTCCGGGCCGGCGCGGAGAAGCTCCACAAGCTCGTCCTCCGTGGCGGCGCCGACGAACCATCGGACCGCACCCACGAGCACCTGGGTTTCGCGCGACAGCGCGATGTCGGCCGGGCGCAATACCGCTCCCCTCACGACCCGCAGTGCTCCAGGATCGCCGCCTGCACCACGGGCAACCGCGACAGATCGCGCCGGAAGGCGAGCCGATAGATGAGAGATCGGCGCGCCGCGATGCGGCTGATCGAGTCGAACTCATGGCGCAACCGGGTGTGGTCGTCGAGATCGAGCCGATAGGTATGCTTGACGAGCTCGATGAACGCCTCGCGCGGAGTGAGCGCCGTGATGGTGACGGCACGCGAGCGCGCGGCCGGGGTCGCGCGGCCGAGGACGTACATGCGTCGCACGGGCACGGGCTCCCGGCTGAACATCCACGGCCCGCGGTCGATGGTGAGCCGCTTCTTGCCGGTGCGATGCGCGACGTCGTGCACCTCGAGGCCACTGTCCCCGAGCACCGCCAACACGTCGGGCCATAGCCGGATCTCGGGGTAGCTGGGAACGCCCGCCAGCATCGTGCCGTTCTCGACCAGCAGCAAACCGTCATCCGCGAGGAGCGGGAAGGATCGCCGCACGAAGCTCGCGCTCAGCGTCGACTTTCCCTGGCCGGCCGCGCCAAGAAAAGCGACTGCGCCATGCTGGGTCGCGACCGCGCTCGCGTGCAGGACGAGCCGGCCTCGCTGGCTCAGCGCGAGGGGCAGCACGTGGGCCAGGAAGAGATGCGCGACGACACGCGATCGCGTGCCTCGCCGCGGCGCGCAGCGCACCGTCTGCCCGTCGCGTGAAATGAGGAAGACGGCGAGACCGGGAAACCGAACGAGGAACCCCGAGCCGCAACGGCCGATGATCAGAGAGATCGCACCATTCGGCAGGCGAAGCGCGTGGCGGCGGCCGATCGATCGCTCCCTGATCGGGCCGGGACGCACCTCGAGTACGCAGTCGGGGCGCCCGCCGGCAACCTCGGGGAGGCCGGGTAGCGACACGTTGCTGGAGACGACGAGGCCGAACGCGGAATATGCGGCCACGTCCAACTACACCGCGTACCGCGTGACAACCTCGGTAACGAAGGCGGCGGCTTCGGCGAGCGACTGGAAGAGGGCCGGGTGGCGACGCTGGACCTCGCGCTCGATCTCGCCCAGGGCCTGCCGACCGTCGCAGAGCTCGAGGACGGACCGGCGCGCTTCGCCCCATGGAGAGAGCCGCGGCACGAATCGGGGGTCGGTACGCTCCAGGTCGTCTTTGCAGATGAGCATTCCCTGGAAGGTGGAGTGAGCGAACCGTCCTTTGCTCGTCGGGTCGGGTCCGTGCCCGTCGCGACCGGCCCGCACGTCGACGGTCCAGCTCACGATGCCGCCGGCGGGAAGGATCCGCAGCCTCACGTCGATCTGGTCGCGCTCCTCCAGCGGAACGGGCCGGGCGATCGGGAAGAAGACCTGCATCCGGAAGATCGGCCGCGCCGCGAGCGGGGAATTGGTGAGGGTGACGCCCGGTGAGAGCTGCGCCTCGAACCAGCCGCCGATCCCGTGAAGGGTCCCGGGCCGCGCCGCCACGAGGACGACCTCGGCGCTCAGGGCGTCGGCGCTCGACGCCGTCGAGAGCCTGAGCGAGATCGCCTGCATGGGAGCTCCGA
>QHSP01000129.1 GCA_003220495.1 Candidatus Rokuibacteriota bacterium | reverse complement strand
TGCTCGACGGGCGTGGCAACCGACTGCTCCACGGCCACCGCGGAGGCGCCGGGATAGGTGGCGGTGACCCGGATGGTCGGCGGCGCCAGGAACGGGTACTGCTCGAAGCTGAGCTTGAGGAGCGAGTACGTGCCGAGCAGCACGGTGAGGATGGCGATGACGATCGCGACGATCGGGCGGCGGATGAAAAATCCAGCCATGGTTCGTCTAGCTTCCGCTCTTGGGCTTCGACGCGGGCGGCGCTGCTGGGGCCGCCGCCGGCGGCGCCGGGGCCGGCTGAGCCGGCGCCGGCATTCCGTCGGCGGCCGGCCTGAGCTCGGCCTTCACCACGATCCCGGGCCTCACCTTCTGGAGGCCCTCGACGATCACGCGCTCGCCGGCCTTGAGCCCGGCCGTGACGATGTAGAAGTCCTGGTAGGGCTGGCGCAAGGTCAAGGTGCGCATCGCGACCTTGTTGTCCTCGCCGACCACCATCGCGGTCTTGGCGCCCTGCAGATCCTGAACGGCCACCTGCGGCACCAGGATCGCGTCGGGCACCTCTTCCGTGATGGCCCGCACGCGACCGAACTGGCCCGGGCGCAGGACGCGCTGGGGATTGGGGAACTCGGCCCGAACCTGAATGGTCCCCGTCTTCTGATCGATCGCCCGGTCGACGAAGATCGGCCGGCCCTTCTGCGGAAACGTGCTGCCGTCCGACAGGACCAGCTCGAGCGTCGGCGCCCGGTCTCGCGGCACCTCGCCGCGCCCGAGCCCCGGGATCCGCTTGATCAGCCGCAGATAGTCCGCCTCGGTGATCGCGAAGTCCGCGAAGATCGGGTCGATGGCCGAGACCGTGGCCAGCAAGGTGGGCTCGCCCTTGCCGACGAGGTTGCCTGTATCGACGGCGAGCTTGCTGATGATGCCGGTGATGGGCGATTCGATGGTGGTGTACTTGACGTTGAGCTCGGCCTGGGTCACGGCGGCCTTGCCGGACTCGACCGCGGCCTCGGCGAGCTGGATTGCCGTGCGCTGAACGAGGATCGAGTCCTTGAGGGCGGCCTCCCCTGCCACGACGCCCGCGGCCGACGCCTGCTCGCGCGAGAGGGCGGTGTCCAGGTCTTGCTTGGGAATCGCCTGCTGCTCCACGAGCGGGCGGTAGCGCGCCACGTCGGCTTGGTCCTTGCCGAGATCGGCCTTGGCCTGATCGAGGCTCGCGCGGGCCCGATCGACGACCGAGGCGTCCTTCGCGCGAAGGAGATCGGCCTCGGCCTTGGCCAGTTGGGCGCGCGCCGTCTGGAGCGACGCCTTATACTCCTCCTGCTGGATCACGAACAGGGTCTGGCCCTGCTTGACCTCGGATCCTTCTCGGAACCGTACTTGCTCCAGCATTCCCGAGACCCTCGCTCGAATCTCCACGGTGGGCACCGCTTCCGTCCGCGCCACGAAATCGGCGCCGACGCTCACGGTTCGCTGCGGAACCTCGACGACGATGACGGTTTGTGTGGGCGTGGCCGGCGCCTGCTTGGACGATTTCGCGTCGTCACGCCCGCATCCGACGACGAGCGTCAGCAGCACCATACCGGCCAAGCACGCCCTCAACTGGACTTCGAGCCGCCGAGTGAGCTGCCATCGTGTCATCTTCCTTCTCCCGTCTCGTCGAACGCTCTGGCCCGGGCCCGAGCGTGGTGATGCCATTCGTTCATATCGCTGAACCTATAGCTCTGAACCGCGCGCTGGCGACGTAGAGCACGATGTACCCGAGCACGGCTGATAGGAGGGACCCCGTCAGGACGCCCAGGCGGACCGCCGCGAGCTGCCCTTCGTCCGCGAAGGCGAGCGTTCCGATGAAGAGGCTCATGGTGAACCCGACTCCGGCGAGCACGCACACGCCGTACATCTGAAGCCAGCTCGCACCCGCCGGAAGCGTGCCCAGGCCCAGTCGCACACTGAGCCAGGTCGCCACGCTCGCGCCGAGCTGCTTACCCACGAAGAGCCCGAGCGCGATGCCGAGGGGCACCGGCAACAACAGGCTCGCCGGGGAGATGCCGGCCAGCGGGATACCGGAGTTGGCGAGCGCGAAGACGGGAAGGATCCCGAAAGCCACCCAGGGATGCAGGCTGTGCTCGAGTCGGTGCAGTGGCGCCTCCTGCCCTTCCCTGGCGCCCCGGAGCGGAACCGCGAATCCCAGCGCGACACCCGCCAGGGTCGCGTGCACGCCGGACTTGAGGACGCAGATCCAGAGGAACACACCCGCCAGGACGTAGGCGGCCACATGGGCGCAGCCCGCGAGATTGAGCGCGATCAGCAGCAAGATGGCGGCCCCGGCCAGCGCGAGCGATCCGGTCGAGAGGTCCGCCGTGTAGAACAGCGCGATGATGATGATCGCTCCCAGATCGTCGATGATGGCCAGGGCCAGGAGGAACAGCTTCAGCGAACTCGGCGCCCGCGTCCCCAGCAGGGCGAGGATGCCGACCGCAAAGGCGATGTCCGTCGCGGTCGGGATGGCCCAGCCGACGAGATCAGATCCGGCGTGATTGAAAGCCAGATAGATGGCCGCCGGCGCGGCCATCGCCGAGACGGCGGCGATGGCCGGCAGGGCGATCGCACCGGGCTGGGCGAGCTCGCCCTCCAGCAGCTCCCGCTTGATCTCGAGGCCAACGAGCAGAAAGAAGACCGCCATCAGCCCGTCGTTGATCCACAGCAACATCGGCTTGGCGATCTGGAAGCTTCCCAGCTGCACTGCCGCCGGAGCCTTGAGAATGGCGCTGTAGAGCTCGGCCAGGGGCGAATTGGCCCAGACGATGGCGGCCGCGGCCGCGGCGATCAGCGTGAGGCCACCGGCCGCTTCCCAGCTCAAGAAGCGCTCGATCGCCGACACCGTGTCGCGATCAGCGCGCCCTCGCTCGTCCGCGCGGTCACGAGCTTCCATTGGCCGTCACTCTACCGCATCAACGCCACGATGACCGGCCCCCAGGCGGTCAGCAAGATGTTGCCGAGGGCGTAGGGCACGGTATAGCCGAGCGCGGGAAGCGGGCTCTCCGCTTTCTCCTGGACCGCGCGGAGACCCGCGGTGATGGTCCCCGCGCCGGCGCACGCCCCGAGGAGGATGACGGGGTTCATCCTCAGGACGAAACGGCCGAAGAGAATCGCGGTGACGTGAGGCAGCACGGCCACGACCAGGCCGACGAGGATCAGGCTCACGCCGGACCTCTGCAGCCCCGTGACGAAGCTCGGACCCGCGCTGAGACCGACCACGCCGATGAAGACCGTGAGCCCGACCGTCTCGAAGACCCACATGGCGGCCTCGGGAATGCGCCCGAACGTCGGCCGCACCGCGCGCAGCCAGCCGAACACGAGGCCCATGATCAGCGCCCCGCCGCTGGCGGTCAGCGTGAGCGGGAGCCCGCCGACGGTGACCGACAGCAGCCCGACGAGTCCACCGATGAAGATCCCGAGGCCGACGAAGATCATGTCGGTCGTGACCGTGGGCCGATCCGGGTAGCCGAGGTCCTTCGCCGCGCGCTCGACATCGGGCTTGGCGCCGATGAGGCTCAGCACGTCGCCCCGATCGATGCGCGTCTCGAGCGTGAACGGCATCTCCTGCCCGAGCCGCACGATCTTTCGAAGGAAGACCCCGCGCGACGACTCGAGGGCGGCGAGCTCCGTCAGCGTCTTGCCCGCCATGGCCCGGTTGGTGACGACCACGTCGAGGACCTCGACCGGAAAATCGAGGAGCTCGGTATCGGTCACCTCGGAGCCGACCTCGCCACCTCGCGCCATCAGCAGCTCGGCGCGAGTCATCACCGCCACGACGTCGCCCAGACGGACGATGGTGTCCGGCCGCGCCTCGACGATCGCGTCGTTGCGACGGATCCTCGAGATGAAGACACGCTGGCCGACCGGCAGCGCCTCGATCGCGGCGACCGTCCGGTTCAGGAGTCGCTCGTTCGTCACGCGGTACGCGCGGACCGCGAACCGCTGGAGCGCCGAGATCACGCCCGGCTCCGCGTCGGCGGCGCCGACCACCTGGGCCTGCAGCTTGCGGCTCTCCTCTTTCAGGTCGATGCGCATCAGCCAGGGACCGACGTTCGGCAGAAACCACACGATGAACGCCGTTCCTACCAGGTAGGTCACGGCATACGCAACCGGGATGTTGTTCACCAGCGCGGTCTTGTCAGCCGCCGGAAGGTCGAGCCGGCTGATCGCGTCACCGGCGGTCCCGATGACCGTGGACTCGGTGAATGCCCCGGCCAGGAGCCCGGCCGTCGTTCCCATGTCATACCCGAGAAGCTTCGCAGCCGTGAATGCGCTGAGCAGGCACGTGACGCACAAAACGACGGTGACCGCCAGCTGCGGCATCGCGTCTTTCTTGAGGCCGCGGAAGAACTGTGGGCCGACCTTGTACCCGATCGTGAACAGGAACAGGTCGAAGAAGACGTTCTTCACCGTCGCGGGCACCTTGATGTCGAGCTGCCCGATGAGGACACCGGCCAGCAGGGTGCCCACGACGGTACCGAGGCTGAACGTCCCGAACCGGAGCCGGCCGATGAAGAAGCCGACCGCCAGGGTCAGGAAGATCGTGAGCTCCTGGTGCTCTCGCAAGGCGGTGACGAGGTATTCCATGGTCGGCTCCTCAGCGGACAACCAGGAAAAGCCACGGGGTGCCCAGCAGCAAGAAGACGAGGAGACAGAAGCTCGTGGTCAGCGCCCCCAGCTTGTACAGCTCGCCCTGCGTCAGGTAGCCGCTGCCCACGAAGATGACGTTCTGGCTGCCCCCTTGCGGCGTGATCGTCGAGAAGTAGCTGCTGGCGAACAGCAGCGCGAACGCCATCAGCGGCGTCGGCACTCCCGCCCGCAGCCCGACGTCGACGAACACCCCGAAGAGCGCCAGCACTTGCGACGACTGGCTGACGAACAGGTAGTGCATCAGCACGTACAGCACGAGGAGCGCGACGTAGACGGCCGGCCACGCGACACCTTCGAGCGCGGAGGACAGCCGCCCGCCGACGTAGCTCATGAAGCCGAGCTCGTTGAGCTGGCCGCTCATGGCGAAGAGCACCGCGAGCCAGAGATAGGTCGCG
>QHSP01000100.1 GCA_003220495.1 Candidatus Rokuibacteriota bacterium | reverse complement strand
AGCGTCTCTACGACTACTGAGGCGCGAACGGTGGCCCGCTAGGCGCGTGAGGCGATCAGCGCCCAGCCCGAGTCGGCGAGCGGGCGCGCGCGCCGGCCGCGCTCCTCGGCGTTCGGGTCGTTCGCGGTGCCCGCGACCACGCGGCCCATGATGCCCTGGGCGATCGCGGCCAGCCGGAACATCGCGAAGGCGAGACAGAACTCCCAGTCGGCGATGGCGCCGCGGCCGGCCCGCCGGCAGTAGTCGGCGACGTAGTCTGCCTCGCCCGGGATCCCGAGCTCGCTTAGATCCTTGTCGGCCAGCCCCTCCCACTCGCGCGTGAAACGATAGGGCAGGCAGAAGTAGGCGAGGTCGGCGAGCGGGTGGCCGAGCGTCGAGAGCTCCCAGTCGAGGACGGCCACGATGCGCGGCTCGGTCGGGTGGATGATCACGTTGCCGAGCCTGAAATCGCCGTGGACGAGCGTGGTCTCGTCGCCGGCCGGGAGGTGCTCGGGCAGCCACGGGATCAGCCGCTCCATCGACTCGATCTTCTCCGTCTCCGAGGCGCGATACTGCTGGGTCCACCGGTGGATCTGGCGCGCGAAGTAGTTGCCCGGCCGCCCGAAGTCGGCGAGGCCGAGCGCCTGCCAGTCGGCGGTGTGCAGGCGCGCCAGCACGTCGATGAGCGATTCGTAGATCGCGCCCCGCTCGCGCGGCGTGAGGCCGGGGATCGCCGGGTCGGTGAAGATCCGCCCGTGCACGCAGTCCATGACGTAGAACGCGGTGCCGATGACCGAGTCGTCTTCGCACAAGGCGAACGTGCGCGGCACCGGAAAGCCGGACTTGCCGAGCGCCGTGATGACCCGGTATTCCCGGTCGACGGCATGCGCGGAGGGCAGCAGCTTGCCCGGCGGCTTGCGGCGCAGCACGTACTCGCGGCCGCCGGCCGACACGTGATACGTCGGATTCGATTGGCCGCCTCGGAACTGGCGCACCTCGAGCGTCCCGCTGAAGCCTTCGACATGGGCGCGCATGTAGCGCTCGAGCGCGGCGACGTCGAACCGGTGCGCTTCGCGGATCTCGGCGGTCTGCGCGATCATCTCGCTGGGTTTCCTCCTGTGCGCGCGTCAGTATAATCCCACTCGCGCCATTTCCACTCCCGGAGGACTCGATGATCCGCTCGGTGCCCGGCCGCACGCCACGAATCGATCCCGAGGCCTACGTCGACCCGCAGGCGGCCGTCATCGGCGATGTCACGATCGCGGCCGGCGCGTCGGTCTGGCCCTTCGCGGTGCTGCGCGGCGACCAGGACAACTACGTGACGCTCGGGCGGAACTCGAACGTCCAGGACAACTCGGTGCTGCACGTCAGGCCCGAGCATCCGTGCATCGTCGGCGACAACGTCACGATCGGCCACCGCGCGGTCGTCCACGGCTGCCGGGTCATGAACAACGTGCGCATCGGCATCGGCGCGATCGTCCTGGACGGCGCCGTGATCGAGGAAGGCGCGCAGGTCGGCGCCGGCGCCCTGGTCCCGCCGGGCAAGATCGTGACCGCCGGCTGGCTCTTCATGGGCGTCCCCGCCAAGCCTATCCGAAAAATGGACGCCGCCGAGCTCGAGGACATCTTGCAAAACGCCCGCGACTACCTCAACCTCTGGCATCGCGACTACCGTGCGCGCTGAACCGCGCTAAGGCGAGAACGGGAGACGGCGCGTCGGGGTGAGGGCGGGCGGGAGGGGTCGAGCGACCCGTTCCCGCCAAGCGGCGGCGGACGCAACGCGCCGGGATGGAGCCCAGCCGCAAAGGGCCAGCGCACGCGTGCCGCGTGGTCACCTCGACCGCTCCCGCGTTCTTTGCTCTGGATCGCGCCCGACGATGTCGAGATAGATCCGCTCCGCGTCGTGTCATTGAGCTAAGTCCTTACTCCGGGTCCCCACTACTTGCCAAGAAGGATCGACCCGCAGCAGTCCTGTCCAATGAGTCAGCAGTCCCATCTTGCGTACTCGGAATAGGAATAGATGTTGAACATCTCGGAGATCGATTTCGTCCATCATTTCGTATTTAGCGTCCATTGAAGAACCGCGGCTCGTCGGCCACCGTTTAGTAGAAGGCAGACGGAGATACCGGGCCGATGTCGACGAGTGGGTGCAGTAAGCATGGCGCGATTCAGCTCGGGAGGCACCGCCAAATCTCGCGCTCGAACCGCACGTTCGCGTCGACCCGGTGCGTCGGCGACGATGCGGCATCTCCCGCGGAGTGCCGTAGTCGTGATCGTCGACGACGAGCCCATATTCGTGAGTTGTCGAGGCGCGTTTTGGAGACGGATTACAGCGTTCTCGAAGCGTCAAACTGCCGGCGAAGGCGGTGTGGTCGACACGCTGGTGAGCCGAGGCGACGCATAGGACGCATAGGAATAGAAACCGGCTCTATCCAGATGATCGGAGGTCGCCCATGATCTTTGTAAGCCCGCAAAGAACTGCAGAGATGCAGGTATATGTCGGAAGGGTCTTTGACACCGCCCTCGATATCCAGTTCACGCTGGGAAGGCTGTCGAACGAAAGCGTCGCTGCGCGCTCGATAGAGTTCGCGTTCGGGCTCAAGTCTGGCGTCGAGGCTGTTGCGAGAGAGAGTTTTATGACCATGGCTTACCTGGAAGCTCCGGCCGCCATGGCTGCCAAGATGAGAAGTTCCAACCTGGCTTTCTTGGAAGAAGTCGTGGCCTATCTGCGTGAGTTCGAGCAGAAGCTCAGGGAGCGAGTGGAAGCCAGGAATCAGGTTCAAACCGACGAGGAGGCCCAAGAGACTGGGCCAGCAAACCTCAACTTCTCGTTGAACATCACTCCAGCTAACTACTCCGGTCTCAACCCCGGGGCCGGCTGGGGCGGTTTCAGTTTCACGAACGAGGGTGGCATAGCCCAGATCGATTCTACGGGTAAGATCACTTGGTCCGGCTGGGGTGGAACCCTCTCGAATGGTGGGCAGACATTCGGAAGCGGTCAAGCCGCTATCGCAGCTCTAACTTCTCTTCTGAGCAGCCTGTTCGGCACAGGCCGAACCGATAACGGTCCCGCTGCGCCTCCCGCCACGCCGCCTGAGATTGGCCCCGAAGAAGGCGCCCCGTCCGGCATCGAATAAGATGGACCGCGCGTGGGCTTTACGGCCGGACGCTGCGCTGATCTAGAACGATGACTGAAGGCCTAGGGTTTGGGATGAACGCCCTGAGCTTGGTCGTCAGAACATCAGACAGTTCAGCGGCCGTAAAGCCCGCCGCCGGCACGTCGGCGAGGAGTGGCAGGGAGATTGTGCCGTCAGGTCGGACGTGGACGGTCAGCGTTGGCAACGCGCCGTCATTTGCTGAGATCCTCAGCGTGTCCTCGCGCCCGATCCGATATTCCGCAGGCATGCTGTTGCGTATTGCATTGCCGACCATCATGTCGCGCACCGCGTCGCGCATAGGATCGTGGGCGGGCTCCTGTGCGCCAACTAGGTTAGCCCAAGCGAGAACCAAGAGGATGGACAGGCCTATTACTCGCATGCGTTGCCCCCCTGGACGATGTCAGGATACTCTGCCTCGTTGTCCAGGTTACCGTCAACTGTAAAGAGAATCGATTGTGGCTATGACCGATCTCGACCTGGTTCCCACCGAGGCCCTCCTGAAGACGCTCAAGCGGCGCTTCGACCACATGGTCTTCGCCAGCCGCAAGGACATGGGCGGCGACCAGGACTCCGCGCGGTCGGCGATTTCATCGTCTCCCGGCTTCGCGGGTTTCTAGGCCTCGACTTTCAAAGCGTTCATGCTGTCAGCCCTTCGCCGTCCCGTTGACTGGCGCTGTTTTGCTGAGCTCAAGTTTCGATGGGCAGTGTGAGGGCCATCCTGCGTCGGCCTTTCGTTGTCCACGCCTGATCAGTAGACAGCGGGCCGTTACTGACTGCGGCGGCACTTACACCGCAGCCTTGGCTGCTTGCGTTGAACTTTGCGCTGGCCGAGCACGCTTCCGAGCCAACCAGCGGTCGAGCGCGGCCTTCTCGAAGCGGATCACACGGCCGATGCGCGTCACCGGCATAGAAGCATCCTGCTGTGCCCAGCGGAGCACCGTGCGCTCGTCGACCTGGAGCATGTTGGCGACCTGCTGTGGAGTGAGGTAGCTAGGCAACGTCACGACCGCGCTCCCGGCTCGAGCCTTGCGCCACGGAAGGCGCAGTAATGCGCGCCACAATGGCGCAGTATCACCGCGTCGCAGTTCGCGCACCGGAACGGCTCCCGGCGCCTCTCGATCGTGAAGGGGCTCTACAGGCGACCACGCAGATGAAGGGCGCCTGGAGCGGCATCCCGTTCGCGGTGCCCGATCAAATCAATCTCGGTCTGCAGTGGCGACCAGGTCGAGGACTACTGAATACGTACTCCGACGACTCCGTCACGACGCTAGGGCTCGTGAGCTAGCTCGACCGCGCGTATCCGCGACGTTTCAAGAACCTCCAGCGCATCACTTCCCTTCATTCAAGCTGCTCGTTCGCTTGCACTTCGACGGCCGCTCGCCGATCGTGAAGGGCTACCCCGCATCCCGCACAATCGGCGGCGCGTTCCCCGCGAGGGTGAGGGGAATCGCCGCATCGGGCCGTCCTAGCGCAAGCTGGTTTCGCCCGCCAAGTCTCTGAACTCGCTCGATCCCTGCATCGCCGCCAGCGTGGCGTGCGCGTTGCTCTAGCTCACCGCCGGACGCCGGCTGCACCGGACGGATCGACCGACCCGCTCAGCGAGACGCGGGGCGTCTCGAGAAAGAAGGGACAGTGGCCAGGGCCGACATACAGGGCAACCATAAGCGAGTACTCCGCGCTCAGCGCGAATCGCAGCGCTCCCACTTGCGCACGCTAGTGGCCGTTACCCCGGACGGCCTCGCCGAGCGCGACGGCCAGGTTGTGGCGCGCTCCGCCGAGTCGTGGATGCACCGCCAGCGCGCGACGGAACATCGCCGCAGCGTCGCGGTGACGGCCGAGCGCCATGTAGCAGAGCCCCGCGCCCGAGAGCGCGCCGAAGTGGTGCCGGTTGCGCGCGAGCGTCTCCTCGCAGTCGGCGATCGAGCCCTCGTAGTTCTCGGCGACGTAGCGGACGGTCGCTCGCTTGTTCCACCCCTCGGCGAACGCGGGGGCTTGGGCGATCATCCGCGCGAAGATCGCCTCGGCTCCAACGAGATCGCGGCGCTCCATGGCCGCCATTCCCTCGCGCAGCAGCGTGTCGATCTCGCGGTCGCCCGAGCGGTGCCACATCTGCCACAGCGCCGCCTCGGCGCGGGCGGCCGCCGCCGCGTCGCCTCCGACCAGCGCCTTCAGCCCTTCGTCTTCGGTCATGGCGCCCCAAGCTTGCGTCGAGTCGTTGCCAAGAGCAAGATGCGCCTGACATGGCGCGATTCACCGGGAAGGTCGTGCTCATCACCGGCGGTGCCGGCGGCATCGGTCGCGCCGCGGCCGTGCGCTTCGCGTCCGAAGGCGCGCGCGTGGTGCTCGTGGATCTCGCGGCGGCGACCTTACGGCAGAGCGTGGCCGCGGTGGAGAAGGTCGACGGCGAGGTGCTCGGGGTGGAGGCCGACGTGACCCGGGTGGCGGACGTCGAGAAGTACGCCGAGGCCGCGGTGAAACGGTTCGGCGGCGTCGACGTCTTCTTCAACAACGCCGGTGTCCTCGGGGCGCTGAAGCCGCTGGTCGACTACCCGGAAGACACGTTCGATCGCGTGATCGCCGTCAACCTCAAGGCCGTCTGGCTCGGGATGAAGGTCGTCACGCCGCTGCTGCGCGCCCGCGGCGGCGGCGCGATCGTGAACACCGCCTCGATCGCGGGCCTGCGGGGCTCGCCGAACATCATCGCGTACACCGCGAGCAAGCACGCGGTCGTCGGGATGACGCGCACCGCCTCGCTCGAGCTCGCGCGCCACAACATCCGCGTCAACGCCGTGTGCCCGGCGCCGATCGAGACACCGATGGCCCAACAGCTCGAGACCGAGATCAAGCGCGAGCGGCTCACCGCCACCATCCCGATGCGTCGCTACGGCGCGCCCGAGGAGGTCGCCGCCCTCGTGGCCTTCCTCGCGAGCCCCGACGCGACCTACATCACCGGCGCGATCTACACCGTCGACGGCGGCGCGATGGCGTGATCGTCGCCGTCAGCGGCGCCAGCGGCCTGGTCGGCTCGGCGCTGGTCGCGTCCCTCGAAGCGGGCGGGCATCGCGTGATCCCGCTCGTACGCCGGGCGCCGCGGCCCGGCGAGGACGCGCTCGGCTGGGAGCCGTCGTCGGGCGCGATCGCTCCAGCCGGCCCGGCCGTCGCCGACGCCGTCGTCCATCTCGCCGGCGACAGCATCATGGGGCTCAGGTGGACGGCGCAGAAGAAGCGGCGGATCCGCGAAAGTCGCACGACCGCCACACGCCTGCTGGTTCAGACCTTGACCCGGCTCCCCAAGCCGCCCGCCGTCCTCGTTTGCGCGTCCGGCATCGGCTACTACGGCGGCCGGGGCGACGAGGTGCTCACCGAAGAGAGCCGCTCGGGTACCGGCTTCCTCGCCGAGCTCGCTCGCGATTGGGAGGCGGCCACCGCGACCGCGATCGCGCAGGGGATCCGCGTGGTGAACCTGAGACTCGGCATGGTGCTGAGCGCGAAGGGTGGCGCCCTCGCCAAGATGCTGACGCCGTTCCGGCTGGGCCTGGGCGGCGTCATCGGCGATGGCGCCCAGTGGATGAGCTGGATCGCGCTCGACGACGTGACCGGCGCGATCCGCCACGCCCTCTCGACGGATGGCCTGCGCGGCCCGGTGAACGCCGTCGCGCCCGCGCCGGTGACCAACGCCGAGTTCACCCGCACGTTGGGACGCGTGCTCGGACGGCCGACGCTCGTGCCCCTGCCCGCGTTCGCGGCGCGCCTGGCGCTGGGCGAGATGGCGGACGAGCTCTTGCTGACGAGCCAGCGCGTCGTGCCCGCACGACTCCAGGCCAGCGGCTATGCGTTCCGCCACCCGACCCTGGAGGGTGCGTTTCGCGCAGCGCTCGATCGCTAGCGGTCAGCCGTCTCAGCGAACGGTGACGGTGAACGAGAGCTGCCGCAGGGGCGGCGCCTCCGTGTCCCACGGGCGGCGATAGTCGAAGAGCAAGATCTGCTGGCCCTTGTGGGCCGTCGTGAACCGCCAGATCTCGACCCCCGGCGTGCCCCCGACGCCGGGGCGGGCCGGATCATGCTCGAAGGCCGGCAGGCCCTCCAGCTTCAGCACGTCGCTCGGCGCCGCGGCGAGTAGCCATCGATAGCCGTTCGCCGAGTTGATCGGCAGGCGAACGCGCAGCTCCTGATCCTTGCGGAGCTCGATCGTCCGCCCCGCGCTCTCCGGTGTGATCGTCACGGCGATGCCGGATCCGCCGGCGCCGCCGCTCGACGAGCACGCCGCGACCAGGAGAAAGACCGCCCAGACGGTCGCCTGGCGAATCAGGAACGCGGCAGGCGTGGCGGTTCGGCGCAGGCGCGCTCGACCTCGTCGACCGTCTTCGGCGTGCCCGCGGTGAGGACGTCGCAACCGTCCGCGGTGATCAGCACGTCGTCTTCGATGCGGATCCCGATGCCGCGCAGCTCTCTGGGAACGGGGTGCGTGATCTTCTCGGCCTTCGCCTTCTCTTCGTCCTCGACCTTTCTCGCGGCGCCCGCGCCCAGCCGGAGGCGGCGCTCCCACGCCTCCTCCTCGCTGTACTCGCGCAGGTGGAACGTGGCCGTCTCCCGTTCGGGGTCGAAGTAGAGGCCGGGCTCCACGGTCAGCACCATGCCGGGCTCGAGCACGCGCGACTTCCGGTCGATCCGATAGTCGCCGACGTCGTGCACGTCCATGCCGAGCCAGTGTCCCGTGCCGTGCATGTAGAACTCGCGATAGTGGTGCATCGCGAGCGATTCCTCGACCCCGCGCGGCAGCACGCCGAGCGCGACGAGCCCCTCGGTGAGGACGCGCCGGGCCGCTTCGTGCACCGCCTCGTAGCGGTTGCCCGGACGCGCGGCCGCGATCCCCGCGAGCTGCGCGCGCAGGACGATCTCGTAGACCGCGCGCTGGGCGGTCGTGAAGCGCCCGTTGACGGGAAAGGTCCGCGTGATGTCGGCCGAGTGATAGCCCCACTCGCAGCCGGCGTCGATCAGCAACAGGTCGCCGTCCTCCATCTGCCGATTGTTCTCGCTGTAGTGGAGGATGCACGCGTTGGGGCCCGACGCCACGATCGATGGATAGCCGTTGCGCGGCGAGCCGTTCACGCGGAACACGTACTCGAGCGCCGCCTGCACCTGGTACTCGTAGAGCCCGGGCCGCGCGTAGCGCATCGCTTCGATGTGGGCGTCGCGGCTGATCTCGCACGCGCGGCGATGGCGCGCCAGCTCGGAGGGCGAGCGGCGCAGCCGGAGCTCGTTGAGGATCGGCCCGGGATCCTCGATCCGCACCGGCGCCGCGAAGCCGCGGGCCCGCGCCGCCCTCAGATCGCCGACGAGCCGCGTGACCCGGCTGTCGAAGGCGCCGCTCCCCAGCTTGTAGAAGATCGCGGGCCGGTCGACCATGTATTCGCGCAGCTTCGCGTCGAGGCGGTCGATCGTGTACGCGGCGTCGGCGCCATAGGTCGCGATCGCGCCCTCGACGCCGGCGCGGCGGCCGTTCCAGATCTCCATCTCGCGGTCGCGGGGGCGCACGAAGAGGACGTAGCGCTCCTTGGCGTCCGCCGGGTTGAAGACGGCGACCGCGTCGGGCTCGTCGAATCCGGTCAGAAAAAAGAAGTCGGAGGCCTGACGGAACTCGTAGTTGACGTCCCCGTTGCGCAGGATCTCCCGCGCGCCGGGCACGACGGCGAGGCCGTCTCCGATGGCGGCCGCGAACCGCTGTCGACGCTCGACGAAGGGGGCTGGATCGAATGGGCTCATCGGCGCAATAATACAACGGCGAAGGGGGAGCGTCCCATGCACGTTGGAATGGCGGCCGTCTTCCAGAACCCCGGCAAGGCGCGAACAGACCGCGAGGTCTATCGAAACGAGCTCCGGCTCGCCGATCTGGCCGAGCCGCTCGGCTTCGAGTCGATCTGGGGCGTCGAGCATCACTTCACCGACTACACGATGTGCCCGGACGTGCTGCAGTTCCTGACCTACATGGCCGGGCGCACGGAGCGCGCGCGCCTGGGCTCGATGGTGGTGGTGCTCCCGTGGCACGACCCGATGCGCGTCGCCGAGGAAGTGGCGATGCTCGACACCATCTCGGGCGGCCGGCTCATCCTGGGCCTCGGCCGCGGCGCCGGCAAGGTCGAGTTCGACGGCTTCCGGCTCTCGATGGACGAGTCGCGCCAGCGCTTCACCGAATCCGCCGAGATGCTGCTGCTCGGGCTCGAGACGGGCTACTGCGAGTACGACGGCACCTTCGTCAAGCAGCCGCGCGCCGCGATCCGGCCGGCGCCCTTCAAGTCGTTCCGCGGCCGCACCTACGCGGCGGCCGTGTCGCCGGAGTCGCTGCCCGTCATGGCCAGGCTCGGCGTCGGGATCCTGATCATCCCGCAGAAGCCCTGGAAGGAAGTCGCGCGCGAGCTCGAGACCTACCGCACGGTTTACCGAGAGCTGAACGGCGTCGATGCCCCGCCGCCGGTCTCCGCGGGCTGGACGTTCTGCGACGAGAGCCCGGCGCGCGCGGAAGAGATGGCGCGGCGGTTCATCGGCGGCTACTACCAGACCGTCCTCGATCACTATCAGTTCCAGGGCGATCACCTCGCCCGGACGAAGGGCTACGAGTACTACGGCAAGATGGCCGAGAAGATCACGCAGTACGGGACCGACACGGTCATCGACTACTTCATGAACCTGCAAGTCTGGGGCACGCCCAAGCAGTGCTACGAGAAGATCCTCGACATCCACGCGCGCACCGGCAACAGCCACTACATCGGCGTCTTCAGCTACGCGGGGATGCCGTACGAGGACGCCGAGCGGAACATGCGGCTCTTCGCGCGCGAGGTCATGCCCGCGCTCAAGAAGCTCGGCGTCGAGGCGCCGGCCGGTGACCGCGTGCCGGTGGCCTCTCGCGCCGGCGAGCCCAGCGACGTGGGGCTCCTCGGCTCATGACCACTCCGCTGAGCGTCTACCTGCCCTTCAACATCGACTGCCTGCGCGGCGCCTTCGCTCCGGCCAAGCGCGGGACGAAGCCGCCGACCGAGCGCGGCAGCTGGCTCATCATCCAGGACCAGAAGCTCCTGGTCGTTCCGGATGGTGATCGCTTCCGGCTGCCGTCGGGCGCGCGGCCCACGAAGCTCGACGGCGCGCTCGGCGAAGCGATCTGGCTCGGCACCCTGGGCGGCGACACCGAGTGCTGGGTGGCCGCTCTTCCTGGGGACGCCGTCGTCCCGGACGAATTCCAGCGCGAGACGCTCGTGCCGATGGCCGGCACGCGTCTGCCGGACGATCTGCTCTCGCTCGGCGGGATGGCGATGCAGGCCCTCTGGTGGGAGTCGACGAGCGGCTTCTGCCCCCGCTGCGGCGAGCCCACCGAGCGCCTCGCCGGCGAGTGGGGCAAGCGCTGTCCGAAGTGCAAGTACGAGCACTACCCTCACCTGCACCCGGCGGTCATCGTCGTCGTGCGCGACGGTGATCGCGTGCTGCTGGCGCGCAAGGCCATCTGGGCGCCCGGCCGCTACGCGCTCGTCGCCGGCTTCGTCGACAACGGCGAATCGCTCGAGGGCTGTGTCGCGCGCGAGGTGAAGGAAGAGGTCGGCGTCGACGTGAAAGACATCCGGTACGTCGGCAGCCAGAACTGGCCCTTCCCGAGCCAGCTGATGGTCGGCTTCGTCGCCACGTATGCCGGCGGCGAGATCAAGGTGGACGCCGAGGAGCTCGAGGACGCGCGCTGGTTTCCGTGCACGAACCTCCCCAGCCTGCCCTCGCGCCACAGCATCTCGCGCTTCCTGATCGACAACTTCGCGCGCTGACGCGAGCGGGAGGCGGCGGCCGGCGATCTGTCGCGACGATCAGGCCGATGCGGCCCCGGCGGGCACGGGCAGGACGGCGCCGCACGTCTTGCACGTCCGCTGTGACGCGCTCGCGTTGAATTTCTTGATGGCGTCGAGCAGCTCCACCTCGATGTTCGTGACCGAGAACGTCGTCTCGTGGAGCTTGGCGCCGCACCGCTCGCAGAACCACGCGAGCCCGTCGCGCTCGTCGGCCCGGCGCTTGCGCTCGATGACGAGCCCCCAGGTGCCGGCCGGGCGGATCGGGCAGTGCGGCGTGCCGGCACGGCAGAGCATCGCCTCGCCCTCGCGCACCGTGATGTCGCGCGGCTTACCGTCGGTGTCGATGCATCGCACCGTGATGTCGCCCTTCAGCTGATGGAAGATCTCGTCGCCCGGATCGATGTGAAAGTCGTTCCGCGCGTTCGGCCCGCGCACGATCTGATAGATGAACTCGCTCTCGGGAAAGACTTCCTTGTTCGCCACCGGTCCGCTGAACAGCGTCTTGTGCTCCTCGATCCACTTCATCAGATGCACCGGCGCGATATTCGCCATCGACTCGCTCCTCCGCTACGCCGAATCGTACGCTGCGCCCCGCTGACCGTCCAGCCGCGCCGCTAGCGCTGAACTTCGGCGACCCACGCGGTCGTCCGTCCGCCGACGGTCAGATATCGGATCTTCTCGCCGCGCACCGTCACCGGGCTCTGCAGCCGCTTGCTCCACCGGGTGTGAAACAGCCACTTCGGCGGGAAGCGGTCGCTGTCGGCGCCGACGCGCACCGCCGTGGCCACGACCGAGCTCAGCCGGGATCGGATGCGAACGATCTCGGCCCGCGTCAGAGTGTCCGTGCGGCGGCGCGGATCGATGCGCGCCTGGTAGAGCACCTCGTCGGCGATCCAGTTCCCGACGCCCGCGGAGAACGACTGGTCGAGCAGCACCGCTTTCACCGGCGCCGAGCGCGCGGCGAAAAGCTCGGCCAGCCGCCCGATGGGCGGCAGGTCGTAGAGCGCGTCGAAGCCGAGCAGGCTGATCGGCGGCTCGGTCGCCGGATCGTGGCGCAATCGTACGCGGCCCAGGCGCCGCGCGTCGGAAAACACGATCTCACCGCCGTCGTCGAGCACGAGGTGCAGCTTGAGAAAGCGCGGCGGCCACTGGCCCTCGTGCGCGCGCCGCCCCTCCATCACGAGCCGATGGCGACGGCGGCCGCGCACCTCGATCCCGCCGGCCATGCCGAAGTGAAAGCACGGCCAGGGCCGGCGGTCGAGCTCGAGCCAGAGGTGCTTGCCGTGGCGGTGGGCCGCGATCACGCGGCGTCCGACGAGCGCTCGCCGGATCGTCGCCGGGCTCACGCCCTGGAACACGATCGAATCCGGCGCGCAGCGGACGGTGACGATCCGGCGCCCGACCGCCGAGCGCGTCAGCAAGCGGCGGGCGGCCTCGACCTCGGGCAGCTCGGGCATCGGGCTAGTGTACGATGAGACCCCCGCGAGCGGGCGGAGACGGTCGACCGCCGCACGTGATACGCTTCGGCCCTAACGCCGCTCAGGTGAGGAGTCGTCGATGGCACGGATGACCGGTGGTGAAGCGATCGTGAAGGCGCTGGCCCGCGAGGGCGTGAAGGTGGCGTTCGGGCTTCCCGGCGTTCAGCTCTACGGCATCGTCACCGCGTTTCGCGACGAGCCGATCCGATTCATCACCGTGCGCCACGAAGGCTCGTCGACCTACATGGCCGATGGGTACGCGCGCGCCGGCGGCGGCATCGGCGTCGCGGTGGCCGTGCCCGGCCCCGGTCTGCTGAACGCGGCGGCCGGACTGAACACCGCGTACTCGGCCTCGTCGCGGGTCCTGATGATCGCGGGACAGATCCCGCGCCACCAGATCGGCAAGAAGCTCGGCGTGCTCCACGAGCTCGACAACCAGCTCGACGCCATCGCGGGCTCGACGAAGTGGCGCCAGTCCATCATGCAGGTCGCCGACGCGCCCCGCATCGTCCACGAGGCCTTCGGACAGCTTCGAAGCGGGCGTCCGCGGCCCGTCGCCATCGACATGCCCTGGGACACGATGGAGGAAGAAGTTGACGTGACCCTGACGGCGGTCGGCCCGCACCCGGCGCCCGCCGCGGCACCCGCGGCCGATATCGACCGCGCGGCGGAAGCGCTGCTGCGTGCGCAACGAGTCGCCATCTATGTGGGTGGGGGCGTGAATCTCTCGGGCGCGCACGCGGCGCTCGCCGCCGTCGCCGAGCACCTCCAGGCCGGCGTCGTCGAGACCGCGGAAGGCAAGGGCGCGATCAGCGACGCCAGCGACCTCTCGCTCGGCGCCGGCCTCTTCCCGAAGAGCCCGCTGCGTCGGTACCTCGACGCGGCCGACGTCGTCCTCGCGGTCGGCAGCCGGTGCGTGCTGGCGATGTTCCAGCCCGATCAGCAGGTGATCCAGATCGACGCCGACGCCGACGAGATCGGGCGCAATCACAAGAAGACCTCCGGGCTCGTGGGCGACGCGAAGGCCACGCTCGAGGCGCTGCTCGAGCGCCTCCGCGCCGGCGGCAAGCCCCGCGCCTCGCAGAAGGCCGAGCGCGAGAAGATCCGCGAGGAAGTCGCCGGCTTCATGACCCAGGAGCCCAACTCGTCGATCCTCCGGTCGCTGCGCCAGGGCATTCCCCAGGACGCGACCGTCATCGCCGGCATGACGCAGATCGGCTACTTCTCGCGTCCGTTCTTCCCGGTGTACCACCCGCGGACGTACATCACGTCGTCCTACTCCGGCAACCTCGGGTTCGAGTATCCGACCGCGCTCGGCGCCAAGGTGGCCAACCCGAATCGCCCGGTGGTCATGATCGCGGGCGACGGCGGCTTTCTCTATTACGCCCAGGAGATGGCGACGGCCGTCCAGCAGGGGATCAACGTCGTCGCGGTCGTGTTCAACGACAACGCCTACGGCAACGTGGCGCGCGACCTCGACGAGCACTGGGGTGGCAAGTTCGCGGCGGAGCTGCACAACCCCGACTTCGTCCGCCTCGCCGAGGCGTACGGCGCCGTCGGTCGCCGCGCGAAGGAGCCGGCGGAGGTGGGCAAGCTCATCGCCGACGCGATCCAGATGGACCGGCCCGTGCTGATCGAGGTGCCGGTCGGGCGGATGGCGAGGCCGGTGTTCTTCTCGCCGCTCAAGACCTTGCCGCGCTATCAGCATTAATCCCGGCTCAAGGGAGAGAACGATGGAATTCGAGTATTCGAAGAAGACCAAGATGTACATGGAGCAGCTCGCGGACTTCATGACCAAGTACATCTATCCCAACGAGAAGGTCTTCCACGACCAGCTCAATGCGGGGAGCACGCGCTGGCAGATTCCGCCGATCATGGAAGAGTTGAAGGCGACGGCCCGCGAGCGCGGCCTCTGGAACCTCTTCCTGCCCGAGAGCGAGCGGGGCGCCGGGCTCACCAACCTCGAGTACGCCCCGCTCTGCGAGATCATGGGCCGGTCGCCGATCGCGCCGGAGGCGTTCAACTGCTCGGCGCCCGACACCGGCAACATGGAGACCATCGAGCGCTACGGCGCGCCGGAACAGAAGAAACAGTGGCTCCAGCCGCTGCTCGAAGGCAAGATCCGTTCCGCGTTTGCGATGACCGAGCCGAAGGTGGCCTCGTCGGACGCGACCAACATCGAGTCGTCGATCATCCGCGACGGCGATTCCTACGTCATCAACGGCCACAAGTGGTGGACGTCGGGGATCGGCGATCCACGCTGCCAGATCCTCATCTTCATGGGCAAGACCGACGCGAAGAATCCGGACCGCTACAAGCAGCAGTCGATGATCCTGGTGCCGCGCGAGACGCCGGGCATCAAGGTCCTCCGCATGCTGACGGTGTTCGGCTACGACGACGCGCCCCACGGACACGGCGAGGTCACCTTCGAGAACGTCCGCGTGCCGGCCTCGAACATGCTGCTCGGCGAGGGGCGCGGCTTCGAGATCGCCCAGGGCCGCCTCGGCCCCGGCCGCATCCATCACTGCATGCGCCAGATCGGCGTCGCCGAGCGGGCGCTCGAGCTGATGTGCAAGCGGTCGCAGAACCGGGTGGCGTTCGGCAAGCGGTTGGCCGAGAACGACATCACGCTCGAGCGCATCGCGCAGTCGCGGATCGAGATCGACCAGGCGCGGCTGCTCGTGCTGCACGCGGCGTACATGATGGACACCGTCGGCAACAAGGCGGCCAAGCAGGCGATCGCCGAGATCAAGGTCGCCGTGCCCAACATGACGTTGCGGGTCGTCGAGCGCGCCATGCAGCTCCACGGCGGCGGCGGCGTGAGCCAGGAATTCCCGCTGGCGTCGATGTGGGCGCACTCGCGGACCTTGCGCTTCGCCGACGGCCCCGACGAGGTGCACCGGCGCCAGATCGGCCGGCTGGAGCTCCGCAAGCACGGTTGAGCTCGACGTCCCTCCGATCCGGCGCGCAACGGATCGTCGGCGGTCTCGAAGCTGCCGGGGTGACCCTCGCGGCCTCGGTGCCGGACACCTGGATCGGCAGGCTGATGGCGACGGTACGCGAATCCCGGACAATCCGCGCCGTCGACGCCGCGCGCGAGGAGGAAGCGGTCGCGATCGCGTGCGGCGTCGGGCTCGCCGGCGGCCGCGGCGCGGTGTTGATCCAGAACGCGGGGCTCTTCAACTGCGGCGGCGTCCTCGCCGGGCTCGTGGATCTCTACCGGATCCCGTGCTTCTTCATCGTGTCCTATCGCGGCGACCGCCGCGATCCCGTCTACTACCACGAGCCGAAGGGCCGCGTGACGGAGCCGACGCTTACCGCCTGGCGGCTGCCCTACGCGATCGCCGATCGCGCGGGCGACCTCGCGGCCCAGGTTGGCCGCGGTGTCGAGGCCGCCGAGAAGTCGCGCGGCCCGTTCGTGCTCCTGATCAGCGGCGAGGATCTCGAGTGACGGCGCGCAAGCCCTTGCTCGAGGCGCTGGTCGCGATGCTCGGACCCGACGACGTCCTGGTCTCGTGCCTGGGCGCCAACTCTCGCTATCTCCCTCATCTCGCGGTCACGGCGCCGGTGTTCGCCCTGTGCGACTCGATGGGCGCGGCGATCCCGCTGGCGCTCGGCATGGCACTGCAGCGCCCGGACCGCCACGTGGTCGCGCTCGAGGGCGACGGCTCCTTGCTGATGTGCCCGAACGTGCTCGCGACCGTCGCCACCGTTCATCTTTCCAACTTGACGGCGCTCCTCTGGGTGAACGGCCACTACGAGTCCTCGGGCGGTCAGGCGCTGCCTTCGGCTCCGGTCGACTGGGCGTCGCTTGCGAGGGGATTCGGCATCGCGAACGTCGAGCGAGTCGGCGACGCGCCCGCGCTGCGCGCCGCGTTCCCTCGAGCCCGCGCCGCCGAGGGGCCCGCGTTGCTGGTCGTCGACGTGGCGTTCGATCCGCACGAGCCGATCCCCCCTTACTCCGAACGGCCCGACGAGATCCGGGCGAGATTCCGGATTTCATAACAGCCGAGGGCATCCGCGGGGCGCGTCGGCGGCGGCGGCCCGGATGCATTTCTGCAATCCCGGTAACAGAGTTCGCAAATCATGGGTACACCTTCCTCCTAAATCTCAGATCCGCGCTGGTATCGGCCTTGGCACAGGAGTTGCCGCGGCAGCTCGTTCGGGGCCCCGGCCGCAACCCCAGAAGGATCGCCCTGCTTTCCGCGGCGACCGTCCGGATTCTGCAGCGCCTGACTCTCCGCACCTGACTCGGACCCCGGCGGCCCTCAACGCGGAAGTCTCACGCGCGACCATCACGCTGGTCTATCACGCTGGACTCACACGGACCCTTCGCCGTCACCTTTAGGAGATTTCCTCTACTCGATTGCGTCTCTCACCCGATGGGAGCGCACCCCATCTCCGTCTAAGGTTCTTCTACGAGCCGGAAATGTTCCTGCTCGGCCGACATCCGCGTTCGCTCCCGAACGATGTCGGCGGCGCCACAGGTCGGAGCGACGGAGGACGGCGTGATCGATCAATCCC